>CAWCVY010000063.1:0-30322 GCA_963799115.1 uncultured Chlamydiae bacterium | reverse complement strand
AGTCTTCCGCCTTTTCCAAAATTACTTTGCGCGCTTAAAGCCTCTGGAGTACTCAGGAAGATCATTTTCAAATTGGTTTTCACCTATAAGGGATGCTTTGTCTAATTTGCCTTGCTCAAATAGAATTTTTGTATAATAGCGCAAAGAATATACCATCCGGTTTAATCTCTAATGCTGCATTGAAGTGGAAAGCTGCATCTCCTAATTTTTCATTCCTTTGTACTTGTTGACCAAATTTGCTTTGCTTGTATAAAACCCCTCCATAATGAGCCAAAGCATAAACTCTATCTGAATTATTATCAGTTTTCAATGCTAAAGCTTCTTTAATTTGGGATTCCGCTGCTGCCAACTTTTGTTGTCTCTCTTCTGCATTCTCTAATTTGCCTAGCTGAGATAACGTCTCTCCGTAATGAGCCAAAGCATAAACTTTATCAGAATCGTTGGTTTTCAATTTCAGTGCTTCTTTAAATTGGGCTTCTGCAGCTGCTAATTTTTGTTTTCTCCTTTCTGCGTCCTCTAATTTGCTTTGCAGCGATAACATCTTTCCGTAATAAGCAAAAGTATAAAACTTATCAGCACTGTCATCAGTTGCCACTTTTAATGCTGTTTCAAAGTGTTGCTCTGCTGCTGCTAATGTTTTTTTCCGCTGTTCTACGTCTCTAATTTGCTTTGCAGAGATAACGCCTCCGCGTAATTAGCCAAAGCATAAATTTTACCAGTATTGTCATTACCAGGATCCAATTTTAATGCTGCTTCAAATTGGACAATTGCTTCATTTAAATTGCCTTCGTTTCTTAACTCCACCGCATGATTAACCAAAGCGGAAAAATCGTTGAGTATAGGACTTGGTTTTTTATTATTTTCCTCTAATTTGCGGACCAACTTTTCCATTTTGTCAGTACAAGCTTCCGCTTCTTCTTCATTAATCTTAAATGCTAATCGTGATTTCCTTCCTGACTCTTGGCGTTCACCTAGCTTTTCTAGTAGGCCTGAATAATATACTAAGGCATAAACGTTTTTATCATTAATTTTTAACGCCGCCTCAAAACTTTTCTTTGCCTCTGGTAATTTGTTTTGTTTGAATTGGTTAACTGCATAATGTGCAAAAACATAATCTCTTACACATCCAAGCTCTAAGGCTTCTTTAAATTTTTTTCTGCTTCACTAGAGTCACTTTTGTACAAGTCCTCTGCAGACTCAATCAATTCGTAAACTCGAGATTCTTTTATTAACCTATCCACTTTTCCACGAGTTTCAATGACAATTTCATTGTCGGGGTCATCTTCTAATATTTCTTCGATTAATCCCTTTACTTTATCATATTTTTCTAGGGTAATTAGCGTTTCAAAATAAACACTCAAAAAACTATTATTATTAGAATGAGATTTGTAATATTTTCGACTTATTTTTTCCGCCTCTTCAAAATCTTCTAGCTTTTGTAAAGCTTTTACACAACCAATGACTGCAGCAGCGGCAGTATCAGCGTCGGGTTTGTCTTGCAAAACATCTTTATAGTTATCCAGGCGCATTTTTATATTTGCCTTGGTTTAGTAATGCTTCTGTACATCTCATCGCAGCATCTAAATAACCTCGTTTAGCAATTTCGTTGTTAGGATCTTTAGCTAAGACCTCATGATATCTATTCTTCGCACCTTTATAATCTTGTTGGTTTAGTAATGCTTCTGCATAACCGTTGTGAGCATCCTGGTTGTCAGGGTATGTGGCTAAGATTTCATTATATTTAAGCTCAGCAGCTTTATATTCGCCTTGGTTTTGTAATGCTTTGGCATAACCGAACTTAGCATCAACACAACCTCTCTTAGCATCCTCTTGGTTAGAATCTTTAGCCAAGATTTCATTAAATTTAACTTCTGCCTCTTTATAGTTGCCTTGGTTGAGTAAATTTTTAGCAGAATCAACAGGATTTAATTTCTTTATGCTTTCGGCTCCAGAACAACAGCAGCGACGCAATAGATAATGGGCTAAAAAACAGCTTACAGCAATTATAGCAATCGCTGCCCAAACCTTTTTTTGTGGAGTATCCAAAAAAGTGAAGATTTTATCTTTAGCATAGAAAAATTTATCTTTGATGATTGGCGGAAAATTTGGAAAAGAATTAAAAGAACTTATCCACGAAATAGGCATAACTCACCCCCCTTCTTATTTTTGGCGGTATGAGCTTAAATTTTTTATATAATTTATGCAACCATTGATTGCTTTTTAGACATGTTTACAAGGAGGTTCAGCCATGCTATTACCCATAAGCGATTGGGCATTCGCATGCAAGCACTGAGAATTCCTGGGCAAAAATTTAAATAGCTTGATTTTAAAAATTTGGTTTGAGAACATGCTTGCGGGTACTCAATCTGCAAAAATATTTATTTAAACTTGGAAAAGAATTATGGTCGATTTAGATCTAGTCCAAAATTTATTGAAGAATGCTACCCCGTCAAATTCCTCTGAATATCCCCCTGATGAACATTTTGATCAGATTGTCGATTATGTCGAAAAGGAGAAAATCAACGAAGCTGCGGAAATGATTGAGAAGATCTTTGCCAAGGGGATTCCGGATATTCGATTGATTATCTATTACTTGTATGCACATTTTACGAATCATGGCATCAAAAGTTTTGTTGAAACTTTTCCGGTAATGATCTCTCTAGTAACTGTGCATTGGGAAGTTCTAGCACCATCAAATAGGAAGGATAAACACGTTCAAAGTAGCTTAAATTGGTTTTTTTCACAAATTTTATTAAAGCTAAAATACTCTGAAAAACTCCATAATACAGGTAAAATCAATCCTGTTTGGAAAAAATCTGTTTTAGATGTCTCTCCAGAAGAACTCAATAATCTCATTTCAATAGCCCATGAATTTAAAAATTTCTTCTTGGATAAATGGCCTAAGTCACCAACGAAAGACAGAGTGTTGCATTTAGTGAAAAAAATCGAAGAATTTCAGCCATTTATTGTCGATATTTCAAAGCCCATTGAATCTAATGAGGGCCAGGAAGAGGAAGAGCAGGAAGGGAGGAGTCAAATTGAACCTATTGTTGCAACATTAGAGGAAACTTCTGAAGAAAGGCCTTATCAAGAAGAGAGTTATGGAGAGGAAACCTACCAAGAGTATCATGATCAAGTAGAGCTTTCTCAAGAGGCATCAGTTGAAAAGGAAACTTTTGAAAAGCAAATTGCTGAATTGGAGCCTTTTGAACAAATAACTTCTGAGCAAGCTGCTTCAATTCCAGACGATAAAGGAATTCAGCAAAATTCTATGGAAATCGGGGAGAAGGGGGCCATACCAAAGCAAACTGAACTTCCGACAGAAATGGCGCATGTGAACGAAGAGACACTTTTCTTAAAAAGGTTTGATGATTTTTCCCGTAAATTAAAAATATTTGAATCCTTGATCATTAAAAATGACTATCTTAAAGCAGCTGTTGTGGCAAAAGATATTGACCATTTGATTGAAACCTTCGATCCTCTGAATTATTTCCCTAAGTTATTTGCGAAATATTTTTCTTTGTTTGCAAAACATGTTGCCGCATTATCAGCTCAATATCAGAATAGTGAATCTTTGCAAATTAAGACCCTTGAAAAATTGTATCGAACAGATTTAGATATGTTTGTGGAATGGTAGTTAACGCGATGTGCGAGTTTTCACAGATTCATAAGTATTTCTCTCTGCGTACTCTGTGATCTCTGTGGTAGTTAAATAACCACAGAGATCACAGAGCACACAGAGGTAGAAAAAAAATTCGCACATCGCGTTAAATTCATTTATTCTGGTTTCGAATGAGGTCTAGTGAACACGGTACTCTGGCGCATTGCAAAAAACATCAAACGCTTTGATGTATGTTCTTTATTAAAACTTTTACGAGAAATTGGCTATCAAAGTACCGATATTTATTTTGAATCCCATTCTGATTTATCTTCCCGCTCCTCACTATGTGAGGATATTTTTTTTTCAGAAAACGCCCCCAAAGTACGAATCATCTTGAACTTGGGACTTTTATCCAGTAATTCACCTTTACCAAATTTTTTCAGAAAGAAAATGGATTCAGGGTCGATTGATCCCGTTCTTTTTACAAGATTTTTAAGTTTTTTCGATCATCACATCATTAATAACTTACTATTGATGAGTATGCCTGATATGAACAATGTTTTTTTTACAAGCTGGCAATCAACCAAAAGCCACTATTTAAAATTATTGGACCTAAATAGTACTAGTACATTATGGCACCTATTTCAGGCATGCTTCCCTGAATTGACTGTAAAAGTAATAAAAGCTCCTAGAGTGTTTAGGCAAAATAGCTCATCGATAGTGATTGGCACAACTCGTCTAGGAATTGAATCATTTCTTGGAAAAAAAATTGTGCAGACTATCCCCAGTTTTAAAATAATATTAAGTGGAGAAGAAACAAATACTGAACTACAGGTACCTTGGCCTTTAGAAATTAAGGCTAGATTGAAAAGAATGATCTTTTCAATATTACAAAGAACGCATATTCATTTTCGCGTAAACTTCATTTTAAAAAATGGGAGGGAGGCTGCCAATTTATCACAAAGTACTAAATTGGGTTATTGTATGATGGGGGAAAATAAAGGGCCTCTTAAACTCTTGTTATTTTCTGGATATTCAAAAGATCTATCTGGGTATGCTTAAGCTCCTAAATCGATAAGTTCTTCTAAATCAGCCAACAAGTCAAAGATTCCCTCAGTATTTTTAGCTTTTAACTTTTTCTTTATTTTATCAAAAATGAATCGAAAATCAGTAAAACTCCCATAAGCATCTGTTATCTCCTTCTCAAGCTGATCCAAATGAATAATCATTTGATGAGCCAATTCATAAATTTCTACAGGAGTTTCTTCTATAATAGTGGGGTTTCTAATTTCGCTAATAATTTGAACTGATTTTTCTTGTTTAGAGAAACTCTCAACATAAAGCTCATTCATAATATCTATTTTATTGAAAGCGGGCAATTAATGTTAGTATACCGAAAGAAACGACAGCAAGGGTTAAAGAAAGGCCATACCAACGCCATTTTTTTAGGGCTGGTTTTTTTGAAACTGGAAGATTTGTAAACACTTTCTTTTCAACAGTATTTGGAACTGGAATTTTATCTTTTAACATATCCAAATACTTGGATATTTGAGTTTTTGAGTCTTTGTATTTGCCTTGAAAACCTCGCTTAAGCATGGTATAGTAAACCTGATAAACGATGTTAGGAATATTGGGTTCATCCAATATCTCATCTAAACTCTTAAAAAATATTTCACCTGCATTATATGCCGCATAGAAATCTTTCTGAAGCGGTGCCCATTTAATCTTGCTAGCATTGAAATCATATCCCTGCATTTTTTCGTCTATAGCAGCGACAATGGGAAATATGATTAGGGAAGCATGATACTTATCCAGCCTCTGTTCTAGGCTTGACTTCAAGACCTCTACAAGGTTCGTCATTTTTGTTCTACAATTTTCTATAGAATCAGGATTTATTGTGCTCTTCTCAAATGCTAACCTCTCTTTGTCAAGGTCGTTAAGAAAAAAAGAGATCTCTTGCCAATACAGATAATTCATGTTTTGTTCCTCGCCTAAAAATTAAAGGTTTTTTGTGTTTGGGGAAGTGAACTTTCGTTTCAACTTCAAAACTTGCTAGCCAGCAATTTAATAGATCATTCAAATATCGAAAAAATAACAAGACTAATTCCCATTTTTGACCGCCCAAATCTTTAAGAAAAAATTCATATTCGATCAAAGAATTCATTTGCTTTTGATCAAATTTTTCATTGATTTTTAAATCTTTAATGAGTTCGGGAATTAAATCGAAATAACTGTTATTTAAATTTTTCATGACATTCATAATGAAAAGAATTTCATTAGTAGTCAAGCGGTTTTGATTCTTCAGTGATAAAATTCGGATTAGAAAGTTAGGATCATCTTCTAAGGTGGTTTCATAGCGATGAATCGAACCTAATAGACGCACATTTATTCCAAATGTCTGTGCTTCGGTAAATTGTAAATCCAGTTCATCGTTAATATAATTGGAAAACCATGGTTGTGTCCATAATGCTTCAACGCTAACTGTTTTAGAGTCATTAAAAGCATTTGGTATGTCTAGCATGATTTCTTTTTTGAAATAGTCAACTTCATAGGATCCTCCCCCTCCAATCCCTAAAAGTCCTGGGATGATAGGTCTAGTTCCTACTGAAAGGATTTCTGAAACATTGACCACAGTGTGGAGTTCAAATTTATGAATGGGCTCAGGATATAATAAAGGAAAACTATCTTTCGTACCATCATCGAAAATAGGTTCAGCATAAGCCTTTTTAAGATTCACAATTGGTACTACAAAAGGGATAAAAGATTCGCTATTTAATTTGCATGATTCAGGCCATTTTTCATTAAAATCAAAACTCAATGTGAATGACTTCCAACGTTTTTCTAGAGGGGGAATATCCAAGGTAATAAATAATTCTTGCTGTGGAAAATGCAATAAGGAACGGATTTGTTCAATGACATGATTAAAAACTTTTCTCTCTTGATTGTTATAACCATATTGAATTGTACAATCTTTTCCTTTTAAATTCTTTATTTTTGCATCGTCATAAAAGACCTGAATTCTTTCTAAAGAACTTTGAATCGCAAAGGATACAGTCAAAGAAGAGAGAAAACTATTCAGATGATTAATATAGAGTTTGAACGATCCCACTTCGCTTGTACTGGTATGAGTAGAGGTAAATTCAATATTGCAATGCCACCCTTCCCCACCTTTACGTCCAAAGTCGAAGCTTTTAATGAAGAAGGGGAAAACTGTTAGATCATCTAAAGTCTGAAAGGTAGCCTTCAGATTATTTGCTGTTTTAAAGATTAATTCAGATCCAGCAGGCAATACTACCTTTTCTGGATATCTGATGGAGGGCTTCAGTTGCAACATTGCAAAAGCGGGTAAGGCATTAATTAGATAAGGAAAGTATTGTCGATAAAGGCATTGGTGAATGTCTACGATTTTCTGAATACCTTGTAAACGAGCCCTTGCACCAAAAAAAGCTAATGATTCTATCAATCTTTTTGTATAGGGATCTTCAGTGTCGATGGGAGTTTCCCCATATAGGGCAGCATGAGAAGACCTAAATTTCTCAATTTGCTGCATTTCTTCCAAATAAGCTTGGTAGAGTTTATTTTCTGGGGTCATAGCATAATCTCTTGTCTTTAGAGCTTTTCGCAAAAGAGCTCAAAAAAGATCCAAACTCAGTATTTTGCAAGAAGTTCTTTCGGAAGCATGATAATTATAACCCTAAAAATTTATGACGCAATAAAAATTTTCCTTTGGGTTTGGGATTGAAAAGTATTTAAAGTACTTTTTTTAAAGTAAATTTGTTTGTGATTATGAATCATTCTGGCAGCCCTACAGGCTGCTATATAATTTTTGATCCTACCCAGGGCGATGCCCTGGGCTGTTGCAATTTAAGCCTTCCAGGCTTATCTTTTAATTGAAAAAGATCCGAAGATGAGCCTGAAGGGCTCTAATTGCAACAGCCTAGGGCATCGCCCTAGGTTAGTTTAGTATATAAACAGCAGCCTGTAGGGCTGCAAGAAATGTAGTATACTAACCTAACCTAGGGCATCGCCCTAGGTTAGTTTAGTATATAAACAGTAGCCTGTAGGGCTGCAAGAAATGTAGGGCGATTTATGGAAAAATCAATTGCGGCTGCAAAAAAAATTATTGGATTCCAACTTTTAGGTAATATCGCCATCCCTTCCCAATCAGAAGAAGAATCAAAGCTCGATAATGATCAAACTTTTGAGATCCAAATTTTTCCAGGAAAGGCTCCAAATGCTACGGTGACCAATTTAAGAAGGGGTGAGGTCAAACAAATACCTCTTGAACTACCCAATGAGATAAAAGAGAGCAACTACGAGAAAATCTATAATCTCCTTTTTCAAAGTGAATGGAAACTCATCGTGACAGATCATGGGTATGAAAAATTGGGAAATAGAAAGTTGCTGGTTAAATTCGGTAACTCCTCAACGCAGTCTTTCGTAAAGGTAACAATATTAGTTCAAGGAAACTTCAATGACATTGAATATAAAATTAATATTGATCCTAATGACACCAACCGTACGATAGGAGAAATTCAAGAACAAAGTTCACAAGATTACAAAAAAATTAATGTAGGGCTTGGAGAATTAAAAGATTTAAAAAACGCAGATATTAAAAAAATTCTTCTTAAGTTAAAGGTAAATAATTTTCAAGTTAACATCAATGGCGAGTACATCTTTATTGCTCTTAGTCAGTCTCTACTGCAATTCCTGTCAAAACCTCCTTCTTGTAAAACGACAAGCTCCAAAAATACCCAAACCGTCGATAAACAAGACCCATTTTTTAACTTTGTGGATGAAATAGACCTCAATCAAAAACTAGATGACCTTTCTCATATTGATCAGGAGGGTAATTACATTCTTCAAGAAATGGGAAGGTTATTTGTTAATAAGCAAAATCCTTCCGATGAATATCTCAAAGAGGTTTCTAAGTTAGTAGATCGGCTGTATGAAAGCGAAAGCTTTCGTATTTTTAATGCTATGATTTGTACCCTGGATGAGAATGCTGTGAACGTTTCCGAGGTTTTAGAGGTGATTAACAAAACGTTAGATCGCTTTAACATGATAAACTTCCAACGAGAAATAAAAAAAAACAGGGGAAATGATAGTCATCATTCGAGTTCTCTACTCGACACTTTGGCACCCCAACATTATGAAAGAATGCTTATTACTCTCACAAAATCGTTAAAAGCAAACGGTGCGCAAGAAAGTAAGCTCTCGTTAGTTTGTCAACAGCTCGAAGCGATAATTGGACTTTTGAATGTGATGGTTCTGAAAGAAATAAGCCACGGAGATAAAAAAATTTATAAAGAAGCATATGAGGTTATCGCTTCTTTTGCTAAGCACACACATGCCTTAAATAAATATTTTATTGTCGACTACTTAGCCAGTTATGGCAAGCATGCCTTCTCTATAATTCAAGATAATCAATCTGATCCTGGTAGGTTGGTTGAATGCTCTCTCACCCTCTTCCAAGGTCTGGCTACAATAGTTGACGAACATAGCTTAATAAAACCTTGGCAGATCATCTCTAAATTATTCGAAAGAGAAGATGCTGTTAATGAATTTTTTGCTAAAATTCCTGACAAGTGGGAATTTTGGCAAATGGAAGAAAATAGGTGGTTTCCAAATTTGATAGCTGTAAGAAAAATGTTATTTGATCAATCACCGCTTATTTTTTTAAACTTTGTCGAAGGCATTGAAAATGACCTTGGGAATATTCAGAAGGAGATGGACCTGCAAAATGCCTATTTTGTTTTTGGCTTTGCTGAACTTCTTTGGAAAATAGCAAATTTTGCAGAGTTTGATCAAGTCGATCCTAAAATAAAAACCAAGGTTGTGGAACTGCTAAAATTGATTTACCTAAATAATGAGAATGACGATAGGAACCTTCCTTTTAACATGGGTAAAGAACAATTTAGAAGGGTATTAATAGATACAATCGAGACGGGCTTTGGGAGAAACTGGCGAAACCGAACACGCTCAAGATTTTCCATCAAGTAATTCAGTCGGACAAACTTCCTCCAGATAATCAGCAATTCCCGCTAATAAAAATTCGCACTGATAAATACAAATTTTGAAGAAAAATTTTCGTAAAGAGGGCAAAATCCTAACCATTGCTAAAATGAGATATAAATTTTTTATCAGGATGGACATGATGGACATGATGGACAGGATAAACGAAGATCTGATTGGAGAGTGTTTGCCACCAAAAATAACAAGTCTATCAACTCGTCAACCACTTTTATGTGAAAATCTTACCCGGAAAATCATTGGGATTTCGTATGAGGTAATGAATGAATTAGGTGCTGAGCTAATTATCAATTTTGGACAAGCAAAAGTACAAACTGCGCGTCTTCAACACCCTAAATTTATAAATTCACATCTTGATTTATCCTGTCCATCATGTCCATCCTGCTAAAAAATTTACCTCCACACCGTGTTTGCGTATCTAATGATGTTAGCGTTTTTAATTGACCAGCTGCTGGAAGCAACTTTCGGTCTATTTCAAGTAGCGATGCAAAACCTGAATTCACGGCGAGCTTTTTGGGGAAGAATGAGGAGCTTTTTCCATATTTGCCAGATAGACGCCTGGAAGACGTTATGGAGTATTATGGATCCACAATCTAAAGAATATAAAGTCATTCTTGATACTTCATAAAAAGGAAGCTTGATGAGGAACCTGGTAATTGAGCGTGTACAAAATAATTTAACAACCCACAGGCCAGTAATCAAGGGGATTTTTGTGTCAAAAACCTGAATTTAATATCAGGAGCTCCCGCTAATTACCGGCATTTCGCCGGCAATTAGCGGGAGCTCCTGACGATGCATAAAAAAATATTGATTTCTGATTTAATTTAAGCCAAGATGTATGTCGCGCTCTGAAAAATTTGAAAAATTTGATTTAACCTTGGATGAATATATGAAATTTCCCAGATTTCCAAAATTTAGCTTACCAAGATTACCCAAGTGGAATTTTAACATAAAATTTCCTAAGCTTTTTCAGCGGTCTGATTCATCAAAGTCGTTTTATTATGTCTGGAAGAAGTTTTTGGGGCAAATTCCACATGAATCGCGTTCCACCATCAATTCTTATCAACATTTCATTGTTTTAGGAAATGTACAGAGTGGAAAAACTGACTTGATTCGGGGATTGATTGAACAAAGCCAAGACCTTTATCCATTTGATACTTCTTATACTGAGAATCAGGACATACAATTTTATCTCGGTCCCAATCAAGTCATTCAAGAGATTTCCTTTTCCTCGTTGGAGGATAAATCAATCAAAGGTCGAAGAAAAACGATCAAATTGTGGAAAAAACTTTATGTCAGGCGAGATCCTATCATCATCATATCCTACAACTGTTTGTCGAACGAACATAATAATTTAAAAGACTTAAATAGGCTTGCCCAGTTAATCGCTGGAAAGATCTCACTGTTATCCGAAATCACAAAAAAACCTCTCAAAGTTCGGATTGCTTTAACACATCTAGACAAGGTTCCAGGTTACCTGGATTTTGCCCGTTTTTTGAAACAGGAAAACCTTACATTCGACATCAACCTGTCTTCAAAATTTGAAAGCAATGCTCTGGTAGCAAGCTTGAAGAAGTTTTTCGAAGAATACATCACTCTTATGCTAACATCGACCTCTAATCGGGATTTCTCCAAAATGCTCTCTTTTTCAAAAGAGATGCCTTCCCATTTCCATACCATCGAAGAGTTTTTAAGGGTATTAGTATCCAGGGTCTCCTTCGCCAACTCAATAGAATTGGACGCGCTATCCTTTACTTCCAACCAGGAGTCAAGCACTTCATTTAATCCCTTTCAATGGACCAGGCTCCCTTCGATGGAAATTTTCTTTCGACATCCCATGCTCAAACATCAGCTAGCATCGGCAGGTTTACTCTTATTGCTAATCTCCCCGTTAATGCATTTCTATTTTAAGGAAAAAAATGAACTGACTTTAGCTCAAAAAGGGATCGATCACCTCAACCTGCTCCAATACCATAAATTTCAGGAAAAATTAATTCCTTCCTATGTGGCTTTTTTTGATAATAATCCCACCGGTTACCTATCTTATTTAACACCCCATTTCTTTGGTGAAAAGCTCCATTCCACAACAAATAAGTTAGCCGATCGCATTCGCAAACACTATATTGAGCGGGAATATCGAAAAGCTGTGCTTGAAAACAAAGGGGAGTTAAAGTGTTTATATTTTAACGCCTTGATGCACGCCACCTCTAATAATAACTTGGGAAGATTCATTTTAGAAGATTCCAAAAAAATAGCTTCTGCTATTAATATTGATGAAAATTTACTCAAAGCTTATGTCAATTCATGCAAAGAAATCAGCAGCAATACCTCATTATTTAATTTCAGTAAGGTTAACCCTTTTATCCCTTTCACCAGTTTTAATCCCTGGATGAACTTTCTGAAAAAAATTCAAGAACTATGCACACAGCAAATTTATGTCGAACAGAATTTCGAGGAAATCGTCAAGGACTCTGAAAAGCTGCTTTCTGCTGTGAATCGCCTAAATAATGATACCCTGCCCTTTGCCATAGCAACCCTATTAGAAGAAGAGACGGGATTGGATAGTACTTCAGAAAATATACAAGTCATCCGTTGGGTAGGTGAGAACATTGATGCTCTTTCAAGTTACCTACAATTCATACAACAGACCTCCACAGTACCTCTCGATATTGAAGATATGAATATTGCCCAATTTTTTACTAAAATAAAAAAAATGTCAGCCATGACAGATCGGGAAAACCAAACCTATAATTTCACCTTAAATGATCAATTATTCACATTACACACTAAGCTTTGGATTGATTTGGTTGTTGCACACAATGTAGAGAGGGCGATTCAAAAGTATGTTGTTTTGAACAACAATTCTAGCGGCTCTATATTCTTTAGAAACACCACAGAGGCTTCTGATCCTTTGCGGCCTATCTTTAATGGTTCTTTTCCCCATTTTTCCTATAAGACTTCCATTCCTGGCAGATACACAAGACTAGAATATGAAAATAAAGTAAGATCGACTGCCGAGAAACTCTCGCACTGGATAGATTCGCTAGCCGTGAATCCTGAAGATAAAAGACGTTTTACCACATTCTTGATTCATGAAGTCGTCAATTATGTGAAAACCTATCAGAACTATTACGTGAAATATTTTGATTCTTGCGATATCCAGAATGTTTCGCTGGATAACTTAAAAAGAACCTTGCGCGACATAGGGCAGGATTCATCCAGTTTTCATGAATTTCTCAAGTTTATGGATTATCAAACCAGCGCATTTTCTGAGCCTGTCATCACCTTAAAAAATATGCGCGATCTAAACCATTTTGATTTCTTGAATAAAATTTTGACAGTAGATGGAGACGAAGCTCCTTATGCACAGTACCAAAAGGTGATCGGGCAGTTGATCAAGGATTTAGATGCAGATCCATCGATAGGAAACTCAGACTTCCAGAATGCTTTAAAACCTTATATAACAAATGTTGCGAGAGTAAGTTCCAATATTTTACAAAGCAACCCTAAGTCGTATGTCAATAGAGTCAAAGAGTGCTTGAATGGTATCGGAATACCCGAGAAATACCAATCTGTCTTCTTAAAACCTGTATTACAGCTTTATAAACTAGGCTTGCCAGATTTAAAAAGATGCATCGAACACGTCTGGTCAACGAATTTTGAATCTAGGATTGAAACTCTACTTTCTAAATTCCCCTTCAACCCTGAGAGCACTGAAATTTTGACCTTCGAAGAAGTTGACGGTACGCTAAACCCCAAAAGTGAATTTTATCAAACTATGGTTGAGGTGATGAGCACATGCTGTAAAAACAACGAAGGAGTTTGGCGCCCGTTAGATTCTCAAGACTTACAATTAAATGAAAATATTTTTCCGAAGTTGAATCAAGTACAAAGAATTGCTGATCTCATGTGGGATAAGGAGGGTAATCCACAACCTATCTCCATGAACATTCAATCTGTTCCTTTTACGAATTCTCCTGAGGACAATCCGATCGTTGTTCTTTCCTACTTAGTTATTGGAGATCAATACATCCGAAATCTTAATCAAACCCCTGCCTGGCAAACCATCAAGATCGACTGGTGGAAAATGGATACTTGTTCGATAGGTGTAGAACTTATGAGTAAATATACAAATAGCCGATCCTATAAGTGCCTCCAGAAATTGAATAGCTCTTGGAGTTTTTTCGAATTATTAAGGGATTCTAATGCAGATAATAAGAATATCTTTACTTGGAATTTAGCTGATGATAGCGGCTCTGAGAAATGTAACGTTTCTGTTTGTTTTGAAAAAAATCCCAAGTTCTTATTAGTACCAGATAACACGTGAGGCCCATGTTGGATAAGTTAGTTAAAGCAATAGGGATAGTTTTGATTGCTATCATTTCTAGTAGTTGTACAAATTTATCTAAATGCAGCGAAGCTATGATTGCGTGCGTGCCTGTGGTCAAATATCTTGCGGATTCCAATATTTCGACAATAAAAATAAAAAGCAGCAAAAGCACTAATGAAGGAACTCCATTTTATGTATTGATCAAAGCTACCAATTTTCCTACTTTTCTGACCGACGATTACCCTAATATAGCTGAATTAATTGTTAATCCTCCAGAAGACCAGACATGTTTTGCTACATGTTGTATTGTTCCTGGGCAACAACAGACAGTTAAAATTGAAACTCCTGAAGATAAATCAATAGCTGTATATTTCCTTTTTACCAGCCCGGGAGATGTATGGAAACAAATAATACTATTAGAGGAAAGCTGTTCGACTATCAAAATTTTGTTGGAAGGAAATGAAATAATTTCGATTGATACATAAGAATAGATTATGCAAAATTTAAACGCTGAAACATTCATTAATAAATGGTGGTCTAGCCACTCTTCCCCCTGAGTTTAGACTTAGAAAGTTGGATAGGAAACAGCTATTTAGATCCTGAAAACTTTTGGAAAAGCGTTGTTTACCCACTGCAGGAACAGATCCTCCCTAACCCGCATAGTATTTATGGAAAGAGCTATGATTTTTACCATGACTGTATTATTCGGCATATTAAGTCTAACAATGTTGCCTACTCCATTTTAAAAGAAAATGTTTACTCTGAAAACTGGACGTATGAAAAACTTCATCATTGTGTCAATTTTCACGTTGATAAATGGTCCTATCACTCTCCTCAACCAGGGCAAGTAATTGCTATCGTTGCGGAACAGGATATCCGCTTTATTATCAGCCTGCTGACAGCGCTCCGTTTTGGGTTAAAGATATGCTATTTACCAACGAACAGCCCATTTTTAGGAAAAGGGCAGATCATTAAATTTCTGGCCGAGATAAAACCTCATTTGATCGCCACAGAGGACAGCTCTTTTTCGTTGGAGGGGGTGCCTTTACTATCTGTGAATGAAAAGGGAGTCGATGAGGAAAACCATGCACCACAATCATACGCATATCCCGCCACTTCCCATCTGCAGATTACACTTTCCTTGCAGCATCAAAAGGTACTAGCTTTTGTTCCTCTTGATGCTCATGCAACCTATCTTCACTCGCTTCAAGATGCTCTGTTTACACTTAATCTCATTCAACATTCTTATTGGGCTTCTCCCTTTTCGTGTCCTATTAGGACAGAACCTTGCAGTACGATCATGTCTTTTCTTTGCGGAGTAACGCGAGTCTATGTTTCTAATGAAGCAATAAGGAAAGACCCTCTCATCCTACAAAATGGACGAGTAAGCCTAATAGGTATCACGAACTCATTACTGCAACTGTGGAATCAAGTTTCCGGGGTACCCACAAGATATCTCAAAAGCTGCTATAAAAGCCCACTCGACATCAATCATCAATCATGGAAGGCATTTGTACAATTAAACAGGATGGAGAAAATTCCGGCCTTTGATTTGTTAATGGATAATTCTTGTGGAGGAGTTTCTCTTTTTTCGAGACCTACTTTGGAGACTTTCAATGTCTTTTTAAAGCCTACCCTAGGTACATCCTGGTCTCTAAGTAATATAAATGATAGTGGTGAAAAAAGTCTAAATGGGTTTGGAATTTTTAACACACATTTACCTTCAAACGAAAAAAATTTGGAAAAGGGCAATTTCACTGCTACACAAGTAGAACATAATTTGATGCTGACAGGTTTTCTTAAACCCTGCCGAGAAGGAGTTACTTTTCCAATCGTTGAATTAGAACAAGCTGTGAATAATTTACCTTTTGTTGAAGTCTCTATGATCCATCCTATCCAGAAAACAGGGGCCATGTTTAGTAATTATTTTGTCCTACTTGTTTTTGTGAATCCGATGAAACGGATAATTTCAAGCGAGGATAAAGAGCTCTGGTCAAATGAGATATCCCAGAAAATCGTAGCTGATCTTGGAAGTGGATTCTTACCAGACCAGATCGACTATTTTCCGCTTCTGCCTAAAATGAATGCTTTGGGAGTCGATAGAGCTTGGTGCGCCAATCAATATAATTCTGGGTTACTAACAAGAAAGAAAGACATTTCTCGGTATCAGATATTAAGTGTTTTGAAAAAATTGGCCCAAAAAATAACCAATAGTGAAAAAACATGAATATACACTTTAAGCCTTACAGGCTTATCTTTTAATTGGTAAAGATGCCGAAAATGAGCCTGAAGGGCTCTAAGTGCAACACCCCAGGGCATCGCCCTGGGTTAGATTTGGTATAAAATAGCAGCCTGAAGGGCTGCCAGAAATGCAGGTCTATTTGTGGGTAAAAGCATAAGCACAGGCATTAAAAAAAATCTTCACTTTAAATGAGCATATAATCAAAAAGGAGCTTTATGGCTGATTTAGTTTCTGATGGGGGCGAATTTAGCTGCATTTTTTGCACTAGCAAGTTAAAGCTCAAAGTCACTTCTTCCTCAACAACGGGAGATTCAAAGAAGCTAGCCAATCAGAGCAATTGTTTTTTTCCACCTCCAGGAGGAAATTGCACCTTTCCCCCGGGAGTACCGCCTTCCCCCTGTCCAGGAATACCGCCAGGTGGCGTGATAGCCCCAGGCCAGTCGACAGTAAAAATTGATAATCTAACTGCTCTGGGAGATGGGTGCAAATTTATCTGCCCGAAAGGGCAAATCGTTTCCCTTTCCTCCGCAGGTCAAAAAGTAGCCAAACATGATGAGGCAGACGGTTAAAACATCATCCATTCTTATTCAAAAAAGAAACGGCAATCTTTTGAATTTCAGACCATTTTGTTTTTAAATCTGTATCAAAATTTGCTCTACTATACCCCCCTACGTGTCCCAGTACTTGATAAAAATATACTTCCGCTTCTTCGAATAATCGATCAAGTTGATCAATTGAATGACTGTTTAAAGGATAATGTTGAATACTCTTCCTTATATCCCACCATTCAGAAGTTGCACTTTTATATCTAGTCATAAATTCTTCTTCCGCAAAAGGAACTTCTTTTGTAAAAAAGGGAATATGAGTTTGGATAAAATGTTTTAAAAGCTCTTGGTTTGCATTCATATTTCACTTCCATTCCTTCTGATAAAGATTTTTAATTCATCTTTAGTATGTTTTGCTAGCACTTGTATTTCAATCCATTGTGGATCATTTAAAAGTTCATCATTAAATTATCGTCTAAGAATTTTGAACCTACCCTGATAGGATTCTAACGTCAAGAAAAAAATATAGGTTTGTTACATGCATCTGAAGTCAAAATTCAACTTGAGTACCTTCCGTTGGTTTTTTATGTGGTGACACTCTTCCATGCGAAAAAACGCGGCTACTATCGAGGTTAAAATGATTTAATAAGAAAGCTACAAGCCACTTTGAAGATGCATTTTGGCGTGCATTAGGGGCAGGATAATGTATGCCGTCTTTTGGACTCCCCACCACCTCTATGCCAATAGAATCATTATTTGTAGGATAACGCATACTCCATTCTTTTTTGGACTCATTTTCATGAATTTTCTTCCATTTTTCTTCTCCACCTAGTTTCGAATTTGCAATCGTGTTGTAAAGTTCGACGTCTTGGGCTGTGCAGGATTTGGTCTCCATACAGTATGCCTTTATGTACCCTACATGATAACATATTTTGTCTATACGTGCTGTTTGATAAATTGTTCCGGTAGGAGAAATCAGAAAATGTGCACCAATCCCTTTACCATACTTTCCTAGCTTTCTAGCTATCAAGGAATTTTCGTCATCTTTGAACCGAACTACAGAGAGTGCGTTATCAACGGCATAACGATCCAAAGTCGTGAAAGCAAATTCACCGTTTGTTTGATGCAAAATAATCCCTTTTACACTCTTTAGATCATCATGTTCAAGCACGCTAAAACGCTTTATTATTATTTTACAATTGGAGGAGTAAATGATCCCCTCTTTAATAGTTTCACCATTCTTAGAAATTCCCTGTAATCTATGTTGAAAAATGTTATCGATTTGACACTCTTCCCCCTCAAAGGAATCCCCAACTGAATCCCCAACTTCTCCTAATTTGTGCGTAGCATTCTTGATGAGATTTTTTGCTTGCGAAATTTTTTCTTCGAACATATTTTCGATTCCTTTTTTTCTAAGTCCTTTAATTCAATTGCGGAGAATCATAAACAGACTAAAAATGATCCCCGCTTGAAGCAGTCCGCACAACAAAATGGAGATAAATGCCCACCAGAGACTGAAATGATTTATTTCCGCAATCATTTTAAGCATGAGAATGAAACTGTAAATAAAGACTAAAGGGAGTCCGATAAGGGAAATAATGTCTAACAAAAATATTGGTTTGCCAATGAGTTTTTGGCTATATGCAAAATACACAAGCAGGATTGAAAACCCTACGGGTAGATAGGTGAACATACTACAGACAAGCGCGGTGCGGGTGTTGACAAGACTCCCTTCCCCCTTAAACCATTTTGCAATGTTCCACATCATGAATGAGGTAAGACTCGCATAAGTATAAGAGCCGATTCCAAGCACTAAAATACCCCAAATTATTGCTTGAAGCCCTTTCATACTAATAAGAACCGAACCTGGGATTACGTCAACCATCAGAATAAAGAGACTAATTTGGATGAAATATGCAAGTGAAAGGAGGAGTATCAGTCGGACATCGTTACTTGGTGAGTAAGAAACAGTGAGCTTCTGAATGGTTGCACGCGGGTTAATCCAAAGAGAGATAAAAGGGTGTAAAGTTTTCATAATAACTGTTTCCCACCTCCATTTTTTAGTGAGTATCTTAGCTAAGAAGTACACCATTTTCTTCCATAAGCGATTTATGAATCAATTCAAATTTTTCTTTGCAAGAAATAGAGATCTTATTAAAATCTACCCTGGCAATTAGCTCAAATTTCGATTTAACTGAAGGGGGATAAAGATGTTGTATATTACCGGAGAAAATGAGAATCTCAATAGTCTTATGCAGAAAGAGGGATACGAAGGGTTTTTTGCAGATTACAGTAAGGCTCTTAGCGACCGAAATCCTCATTTACAGTTAAATAACGCCTCCGCATCGCTTACTCTCCCTGCTTATGTTCCAGTAATTTTAGTCACAGAACCCCCTCTTCCTGATCGAGAGTCAGTTGTCCGTGAGATCAATAATTTTTCTCTCAACGAGCGGAAAACGCTTCGAGAAATGCAAGGGGCCGGTTACGATCTATTATCGCAAATCATCATGCAGGATGTTATGGAAGAGCTCCAAGAATATTCTGCCAAATTCAGAACGTATTACGACGATCCCTTAATCACGACGCCTTGGAAGATGTTCAACCAATCCTTAACTAATGCCTCTATGCCTGATATTCTGGCGGAAATGAGTATTTATGGAGCCCAAAAGCTGAATGGATCGGGGCGGATGTTTTTCTTAGATACCCTTTACGAAAACCTTATGAAACGAGATGACCTTAATCGTAGATTACATCTATTGAAAGGACAAAGTGGACAAAAAGCAACGTTCTTACGCAATAATTTAGAAACACAAGTTAAAGATTTAACTAGAGAAATCAAAAGAGGGTTAAATGCAAAGATCAATAGTAAATTGCCAAAATATCTTTCCTCATATGGAGAGGAGGAAATCAGAAAGATGAAAATGGGCTCATATAGCAAAAAGGTGGTAAGAAAGGAACAGCTTATTGCAACACGCTTAGACTTGCTTAATAGATCGGGATTGTCTTCTTTGAGAAAGGTTATTAGTAGATTGAAAGTACTTGGTGAAAAGGTAGCTAAATTTTCTACGGCTCTAGGTGTTGCTGCTGTTACTTATGACGTCGGAAGTGCTTATTACCATGGAGACAGCGTAAGTCGCGCTTTTTTAGCAGGAACGGCCGGGATCGGCACCAGCATGCTCCTTGCCTCAAGTGGCTCTCTTGCTACTCTGGGTACAGCAACTATGCAAAGTGCATTGTTGATTGGAGGATTGACCGGAGAGGCAGCTTTATCGGTCGGAGCTCTGCTTTGTACTCCAGCTGGAGTGATTGTTGTGACTATCGTAGGGGCGGCAGTGGTTGGGTATGCGAGTTATAAAGCTTCGGAATATGTCGGAGAGTTATGGGATGAGTATGGTAATCAGGTTTGTGATAAGGTCTCCTCTGTAGCAAATCTCGTGTATGAAGAAATCACCACTGCTTGGAGAACAGGCTCTCAATGGATATTAGATTTTTATGGTGCTTCTCTTAGAACCCGTTCAAAATCTTAAACTACCACAGAGCCCACAGAGAACACAGAGAGGGGTCTTATGAATTAGCCCCAATACATGAAGCACAATTACTGTCTTATTTACGGCTTTATGGAACCTGTACTCGAGGATTGCTTATTAATTTTAATGTAAAGCGATTAGTAGATGGCATTTTGTCGAATGAAGATATACCCCTCCCCCTCTCTGTGTTTTCTGTGGGCTCTGTGGTAGTTTTAACAGCTGAAGTGTTCGACACTAAAATTTTTTAGGCAAAGAAAGTTTCGAGAAATTGTCTATTTAAAAAATTTTGAACAGGCTCTTAGTACAGCAAGGCATTTAAATTGATGTATTTGAGCTATGCGAAAGAACGTCAATTTAAATACCTTGGTGTACTATCAGAGGTGATTAACCTCTACCGGATCTTGCTCCCAAACCTTGAATTCAATCCGCTCTTTTTCGAGCACTAGCTTGACGCTGCAATTTGGGGAGATCCGGCCTTCGAGAATTCCCGTCGACAGTTGATTGACCACCTCTTGCTGAATGTAGCGTTTTAGCGGTCTTGCCCCAAATCGAGGATCATACCCCTCCCTGGCTAAATGAGCCACCACATCATCTGTCTGAGTTAATTTAACATAGCGATCTTGCATGCGCTTTTCCAGTAATTTCATTTGAATATCCACAATTTTTTCCATATCCTTTTCTCTTAAAGGATGGAAGGGCAAAATTTCATCCAGCCTATTGATAAATTCTGGACGGAAATGTTCTCTGATAATGGGATCTAAAATCAACATCAGCTCTTTTTTCTGCAAAACCTCATCCGAATGCTCAAGGTTATCGAGCAGTTTGTCTGATCCCAAATTTGAGGTCATAATGAAGAGAGCATTCTTACAATTGACTACCCGCCCTTTACTATCAGTCAGGCGACCGTCGTCAAAGACTTGCAATAGAATATTAAAAACGTCAGGATGCGCTTTTTCAATTTCGTCAAACAACACCACGGCGTAAGGGCGCCTTCTTAAGGCTTCTGTCAATTGTCCACCCTCATCATATCCAACATAACCTGGAGGCGATCCAATCAATTTGGCAACTGCGTGTTTCTCCATGTATTCGGACATGTCAATTCGAATGAGTGCTTCTTCCTGATTAAAAAGCTGCACCGCCAATGCCTTGGCTAACTCCGTTTTCCCTACACCTGTCGGACCTAAAAAAAGAAATGCTCCCATGGGCCTTGCAGGATCGCTAAGGCCTGAGCGTGAACGCCTGATTGCCTCGCTGATAGCTGTAACAGCTAAATCTTGACCAATTACTTGTTTTTCAAGGGCTTCTTCTAGATGGAGCAAACGCTCTGCTTCTCCTTCAAGCATTTTGTGGACGGGAATACCAGTCCATTTAGAGACTATCTGGGCGATCAGCGGCTCATCGACCTCTTCTTGTAGAAGTCTATTGGACTTGCCGTTCAATTTCTTTTGCGATTCTTCTAATTCTTTTTGAATTTTTGGAATGATGCTATAGCGCAATTCGGCTACGCGGTTATAATCCACTTTTCGTTCAGCTTCCTCTTCCTGAAAGCGTAGTTTCTCAAGTTGATCCTTTTTCTCTTTAAGTGTCTCAATGATCTCTTTTTCCTGATCCCACTGTTGGCGCAAAATGCTTAATTCCTCTTTGATTTGTGCAATACGGCTCTCCAGTTTTTCGGCCTCGCTTTTAGCAAGGGGGGTGTTTTCTCTGCGCATGGCTTCTTGCTTAACGATAAGTCCTGCCAATTCTCGTTCTTTAGTATCTATTGGCAAGGGACGGCTTCCTAACTGAATGCGAATTAAGCTCGCTGCCTCATCGATTAAATCAATAGCTTTGTCAGGAAGGCGCCTATCTGTAATATAACGATAGGAGAGAAAGACGGCTGCATGAATAGCATCCTCTGTGATCCGTACACCATGAAAAATTTCATAGCGTTCTCTTAATCCCCTTAATATAGCAATAGCATCTTCCGAACTTGGTTCGTTGATTACGACAGTTTGAAAGCGTCTTTCAAGGGCTGCATCCTTTTCAATATGTTTTTGGTACTCACTTAACGTAGTAGCTCCAATACAATGAAGGGTTCCTCTGGAGAGTGCAGGTTTTAAGAGGTTGGCTGCATCCATGGCTCCATCGGTGGCTCCAGCTCCGATTAAAGTATGCACCTCATCGATGAAAAGAAGGATTTGACCTTCAGCTTTTTCAATGTCTTGCAGGATGCCTTTAAGGCGTTCTTCAAATTCACCGCGAAACTTGGTGCCTGCGATAAGGCTTCCCATATCTAAGGCAAGAATTTGGCGATTTTTAAGGGTGTCAGGCACATCTTCTTGAACAATACGTTGGGCAAGCCCTTCAGCTATAGCTGTTTTCCCCACGCCTGGTTCTCCGATCAACATGGGGTTATTCTTTGTACGCCGGCAGAGCACTTGCATCGT
This sequence comes from uncultured Chlamydiae bacterium, assembly GCA_963799115.1. Taxonomy (GTDB): domain Bacteria; phylum Chlamydiota; class Chlamydiia; order Chlamydiales; family Parachlamydiaceae; genus CAWCVY01. The sequence goes on along the minus strand of CAWCVY010000063.1, from coordinate 7,615 downwards.
GCGGCGGATCTCTTCGTCTCTGCCAATGACGGGATCTAATTTGCCTTTGCGGGCCAATTCGGTAAGATTTTTGCAGAATTTTTCCAGAGTTTTTAGATCGGGTTCAGCTGTGGGTGAGTCCATACAACCTCTTTGTTTGTCGTAATCTGATAACTCCCTTTCAGGAGGGTAGGAGGTATTATTTGCCTATAGCTTTTTTTTATCAAGTTTTTCTTATTATACCTCTCACAAAGGAGTGTGATTAACAGTAGACATCTTGCATAACCTCAATTCCTTGCCCATGCCCCTGCCCCTGCCCTTGCCCTTGCCCTATTAGCGTTGTTTTTGAGCCATTTTCACCAGCATAGACACGATGCTAATCAGCAGTTCTCGTCCTTTGGTATATCGTTCTTCATTCACAAGCTGCAATCGTTGACACACATCCAAAATTCCCGCGCATTCTGTAGCAGACCTTTTAGCCATCCGATAAAATCGAGCTTTTTCATCGATGGAATATTCTCCCGCTCCTTCTGCAATATTCAATGGTATTGACAAACCCGCACGTTGAAGCTGATCGCTTAAATAGGCCCTACCCCGAGGTAAATGTTCTATTATAACATCCGCAAGTACAACAAATTCTATTGCCTCTTGGTATACGGTTAACTTTTCATGGTCTAAAAGAATTCGTTTCTGCACTGGAGAAATGGCGATTGTCATATTTTAACTCCCAATTTTGAATCCCTGCGATCAGATTGAATCGCAATCCAAATCTTTTTCTTCTGTTTCGATATTTATCACTCAAAATTTTAAATCGTTTTAAGCGCCCTATTACATTTTCATTTAAAGCTCGCTTTGAAGAAATATCACGATTCATCTGCTTTTCATCTCTTGTAAGAGCTTTGCCTCTTGATCGTTTTTTGGGCAATAGACTCGTATTTTGAAGTTTTTTTATTCCGGTATACCCAGAATCAACGATTCCTTGAACCGTTTGAACCCAACGTACCTTACTGTCTTTGAATAGCTTAAAATCATGTTTCTCACTCAGCCCATAGCTTTGTCATAAATGAAAATAGGTCCTGAGGGCCATAAGTAATTTATCTTCGACGACGAGACGAGAAGGCTTTCCTCCCTGGGACATTCTCTGCTTCTCGGCCTCTTTAACTATTGAAATCATATGTACAAAGGTCTCCTTTCGTACTCCTGTTAATCTTCTAAATTCAGTGGGCGAAAGTTTCTGTATAGCTTCGTATTTTTGCATAAATGGCCGATGGATTTAAGAAGCAGACCCTTATATTAAAAAATAAAATTGCGTGCCAGAACTTTTTCGGGCAAGGGCAAGGTCAGAGGCACGGGCAAGGAATTGAGGTTATGCAAGATGTCTAATGTGTTGACAATTTTTTAAGTGGTTGATGGTAAAAATTTGGAACGGCTATGATAAATGCAGAGACGCTAGAGGTGCCATTATGCAGGACGGACGGGTTGAATGAGCCTGGAGGGCTCTAATTGCACTAGGTCGACGGTTATTATTAGACTTTTTGGTTACTTACAAATAAATAGAATAAAGCATATACTTGTGTATATCATTATATGAAATAATAAAAAAACAAACTCCCTTAAGTCTCCTATGCAAAGCTTAATTTCCCTATTACATGCAAAGTTTTACCAAGCTACCCTGAAAGCTTTTCCTGAATTATCGTCCCAAGGCTTTTTGCTACCCATCGAAGTGACCCCAAGCACACAAGAAAAATTTGGCCACTATCAATGCAATACTGCCATGAAATTAACGAAGGAATTGAAAAAAAATCCTCGTCAAATTGCCGAGCAAATTATTGCCGCACTCGACCAGCAGGAGGGCCTGATCGCCTCTCTTGAGATCGCAGGACCCGGTTTTATTAATATTACTCTTAACCCTGCCCTTTTGTCCCAAAAAATTGATCTGCTGCTGCGAGATCCCCATTTAGGAATCGAGCTTTCCACGCCCCCTCAACGGATAATTATTGATTTTTCATCCCCTAATGTTGCCAAAGAGATGCATGTGGGCCACTTGAGGTCCACTATCATCGGCGACTGCTTAGCCAGGCTATTTGAATTCCTAGGGTATGATGTGATACGTCATAATCATATTGGAGATTGGGGCACGGCTTTCGGCATGTTGATCGCTTACATGAAAGAAGAGGTTCCTCAAGTATTGACCGGTCAGGAAGCAACCGATTTGACCCATCTTGTCAAATGGTATAAAGCAGCCAAAAAATGCTTTGACGATAATCCTGACTTTAAACGCCGCTCTCAATTGGAAGTTGTGGAACTACAACAGGGGCAGCCTCAGGCACGCCAAGCTTGGGAAATCATTTGCGAGATTTCCCGCCAAGCTTACCAAGCAATTTATGATGTGCTTGATGTCCACCTGATCGAACGGGGTGAATCTTTTTATAATCCCTATTTAGCTGATATTGTCGCAGACTTGGAAAAAAAAGGGCTAGTAGAAATCTCAGACGGCGCCAAGTGCATCTTTTTAGAAGGATTCCAAAATCGGGAAGGGCAACCCCTGCCGCTCATGGTGCAGAAATCTGATGGTGGCTATAACTATGATACCACAGATATGGCGACCATATACCACCGCATTAACGTAGAGAAAGGCACACGCCTTATTTATGTTACCGATGCCGGCCAGAGCATTCATTTTCAAATGATCTTTAAAGCCGCGGAAAAAGCCGGCTATATGGATCCCGGGATAATACGCGTCGATCATGTTCCTTTTGGACTAGTCTTGGGACCCGATGGCAAAAAGTTCCGTACCCGTTCAGGAGAGACCGAAAAGCTGATTGATCTCATACAAGCAGCCATTGATAAAGCTGACGAAATCTTACAAGAGCGCAACCCCCAGATGGCAGAAGGTGAAAGGCATCAACTAGCCCATGCCATCGGAATCGGGGCTATTAAATATGCCGATTTGTCCAATCATCGCGTGAGCGATTATACCTTTAGTTACGAGCGCATGCTACGCTTTGAAGGAAATACCGCAGCATTTCTCATGTATGCCTATGTACGTGTGGCTAGCATCAAACGCAAGGTAAACATCGATCCCAATCTATTGCTGGAAAGCACGCATATTCGCTTAGAACATCCCTCAGAAATTGATTTAGGCTTGCATTTGCTGCGCTTTCAAGAGGCATTAGAGCTGGTGGCCAATGAATTGCTTCCCAATCGATTAACCGATTACTTGTATACTTTAGCAGAAAAATTCAACGCCTTCTTTCGTGATTGCCGCGTGGAAGGAAGTCCGCAGCAAAACGAACGTTTGCTGCTTTGCGAGACAACCGCACGGGTTCTCAAACAAGGGCTTAGCATTCTGGGTGTGTCGATAGTGGAGCGGATGTAAGTGGAGTTTTATGGGGTTCTCCGGCAATCTCTCGTACATATCTGGGGACGGCATAACCAGGCAATTCTTTAGAGATTTCACCTAATAAAACGCGCCCTCTGTCTTCATCGACTTCGAAATGTGTAGATCTTTGTACACGATCTAATTGATGCAAATAGTAAGGTAAAATGCCATGATTGGCTAGCAGCTCGCATAATTGTTTGAGCGTAGGCGCGTCATCATTTACTCCTTGGAGAAGAACTGCTTGATTAAGAATGATGCATCCCAAGCGCTGCAAAGCTTTTAAACGGTCTAAAATATCGTTATCTAATTCATGGGGATGGTTGCAATGAATCACAAAATAGATTTGCTGAGGCGTATTGGCAATTAAATTCAAAAAATCATCATCTATCCTTTCGGGAATGCCAATGGGAAAACGGGTGTGAAAGCGAATGCGCCTGATATGAGGCAATTTAGCAAGCCCCTCAAGCAACTCTGCAAGCGTTTCCTCAGATAGAGAAAGGGGATCGCCTCCGCTTAAAATGACCTCATGAATCGATAGATCCTGTTCAATCCAAGCTAATTCCCTGGTAAAGCTCTTAGAAGTATCATAGGGGAAATGTTGTCGAAAACAAAAGCGGCAATGCATGGCACAAGCGCTTGTACAAACCAATAATACTCTCCCTTCATATTTTTGCAAGATTTTGCCTTCTTCTTTAAAGTCGATATCGCAAACGGGATCGAGGGGAAAATTCGATTGCAGCCGCAGTTCTTCCCGCAAAGGCAAAAACTGACGAACAAGGGGGTCATTTAAAGTCCCTTTTGCCATTTTTTGCGCTAAGCGTAAAGGAACTTGTAGGGGAAATTCTGGTTTGAAAACTAATTGAGCACGTTGCTCTTCATTCAACTCCAAAAAATCAGCTAAAAGCTCCACACGTGTAAAATTTTTGCGTAGAATAGTCCGCCAAGGGGGAGAAGGAATCATATTTAAGAGGGAACAGGTCATAAATCCTTGAGAATTTGTGAACAAGGTCAAATAAACCGATAGCATGATAACCAATTACAGATAATCAAGTCAAAAGCAATTATAAAATAAACTTCTTGCATAATTCATTTCCTTGCCCGTGCCCTTGCCCAAAAAAAATCAAAAAAGAGCGGTTATCAAAGAGGCTGAAAAACAGCTAATGGCAAAGAACATCCAGATGACCAGAAATGCGAAAAATTTCTGCGGTTTCATTGCTCTCCTTAAAATTCAGTTGGTAATATTAAGCATAGGCTCCAAAGGATTGCGAGAATTTTCTAAAGAAGATGAGAAAGTCTTTTCGACCTTTTCTTGCCCTTGAATTACCGTTGCATTAGCACCAAGTGCCTGCAGTTTATTGACGAGAGATTCATACCCTCTTTCCAAAAAGGGAAGGCCAGAAATCGTACTTGTATCAGCGGCAATAACCGCAGCCATGACGTAAGCAAACCCTGCTCGAAGATCGGGAATGCGAATTTCTTTGCCTACTAAAGGGGTGGACCCTTTGATAATCACACTATGACAAAAACTTTGCGAGGCAAAGCGGCATTGCTTTCCTCCCAAACATTGGCGGAATAAAGAGATGTCAGCTCCCATTTCACACAATGTTTCAGTGTAGCCAAAACGATTTTCATAAACAGTTTCATGAACAACCGACGAACCTGATGACTGAGTAAGCAAGACGACAAAGGGTTGCTGCCAGTCGGTCATAAAACCAGGATGGACATCAGTCTCAAGATGCAAGCCCCCTTGCAGAGGGCCATCATAGAAAAATTCGATGCCATTGCTTTTAATTTCAAACCCTCCCCCCACTTCCCGAAGTTTATTAAGGAAAGTGATCATGTGAAGATGTTGAGCCCCTTCTACAAAAATGCGCCCTCTAGAACTGATGGCTGCCATTCCCCAAGAAGCGGCTTCAATCCGATCAGGAATCACAGTGTGCTCAACTTCATAAAAACGGCGGGTGCCTTGAATGCGAATCGTACGATCCACGTCAATCGTAATAATTGACCCCAATTTTTGTAAAAAAAGAATCAGTTCAACAATTTCGGGTTCAATGGCTGCATTTTTAATGACTGTCAAGCCGCGGGCTGTCACGCCGGCTAGAATGGTATTTTCGGTTGCTCCGACTGAAGGATAGGGGAGGGTGATAACGGTTCCTTTTAAACCATTGTGTGCATGAGCAAAATAAGCTCCTTCGCGTTTCATTCCCCGATATTCAATGACTGCTCCGAGCTGCTCAAGAGCCTGAATGTGGAAATCAACCGGGCGTTTACCAATACAACACCCTCCTGCTGTAGGCACAATGATATCATTGTCGGTCCTGCCCAATAAAGCTCCAATCATGAGGATAGGAATGCGATTTGAGCCAGAAAAGCGTTGTGGCACATAGGATGTTTTCAGTTCTTTTGTGAGGACCTCCATGATGCCTGCTTTGCGGTCCCATTTGACTTCCATCCCGATTTCTTGGCATAGAGAAACCGTTACCTCAACATCCCCTATGTTAGGAACATTGTAGAAGGTGCATTTCTTGTCTGATAGAAGGAAGGCTACGAGAAGCTTTGTCATGGCATTCTTAGCACCCGCAGCATTCACACACCCTCTTAACGGAGTTCCTCCTGTGATTTTCAATAAATCCATGTTCTATAACCCAATATATTAAAATTCCCCAAAAAATTAGGGGTGCTCCATTAAAGAAAAAAGAGATCTATTACATTACCCCTTCTTTATTGCTTTCTCGAGGATTTTCTGCAATCTTTTTGAAAAAAAAGGTGAAAAGAATAAGCAACAAACAAAAAAATCCAAAGTTTAACCTTTGCGAAGCTAAATTAAAAGAACATTATTGATAATTTTATGTCGAAAGCTATCCCTTCAAACTTCAATATCTTTCATTTGATAATTAAAAGTATCTATGATATCTTTCAATTAACAGTTGAAAGGATGGTGCCTAATGGATTCATATGTTCTAAAACAAGTATTGATTGAACAACATCCCATTAAGTTACCTGACGAATTTGTTAAGCGCGATATTCTGGATGACATTTTTCCACTTCAGAAGACACCTGATATCGTTGTCATCAGCGGATTGCGTCGTTGTGGCAAGTCGACAGTAATGCAAGAGATGCGAAAAAGAGAAAAGGAGTCGGATTATTATATCAATTTCGATGATGACCGTCTGGTACAGTTTGATCTCGTGGATTTTCAAAAGCTTCTGGAGTGTTTTATTGAACTTTATGGAATACAGGGAACCTATTTCTTCGATGAAATCCAAAATATTGAAGGATGGGAACGTTTTGTTCGGAGGCTATATGACCAGGGCAATAAGATCTATATCACAGGTTCAAATGCTACCATGTTTAGTCGCGAATTAGGGACACGCTTGACCGGACGTTACGTCCAGGTAGAGATGTTTCCTTATTCTTTTCTTGAATACCTACGGTATACCAATCCAGATCTGTTAGACTTATCGGTCTATACAACGCAACAAAAAGGTCAGCTTTTGCGTTTATTTTCACAATATACCATTCAAGGTGGGATACCAGACTTCGTACGCTATCAACAGAAAGATTACCTTCATTATCTTTATGATAGCGTACTTTACCGCGACATTATTTCAAGATATCATCTGCATAATGAAAAGGCCGTTAAGGAGCTCGTCTATTTTTTGGCTAGCAATGTTGGAAAGGAATTTAGTTATAATGGAATGCGTAAAATCCTAGGGTTAGCTGGAGCCTCAACAATTTCAGATTATTGCAGCTATCTTGAAGGAAGTTACTTGTGCTTTATCTTGAATAGATATAGTCATTCACTTAAAAAGCAGATTCTGTCTAACAAAAAATGTTATATTGTGGACCATGCTCTTGCCAAGGAGATAGGATTTCGCCCAACCGAGGATCGTGGCCGTCTGCTTGAAAATCTCGTTTTTATTGAGTTAATGAGGCGCTGTGAGCAGGTTTATTTTCACAAGGAAAAAAAGGAATGCGATTTTATTCTCAGGAGTGACGGCAAAATTCATGGGGCAATTCAAGTCTGTTGCAAACTGGAGTCGTCTGAAACGCGCAAAAGAGAAATTGAGGGGGTTGTTAGAGGCAATGCGAGCCTATTCATTAAAGAAAGGGTGGATATTATGTGATGATCAACAAGAAACAATCGCATTACCCGAAGAAGATCTAAAAATCGAAATTGCTCCTGTTTGGAAATGGTTGTTGACAAAAGCCCCAACCCACCATAACCCTTTAAAGATCAAACAAGCCAGG
>CAWCVY010000062.1:0-17711 GCA_963799115.1 uncultured Chlamydiae bacterium | reverse complement strand
ATCAATCGCCGAAAGAGGACGAAACATAGACAGATCATTCTGAAAAAAATCTTAATCTCTCCCTAATAAAATATTTATCCTTTCTAAATATTAATATAGGATGTTTGGATTTAAAATATTGAAAACAATTTTCAATGATTATACCATACAGAGAATCACGTTTTTTTAAAAATACAAAAATTAATATCTTCTTAAAATTTATTATTCTTTAATAGAGAGGTTTTTGCATGCATAATTGTGACATGAATAATTTTGACAGACTTATTTCTTTAATCATGAGTTAGGTGCTCATATTTTTAGTTATTTGGATGTACGTAGCATGTTAAATGCTCGTTTAGCTCATTCTGAAGCGAATAACATAATCAATTCTTTATTTACCCAAACCACAGAGTGTCGATTTAAAAAAGAAATATGTGCAAGTAAAGAATTAACAGGTTCTATTTATGAAATAATGGCATATTTTTTTAAAAAAAATCCTTCCCGAAAAAAAATCCCCTTGGGAAGATAAGGTTCTGGTACATATTTTGTAGATTTCTTAAAAAGAGTGTGACCAACGGATGGGAGATTTAGAAGAAACCGAAGGCGGCCCCGGTGAAGAAGCGCAAGAAATGGATTCATTAAACAATGATTATGTAAAAACTGATGCGTTCAGACAGAAATACCAGTTTGTAAAAACGGCCTTAAAAGAAATGGAAGCAAATTTGTTTGCCCTGGGATTCTCAATGAAATCCTGCAATTTGAATTGAAAAAGAGAAGTATGTGAAGGCATTCAAGATTGCCAGAATCATGCTTAGGTTGCATTATCTATCGTGTATCCAGAAACAATTGAGCTTATAAAAACATCAATTTTTTCTCTTCGATTATTTTCGCTTATGCCATGCGTTGCTGCAAACGAAACATGCAATTGACTGGTTTTTCAAGGGCGAGCATACTTTTAATATCCATTCTTGCAATGGCTTAGCTTTAAAAATGGCCAATTTGATTTGCAAGTTTTTGTCGATAGAATAAAGTGGACCAGCTAAGCAACGATGTGCAAGAAGGTTTTGTCAATAGTTGGATGAAGCACCCACAAGTCGAATTTGCTGCTTGGATCACTCCTTTAGTTAAAATGCAAAAAGCGGGTCACGACATTTCGACCTTATTAATGGAGATGATGGGAGAGCTTACAACAAAAAGAATACAAACTGAATTTTTTTTATTAATGTTTCTTGCAACTTATAAAGCTGGCAACACTTTTGATTTACAGGGTTTGAGATGATCACTTAGATCATTTAGAATTAGAATGCGATGGTTTGATGGAATGCCTGCACAAAACTTTTAAATATTTGAGTAAGCTTGATCATACAAAACGGAAGCACGCTATTAGGCATTTAAAGAATTTTGCTGAATGCCTTCCTAGAAATTTTGACCAAGATAATTTAAAAATTCTTTGCAGCACTGATGCATATTTCTCACAAATTACTGCTATTTCTAATGTTTTTGATCAAGTTCATTTTCACCATTCCATTTAGAGAGTTTTTATATCTTTGGGGCTATAGCACGAGAAATCCAAAAACAAAGAGGTGAATTATCCACAGACCTGCAAGAGGCAATCTATACAGATTTAACCTCCCCAAATTTTAATTTACTTCCTCTCAGAGGAAGGCCAAAAACGTCCCAAAATGGCTTGGGTAAAGGATTTGCCTTTCGAATCATTGATTCTCCTTGTTAGCTAATGTTATTAGTTGGCCTTGTTTTGACTTTTATAGAGCCATGGGGATGCGGTGTAATGGGGTCTTTTTTAGCGGTCCTGAAATGATCAGAAATCAAATGCCTTATTTCTTCGAAATTTTCGATTCTAAAAGATCAAATAAGTTCGATAATGCTGTTTTTGCGTTCCAACGCTGCTTCCCACTTTTTGGTAAGATATTATCAGGGAATTATAAGGATTTGGATCTTGATTTATTCAAGAATGAGGAGACTCTCGGTTATTTTACCAACTATATCGAATTGATTGATCAAGAAAAATTTCGCGCAATTCAACCTGATTTAATTTTATTAGGGAAATATATCAAAAATTCAGGCGAAACCCTAGATTTAGGGTGGATCAAGGATATTTATGAAAGAATATTTTGTGGACCTGCTGAAGAAATGTTTGAGGCAAAACTACAAACCAATAAGTTCTTTGGTGCTTTGATCATGAAATTTTTTAGCCCGGGGAGTATCGCTGGGCTAAAACAGCTCAGGCTTTATTCCATTCACATCAACAACCTTTATCTGAAGATGGGCAAGTGATCGTACACCCCCTCCTTAGTGTCGATCTAAATGAGAATGAGCTTGGTAGGTATCCTTCTCTTTATGTCAAGATGTTATCAGGATTTTATAGTAATATAGATCTGAAATTATTTAAAAACGATGAGGTTTTGGATTATTTCCTTCACTATATAGAGCTAATTGAGCAGGAAGAATACAAAGAGATAAAACCGAACTTAAAATCATTGGAACATTTCATCCAATATTCAAAGGGAACCCTTAATTTAGACTGGCTTGTCGACCTTTATATGGCCTACAGAAAACAACAAAAAGAATCTCTTGTCTTCACAACCAATAGGTTCTTTAGTGTATTGATTGCGAATTTTTTTGATAAAGGTCAATTTCAATGGGCTCAAGAAACAGCTCTAGCCTTATATGCTTCAGGGGAAGTTCCGGTGAAAGAAAACAATCAAGATGTTGACCTTGAACAAATCTCTTGTGTGATCAGAACTATTTTAGATTTACCTTGGGAAAAACTTGCTAGCAACCCAAATGCAAAAAAACTCTTTTCTAATCTTAGCAAGGTCCCTTGTTTTGTCTTTAAACACGCTATAAAGGAGCTGGATGCCATTATTGATGAAGCGCAAGAGAAGGAGCAGCAAAGCATGATTGATGCTACTACTTCTTGTTCTAGCCACCAATTGGTTATGCTTTTAACCGAATTTGGCCTTCCCTGCAAAGCTGAACTGCAAAACAATTTATTGCTTGAAGAAATTTCGCATGAAGAAGAATCTGAAACTTGGCTTGAAACTTGTGAGATGTTATTTGAATTTCCAGAAACCCATCATGATCATTTAAAAGCCACCTTTAGATTACAACAATACCTTTTAGATGTTAAAAATTTTCCTTTAGATTCCAACCTAGAAGAGCGAATGGTGAAAGTCATTCAGCTTTTTTGTATTGCCGATCGACGTGGCTTAGTTTTAGATAGAAATTGGCAATTAATCAGTGACCAATTGAATAGCATGGAATCCTCGTTGGCTCATTTATTTTTTATGTTTGCCGTTTCCCGCCCAACATCCCTATCAGAAGCAATCTGGAAATACATTGACTTTACTGATGGTCAAAGAGAAAGAATAAAAAATTACTTAATATCACTAAGTGGAAAAGGAGAACAGCAAAGGCAATGGGCCATAGAATTATTAGAGGAGCTTAAAAAAAGGTTAGCCGAATTGGGCGTTTTCAATAATTTAAGATTGGGTGAAGAGACAAATGGAGAGGTTTTATTGAATCAAATTGATGAATCAAATGGGGAATTAGTTAATTGGGTATTACGGCTTTCCGAGGAACTAAAAGTCTATCGACGTACGATTCGCATTCAACCGGCAAACATCCAAGATATACCTCTTTTAATAGGTGCTCCTGGAGGTGCGCCGGCACCAAGGATTCTTTCACGACAAGAGCTAGCAAATCGCGAAGGTAATAATCAGCAGCTTGCCATTGTTAATCATGATGTACAGGCAACCCGCCAGGCTCTAAATGACGGCATTGATATTGACTTTGCTGCTGCTTTGCAACGCTACTTGAATAACATGGAAGCAGAGCCAGAACCTAGGGGTGTAGCATACTCAGAAGATGAGATAGCAATAGCAATGGCACGTTCTCTGGAGGATGTAGCGATCCATGATAGCGATCCTGCTTTAGTTGAAGCGTTAGCGCGTTCTAGTAGAGAAGATGTTAAAATGGAAGATGTAGATGCTGAATTAGCATTAGCATTAGCTCTTTCTATGGAGGAATAAACCCAAAGGGCTCCAAAAAAGCTGAGGCTATTTGTATGAGCCTGGAGGGCTCTAATTGCAACAGCCCAGGGCATCGCCCTGGGTAGGGATAAAAATAAGTTTGCAGCCTGTAAGGGCTGCCAGAATGATGCATTAATCACAAACAAATTCACATCAAATAATGTCGCTCTCTGGCAGCCCTATAGGCTGCTGTTTATATACTAACCTAACCTAGGGCAATGCCCTAGGCTGTTGCAATTGGAGCCCTTCAGGCTCTTTTAGCATCTTTAACCGTTAAAAAGCAAACTTGAAAGGCTTAAATTACAACATCCCAGGGCATCGCTCCATAAACGCTAACTTATTTTCTTGATAGGCTCTTTCTATGAGCCTGGAGGGCTCTAATTGCAACAGCCCAGGGCATCGCCCTTAGCATTACCCACATCTTTTGTGGTTTAAGTCCATTTTTGAGTGTGTTATACCTAGAGGAACATTCGTTTTTATTCCTCTAGGTATCAGTATAAAGGCAAATAAAATAAATCTTTTACAAATGTAACATTTTTTTTGACAATAAGTTCGCTCTTAAATACTTTAGAGCAAATTTTATTGGAGAAAATTATGTATCAACCATACATGAATGATATTTGGATTGAAGAAAACTTCGGCGGTGCCAATTTCAATGACGAACGCTTAAGTAACCGACTAATATTAATAGCAAATGGAATGAGTAAGCTTCCTGAAGGTAGTATTCCTCAGCAAATGGTAAAATGGAAGGATATAAAAACATGTTACGAATTTTTTAAAAACGATAAAGTAACACACAAACGTATTCAAACACCTCATCGGGAACGGGTAAAAAAGGCAAGTTCTGAGAGAAAAAATGGAAAAGTTGTTTTATTTCCTCAAGATACTTCAGAATTGGATTATACTAACTTAGAGAAGATTAGGGGGCACATAGGAAATCATCAGAATACAGGTTTAATGTTCCATAGTTGTCTCGCGATCGAACCTGATACGATAAATCCAAAAGTGCTAGGTCTTGCTCACCAACAAGTTTGGGAAAGAAAAAATCCCTCCTTAAACAAAAATGAGTCTAGAACAGAAAGAAATAAGAGAAGTAAGGAATCAGATCTCTGGTTAAAAAATCTGAAAGCAATTGGATCCCCTCCAGAAGAATGTATATGGGTTTCCGTAGGTGACAGAGCAAACGATGTATTTGAGTTTTTTGTGAAATCAAAAGAATTAGGATGGGAATCAGTTGTTAGGGCATGCCAAGATCGGAACATTGATGTTGATGGGTATGAAACATTACTCATGAGACATATGAGATCTCTAGAAAGTATGGGAACCACAATCATTGATATACGAAAAGAGGGAGGCTCAAAACAAGAAGAGATGGTTCTAAATGTAAGTTGGGAACAAATCACGTTGCAAGTACCGGCGCGTTTGAAAGGAAAGCTGCAGCCATTGTCACTAACTGCAATCAGATGTTGGAATGAGGAGGAAGGGATTGAGTGGATACTTTATTCAAGTATTTTAGTTAACAGCACTGAAGAAGCAATTGAGAAGATAAGATGGTATTCAAATAGATGGATTATTGAAGAATATCATAAATGTTTAAAAACAGGATGTCGTATAGAGTCTAGTCAACTCGAAGCGGAAAGAAGGATTGAGGCTCTCGTAGGTATTTTAGGAGTGATCGCGATTTTGATGCTTCAGTTAAGGAATATAGCGAGAGCACAACCTGAAATACCAGCCAAAGAGGTAGTGGACGAAGATGCTCTTGAAATTATATGTAAGCGATTTCAGTTACCAAAAGAAATAAATGTGAGAATCTTTTGGCATTCTGTAGCTAAACTAGGGGGGTTTATAGGAAGACGATCAGACGGTGAACCTGGTTGGCAAACACTATGGAAGGGATGGTTGCGGTTTTTAGACATTTTTTGGGGCTATACGATTTCAAGACTAGATGAAAATGATAATTTTTATTAAAAACCTCTTTTAAGCAACTTATGAAGAAATACTATCTTAGAAAAGATGTGGGTAATGCTAAGGGCATCGCCCTGGGTAGGGATAAAAAATAAATTTGCAGCCTGAAGGGCTGCCAGAATGATTCATTAATCACAAACAAATTCACACCCAAACATTGTCGCTCTCTAGCTGCCATAGAGGCTGCAATATTGTTCTAATCCTTACCCAGGGCGGTGCCCTAGGCTGTTGCAATGCAGAGCCCTACAGGCTCATTAAACAGGCTTATCTTCTACAGATGCGTTTTTAAATTTATTTAAAAAAATCGGAATGAAAATCCGTGCTGGATTTTGTCAAAAAAACTTATGCGTAAAAGCATGTCCCCTATGGCTAGCCTGAAGCTCAGTCAATTTTAAATTTTTATGAAATTTGAATAAAAAGTACTTATAAAAATATAAATTATTTTTTTACTATTCATGAGAGAACTCCTTTAAAAAATATTTAAACCAAAAATTCAACTTTATCTATCATAAACCTTACCCCTCTTTTTCTTGTTGAGAAATCTAATGATCAGAATAAGATCTATAGCAAAATTCCGTATTCTGTTAGCATCGTGTCATGATGAGGGCCATTTGCATTGGGCCTTTTTCTAAAAAGAGTAGAAAAAGGTCCGCAAATCATTCCACCACAACAGAATGAGTATTTTATGAACAAAGATCCATGCTTACTTCTAATGTCATTTATCCGCTTCTTACGCCCTATTCTCTTATTCCTTATAGTGGCAGGTTTGTTGACGGGCTGCCAATCAAGAATAATAATTGTCAATGGATTAGACGAAAAAGAAGCCAATGAAATCCTCGTTTTCTTATCAAATAAGGGTATTGACGCCTACAAAGTTGAATTAAAAGCTGAAGGAGGCGGCGGCACTAAAGCGGTCTTGTGGAATATCAGCGTGGAATTACTTCGCTCTAATGAAGCTATGGCGCTTCTTAATCAAGTGGGCTTACCGCGTCGCCGAGGCCAAAATTTGCTTGGTATTTTTTCGGATGTCGGGTTAGTTCCATCGGCGATGCAAGAGAAGATTCGCTTTCAAGCTGGTTTAGGAGAACAAATCGCCAGCACTATCCGCAAAATTGATGGGGTGCTAGATGCCGATGTTCAAATCTCGTTTCCAGAAGAAGATCCCTTGAATCCGGGAGCTAATAAACAAAAAATTACCGCCTCTGTGTATGTCAAGCACTCGGGCGTATTGGATGATCCCAATGCCCACTTGATCACCCGTATTAAACGCTTGGTAGCTGGAAGTGTTCCGGGGCTTGATTTTGACAATGTGACAGTTATCGGCGATAAGGCGCGCTTTAGTGAAGGGCCCCTTGGAGGCTTCCAAGCAAGCTATGAGGAAGAACGCCCTTTTGTCAATGTATGGTCGCTTGTTATTGCTAAGGCTTCTTTGACTCGCTTCCAGATCTTGTTTTTTTCTTTTACCATTGCCCTTTTGATCTTTTTATTAGCACTCATCTGGCTCTTATGGAAGCTGTTCCCCATTCTTAAAAAGACAGGTGGTTTTAAACAGTTGTTCTCCTTTCATCCCGTTGCCATCGATGAAATAGCAGCCCCAAAAATTCCCGAAGAAAAAGAAGAGCCCAAAGAAGAAGGGAAAACAAAAGAGGATGAGGGTGATTCAGGAGCGGGTGTTACTTGATAAATGTTGAACTTAAGCATAGGGTGCTCATGGACAAGAGAGGCTGGATGATGATGCGAGTGTTAATCAACCGCTATAATCCCAAGGCAGGCGATGTGTTATTAAAGCTTCTTCCTCAGGAGCAAAGGCAAGCAATGCTTGCTCAAGATGTTCGTTCTAATGAACTTGCCCCTATTCTCCGGCATCCAAAAGAGGTTTTAGAAAGAGTCCACTATTCATGGATTAAACCTTTGTTAGATACTTTTCCCCAACCATTGCAACAAGCTGTAATTGGCGTTCTGACCGCTGAACAAGTTGGCGGATTAAGAATAGAATTGCGTGAGGAACTTTCAAGTCCCGTTAAGAGCTTTTTCCAAGACAGGCTTTACCATCTTCTCAAGGGAGACGAACATCTCCCTTTAAACTATCTGCCGGAAACGGACCTATATCCTTTAGCGAAGTGGAGTAAGAAAAAGCTAGTCACCCTAATTGATTTCTTGGGGCTTTATGACTTGGCTTCCGAAGTGCGCCATATTGTCAATCGCGATTATCTCAAAAATATTTATAGTTGTTTAACACCCATGCAGTTTCATTATTTAAAAGTCTGTTTACATCAAAAGCAGCAAATTGTTTCTCCTAAACTTGGAATTGATCCTACCAAACAAGATTGTTCTAAATTAAAGCAAGTGTTACATCGGAGGGGGTTATTGCGACTGGGGCGCGCACTTTGCGGCCAGCATCCAGATCTCATTTGGTACATTTCCCATACTCTTGATACTGGGAGAGGGGGGATATTATTAAAAGAATACCAGCCGGAGTCTGTGGCCAAGATCACCCCCATTTTAAAACAACAAGTCATAAATTTAATGAATTTTCTTAAAAGTGAGTAGATTGTGTGTAAGAAATTTTTTACATTGATTTATGGGGATCAAATTCACGTCGCTCCAAAATCCAAGGTTATTCCTGCGAAAGAGATATCTACTTTACAAGATGCTGTCGAGGTACTAGCGCATATCAAGCAAGATGCAGAAAAGTATCGGTTAGAAGTAGTCAAAGAAAGTGAAGAATTAAAAGAAAATGCCTTTAAGGAAGGTTATGAAGATGGATACAAACAATGGGCAGAGCACCTAGTTGATTTTGAAGAACAACTGGAAGCTGTACGTATGGAGATGCAGAAATTAATTATTCCCATTGCCCTTAAAGCTGCCAAAAAAATTGTCGGACGTGAAATCGAGTTATCTGAAGATGTGATTGTGGACATTGTGGCATCTAATTTAAAAGCGGTTGCACAGCACAAAAAAATTACTATATACGTTAATAAGAAAGAGGTGGATATATTAGAACAAAATAAGCCCCGTTTGCGGGAGTTATTTGAACACCTGGAAAGTTTATCCATCCGCGCTCGGGAAGATATTGATCCTGGAGGATGTGTGATTGAAACCGAAATTGGGATTATTAATGCTCAAATGGAGCATCGTTGGAACGTATTAGAGAAGGCTTTTGAAAAACTCAGAAGTTTCCAGGGGGAGTTAGAACATTTTATGCAAATATTTAGATATTTGTCTTTTAAAACTTTCCTGGGGGCTGTTTTATTTTAATCTTCTTAGCTTGGCTCCCGATTCTGTGCATTCACAGACGGCAGTCTCAACCCCTGCTAAAGTGGAAACTCCTTCCCCAGCAAAAACAGCGAGTCCTTCCCCGGCAACAAAAACCAATTCGCCGGCCCCCCGTTCGGTAAAGTCAGTTCCTAAAGAAACAGAAGCCCCTGCTGTTCCCATCCAAGCTGGGAGTGAATTAAGAAGCCTTCTCTGGTTACTCAGGCTGTTTTATTAACTTGTTATCGTTGATGCCCTTTATCGTCATGGTCTTGACCTCTTTTCTCAAGATTGTGGTTGTGCTCTCTCTTCTACGTACAGCGCTTGGGGTACAGCAGGCTCCCCCTAACCAAGTCATCAATGGTGTGGCTTTTCTTTCTCAGCCTTTTTATCATGTATCCTACAGGCATTAAAATGTATGATGCCGCTCAAGGACTGATCAATCAGACTCCATGTCCCTGAATCTCTTCTCGCACCCGATTCGTCTACTTATGTGATTGAAGTTGCCCATGCTGCCCGAGAACCTTTGAGAGATTTTTTGAAACGCAACAGCTCAGCGCGCCATCAAGCTTTATTTTATCGGTTGGTTTATCGAGGCCTGCCAGACGAATACCGGGCCACTTTGAAACCCGATGATTTTATTGTCCTCGTTCCTTCCTACATTACAGGCCAGCTGAAAGACGCTTTTGAAATTGGAGTATTGATTTATATTCCCTTCTTTGTCATTGATCTTGTCACTTCCAATATTTTGTTGGCTATGGGGATGATGATGCTTTCCCCTGTGACGATATCGATGCCGCTTAAGCTTTTTTTGCTCGTCATGCTTGATGGCTGGACGATATTGATTGAAGGACTGGTGAAAACGTTTCAATAAGGAGAATCGTGCTATGTTTCAAACCCAAGCGGTCCAACTTGCTTATCAGGGAATGCTGCTTATTTTAATCCTTTCGGCACCTCCTATTTTGGTTAGTATGTTTTTTGGGATTATTGTGGCCATTTTCCAGGCAGCGACTCAAATTCAAGAGCAAACATTATCCTTCACCATAAAACTCGTGGCTGTGACTCTAACGCTGATGTTTTTAGGGGGATGGCTTGGTGCGCAAATCATGTCGTTTGCTAATGATATCTTTACCAATTTTCCTCAGTGGAGTCTCCTAAGTAGTAAAAATTAATTAGGGAAAACATGACAGATGACTATGTGACCCTGTATATGAATACGGCTTTTGCCAATGGCGACCTTTTGCCTTTTTTGTCACTCATGTTTCTTTTTATGGGCAGAATGATGCCTATTATTATTTTAGTGCCATTTTTTGGGGCTAAGCTTCTTCCTCATGCTGTTAAGGTGACTTTTACCATTTCTCTTTTTGCCATCCTGCTGCCTCAGCTGATTTTTGTGACGAAAACTCCTTTAGATTTCAATTTTCTGCTTCTCATATACATGTTAAAAGAAATTTTTGTAGGCATGATCATGGGTTTTATACTTAGCATTCCCTTTATGATTGTGCAAAATACGGGAATTTTAATTGACCATCAACGCGGCGGAGCTAGTTTAATGGTTAATGATCCTACTATCCAAAACCAATCTTCCCCCTTGGGAACTCTCTTTAACTTGATATTGATCTATTTATTTTTTATGATTGACGGCCCTTTTAAGGTCATCGATATTGTCGCTGAATCTTACAATGTCCTGCCTCCTGACAGGCTCCTCAACAGTGCGATATTTGATGCAAGCTCGGAAATTCTGCAACGTATCATTAGAATCCTCGGCAATGTAATGATCTTGAGTACTCAATTGGCTGCGCCGGCTCTGATCATGATTCTCATGACCGATTTCTTTTTAGGGATTGCCAATCGTTTAGCACCCCAAGTGCAAATTACCTTTTTGGGTATGCCTCTAAAATCTCTATTAGCTCTGACAATTGTCTTTTTTGGCTGGAGGCTATTTACTGAAGAGATTTTAGCGCAAAGCTATAAGGCCCTTAATTCGATTTGGTACTTGATTCATCAATTCCAGCCTGCCTCTCCCTAAAAATTTTTAAATTGATTCGATCAGTCTTGTGTTGACCATCGAAGAGAATCTATGGGTTGGTAGAAGGAGCTTGAAGCTCTCTGACTGCAACACCCTAAGGCATCGCGCCATAAGCTAACTTATTTCTTGATTAGGTGTTCTTATGAGCCTGGAGGGCTCCAATTGCAACAGCCCAGGGCATAGCCCTGGGTAAGGTTAAGAATAATATAGCAGCCTGTAAGGCTGCTAGAAGGCGACAATGTTTAAGGTAAATTTGTTTGTGCTTAATGAATCATTCTGGCAGCCCTTCAGGCTGCAAATTTTTCTTTTTTCCCTACCCAGGGCGATTCCCTGGGCTGTTGCAATGCGAGCCCTTCAGGCTCATAAAACAGCTGATCTAGAAAATAAGTTAACGCTTATGAGGCAAAGCCCTGGGTAGGAATAAAAATAATTATATTGTCCTTTCAGGGCTCCATTGTATATCCTGGGTTATCCAGGCCACCCAGGCCTCCACTTCGCTCCGACCTGAACTGTAAGATTAGGGCCTTTCAGGCCATGGCAGTTGCCCTAGCTGTTGGTTAAAAGAACATGACCCCACGATTCCTTAATGGTTGAAGTTCAAGAAGCCATGGAAGAAGAGGATTTTCCTGAAGATGGACTTCTCTGAGTCGATCTAGTTGTGCCATTTCCACGGGAAGTCCCTTAAGTTTATTATTTTTAAGATGCAGAGTTCTCAATTCGGCCAATTGTCCCATTTCAGCAGGCAATAGAGTTATTTTGTTATGATCAAGATAAAGTGTACGCAAATGAACTATTTTGCCTATTTCAGGAAGTAACGAGGTTAGTTGGTTATTATTAAGTTTAAGTTCTTCTAATTCAATTAGTTTACCAATTTCAGCTGGCAAGTTGGCAAGCAGGTTATTATTAAGGTCGAGCACTTCCAATTTTGCCATTTGTCCAATTTCATCGGGCAAACTAGTCAACTTACATCCTTGAAGAGTGAAATTTTCCAATTCAGTCAATTTTCCAATCTCAGGGGGAAGAATGGTGATTTCATTACCCTCCAGATTCAGTTCTTTCAATTGCGTAAACTGTCCAATCTCAGGAGGAAGTTCCGAAAGTCTTAAGGAGCCGTAATTATTTCTATCAAATTGTAAGGCTAGTGTTTTTGTGTTTTGTACAGGATAATTCAAAAAATTCCTTAAACGTGCTGCTGCCTCTGCAATTGCAAAATTGTCATAATGTATTACATGATACAATACTCTTTCAGCTACAGATTTTGGTAAATCATTTTCGCTTGCTAAACGACACATTATGATCAAGTTATAATCTTTGATCCATTGCTCGCATATCTGAAAGCTGGCTAAATCTAGCCGTCTAGTTCCTACTAGATATTTAATGCAGGCCTTTGCACGGTCTTCTCTTTCTAACAAATAAATTAGGCGATCTTTTTGATCTTTGAAAAGTGCTTTCAATTTATCTTTGGTCGATAAATTGCCACTCTTATAAATAGCCTGTGCCCGCTTCTCTCCTATAAGACTCTCCAGTTGTTTCAATAGCTCGGGATAAGTGTGGGTTTGAGCAATATCTTTCCATTCAGGGCCAACGCATTCAATGCTAACGGGGTCGTCAATAGCCGAAAAGATTTTGGCTTGCAATTCAATAGGTAAGTTTTGGATGGGAAAATCTTGAATATTTAGGATCTTCATTTCAAACTTAATCTTTTCTTTCTTTTCTTCAAAATTATTTTGTACTATTGCCATCCGTATAAGTTCTTCAAAAAGTTTGTCTTCTTTAACCGGTCGTTCAGGTTCTAATTCAACTTTTGGCTCATTTACAGGTTCAATTTTTCTTTCGTTAGGTGATTTAGGTTCATATTTAGGTTCGTATTTGTCATAAACAAATGTCTTTCTAAGCTTGTAACTTCGATAACAAGAATAACAAATGACCAAAACAATGATCGCAAGCGCAACCAATTGAATTCTCTTATCTTGAGCACTCAAGAAACGCTCTTTAGCCAAAAAAGGGACATTACTAGTTAATGAATTTAAGAGTACTTTCATGAGCTCCTACAATAATTATAATTTTAACAGGATGGGCAGGATAAAAAAAAGAAAATGAAAAACAAATTGAAATTTTTACTATTATATCCTGTCCATCTTGCTTATCCTGCAATTTTAATAAAAAGATTATTGCCAAATAAGCATGACAAAGAGGCCGGCATTGCCGGCCTCTTGAACACTCACTTACGCTTTGATCTTGATGTCAACCCCAGCTGGAAGTGTCAGGGTTTTCAAGGCATCAATTGTTTTACTGGTGGGATTCAATATATCGATAAGACGACGGTGTGTGCGGATCTCAAATTGCTCGCGTGATTTGCGGTCAATATTGGGCGATCGCAGTACCGTGAACTTTTCGATGCTTGTAGGAAGGGGAATAGGACCTGCAATCGCAGCTCCTGTACGCTTTGCCGTTTCTACAATATCAGCCGTAGAACGGTCAAGTAAGCGTTGATCATAGCCTTTTAACCGGATCCGTATCTTTTGTCGTGCCGCGGCTTTTGTAGGCTGTTTTTCTTGTTTTGCCATAATAACCTTTTATCTCTTTATAATTTCTTCTTGTATTTTAGCCGGAACACGTTCAAAATGGCTTGGCTCCATAACGTAGGTAGCCCTGCCGGAAGATATAGAACGCAGCAGCGTTGAGTAACCAAACATTTCGCTTAACGGAACTTCAGCGTGGACGATGACGGCTCCCTTGTGCGATCTCCTGACCCACGATCTGACCGCGACGGCGATTGAGGTCGCCGATGACGTCTCCCATATGAGCTTCCGGAGTCGTCACATCTACCTTCATGATCGGTTCGAGGATCACCGGCTTGGACTTGCGCGCCGCTTCTTTAATGGCCATCGATCCGCAAATCTTAAAGGCCATCTCGTTGGAGTCTACATCGTGATAAGAACCGAACACAATTTCGACAATAACGTCCACCATGTTGTAGCCAGCCAGGACTCCTGTTAAGAGGCCCTCTTCAATCCCTTTAATTGTTGGCGAAATGTATTCTCTTGGAATAACGCCCCCCACAATTTTGCTGACAACCTCGTTTCCTTTCCCTTTTTCATTGGGCCGGATCTCGAGTTCGACGTGCGCATATTGGCCACGGCCCCCTGTTTGCTTGACAAACTTTGTTTGGCTGCTGCCCGGAATTGTGATCGTTTCTTTATAGGCTACTTGAGGTTTGCCAACATTGGCTTCGACATTGAATTCGCGCTTCATGCGGTCATGCAAAATCTCCAGGTGCAGTTCACCCATTCCGGCTATAATGGTTTGACCTGTTTCTTCGTTTGTGAAACGCGGAAAGTGGGGTCTTCAATCGACAAGGCAGCTAAAGCTATGGCAAGTTTTTCACGGTCGCCTTTGGATTTAGGCTCAATGGCCATCGAAATCACAGGCTCCGGAAATTCCATTTTTTCAAGAAGAATGGGCCGCTTAGGCGAACAAAGAGTATCGCCAGTTGTCGCCTTTTTCAAGCCGATGCAAGCAGCAATGTCTCCAGTATGGAACTCATCTTTCTCTTCGCGCTTGTTGGCATGCATTTCAAGCAGGCGCGAAACCCGCTCCTCTTCACCTTTTGTGGTGTTGAGGAGCACCGTTCCCTTGGTGAGTGTTCCGCTATAAATACGAATATAAGTCAATCGGCCGACATAAGGATCGGTCATAATTTTAAACGCCAAAGCAGCCAGAGGCTGGTCATCTTCGGGAGTTAAAAGAATTTCTTCATCCGTATTCAGGTCATGGGCTTTGATGTTCCACGGTCAAGGGAGAAGGCATCCAAGCAACAACGGCATCCAGTAACTGCTGTACGCCTTTATTTTTGAAGGCTGATCCGCACAAAACTGGATTGAACTTGTTTGCGCAAACCCCTTTGCGGATCGCAGCATTGATTTCCTCTTCGGTCAATGAATCGGGATCTTCAAGCACTTTATGCATGAAGATTTCATTTTCTTCATCAATCGTCGCGAGCTCTTCGAGGAGCTCTGAACGCATTTTTTTGCATTTTTCGAGGAGATCTGCATGGGATATCTGTTTCATCCCAATCTGCTCCAAGGGTCTCATCGTGGAAGATATAAGCTTTCATCCTGATGAGGTCGACCATTCCTTTGAATTCTGATTCGGCGCCGATTGGGCACTGGACAGGGATAGCATTGGCATGGAGCTTTTCGCGCATTGTCTTGATAGCATCAAAGAAATCGGCTCCCATGCGGTCCATCTTATTGACAAACGCAATACGAGGAACGCCATATTTGTCAGCTTGACGCCACACAGTTTCTGATTGAGGCTCAACGCCGGAAACAGAACAGAATAAGCGCTACCGAGCCGTCAAGAACACGCAAAGAGCGCTCGACTTCAATTGTAAAGTCGACGTGGCCAGGAGTATCGATGATATTGATTTTCGCATCCTTTCCAGAATACGGTCGTGGCCGCAGAGGTAATCGTGATGCCCCGTTCTTGTTCTTGAGGCATCCAGTCCATTGTTGCAGCGCCTTCGTGCACTTCACCGATTTTATGCGAGCGTCCGCTATAATAGAGGATGCGCTCTGTAGTTGTCGTTTTACCGGCATCAATGTGAGCCATGATCCCGATATTACGGACATTTTTAAGACTTTCTTTTGCAGGTCTTGCCATCGCAGCTTTCCTCCTCTTACCACTTGTAGTGGGCGTAGGCTTTATTCGCCTCAGCCATGCGGTGTGTTTCATCTTTCTTCTTAATGGTTGTGCCTTGATTGTTGAAACAATCGGCCAACTCAGTGGCTAACGCATCTTCCATAGAACGGCCTGCTTTGCCGCGGGAATGGGTAATAATCCATCG
The DNA here is from genome assembly GCA_963799115.1 of uncultured Chlamydiae bacterium. GTDB lineage: Bacteria > Chlamydiota > Chlamydiia > Chlamydiales > Parachlamydiaceae > CAWCVY01. The sequence goes on along the minus strand of CAWCVY010000062.1, from coordinate 1,582 downwards.
CATGGCCATTGAGGCGCGGCGATTGGCAGGAATTTCAATGGGTACTTGATAAGTCGCCCCTCCGATACGGCGGGATTTTACCTCAAAGAAGGCTTAGCATTTTCTAATGCCTGCTCGAAGGCTTCGAGAGGATTTTCTGCTTTGACGCGCTTGGAAAACTTGTCGAGGGCATTGTAAACAATGCGGCGGGCAACGGATTTTTTGCCCCGCATTCCATCACTTTATTGATAAATTTGGCTAAGACCAAGCTCCCGTATAGCGGATCGGGATCGATTTGCCGTTTTTCTGCACTGTGTCTTCTTGACATGACTTCCTCGATAATATGAGTGATTAATCTAAATTTTATCGGAAGATCGTCAATGATTCACCTGGAATCAGGGATGTTTAACATCCCTTAACACCTGTGCGTGATTGGCGTTTTTCTCAAAAACGCAAATCGCGAACCAGGATATTCATTCAGGAATATCCTAGTGTTACTTCTTAGGGCGCTTTGCCCCGTATTTCGATCTGCTTTGTTTACGGTCCTTAACGGCCGCACAGTCTAATGTTCCGCGGACAATGTGATAGCGGACACCTGGCAAGTCCTTCACGCGACCACCTCTAACAAGCACAATACTGTGTTCTTGCAGATTATGCCCTTCGCCACCAATATAGGCGATTACTTCTTGACCTGTTGATAGGCGGACCCAAGCTACTTTACGCAAAGCGGAGTTAGGTTTTTTTGGCGTCTTTGTTTTTACTTGCAGGCAAACTCCACGTCGCTGCGGACACTGCTGAAGCGCTGGCGACTTGCTGCGTCGTTTCTTCGGAGCGCGTGGCTGACGAACGAGCTGTTGAATAGTCGGCATGTGTGCCTTCTCCTTATTCTTGAACCCATTTCTGCTGTGCCTTTGACGCAGGGATGAGCTCTATTAATTTAAATACTCCGTAAGGAGCTGGGCATAAATAAATGTTACATTTTTTTCTGCCCAGCTCAAAACAAAACCTGCATAAAATCTGCAAAGTCGAACTAAGTATAGGCAATCGAAGGATTTTTGCAAAGGAAAGAGTTTAATTGCAAAGAAATATAAAAACAATTATCTAAATTGTATTTATTTATGCCATTAGAACGGTTGAAATGGATCTCTTAGAAAATAACAATGAACTGTTGGCTTGGCTACTTCAATATGGAAGCATTGCCCTATTTGTTTTGCTTGCGCTTGGTATTGTTGCTTTGCCGGTTCCCGATGAAACGCTCTTGCTGATATCGGGCATTTTGATTAATAGCGGCCATCTTAAAGCTTCTCCGACGCTTATTGCCGCCTATGCAGGCGCCATTTGTGGAATAAGCATCAGCTATATATTAGGGAGGACTTGCGGACATTATATCATTTACAAATATGGGAGGTGGATAGGTTTGACGGAAGCGGTGTTGCATGAAACTCATCGATGGTTTGAACGTTTTGGCAGATGGGTTTTGCTGTTTGGCTATATTTATTTCCAGGGGTGCGCCATTTTACGGGATTATCGACAGGAATGATGGAGCTTGAATATAAGCAATTTGCTCTCTTTGCTTACTTGGGGGCATTTCTTTCGGTATGTC
>CAWCVY010000061.1:0-79211 GCA_963799115.1 uncultured Chlamydiae bacterium | reverse complement strand
TTTTTTTTCCTCTATCGGTTGCAGAATTACGTATACACCTTTTTATGCCTTCGAAGAATGGATGCAAAAACCAAATTCCCCTTGGTTCGAAGACTTTGCTAATCAACGAGGATATTCCCCAGATTATCTAAGTGAATGGGCAAAACAAAATGAAAAGTTTTTCGGAGTGTACAAGAGAGCACAGGCAATCCAGAAAGCTATTTTGGTTAAAGGAGGTCTCACAAATAAGTTTAACCCATCTTTTACAAAATTCGTCATGAGCAATACGTGTGGATGGTCTGATAGAAGCGAAACCAAGCTAAGCGGTGATGCTGGAAGTCCTCTTGCTTTCATTCTGCAAAATGTCGATGGTACATCAAAAGAGTTAATCGATGAAGAACAAAGATTTGGAAATAGCTCAAGAACGCCTTGCGAATCCGAAATGGCGCCTGAATAATTTATACAGTATCATAAGCAAACAAGGTAGCAAAGTTGTTTTTAAGCTTAATTGGGCACAAGAAGAGCTTTACAATAACATGTGGTATTGTAATTTGATATTAAAGGCTCGACAATTAGGCATAAGTACATTTGTTTGCCTTCTTTTCCTGGATAGATGCCTCTTCAATAGTAACGTAAGTGCTGGAGTTGTCGCACATACGCTTGAAGACGCTCAGCAAATGTTTAGAAGGGTGAAATATGCTTATGATTGCCTTCCTGAGCAGCTAAGAGGTTTGATATCTTCCGATAATGACACATCTCAGATGCTTAAATTCTCGAATGGCTCTAGCTTACGTGTAGGCACGTCGTTACGTTCTTCAACCTTCCAATATCTTCACATTAGCGAATTCGGTAAGCTTTGCAATAGTTATCCTGAAAAGGCTCGCGAGGTGATTACAGGAAGCTTGAACACACTCTCTTCTGGACAGTATTGCTTCATAGAATCAACCGCAGAAGGGCGAGAAGGTTATTTTTTTGATATGGTAAGCCGTTCAAGGGCTCTCAAAGAGTCAGAAACTAAGCTAACATCCCTTGATTTCCGATTCTTCTTTTTTCCTTGGTGGAGATGTCCAGAATACTGTTTAAATGCTACAATTCCAATTCCGCAAGAAACTCAGAAATATTTCGATGATCTGGAAGCCCAAGGAATCAGCCTTTATCCTCAGCAAAAATTTTGGTATTGCAAGAAGCAAGAGACACAATCAAGCGATATGATGCGGGAATATCCAAGTACCCCTGATGAAGCTTTTCATACGTCTCTTGAGGGGGCTTATTATTCAAGGCAGATGTTAGAGGTCCGCAAAGAGAAAAGAATCCAACGGATTTATCATGAGCCTCATACAGTTGTACATACTAGTTGGGATTTAGGCTTCGGAGATAGTACATCAATATGGTTTTTTCAGATCTGCGGAAAAGAAATCCATCTTATCGAGTATTACGAAAACAGCGGTGAACCGCTTACTTTCTACTTAAGAATTCTAAAGGAAAAGGACTATAACTATGGCAAACACTTAGTCCCTCACGATGCAGCAAATCATGAGTACAGCACTGGACTTACCCGTATTGCCATTGCAAGAAATCTAGGAGTTACTCTTACCCTAGTCCCAAATATCAGCGTAGATGAAGGCATAGATGCCGTTCGTGATCTATTGCATAAGTGTTGGTTTGATGAAGAGAAATGTTCATTGGGAATTAAGGCCTTAGAATCGTATCGCCGCCAATGGAATGAAAGGCAAGGATGTTGGTCAAGCCAGCCACTTCATAATCAATTTTCGCACGGATGTTTTGTCTCAGATACATTAATTGATTGCATGGAAGGAAGTAAGAGAATTTGCGATATTCAAGTTGGAGATATGGTTAAAACGCCAAATGGTTATAGGAAAGCGACTCAGATATATGTTTACGATGTAAATGAATTATTAGAAGTCTCCACAACAAATTCAAAATTTACATGCACTCCGAACCATAAAATATTCACTGAAAATGGTTTGATTCATGCGGATGCTTTGCGGTATAATATGACACTCTATAACAACAAAATATGGAGTAAAATATTATGTCGGATGATGTATCGATAGAGAGGGGAAAGAGAAAATTTAGGCTTCAGGGAGAGTTTTATATTACAGAAGATGAGAAACATATCGTCTATAATGATCACCAATATGAATGGGATGGATTTTATTACAAAAAATATCGCTATTCAAGAAAAGACATTCCCTCATCTTTGCATAGATCCGTTTGGATCAATAATTTTGGCCCAATCCCCGCTGGACATCACATCCATCATAAAGACGGGAATCCAAGAAATAATAAGGTCGAAAATCTTCAATGTTTACCGGCGACTGTTCATTTGTCCTATGCTTGCAAAAAAAACAAATGGGTTGGAAGTGAAGGGAATAAACAACAGCTTGCTGAAGCCCAGGAAAAAGCTAAGATATGGCATGCAAGCCCAGAAGGCAGAGAATGGCATAGAAAACATGGTAAACAAGCTTGGAAGAAAAGGAAAAAAGTTTCTAAAAAATGTGTGGAATGTGGGGAGGAATATAAGAGTTGGTTCTCTGATTCAAAATATTGCCATACAAATTGTAAATACCGTGCGAGACTTAAGTCTGGTATCGATAACGAGAATAGGCAATGCACAATTTGTAAAAAATGGTTTGTGGTTTACAAGCATGCCAAAAAGAGAACGTGTTGTCAAAATTGTGCCACAAAACTTACAAGAATCACAAAAGGTTTATGACTTTGAAGTGGAAGATGATCATTGTTATTATGCAAATGGGATTTTAGTAAGTAATAGTGACGCCTTCCGTATGATGGCTGTCGGACTTAACAAAGTTGAGAGAAGTAATACGTCATATGATCCTCGGACACTCGGATCAATAAATTCCATTTCTAACTATCCCGGGAAAGAGAGCGAGCATTTTTTAGGCGTAAAATCATTAAAAAATACTTGCTATTTCTCTCGCAAAAAGCCCTAAAATATGTTAAAATCAAGTTTTAATTAGGAGGCATATGGTTACAGTTTTAAATGCACCCCCACCGAAGAAAAATATCTGGGGAAGATTAGGCGCAGCAGCCGGAGAAGGCTTGCAACAAGGCGCTGAAGAGGCACGTAAAGCTCAAATAGCTCAACAGCTGGCTGGACAAAAAAGAGAAGCTGACATGGCTATGTTAGAACGAGAATATCAACTAAAATCTGATATTGAAAGTGAAAAAAGACAATCTAAAATTGATGAATTATCCGGAAAAAAGAGAAAACTTAGCACCACTTCAAGCTGGACTGAATACACTAAAGCAAATGCGTGAGATAGGCGACAGAGGAAATTTAGGTAGAGGTTCTTCATTCAAATCTATGTTTGGAGGACAAGCAGCTAAAGATTTTGGAGAATATCAGCAGCTAGGTAAATCGCTGATTAGCCTCGCAAGCAATATACCTATTCGGAATCAGAGGGAATTGAAACACTCGCTCACGATTTATACGATCCCTCCGTTCCGGATGATAAAAGAGAAGGTCCTTCTGGATGCGATGGAGAGGATTATCACACAGGAATATGCAGCAATATGAAATTCCTGAAGTGGGAAAATCTACAGCTGAAAGAAGGAAGAGAAAAAGGAGGAAGAAGTAGAAGAACGGGAACCCGATATTGAAACAGTAAGGAAAATATACAAACAAGCTGGGGGAGATCTAAAAAAAGCTCAAAGAATCGCTAAAAAAATGGGGCTTCATATCATTATACACCACAGTTTGGCGGAATGACCCTAATCCAAACTTAAAGGTCGCCCAACTTTTGAAGAAGAAATTGGACGAGAAACTTCAAATAAGTCTAAACCATCATTTCAAGATCTTTGGGCACAATAGCCGATGAATCAAAGAACAACATGTGAAAACAACCAAAGAAACAACAGAAAAACAACTTTAACAAACTTTGGTCTCAAGTTGAAGCTGAACAGCCGGGCTTCTTAAGCAAAGCCGAAGAATCGGTGCACGAGACATCAGTACAGCATCTTCCCGAGGAACCCCGACGGGAATTGCTTATGAACAAAGTCATCCACTCCTTTGGGATCCAAATCAGCCATGGCAGGAGCATACCGTACTCAACTGAGCAAAGGAGTGTTGGATAACCAATAATGATGAAGAGCTGGTCACTGAGGAACACTCCAGATGAGCAAAAGAATGACAGAATCATTAATCTAATCCAAAATCCTGAGAAGCTAGAGCAATTCACCAACCAGTTGATACTAGCCCTCGTGGGCTTACAGAAATCTACAGGTGTTCAGATTTCAAGCCAAAGCGACACTAGAAAAGAAGCAGCTCATTGGGCAGGATTCGTTCACCAATCCAAAGAAGGTTTGCCGAAGGAACTTGATCCTAGGTCTCAAGTGACGAAGCTTCTCAAAACCGTTATGCCCAGGAGGAGGCTGTAGCAGAGACCTGGGAGAGCAGCAAGGGGTTTGGTTACTGGAACTTCTCTTGAAATGGCCGAAAAAAGGCCGAAATGGGCCTTTAGTAAATTGCGGTTGCCATCGGTGCTGACTTGGGAACATCCGGACTCTCCGCAATTGTCAAACATCCCAAAAGATCAGCAGCTCAATTAATCAATTTTTTCACCAGTAGGTAATACTAAAAAGCAATTAATAAAACAAATAGTAGAAGATTTTAATAAATAGGTATCAACAATAGAATGTGAAACGTTGAACTCAAGCACCATTTAATCCAAATGGATGCAGGCCAGATTCAGCCAATCGGGTTTGACAGGCACAGCTCTAAGATAATTTTAGGAAAGAGCTATCCGCAACAAATACAAGAGAATATGAAAATATTCTTTCAATTTAGGCGAACAAGCCTTTGAAAATTCCTACCAGGCAGACAGAAAGACCAAATAAAAAACGCTTTGAAAAGATGAAGGAATTCACCCTAATACGTAGAAAGGAACAACCTAAAGGAAAACCTTTCAAGGAAGAGTTACAGTTGAACAGCGTCCAGAATATCAAAATAAATTATACTGAATAATATCTCTCAACAATTTTGACGACGCACAAGCAGGATTCAGATTTAAAAACCGCTGCAAAACGATATAAAACAGACCATATAAACAAGAATTTGAAAGAAGATGGTAAACACTTCAAAAATTAATCGAGAAATCGGCGGACAATTACCTATTACATTAGACCCGAAATACAAAATCAATTGTAGACAGGAAGACTGAAGGATTCAGATTTAATAATCATAAAAAGATTAAGCTTTTCTAGGGGAATCAGCCCCAGAAGAAGAGTCGTGCGAGCAACTCAAAACCTGCTTAACGCCTTAAGATCAGAAGAAGGGGGGGTGAACTAATATTAATTTGAGAGATCTTTAATCAAAACGAAACATACATTACGGAATAATGTGGCAAATTGAATTACGGCGGCTCTGATTTTGAATCGGCTTATAAGCACTTAAGCGGTGATTTAAGCAATACGATAAACACACATTAGAAAGATATGACCCCACGTTAGCAGAACAATTTCAACAGCTAAATGCTGAATATTCTCAATTTAAGGACATGTTTGAGAATAGAAACCTAAAATGTATATTTGAGCCTAAAAATGAAGAGAACTATAACTCAATATTCAGAGAAATAATAAATGATCCCGATAAATTGAGGATCCATTGGAAGATATCTTATATAAAGAAGAATAATCCTAGAGGCCAAGAAGTTAATAAACATGGTCTAAAAAGATTATGCGAGAATCACAGCCAATCCTAACTTAAGTGAAAGGGATATCCGAAATTTCAGCGAATACACTGGGTCCTCAATTTAACCAGCCCTTAGCAAGATATATGCAGAAAAGAAATTATGAAGAACTCACCCTCAGCAAAGAGCAGCCCGTGTTGCACTTCGTTCAGGAACACAAGTTCAGATTGCCCAACAACTGGGGGCCGACCAATTCCAGGAAGAAAGCAAAAGAACCTCATCCATCTATCGCAAGAAAATGTATAAGAGTATCTATCTAAAAAAATTATAATCAGATCATGAACAGATGGATACGTTGAAGGAATAATGAAATTAAGAAGAGCATTAGAAGCTTACACCTGAAGGAAAACAACTTTACAAAAGAGCTCTCACATTACCAAAAAATGGCTGAATTGATCGGATAGAAAATGATGAATAATGTAACCGAAAACATCAAACTGGGAACCTTCTCCAATGCACTCAAGACAACAAAAGATCACGCTATAGTAAAAGAGCTGTTCAGGAAAAGAAGCCTATGACAGGCTTAGTCTCTACAGAAGAACGCAGGTCGAGCTTGCTAGTTCAGCGGAAAAATTCTTCAATACCTCAAAATCCGGAACGACATTAACCGATGTAGGTGTTGTAAGTTCGGCTGTTACAGGATTTTTAACCGGAAATCCCTATCTTTTTGCTCCAGCTGTAGCAAAAATAGGTGGAAGCTGGGTATTAGCCAGACTATTCTGCCGATCCTGTATTCCTCAAAGAGCTTGAGAAGGCTATTTTAACAAATAATTCCAAGAAATTTATAACTCAACTTGAAAAAATTCGCCCTATGTTGCACAAGTACTCGAAGAATCGAGACAATATAATCAATAATAAGGTTTTATGTCCTGATAACAGGAGTAGAGAGGCAAAAACAATATAATGAATATAAAAAATCCAAGTGCTAAGTCATTAAATATAAAATAACTTGCTAATGATAAGACTAGTAAAGAGTTTTTAATAATTCTAAAACATAAGTTCTCTAGGATTGTCCCTTAACATTTTTTTTACTTCAACTTTTTCAATTTCATCACCATCGTTATGGTGACAACCCTAATTTCTTCTTTCCTTTTTCATTGCTGAGATATAATTTATTATACTTTTCCTCAAAATGCGGTTCAGATGTCCCCAAAGAGAGATAATTTTTAAGGATTACAGATTTCCTATCAGCAAATAGTGATCTCTCTTTCGTGGTGTATAGACGGCTTCTTTCAACAAGCTAATATACAAGTTATATGTCGGACCCTTTTGAAAAACGGAATAGTGCAAGTTTTCCCTTCAATGAATGAAATTAGTCCTTCCTTCATGTCGTTTAAACCACTTTTCATACCAAGCATTAAGTGAACAACTGATTAAACATTAGCGGCAAGTCCAACTTTACCACCAAAACCCAATACCTATGTATAGCAAGTCCAACATGCATTTTAAGAAAAGGATTATTTGCGGTAAATGACTGCGCATCTATTAAAGCTATCGAAATATATGGATAGGATTTTCTTTATCGTTTTTCTCATTCGATTCCTTTTATTCTAAGCATTTTTGTAATCATTTGAGCCATTATCCGATATTTATCATGCGAGGCTATTTTGCTTCGTTGTAGGCCAAATAAAACCATAATCTGCAACATTTCAATCTATTGTTCCCCCTTTTTTGTCTCTGTCGTATCATCCCGTTTTTGGATTGCATGGCTAGACAAAATTCCAATTCCTGTATTGATTAGCCAAACTCCAGCAGGTTGACATCCGGGAGCTGAAACACAAACAAGAAGACCACAAAGGCTAACGGTGATTCCTACCAGTGACAGGAGATAGGCACGTCGATGTTCTTTGTCTCCACCCTTTGCCAACATATAGATCATTTCAAAGTTCAAGTCTGCTTCAAGGGCTGTATAAGGCATACCTACTTCAGCACACTAGGCAAACCATATGGTTCTATGTTGGTGCCTTTATCCTCTCTATGAAAATCCTTTTTTATCGCTTGATGTACCTGTTGTCTATCTTTTGCCCTTTCGCTTGCGCTTCTCTTTGGACTTGATCGATCTGTTTATCGATATCGATTTTCTTGCCGGTGTACTGCTCTACCTCATGTTTGATGTCGAACATGTGCCCAATGAGCTTGTTTGTCTCGCGCTTGTCTATGCACTTCTTGATCTTCTCTAAAACTTTCGCAACCTTGATGCCAAAATTGATTGTTTTCAGATCAAGATTAGCATCAGCAGCCATGAGGGGAGGAGGAGTTAGTGTTGCAGTCGTGAAAGCAAGCGTTGTAAGACATACAACCATAGTGTTACAGAAGCGAGACTGAAGAAAATAAGCCATAGTGCCCTTTTTTTTGTTTTTGGTGTGTATTTTATCTCATAATAATCAAGCTCATTAAAAATCGTTATGCGAGCAAGAAAGGAAAATAAAAATGTCATAACAAAAAAAATAAGATAAACTAACGCACTATCCCATTCAGTGAATACGATATTCATTATAATTCCTCATTGTTAGCATGATTTTATTAAAGCAAGTCCGATTGCTAAAATTTTTTCATAGTTTTTCCAAAAAGAACAAGGTTATAAAGCTTAGCAAAAAAAGAAGTATAGCTTTTACCGCATAACGCTTATCCAATACAACCTTTTTCTTAGATAATTTATTTGTGACAATGTTAATTGTAGCAGCTAAGAAAGTGCTCATTAAAGGAATTAAAATAATACTTTTCATAAATAACCTATTATCTATTTTTGAAATATAAGACCTGCCATTTTCTCAATCTTTGGTATTGCCACTTTAAAGCTATCCAGTGGTGTATTGGTTAGAATCTCTGCATTTGGGAAACGTAAGCCCTTATTTCTTTCTTGCCCTGCCAATCTTCTAAAGTGAGTTACCTTGAAGAAGTGTGTAGGGACCGCCACGTCATTTTGCCCGATCACTTGATATTTTACATAGCGTTTACCATCAACTTCGATTGTAGGGTAAATAAAGCGGTCCTGTGACCCACGATTCGCGTAAATTTTTCTAACTTAAATCGGAGCATATCCTGCAATCTCATATAGCAATAAGGGTATTTTTAAAAGTCGCAGTATTTTTTTCAGTTCTTCATTAAGCGGTGTCATATAATAACTGCACTTATCCTCTAAAACTACTATTGAGATCGTTATCTGTTCACGCACAAATTTATTTAAAATACTTAAAGTGGTTGGCTCACTTGTTATACTATTAGGTTTACCTGTCTCTAACCCTTTAATGACTTCTTGTGACTCTATCAAGCTTTCTCTTATTCGATATTGAATTAATGCAATCAATCGTAAAGCTATACTTAAAAGACGACATAACCCTTTAAGTCGATTGTCTTTTCTTATAAATAAAGGACTTATACCTAAATGGCTTTTTTTCAATAATTTGAAATTATTCTCAAGACGCCATTCTCCTCGATAAGTTAAAGTAGCCTGGTTAAAAGATAAAGATTTCTGAGCTGCATTAGTAGCCATTAATCTCCAACCACATTTTCTCTTTCTTTCCGTAATTTTATTTTCGTCTCTACTCACGGCTAAAATTACATATCTATCCTTCTTACCATTCTTTTGCTTTTCATAATGCACCTCTAATATACCTTGCATCTGATTTTTTTCCATAATGGCTTTGATCGATTCTTGTAATTTTTCCTCATCCATTATTTGCCGTCTCCCAGGTTTAGGAGAGGGAGTGAGTTTATATAAAGCTTCCTCTGTTTTACGTATCTGCTTTTCAAACATGCTAACTTCATGCTCTGCAAATGATTTTGAACGGTAAACAAACAGTCGTTCTTTCCAAGAAATTTTCTTATCATCTAATAAATATTCTTGGTCGCGGCTGGTCTCATATCCTGCAACAATATATTCACCGACGAGATTATAAATTAATTCAGTTGGTTGTAAACCATTCACCACTCCTTCAACAAGTTCGTCGAAATATTTTCTGATCTTTTCTGTTACCATTCCTAGAGGCATCAGATAATAATCACTGTTTGATTGAATAGTTGCTCTTGTATTAATAGCACCCATTTTACAATCGCCCATATACAACACTCCTGGAGAATTTATCATGGAGTGTACTCTTTGAATTAGAGGTACATACATGACATCATCATTTTGTTCTCCAGATGCAACATCCAACCCTATAATCAATCCAGGATCCATACTCGCTGCCATTATTTTTAACTGAGGTAGGTCTGCACGATGGTCCTTACTTGCCCCAAATTGCATAAGACCATCTTCAGTAATTTCGTGATAACCACAGGCTGCTGTTCCATCAAATCTAATGGTACTTATTGGAAGTTTATAAACCTCTACAACATTCTTCCAGAGATTTGTCTCTAATGCTTCCCATGCGGTATCAATAGCAAAACGATCAAGTAAATTGCACAATCGATCATCAGAAAATTCGACATCGCGAATAGAACTACCCAGTAAGGAGGTTAGAACAAGGGGTATTTTATTGGCCCAGTCCCTTACAGAATTCATTCGATGATCTGACCTTGAAATAATATATGAAAGCCATCCAACCGTAAGTTTTCCATTAGGCATACCTTGTTGCAGTCCATGGGTTCCTAGATGATCTTCGATCATTTCATCCAATCTTAGCTGTTTACAAATTTCAATAATTAAAGGCACATCATCTATACGTTCACTGATTACATTAAAAACATCTGTCATAGTTTCCTCCTGGAAGTTAGTGACAGATGATTTTATAAAAAATAGATTTTGTCTACCTACCTTTGAAAAAATTTACGCGAATCGTGGGTGTGATGACGTAAATGTTTTGGTAATCTTTGGTGAGATCACGCACATGCTTTTCAAGCCTAGCCCAGTATCCTCGGTTAAATTGAGGGCATTGCTGACACATGTTACTCATGTAGAAGGTGTCAGCCATTGCCTCTTTGCTAAAGCGATGATCAGCAGCAGGAGCCATATGTCCGCGGTCATAGCCTTGGTCCTTGAAGTCAGCAAGCTTCGCTATTAAGTGCTGAGGAAGGCTGTCGTCTTCCTTGAACTTAGCATGGGAGCGGTCGGCCTTGCCTTTAACGCTATCGGCGGTCAGATGCTCATATACCCAAGCAGGATTGCGGTTGCGTGCGTCATAAGCCAAAGAATAACCCGGTCGATGAATCAGGAATGAGGAAACAGGATGCCCGGGAAGAGTGCTTTCTAATGGAAAAGCTTCATGAGTGTAAGCCCTTACTTGAGGAATATGCTGGCTAGATATGCCTATAGCAATGCCAGCAATGAGTGCAGCTAACCAAGGCTTAAGTGAAGGGAAAGAGAGCTTGGATTTTTTTCTTTTTGTCATTTAGTAAACAAATAATTCTTTCTTTGCGTTAATAGAAAGTGGTATGTACGTATAGCTTTGTGGCTTTTTTAAATATTCTGCTAACTGTGGAATTCGAATTTCATCATATAGGTCTTTAAAGTCTTCCGCCCCTTTTTTTAAAAACTCAAGGATGTATAAACGAAGACATACTTCTGTGGTTGGTGCTATTCTAGCAATACCATCTTCTTGGTTTTCCCATTTCAATATGGCGCTATGAGTATAGCCAAAAAGGTTCCCAAAAGCAGTGGTGGTTAATGAAAAATATTTACGAATGAATTTAACTTCGTTCCCACTCAAAGGGGTTTTTTTGTGACATAAATGCAATAAAACTGCTTTCTGCAATTTGTTATAATCTATATCAAGAATGAATTCTCCTCGGACTTCAACCATTGGAACATTAGTTAAATGAACTGGAAAACCCAATCCTTCGTATATATATGTTTTTTCAACTTTTCTTTTCATAATATCCTAATCTAAACGAACAACAGTAATAATTAATAATCCATTATCTTCAAAGCTAACTATTATCCTACAAGTATTCTGGTCTACTGTTTTGCCTTGAATAGCATAATTCCAGGAATTAAATATTGTATCCCAAGTATCTTTTCTTTTTTCGTGATGACCATTTCTAAGCACTTCTATAATATCAGGAAGAGGTACCGAACGTTCTTTTCCTCTATCTACTGCGTGTTGAGAAAATCTATATGTGCCTTCATCAAGACAATCATGTACCATTCTTAAAAGATCAGGGACTTTTTCGCTTTTCACTGGCTTAGGCATATCTTATGCTATCTTTTATCTTATTGTAACTCAGTTGCATTTAAAAATCAACAGCTTCAATGAAATTATCTTTCAGCCACTGCAAACATCTTTAGCATGAACGGCAGCTCCTCACAAGCTAGCTCCTTTTCGCCTTTCATGTATAGCGCGCGAGCCTTCTTATTATACCGATGATGTTGCCAATTGCAGCTTGTGTTAAGCCTTCTCTATAACGCAACCCACACAAAATAACTGTCCATTCAGGAAGATCAGTTATAATTTTTAATTTCTTCCAACTCACTTGCTGTCCTGAATATGTCCCAAGACATTTGTTCCAGCCTTAAACAGATGTCAACACAGAACCTACTTTCCTCCTCAGAGGCCATTTCAAGCTTTTTGCTAAGTCTCTGTGCAGTTTGAATAAGCTCTTCAAGGTTTGTCATAACTATTTTTTCTCCTTTTTGTATGAGTTAAGCGCAGAATGAACGCCAATGGTTATTATTTTCAAAACTTCGGACTCGCTGTTGGCATGAGCCAGGAGAGCTTCTGTTATGAACGTAACTAAAAGAATGCAGAATTGCTCATCCCTCATACATGATCCTTTGTTTGACGAAAATACTTAGCTGCTCAACCTGCTCGCTTCATGCGTTCGAGTATCAGGGAGACTGGCTTCTATAATATATATAGTCATGTGTCTATTTTTAGACAACTAAAAAAGACAGATGACTGAAAAAAGACTAAAATGTAATATGAAATGAGAGAGGAAAACATGGATTTAAGAGAATATCTTTTTCGAAAAAGGATAACTGTTACAGACTTTGCTAAAAAAATTAACTATGGTCGTACATACGTTAATGAAATAGTTTCAGGGAATAGAACCCCAGGCCGAAAATTGGCTGAAACGATTGAGAAGGAAACACAAGGCGAAGTAACTGTAGCAGAGCTTTTGAAATAGTTGTCCCATCTCCTAAGTTATACGAAAAAATCGTACGACTGAATCCTTAATTCCAAACCTGCTGCATTTAATAATCCTCCAAGAAGAAGCCAAACGCAAGTACGCCTAGAAAGATATCGACTAGGTTGACTTTGAACAGAGAAAACAGTAATGTAAGCCGATCTTACATCTTTAAGGTGGCTTATGAAGACAATCACGCTTTGCGGATTTAAAGGCGGTACATGCCGAACTTCTACGACATTGCATTTAGGCGCTGCCTTAGCTACATTTCACAATAAGCGTATATTGCTGGTGGACTTTGATCCGCAAGCCAATCTATCAACGGGCTTGGGTTTTAGCACAGACAATTTAACAACAATGGTTCCAGTCTTACAGGCTGAAAAGAAGATTCAAGAGGTCATTCAACGCACTGCGATTGAGGGTCTCGATTTAATCCCAGCTAATACTTATTTAGATCAAATTGAAGCTACTGCGCCTTTGGTAAGTGATCCATATGCCCATGAAAGGCTTAGAAAGGCTTTACGGGGCTTGGAATATGATTTCGTATTTATTGATATCCCTCCAAGTTTAGGATGGCTTTGCCAAAGCGCCTTTTTCGCTTCACATCATTCGCTTATTTGCAGCGTTCCGGAACCGTACAGCGTACTTGCTTTGAATCGACTGGAAAAGTATCACAAAGCAATCAATGAAAATCATTCCTTAACTGTGATTGGAGTGTTATTTTCTTTATGGGATGAGAGGGGGGCAACCAACAAAGCTTTCATTGAAGGCGTCGAAAATGCATTTCCCGGCAAGCTATTCGAAACAAGAATTCGTAGAGATATAGCTGTTTGCCGAGCTATTTTACAAGGGCTACCCGTATTCGAAACCTATGCGAATACACGAGTTGCAAAGGACTATAAAGCTTTTGCTGAGGAATTTTTAACTAGGACAAATCAATCGACTCAACTTGCCGGTGTGAAATGAGCAAAGCCGATCAACTAGCAAAAGCTTTTACTCAAAAGACGAAAGAAAGCAAGCCATTTGAAGAGAGCTTTGAGCGTAACACAGCCAACAGTGCTTTTGCTGGAATGTTTGGTAATCCTAAGCTTACCGAGAAAGAACATCAAGAAATTCAATTAATCTTAAACGAGTACTTTCAACCTGGATTAATTAAAGAAGAAAACGTTTCTGAAGATCTAAAAACATTACTAGCTATTACAGGGGAAATCAAAGCTATCAGCAGTCAATCAATTCTTCTGCATGGCGAGAGAATCAAGAAAGTTCAAGACCTACTTAGGGATTACAGAGAAGGGGCCTTTACCAAATGGCTTCTTTTTACTTATGGAAACAGGCAAACGCCTTATTCTATGCTGCAATATTATGAATTCTATCAATCGCTTTCTTCAGAATTACGAAAGCAAATTGAAAGGATGCCCAAGAAGGCAGCTTACACCCTTGCCGCACGTGATGGATCATTAGACCGTAAGCTTGAGATCTTGAAAAACTATTCCGGCGAAAGACAAGACGACGTTATTTCGCTCATCCAGGAAACTTTTCCGGGGGATTCCAAAGACAGAAGACGCAAGCTAGTTAACTCGGTTACCATTCAGGAGATCGCTAAACTTTGCGGTAAAATTGAGAAAAGAAAATCTGCCCTTACTAACGAGGATAAGGAATGCTTGCACGCCTTATCCGAAAAACTATCTAATCTTTCAAAATGAAACAGATCACAAAGAAAAGAGCATTTAAGCACTTCAAGAAAATGGGAAGATGTCCCTGTGGTCCAAGATGCGGGCGAGTTTTAAGAAGAGTTTGGTTATCCAAAAAATTTGGGTTCTATAAGGAACAAGAAGATCAATATGGTAACTCGCAAAACACATAAATGTAAGCCAATCTTACACAACGACTAT
The DNA here is from genome assembly GCA_963799115.1 of uncultured Chlamydiae bacterium. Taxonomy (GTDB): domain Bacteria; phylum Chlamydiota; class Chlamydiia; order Chlamydiales; family Parachlamydiaceae; genus CAWCVY01. Next base: position 64,543 of record CAWCVY010000061.1, on the reverse strand, counting down.
AAGCTTAACGAAAGTTAACCCATATCCCGCGAGATCTATAAATTTCGTACCGCTTATTAAAGCTGGCTCCGGAGAATCCGCACTTGTCCCTAAGGTCATAGACTAGTGCGCTCAGCTTGCCTTCATTTGGTCTTAGAATCCTTCCAATAGCTTGCAAAAGCTTGATCTCTGAGGATATAGGCGACGCTAGTAGAAGCACGCCCCAATGAGCTATATCCAAACCTTCACCCAGCAAACTAGTCGTTCCTATTGTAAGCTTAGATTTTTTAATAAGAGAAATGATCTCATCGCGGTTTTTCACTTGCCCATGAGCTAGAACGTGTTTTATGTTGCGCAGATCTAGCATAGCTGAGAGGTTTTGCGCGTGAGAAATTCGATCGCAGAGTATGAGCATAGGCGCATTTGAATTCATGGCTATCTTGATAATTAATTGATTTCTTTCTGCATTGCAACTAAGAGCACTTAAATAGTCGTTCCAATCCTTGATAATTCCTGGATCGAAGCCTGTTTCTATTAGCTGGCAAGTCACGGGAACCACAGCGCCGACAGCTTCGACTTCTTGCTTCTCAATAGAAGCAATAGGAGGCCCTAGAGCTCGGTAAATGATTCTTTCTAGGCCATCTCTTCTGTTAACAGTAGCCGAAAGGCCGTAGCGATACCTAGGCGAAAAAGATCTGATTACGCTAAAGAATGTTTCGGCTGGCACATGATGGCATTCATCAGTTAGCAGTAGTCCAAATGAATTGCCAATATCGCCTTCTTTGTATTTAGCCAGCGTTTGTACAGTGGCAACGGTAATTTCTTTGCCAATATCCCATTTTCCCCGGCCAAGATAACCAGCTTTTAACCCCAATTTATCTTTAATGAGATCAATCCATTGCTTGGCAAGATCATTGCGGTGCACGATGATGAGTGCCTTTTGCCCTCGTTGCCTGATGAGTTCTAGTCCCATGAGGCTTTTTCCTGAGCCTGTAGGGGAAATGATGCAACCCTGATCTGCCTTTAACGCTTGGCTGATGGCTTTCTCTTGGTATTCACGGAACTTAATCCCTTTCAATGGCTTATAGGAAACTGGTTGTACCACCCGATGTTCTTGAATCTCATAAGGGATGTCTTTTTCTTGAAGAAGCTCAAGAAGATAGGGAAGATAACCACAGGGGAAAAAATGATTCCCTTTAACAATGAAGTAGGTCTTGATTACTCTAGGCACTTGCCAGTTGCAGCGCCCTTTCTTTTCGTTTTCTATGTAGCGAGGATTTAAGAATTCATTGGCCTTGATAATCTGATCGAGAAGATCTTCATCGGAAATAGAAACTTTGATTTGTTCTTTGATAGATAAAGTGATTTGATTATTCATGACCATTTACTATTTTCCAGAGTTTAGTAGAACAAGGTTTACCGCATGTTTTCGTGCGAGAATATCGATTAACAACGAAGTATTTATCACACAATTTGCATTTTCGATTTTCGTTATCGACCCCTGCATGGTATCGGAACATTGACTTACATTTTCTAGAACAAAATTTTCCGTTACGGTGACAAGATTTATAATCTATACCGCATTGCTCACATGTTCTTGCAAATGATACCCGAATAACCCCAAAATTAATGTTCTTGGCATGCTGACTATGAAATGCTTTCCCCTCTTTAGATCTATGCCAGGGCTTGGCCTTTTCTCGCATTCTTCTAAGTACCTCTAAATTTCCTTTACTCCCAACCCACTTACTTTTTTTTGCGGAACGTGACAAATGAAGTTTCCCTTCTAAGCATTGTAAATTCTCAATATGGTTGTTCTTGGCATTTCCATCTCTATGATGGATGTGATGTTTTGGTTGGATCGGACCAAAATTATCGATCCAAACGGCTCTTTGTAAATTGGAGGGGATTCCAGTTGAAAAAGTATGCCTTCTATAATAGTTGTCGAACCAATTATACTTAATTCCACGGTAAATAATGTGTGATTCATCTTCTGCGATGTAAAATTCACCATCTAACCGATATATCTTTCCTTTTATTTCGTGTAATTCGGACATTAAGAACACCTTTTTCTGCTTGCATTATCAATGCTAGAAATATTGTCGTAAGCTTTTTACTATATTATGGATGGAATTACGTATTTCCGTCAAGAAATAAGTACGCATTGAAAATAATCCAATCATCATCTACAACCGTATCATGAATAAGTTTTAATTCAAAAAAGGGAAGACAACTAATGATCAAGACAAAAAAGCGTAATCCGGCTAAATCTGAAAAGAAACCTACAGTATCTTCAGAGAAAGATAAAACAAAACAACCTCGTGGAAGACCTGTAGTTCATAAGGATGAATGGACAAAAGTAACCGTTGTTCTTTTGGATAAGCAGATTCATTGGCTAGATAAACTAGCCTTAGAAATACGCCTGAATACAAAAGCAGCAATAAGCCGAGCAGAAATTCTAAGGGGAATGATATCGGCGATAAAGGAAAGCCGCTTAGATTTGTCACAAGCTACTTCTGAAGAAGAAATAAAGAAGGTACTATTGGAAAAGCTGAAGAAATAACTAAGCATATTCGATTAAAAAAATCTCTAGTAATTGATATTTAATGCCTTGTGGTTTAATTTTATGGGCCTTTCAACTCAAAAGAGAGGTTTTTATGTTTAAGAGAATATGTTATTCAATAGCACTTTTGGCCGTGGCTATTTCAAGCTTTTTGTCCGCTCAAATAGAGTACGAAATTTATGACATTGGCACACTTCAAACCCGCTCCAGCCAAGCAATTGCTCTTAACAATCAGGGGCAAATACTGGGGTGGTACAACATTGAAAAGACTGATACAGGGAAACAATTTTTCGTTAGGAATAGGGATGGGGTTTTTTATGAACTTCCAAGTAAGGAACCGGGTTCAAGTCTGGCAATCAATTGGCAATATTTAACTGATAGTGGGAAAGCATATGGAACCTTTGATACGAATGCGTCTACACTATCGCTTTGTGTTTGGGATCAACAAAATGGATTTGTTAAATTAGGAGTGCTTCCTTGGAAAGAGTTAATTGCGGTAAATAATGAGGGTCAAGTTTTGCTACAATCTCTAAATGAAGATGGAAAATCAATTCAACGCCCTATTATCTGGAAAAATGGGCAAATAACCAAACTTAAGGGCTTAAGTGGTGATCTAGGTATCGAATCTGAATCATCTTACGGATACAGTATGAACAATAAAGGTGAGGTTGTAGGTAAAAGCCTTGTGTCCTTGAGTTATAAAAACGAAATTTATCAGCAATGGCATGCGGTAAAGTGGACTGATGGGCAAGTCATTGACCTTCACAAAATGGTGCCAAAATCAAGCAACAGCTGTGCTAAAAGTTTAAATGACATTGGTGATATCTTTATCGATAGATATTTAATTTGTAATGATGGGAAAATGATTTTATTTAACCTAAATAATTTAAAAACAACGAATAGAGAATACTTATACGACCTTGATAAAAGTGGAAATAGTGGAGTTTATGATAAAAATGGAAATACACTAATAGATAATTCCGCGATTGCAAATAAAGTATATTATGATACTGATTCGATATGGATGAACGTGATAGGAATTGTTAGCGCAAACGATAATGGGGAAGTTATTGCACAAGCAAAGACTATTTATGGAGAAGAGCACGCAATGTTCTTAGTACCTAAAAAAAATTAGCTGGTGATCGAAGAGAATAATGATCAAATTGAAGAAATAAAAGAAAAAATTTTACTCGGCCCTTTGATTGCAGATTATAGGGGAGGAATTAAACAATTAGTCGAACTTGTAAAAAATGCTCTTGAAGCGGGTTCTGATGTCAATGATGATTCACGTAATGGACATCGTCCTTTGCAATTGGCTATCAGACAAGGATATTCAGAAGTTGCGTTTCTTTTAATTGAATCTGGAGCTGATCTTAACTATCGAGATAAAAGTTGGTTAGATCCAATTCACATAGCTATAAACTATGGTCAGTTTGAAGTTGCGAAATTGCTGATCAAAAAGGGGGTTTATTTCCCTTCATTCAACCCGGATTTATCTTATAACTATGCGAACTGGTATAAGTTCCGTTTTTTCGGAGGATGATAGATGCTTTTAACACTTGGGTGCCTGGACTGAGTATCAGGCACCTTTGTCTATTGTCTCTTTCTTGTTGAGATTATCTTAGGCAATTTCCTTTTCTCCTTCCTTTATTTTGCGAGTTTTGGTCACTGCAAATCGTGACAACAAATTCTTTCAAATAAACATTTAATCGCAATGCTGGTATGTTATGTGCAATATTGTGGTTATTTGTGGTTTAAGTATCTTGATAATTGGTCCAGAAAGGCTTTTTGGTCATGGGACAATGGCGGGACATTTGAAGACAACGAACGACAACAAGTCCCATAATCGACAACTTTCAAAATATCGTAAGATGCTTACTTTGTAGTTGTAGAGATTGTGGGTGATTGTGAATTTTAGTAAGGCATACGACTGTAAATCCCTCGACTTCGGTCTCCGTTGGTTCGAGTCCAACCGCCCCCAAATCACTTTTTGAAGCCTTTTTTATCATACAGTCTAATTAGCTTAAATCCCGCAATGGGACGCTAACGGGACAGTATTTTTCAACTTTTCTCAATTAATCCTCTCTCTATAATTACCCTATCAGGATTAACTTTTTTATTAAATGCTCATGAAGGCCGATTAACTGATAAGGCTGGAGGTTATCTCATGAACCAACAATCATCTAATACAAATCTGCATCATCAATTTATTGAAACTTCTCAAGGAAAAATTGCTATTTGGGATACAAAACCTCATAATGAAAGTCAGACGCCCACTGTCATATTTATTCATGGCCATTGCACTAATAAAAATTTCTTTTCAAAGCAGTTAACCTCTCCTTTGTTTGCGAATTACAATTAGACATCTTGCATAACCTCAATTCCTTGCCCGTGCCTCTGCCCTTGCCCTTGCCCTTGCCCGAAAAAGTTCTGGCACGCAATTTTATTTTTTAATATAAGGGTCTGCTTCTTAAATCCATCGGCCATTTATGCAAAAATACGAAGCTATACAGAAACTTTCGCCCACTGAATTTAGAAGATTAACAGGAGTACGAAAGGAGACCTTTGTACAAATGATTTCAATAGTTAAAGAGGCCGAGAAGCAGAGAATGTCCCAGGGAGGAAAGCCTTCTCGTCTCGTCGTCGAAGATAAATTACGTATGGCCCTGGAATACTTAAGAGAATACAGGACCTATTTTCATTTATGACAAAGCTATGGGCTGAGTGAAAGTGCCTGCTATAGAAATTGCAAGTGGATTGAAGACATCTTAATTAAAAGCAAAGAATTTTCTCTTCCTGGAAAGAAGGCTCTGCTTAAAAGTGACACTGAATTTGAAGTGGTTTTGATTGATGCTACTGAAAGCCGGATAGAAAGGCCAAAAAAAAAAGATCCGATGCAAAAAATCGGATCAGAAATAGAAATAACAAACAGAAAAGATATTATTCCGGGAAAAAGAAAAGGCATACGCTAAAGAGTCAGGTCGTTGTAGATAAACAGTCGAGTTTGATCATATGCACGAACTTTTGCAATGGGAAGAGACATGATTTTAAGCTATTCAAAGACAGTAAGGTACGTTGTGTTCAAACGGTTCAAGGAATCGTTGATTCTGGGTATACCGGAATAAAAAAACTTCAAAATACGAGTCTATTGCCCAAAAAACGATCAAGAGGCAAAGCTCTTACAAGAGATGAAAAGCAGATGAATCGTGATATTTCTTCAAAGCGAGCTTTAAATGAAAATGTAATAGGGCGCTTAAAACGATTTAAAATTTTGAGTGATAAATATCGAAACAGAAGAAAAAGATTTGGATTGCGATTCAATCTGATCGCAGGGATTCAAAATTGGGAGTTAAAATATGACAATCGCCATTTCTCCAGTGCAGAAACGAATTCTTTTAGACCATGAAAAGTTAACCGTATACCAAGTGGCAATAGAATTTGTTGTACTTGCGGATGTTATAATAGAACATTTACCTCGGGGTAGGGCCTATTTAAGCGATCAGCTTCAACGTGCGGGTTTGTCAATACCATTGAATATTGCAGAAGGAGCGGGAGAATATTCCATCGATGAAAAAGCTCGATTTTATCGGATGGCTAAAAGGTCTGCTACAGAATGCGCGGAAATTTTGGATGTGTGTCAACGATTGCAGCTTGTGAATGAAGAACGATATACCAAAGGACGAGAACTGCTGATTAGCATCGTGTCTATGGTGGTGAAAATGGCTCAAAAACAACGCTAATAGGGCAAGGGCAGGGGCAGGGGCACGGGCAAGGAATTGAGGTTATGCAAGATGTCTAATGAGATCACAATGTTTTTGGGGACTTCGAAAAATAACGCTTAGAAATGGGGCTACGATACAGCCTTCTTTGAGCCTTCGTGTGGCGATCTGTGAACCGCAAACGAGTTCATAATGGCAATTTTCCGCTCGATACTATTCCAATCAAAAGTTCTGAAATCGTCCAACCGCCCCCATATCTCCTTGTGAGCGATAAAAACTCACAATCTCATCTCAATCTTCCAAAATTAAAATCCGTAAATGGTGCACTAATGGTGCAGTTGCAAAACAACAAATTGCGACAATAAATGTTGAATTGGGCAGTTAGATTCTATGCGTGCTTTCCATAGAGACTTTTGATTCTTTCTCTATCCTCATTCTCATCATCCGCCTTAAAATAAATCTGAATAAATTCAATATGGTCTGACTCTTCAAAATATGCATACGTCAATCGGATTCCAGAGGGGGCACCACGACCATGAATAGATTTACAGGCAAACTTCACAGCTTTGAAAATTTTAGGCTCCTCTATTCCTAAATTGTTGATGTGAACAATGCCGCGGTTATCAATTTTTTTCTTATGATATAAATCAAGCTGTGTGCAGACAAAAATATTCAAGTCTTCTTCAAGAGTTCGGTATCGTTTGAGTAATTGTTTTAGGTCTCTCTCAAATTCGGGTCTGCGACTAATTTTAGCAAAGGTCTTCGTCATTATATTCTCTCACACTGTAGGGCGCTGTTCGATAAAATACGGTTTCATAGTCAATGCATTTACCATGAGGTGTTGTAATCCAGGGCACATCTTTATGTGAGTATTCACTAATTGTTGTGGCGTTCATATTTGAAAGTTTATCGAGAACATCATCGATTAACTTGATTTCGTTCGCGTTAAGATGAGTTAAATCAGGGTCCCTAAGAGGTAGGTATTTTTTCTGATTAAATTGAAAGTGCTTACTTTGCACTACCTTTAATTCATTTGCCTTAGCCATATTTTCTACGATTTTCAAAAATTCACCTGGAGTAGGGCCGTGATGGTTTTTGATATATGTTGCACCTATTAACTGCTCCTCATATTTTTCGTAGTAATCAAAGTCGATAAAATAAAGCAGTTTATAGATCACTGTTTCGCCAACATTAGTTTTTGCGCCAACCTTACTCAAAATATAAAGTAACACTTCTTTGAATTTTTTAATGTTTTTAGCTGGCACATTAATTCGTTCTAAATGTCTTTCTTTAGATAAGATAGTTTCGGGATTTTCAAGATGAACTTCGGTCAGAGGTTCAATACCTAAAATTTGATCGGTACTAACATTTAATATTTTGGACAACAAGACAAGTTCTTCTGCTTTCAGTGGTTGTTTATCGTTTTCGATTAATGAAAGAGATGTTCTATCTATCCCAAGCCTTTCAGCTAAGGTTTCCTGACTTAATCCTTGATTAGCTCTCATTAACTTTAGACGTTCGCCAATAGAACGGCTCATGTGAATCTCCTATCATTTATGTTTTAAGTATACCCACATGTGTATATTTTTCACAACACTATGTATGAAAATGTAACATATCTCTTGCCAATAAAGTCAAAAAAAGCAAACAGCGCAACTTGTTTGGTGGAAAGAGCAGCTTGGCCACAAGTTACTATCAGATATAACACTAGCCTTAATAGCTGAATATCGAGACAAATTAGCTTCAGAGACTACTTATAGGGGTGGATTAAGGTCTCCAGCTACCGTAGTTCGTTATTTGGCAGCTCTTTCACTTGCGATGACTATAGCAGTCAACGAATGGGGATGGCTTGATGATTCACCACTACGCAAAGTAACCAAGCCAAAAGAGCCGCGTGGACGTATACGTTTCCTTAGTGAGGAAGAGCGTGAAAAGCTTCTTAGAACATGTAAAGAAAGTCAAAATCCTTATCTTTTTACAGTTATTGTTATTGCTCTTTCAACTGGCATGCGTCACGGTGAAATCTTAAAACTCCGTTTGTAAGCGTAAAATTTAGACATCTTCTTAAAAATCCGATCTTTTGTTAGGGCAGAAAAAAGGACGAGGTGTTAACGGAGGCCTGCTTTCACCCATTGATCTGGAAGAAGCTCGTAGAGTTTATTGACAGGATGACTCTACCTCCTGCTTGATGTCGAACATGTACTCAATGATCTTGTTTGTCTCGCCCTTGTCTATGCACTTCTTGATCTTATCGAAAACTTTCGCAACCTTGATGCCAAAATTGATTGCTTTCAGATCAAGATTAACATCAGCAGCCATGAGGGGATGAGGCGATGAGGTGCTAGTGTTGCAGTCGTGAAAGCAACCGTTGTAAGACATACAACCATAATGTTACAGAAGCGAGACTGAAGAAAATAAGCCATAGTGTCCTTTTACCTAGATTGGGTATGTCGATTCGATATTTGAATTAAAAAAGACAAGAATTTTAACAGGCAATTTTCTCCGCATCAATTTCTAAGGGAATTTCTTCTATATTAGGATTTGATAAATTCTCAGGCTTAATTTCTAAATAAAGATTTCTAAATTCTCTATCATTCGCTTCTAAACTGTTTAAAATATAAAGGCGAAGATATATCTCTGTGCTAGGATTCATTCTAGATTCTTCTTTTTCCCATTTCACCACTGCAACATGTGAAACACCAAAAATCTTAGCAAAATCACGATAGGACATTTCGAAATAATCAATGATGAATCGGAGTTCTTTTCCTGTTAATGGCGATGGCTTTCTAGCAATCATCTTAAGAACAGCTTTTTGCAATATGCCCATGCTAAAATCAAAGACCCAATCGCCATGAACTTTCCTTAATGGCACATTAATTAGGTGGATAGGAAAACCAAATCCTTCAAAGGTAAATGTGTCCACAATTTTCTTATTCATAAATCTCCAATATACATGACAGTAATAATCAACATCCCGGAATCATCGAATGAAACAATCACTCTAATATCTAAATCATCAATCTTTGTTTTTCCTCTGATCGCGTAATTCCATGCATTTTTTTTATCTTCAAAAATAGTCTTCTTTTTTTCTTCATAACCTGTTTTTAAAACATGTACGATTTCTGAGAAGTTAATGTTTCTTTCATTCTTCCTATAAAGAGCATGTATAGTCATGGTGTATCTGTCTTCTTCGATACACTTTTTAATAATCTCTAAGACGTTTTTTGCTTTCACTGGCTTTTTTTTCGCCACGACTCGATCCTTTAATTAAATGTTAACTAAATTAACAATTTTCCTGCAATCTTAACTTTGATAGACCGCAAACATCTTGAGCAAGAATGGCAAATCCTCACAAGCCAGCTCTTTTTCGCCTTTCATGTAGAGTGCGCAGCCTTCTTAACTGCTTTCTCTTCATTGCTAACAAGCACCTCGTATGTGGATACTGAAAGGTCAAATGAGCAAAATCGGGATGGTATTTGAAGTCTAGAATTCTGATTCGGTATATTTTATCCATCATAAGCCCTTCCTTTTTTTAGCCTTTCTGCTCTATGATTGGTGGCAGCTAGATGAAATCTATGTTCCAATAGGCTATATTTAATAAACTAATAGACTCTATTTATCAATGATTTTTTTTGGACAAGAGACATGAATGTAAAAAAATACCTGGATGAAAAGCGGTTAACTTACAGAGAATTTGCTGAAAAACTTGGGGTAAGTGCTCAATACCTACAAAATATCGCTTATGGAAAACGGAAACCTTCTTTAGATTTAGCCGTTAAGATTGAAGAGCTATCAAATGGGAAGTTAACACCAAGAGATTTACTTCACTTCTTTAATAATCCTCCCAAGAAGAAACCAAAACGCAAGTACGTTAAGAAAGACATCGATTAAATTGACTTTGAACAGAGAAAACAGTAATGCAAGCCGATCTTACATCTTTGAGGTGGCTTATGAAAACAATCACGCTTTGCGGATTTAAGGGCGGTAGTTGTCGAACTATTACGGTCTCTAGCAATCAAGGCATTAAACGCTAATATTCTGGGCATAGGATTTGTAAAAAAATAATATAATCTGAGATCCAATTAGAAATTTAAAGAGAGGCAGCCGAAATGATCAGCTGCCTAGCTTGACACTATTTAAGTTCACGTCCTGCAAAGATTTGGATCGCTTCTGCTATAAATTTTGGCAATTGAGGATGATAAGTCTCATATGCTTTGCGCAGTTCGCTGTCCACAATGAACTGACCATGACCTGAATATGACTCTTTGGTAGGAGTCCAAAACTTTTTCAGCCATTGGTGGTGTCGGCGGACAATACTTTGAACCTCTTGAGAATTAGCTTTGGCATTCTTGCCAATGAGTTTGGTTAATTCCTTGCAAATTTCATCAAACTCGTTGCTGGATTTATCCCAATCAGGCTTTGTCCAATTTTTAACATTTTGATGGCTTTCTGCAATAGAGGCTTTAACTTTGTCTCCAAAACGGTCTATGAGTTGTTTCTCATATTCAGCCTGTTTTTCTTTGCTAAAGCCATAATATATTTCGGATTCTTTCATTTTTTTGTTTCCTCGTAAATGTTCTATTGTCGTGTCAATGGTCTTTATAAGCTTTCGGGTTCTCTCCAAGTTTTTCATTAAAACTTGGCGATGAGAACTTAAAGCGACAACCTTATCGAAATCGCCTCGTGTCAAAAGTTTTTGTATCTGTTTCAGCTCAAACCCCAGTTCTCTAAAAAATAGAATCTGTTGTAGAACCAAAAGTTGTTCCTCTTCGTAATATCGATACCCATTGGTCGCATAGTAAGCAGGTTTCAATAGGCCCACTTCATCGTACCAATGCAGCGTCCGGACGCTGACTCCTGAAATTTTAGCTAACTTCGTAACTGTATAAGCCATTGACTTATCTCCTTCAATATCCCTTTGATTTTAAAGGATGCCATAATAATAGGGAATAACGTTACGTGAGGGTCAAGCGGTTTTTCCTTTTATGGTTTTTTGCTGAAAATAAGAATGTTAGAATTAGCTTGATGAATCAAATCAAGTCAGGGTTTAAAACCAGAAGCTGTCAACCAGTTCTTTTATAAAGTAGTCATTGCATTGATGTCATAGGTTGATTCGGTTAACATGCTGAAAGGGCCACTTAAGGCATCTACGATATCATGAGCACCATCAGGGAAGTTTTCTAGTTCACGGAAAAGCTCTTCATTCCAAGGAGCTTGAAGGATCTTGATGTTTCCAGCTTCAGCTCCGTAAATTCTTCTAATTATACTGTTTTAACTGAGAGTGCTTTAAGTAGCGCTTGCGCCCCGGCGGTCGAAGAGGTTGGATTTTGTCCCGTGATAAGACGACCATCAACAACTACAAAACTTTCCCAATTAGCTTTTTTTTCAAAGTGTGCACCTAAACGTTTTAGCTCATCCTCGACAAGGAATGGAACAACTTTCGTAAGTTTTACCTCTTCCTCTTCACTATTTGTAAAACCGGTTACCCGTTTATCTTTTACAAGTGGTTGTCCTTTGTAAGTCACCCGATGCAGCACACCGGGCGCATGGCATACGAAAGCAATATATTTACCAGCATTGTAAAATGACTCGATCAATGCAATTGAATCGGGGCTTTCTGCAAGATCCCACATCGGGCCATGGCCACCGGGATAAAATACAGTATCAAAATCTTCTGCGCGCATATCAGCAAGCTTAGCTGTTTGAGAAAGTGCTTTTTTCGCCATGTCATCTTGTTTAAAACGTTTCATTGCTGGAGTTTGATTTTCCAGTACATCACTCTTTGGATCTATTGGAGGCTGTCCGCCTTTAGGTGATGCTAAGGTTATGTTAACACCCGCATCTCTGAAAACATAATACGGTGCAGCGAATTCTTCCAACCAGAGACCAGTCTTGCGGCCTGTATTACCCAACTTATCGTGGGAAGTCATAACCATCAATATATCCATACAATTTCTCCTTACTTAATGTATACTCCGGTCGGCTATAATTGTTTACATACTACCGATAAAATTGAACTGCAAGAAATATATAAGACCGCCTTTGTATGGATGACGGCAGATCTGACCTGCACAACTATGCGTGCGGATCAGGTCTGCCTATATTCGTGCTGTCCCGATTTGCGAGAATTGTGGTTGGGGTCAGCTGTCATTCAGACACTGGAGTTTCAGGCTTCATCTCATAAGACTTCTGAAGACTGGCAGGTCGAGTCCCGAGACTGTCCCTCACCTTCTTAGTCCAAGGGGCTTCTATATTGCCCTTGGTCTCAGCAATCATCGACTTGGGTTCCAGGTTTCGATAAGTGTCTATCTCACCTGCAGCAACGGCTGTCATGGTCGCATAAACAGGTTCGGGGTCAAACTGCGCTCTAGGAAACGCAAGCTTCGAGTAGTCAAATAGCCGTTCGGACGCATCGTCCTCCCAACTCTGCCACGTTTGAAAGCCGCGATCGTTGAAGCCCGTCAGGAACGGGCCCGGATTAATCGTTGCCACCTCTATCCCGAACTCCTGAAGTTCCAAGCTCATCGTTTCCGCAATTGCTTCAACAGCATGCTTCGAAGCAGAATAGATCCCGGTGAATGGATTAACGTTCAGGCCCTCTCGAGAAGACACCCACACTATTCTTCCTTTGCCACGCTTGACCATTTGTTTTGCAATCCCCTGAGTTAATAGGAGCGGTCCGATGACGTTGACCTCGAATTCCCTGCGCATGTTGAGTGCCGGGATGTCTACAACAGATCCACCCTCTAAGACCCCGGCATTATTTACCAGAATCTCGACATTCCACGTCAGGGCCTTCCTGCGATCCCCATCATTTGTCACATCAAGTTTCTCGACTTTTAAACTGACCCCTCGTGCAGCAGCTTGCCGTTTCAGGGTTTGGACTTGAGCATAAATCTCTACGGCGGCGATCACATCAAACCCTTTCTCAGCCAATCGCATCGCCACCTCATGTCCAAAGCCAGTTCCCGCTCCAGTAATCAAGACCTTCTTCATTTTTGTCTCCTCTTTAGCGTAGATTAAGGGAACTTTTTGAGTGCTTTTTTAATTTATTTACCACTCCTTTTTTTTCTTCTTTGGATTGCTGAAACAATTCCAATAACCTCTATATTTAATTTAACATATATATATCTGTGTCAATAGAAATCAACAGAAATCGGAAAGTTAGCTCTTGTACGATTTATTGCTTTTGTTATACTAGAAAATAAACCAAAGGTGGTTATGGAAAAAATCAATCTTAAAGAAAAATTTAGCAAATTTTCAGATCATTGGAATCCAAGGATTGTTGGTGAATTAAATGGCCAACATGTCAAATTAGCAAAGTTTCATGGGGAATTTGTATGGCATAGTCACGAACATGAAGATGAACTCTTCTTTGTAATAAAAGGCCGTCTGTTAATGAGATTTCGCGATAAAGATGTTTGGGTAGAAGAAGGTGAAATGATTATAGTACCCGCCAAAATAGAGCATCAGCCCGTGGCTCAAGAAGAAGTACATGTCATGCTTTTTGAACCTAAGTCCACCTTAAATACAGGCAACATGGTTGAAGAGAGAACTAAAACTAATCTAGAACAAATTTAATCGAATTGCGGGTTTGTTTTTCATATTCATTTTTGACCCTATTTTAGATTTTGGATTCCTTTGAAGAATATCTTTAGAACATTTTATAAATGATATCTTCATTTAGAGGTCCTGGCGGGATCTCTATGTTCAGTTCATCGATTGCCTTTTCATCACTAATTATTCCGTCCTGCGCTAACATAAGAAGTAATTGATTAATCCCTCGATTAAAGGTTGAAGGAGGGTTTGTCGGATCGCGGTGGTGCGGGTTTGGCACAATCAATGCCAAATTGACTGCCTGTTTAGGAGTAAGTTCACTTGCTGAACAATTGAACCAATATTGTGATGCAGCTTCTATTCCAAAAATGTTATCCCCCCATTCAATAATATTTAAATAAATTTCGAGAATTCTTTCTTTGCTCAGATGTCTTTCAAGTTCAATTGCAAGAAGAAATTCTCGTCCTTTCCGGAGCAAATTCCTTTCCGGAGACAGATAGAGATTTTTAGCGACTTGCTGTGTAATGGTACTTCCCCCTGTTATGAAGCGGTGCTGGTGCCAAAAGATATTGAGCGCATGTATGATGCTGTTCCATTCAATTCCCCCATGTGTCCGAAATGTGTTATCTTCAGAGTAGATAAGGGAATTGACAATATAGGGAGAGATTTTGGACAGTGGCACCCATTCCCACTGTATTTGGAAATCGATCCCTTTTTGGAGAGCCTCAGTACGTCTTAATTCTATGAAAGCTGTTGTGTTTGGGTTAGAGGCAGCAAGAGAGGAAACTTCAGGTAAAGTGAAATGAAGGATCAAGCAAGCGACGAATAGGGTAGCTATCAACAAACCCAATACGAAGGAAATGCTTTTTAAGATTGAAGTAAAGCGGTTGAATATCTGGCGAATGCTCTGATTAGTCATCATTTCTAGCTAAAGGTGATACTGAACAGAGTTAAAAGTTTTCATTACAAAACACTTTTAACTCTTTTTATGGGCATATTTTACCGATACGTCTTAACGGCTTACCTCAAGAAAAGAAATATGGGCTGTATCAGTTAGAGAGGTTGTTCTGGGAGGGAGACTTCCTGCAACTAAAGTTACCTGAAATTGTTGTGAGACAACTGCTAATCTGTCATTCTCTTTAAGAAAGAGAACGATTGCTGATGAACCATTGGTCAAAACTGAATCCACTAAAGCTTGATCTCCATTTCTAATCCTGATTAAATTGAATCCAAATGCAGCACCTACAGTACCAGCGTTACCAATAGAAGCCAAGCCATAATTAATGAGGTAAAAGCCTGATTTCTTAATCGTAAATATGCCATCTTCATACTGAATTCCATCACCTTTATTGGCATTTGTTACATTAAATAAGACATTTCCCCCAGCCGGGATGGTCAGGTCTTCGTTGTTGCGAAAGCTTGCAAATACAGTTTCATGATGGTGCTTTTTTGAAGAATGGTGTGAACATTGATGAGAAGTTGACATTTCAAGATTAGTATGAACATCATTCCTTTCGGCTTCATTTTCCAAGTTAATTGATTCAGCAGAAAGAAAAACAGGCAAGAAAAGTACACTTAGCAACAGTTTACTAAAAAAATGTGATGCTCTCATATTAACTCCTGTAGAAGAAACGATGTAAAAATGTTTAAAACGGTTTTGATAGGCTAAAATCTTGCTCAAATTCCCGAGGACTAAGCTAAATCAAAATCTTTATATTCTTAAAGGACAAAAAATCAATTTAATTTTTTAAAATTCCTAAATTTTTCAGCCTTACAGCCCTCATTCTTTTGGATGTTTCTTCTAAACGAATAGATCAGTGAGTGGTTCCGTCCTATGGATCGTTTTTTTGCAATCTAATTTCAATACTAAAACACAAATGCTTTAATAGCGAAATATCGAGAAAAAGAGCCTTAAGTACTAATTTCAGAGGCGGAATAAGGTCATTCGTACTATTTCAGAGCTGTCTTTGGGGTTTTAAGTCTTTTAAATTTTTTTATATTTCAGTCAATTCAAAATATATTTTTTCATCATCAGATGAAACAATCATATTGAACTTTTTTCCATAAAAAGGATTAAAGCCAATCTTAGTTGATGCCAAAACAATGCACTCGGTAACCATCGAATGGATGATGCTATCTAATTCTAAATTGATGAGCGTGGTAGGAGTGAACCATGATATAACGAGCCCATTGTCAACTGATAAATAATTTGAGATATCTGTATATATGCCATCTTCATTTTGCATGCATAAAAACGAAGCAGAGCATGTTCCCACTTTTTCATCTTGTTCGTTGTATATCGGTGCTCTTCCTGCTAAATATTTAGAAGATATTGTTGAACTGTCAACTAAAACATTAGATGTAGGTATTTCAATAAAACTTTTTATAAAATCTTCTGTATATAAATAATAGGAGAATTTTTTATTATTTTTGCATATTTTCTTCTTCGATTTATCTTTTTTTCGTAGGATGTTATGATTGATCACTCCATTCTCAATTACTTCAGTGCTAGTATTTGCGCAAACAAAAGATTGTGGACAATTATCGCTATATACACACAACGGTGCACATATGAGCAAAAACAGAAAAAACACACTTTTATATGCATCTTGTAAAATCAACATCCCTCTCTCCTTAAATTCTGAATTAGACTTCTATCTCTTAATATCCTGAAATAACGTCTTGTTAGGAAAATGCTTACTGAAAAAATGTTTCAAGAAATCGACGGTTAAATTGATATGTCCGCTCGTTGCTGATCCTATACCTTGTTTGAGTATAAAGCCAACTGTAGCAATTACTCTGTTCAAGCATAAGAAAGGCAAGATTTTATTGCAATCAGAGACTAGGCGTATGCTTGCATAACATGTATTGACTTTTATCAATACCATTTATATAATCGATTATTTATTAAAAATTAGGGTTTATCATTATGTCTATCAGTTCAATAAGCACAGCTATTATTCCTTATACCCGACCAAAAACTCCGATGGAGTTCATAAAATCCGAAGTGGAAAAAGGACTAACTATTACATATGACCTCACTTGTAAAGTAGATGAGTTAAGCGAATCACAATTAAATGCTATAGCCAAAATTTTTGGCGGAGCTTCTGATATCCGTTATGACTCATTATTGTGTGATTCTTAAATCCACATATTCTGAACCTACCTCTTGCGAGTGTTAAAATAGGTAAGTTAAAGCCAAAGGCACCCCAATACCAAGCTCAATGAAAAAAATAAAGTATACAAGACTCTGGTTGTATTGTGCATTACTTTTCAGTTGCTCGGCGATTTTTGCCCAAGCACCGAAGTCCATTGATTTAAAAGCTTCCGAGACATTTTCAAGTCTGGCTATTTCTGGAGAAAGAAGCGCGAATAGACACGAGTTAACCACTGAGGATGTTGGTGCGTTCTTAGATGGGTTTATGCCTGTGCAAATGGGACAGGCAAATATCGCTGGTGCAGTGATTGCAGTTGTGAAGGATGGGGTGCTGATTTTTGCAGAAGGCTATGGATACGCCGACACGGCAAAAAAAACTCAAATTTCTCCTGATATGACCCTTTTTCGTCCTGGATCAATTTCAAAATTATTCACTTGGACAGCCGTGATGCAACAGGTGGAACAAGGTAAATTAGACTTGGATCGTGATGTGAACGACTATCTTGATTTTAAGATTCCTCCGGCTTTTGATAAACCTATTACTTTGCGTGACATCATGACACATAGAACAGGTTTTGAAGAAGCGCTAAAAGATTTATTTGTACGTTCTCCAGATGATTTGCACCCTCTATCTCACTATTTACAATCACACATGCCTTCCAGAATTTTTCCACCAGGCACGACGCCGGCATATTCTAATTATGGGGTAACTATGGCAGCGTACCTTGTGGAGCGTGTTTCTGGACAGAATTTTAATGATTATGTCGAAGAGCATATATTCAAACCACTTGATATGAACAATTCTACATTTCATCAGCCGCTCCCGGATGCTCTAAAACTTCGATGTCTAATGGATACATACTTGGTTCTGGCGATCCAAAGCCGTTTGAGTTGATTCAGGAGCCCCTGCGGGTGCGCTTTCAACATCCTCAGTAGACATGACACATTTTATGATCATGCATTTACAAAATGGGCAGTACGGGAACGTACAAGTCCTAAAGCCAGAAACGGCAATGCGAATGCACACGAGACAGGAAGGATGGCCGAAAGCTATGAATGCGATGTGTTTAGGTTTTTATGAACAGTCGCAAAATGGTTATCGCATTATTGGACATGAAGGACACACTATTTTATTTCATAGCAAGCTTTTCTTGATTTTGGATGCCAATACTGGAGTTTTCATCTCCTACAACAGCGCTGGTCAATCTACGCTAGATCCATGTAGTATTTTATTCGACAAATTTATGGATCGGTATTTTCCAGAGATTTTATCGCTGGAACCTGAACAGCCGACACCGGTTCAAGATATACAGAACGTCCTCGGGACTTATGCACCCAGCCGCTGCTGTGAAACAACTTTCCTGGCGGTAACAACATTGCTCCTAGAAAAAAAAGTAACCGCCAATTTGAAAGACAATACCATTTCGATAGCAGGTTTTAATGGATTGAATCAGCAACCCCTTCATTTTCGAGAAATCGCACCAATGGTATTTCGCGAAGTGGATGGGAAAGCTAAGATTGCATTTAGCAACGATGCCAGTGGGCGTCGTGTTGCGTATATCGATTATGATACCAATTATCCCTCCCAGGTATTTCGGCAAGTGAATAACACGCTCGATAAACAGAGTTTTAACTACTTCATCCTTGGATTCAGCTTGTCAGTAATTGTGTTGACTCTGCTGACTTGGCCCCTTGCTGCAATGATTCGTAAACACTACGCCAAGCCGCTCTTGCTAGCACCAAAGGAGAAAAGACTGCGCACGGTGGTGCATCTGGTTTGTCTTAGTATAGTATTTTACATAGTAGGGTTGGTGGTTTTTGCCATAGACTTAGTGATTTTTCAGTGTTATCAAAGCGGAGTGATCTCGGCTGCGAATGCTGCAAGTAGTCGCCCTGATGACAGGTTTAGGCTCTTTGGCAGTGATTTATAACAGCATCAGATGTTGGACCGATAAACATCGATGGTTTTGGAGCAAAATCTGGAATACGTTTTTGGCCCTTGCATGTGTGGGGTTTTTCTGGTTTACCTATCATTGGAACTTGTTGAATTTTGATTTAAAATACTAGTACATCAACCCATTTAAATTGACGTATTTGAGCTATGCGAAAGCTCCGCGGTTGAACCATCGCAAGTGGGTCAATATTAAGTCAATATGGACCCACTTGCGATCGTTCAACCCCGGGGCTTTGGCATGCTCAAATACGTCAATTTAAATGGGTTGGTGTACTAGACTTCTTGGGTAATTAATTTTTTAACTCGGAGACGGGTTGTCGGAGAGACGCAGAGGGTAATTATGGTGTATATGGTGTACCCAATTGTTTAGACAAAAAAATAGAATTTTAATTTACGCCAGAGGCCTATTAGTTTTTATGATTCTCCTGACAAGCATTTCTTCGCATTTTCAATAATTCTATCGATGGCTTCCGGAGATTAATCATGCATTCTTCTTCACCATACTCATACACTCCGCCTAAAATTAACCGATCACTCCAAGGATATATGTGGAAGAAATAATTTGATCCAGGGATTTTTTGATAAAGCATATAATCAATATCTTCTTGATGTTTAAAATAGATGATTTGACCCCGCACGGGAATAAATTCTTGATCATTAAACAGTTCTGACGCGATCCAAGGCTCATGCAATTTATAATGATTGGCTCTTTTAGATTTAATACCTCTTCGATATTTGTAAACTGTCTTTGGTTGTAATACAGCTCCCTTGCTCTTTACTTTGGAATATAGGTCTTCCATAAACAGCTTGCCATCTATTCCCAATCTATAAGTTCTCGACCACTTTTAATTATCCCATTATCAAAATGAACAACCACTTCTTCTGCTGGATTTATGGGGTGGATCACCTCTTGAGAATTATCTGTCGTTAATATGTAATAACTGCATAAGCCTCACTCCATCAAATTCAGGATCATTGCCGTACTTTTTAAAAAACGTTGCTCAGCAATTTCTAGCATGCGTTGATGCAGACTTTTCTTTTCCTCAGGAATATCTGAAGGGAAACGATAAAGGAGTCCAGCTCCCTGCCGCAACATTTGATGTCAGATCGGGATTCCATTGTTCGGAATAGAGTGCAAACTTGTAACCTTTTTCTAAAAGATCATAAGCTGTGGCGAGTCCCACCACACCCGCACCAAAAACAGCTACGATTTTGGAAGATACCTTTTGCTTATCAAGTATTTCAAGCACCTCCTTGGCACCACCAAATGAAAGAGTAAGCCCAGAGCCTCCATAACCATAATTATGGATGATCAGCTTATCTTGAAGCCATTCAGCTTCTAGACGTACGCCTGTCTTTCTATAGGGCCGGATTCCCGCATTGGTCCCAAGGATATTTTCCCGAGATATATTTGGTGTTTTGAGATAGACATGCTCTGCGCTAAAAAGAGAAACGCAAAAAAGACAAAAGAAACCCATCCAATAAAGCATAGAACTCCTATTTAGAGGGTTCAATTTAAGAGGACACAGTAAGTTAATTTGCAATTTTTTTCCAGCCAGAAGTGGCTCTGTTGCTTCCTTCACCACTGAGACAGTAATTGTCTTTATTTGAAATTTTGCAAGCAGTGCCTGCAGAAATCTTGCCAGAAAAAAAACACCAGTTTCTGTGCAAGAAAGCTAGGTTTATTTTGCCTTGTTATAAATAACAATTAATTCTAAAAGAAAGCGATCGGGCGTGCATGTAATTTCCAACTCACCAATAGGGTAGGTCTTATGAAAATAACATATCGAGGTTTGCTTTTTATGTTTTTGGTTTGCCTTACTTCCAATCCCTTTTTACAAGCCCACTGTAAAAAGAGAAGTGCTCATGCAGATTACGTGATCGTAGGCGTTGGTACTGCGGGTGCTGTGCTTGCTAAAAAGTTAAGCGACGATAAAAAGACCTCGGTCATAGCGCTTCATAATGGTAAAAATCTTACTCAAGATCCAGAAATCAAATATTCTAAAAATGCCTTCACGACTGTACTTTCCGCAGTATTTGGCTCTTCTTTTTATGAAACCGGATTGACTATCCCACAACTAAATGTAGATGAACGAGAACTCCTTTGGGCAGTTGGTGTGCCAAGTGGAGGAGATTCATCGATAAATGCAGGAGCTTGGGCACGAGGGACAGATGAAGTTTATGCCCAATGGGAAGCTGTGGCAGGACCTGAATGGTCAGTTGATCATATCGAGGATATTTATAAGGAACTAGAAAAGTATCATGGCGAAACTACTGACCCTAATGCAAGGGGGGTTCATGGCCGAATCGACGTGCGTCAAGTGCCTCCAAATAAAGTGGGAAATAAGTTCACTCAAGCCATTATAGATGCGACTGGCTTTCCCTTTGTACTTGATTATAATGATCCCAACACGCCCATTGGTTCTTCTAATCAAATGCAAAACACTCAAAAAGGTCATAATGGCAGATTGCGTGTGAGTAGTGCGACAGCCTTCTTAAATAAAAAAGTCATGACCCCTAATGGATTTGGAGTAAATGGAAGAAAATTGCGCGTACTTTTTGAGAGTGAGGCTCTAAGAACTATCTGGGATGGCAATAAAGCCATTGGGGTAGAGTATTTATCTAACGGGGAATATAAAAAAGTTTATGCTAAAAAAGGGGTAATCGTTTGTGGTGGGCTCAGAAGCAGTACATTTTTATTACATTCTGGTGTAGGTCCTAAATTTTTGCTTGAGTCCTTAAATATCCCTGTAGTGTTTGATAATCCAAATGTTGGCCAAAACCTTGCTGACCAGACACTTTTACCTTTGCTCTTTTCCACAAATCCCCAAGATTTTCCTGAAGTTTACCCCAACAGCATTTTCTCGCAAATAGCATGGCTGCCTGCTCCTGGCGGGGATCCAAACGTTCGCAAGGTGCGGTTTACTTCGGCTAATCTTTTTCCTGGTATAACTGCAGTTGTATTTGATCTCGTCCAACTGAAAAGTCGAGGCAGCATTACAATTAATAGCTCCGACCCTACATCACCGCCTGTCATAAATTTAGGAATATTTTCCGATCCCAGTGATCTTGAACTTTATATTCAAGCCTTTCAGGTTTACGTCAAAAATATAAACAATGCGCTGAAAATAAATGACCCTTTTTATGAGCTCATTTTTCCAGATCCTGCCATTATCGATGACACAGAATTATTAACTGCATTTATCAAAGAAATAGTGATGTCTAACCAATGTTTTCAAAGCCACTGCTTGATGGCTCCTTTGACACAGGGGGGGTGGTGAATAGCAAAGGTTGTGTACATGGAGTCGAGAACCTGCTTGTTGCAGATGATTCAGTTGTTCCAGTAGCTATGGATGGAACGCCAATGGCGACAGCTTATTTAATTGCAGCCAATATTGCACGCATGTTAATGCGTCATTAGACCTCTTGCGTATTTCATTTTCCTTGCCCGCGCCCTTGCCCATGCCCTTGCCAAAAAAAATCAAAAAAGAGCGGATATCAAAGAGGCTGAGAGTAAAGGACTTCTCGAAGAGTAAACACCACATCTTTTCGTTAATTGGGCAGGGGCACGGGCAAGGGCAAGGAATTGAAGTCTATTAAATAGAGGGCCTTCTCGAGTGCGGGATTATAGTAGATCAAATCGATGCGCTCGCAATTCCGGCATACATTATCCCAATAGCCCCGATCCATCACTTTTTCTAATTAAATCTATCAATCGATTTCCATTTGCTGCAATCTGGAATTGAATAAATCTTTAGCGAGTTCATATAATTGTATATCCAGTAAATTCCTTTGCCTAATCTCTTCCAAAATCTGATCGTTAACATAGTCCAGACCCCAATGAGTTGCCATCAATCTAGGAATAGTATCAGGAATTTGCCATCCCATAAGCTTGTATAAAACCCCCACAGATTCCTCTATACGTTCAGTTATTCCTACAAAGAAAAATTCATTTAATAAATTTTCCTTTGCACTAGCAAAATGCATCTCTGCTGTAATTGAAGGGTCACTGCGGTCTAAGCTTGAAAGAAATAGGCATTGGTGGTTACTCATAGTCTCAATTGGTTGACCTTCAGGTAGATAGTGTTCTCTATATAATCTATATTGTTTGGTGGGTCCATAGCGAATTTGAAAAAACTTCTGTTCGCTTAATACTCTTTGAATAGGATCTCTCAGAAACACAATTTTTTTTGCATTTTCCAAAAGTTGTAAATTTGAGTTGAAGAAGAAGTGGCCTCTGAAGAATTTGAACTGTCGCAAGTAATCGATAGGGCGACTTTCCAGTTCATAATAAAAATTGTCAGGACAAATCAAGTTTTTCTCAAATTGCTGGTTTAATAAGAAATTTATGGTTGTTCCGGCTGTTTTAGGGATGTGATAAAAGATTAAAACCTCCTCATTGCTGAACAGAAGATTCGAACTATGCAAGACAAAAGCCAGAAATGCTAAATAAGCATATTTTTTCACGGTATAGATGAATATTTGGTACTTGAATGACCTCATCTTTTAAAATTCTCCTGATCTCTTTCTTTTTCGATTTTCACATGTATATTACAGCACATAGAAAGGGATCTCTTGGTTATCCAAAAGAGGAATTAATAAGCCATACTGATTTTTTATACAATAGATATAAACAAATAACTTAAAAAATTGGCTGTGAGCATATCTAGAAATGACCTTGCAGGAAGGCAAGCGAAATTAACTGGGTCTCCAGGAATCGATGATTCCTATTTGTTGTCTTTTTTTAGTCTCTTTCATAAACGGATTACAATTGCAAAAAAATCCATTTGGGTTCTAAAGTATTTTAATTGGCAATGCCAGCGGGAAGTGAGAAGATGAAAATAGATCCCCAGTGTGTCTGGTCAAATATTCAAGCAGATCAGAAACCTAGCCCCCCTTGTACATAATATTACCAATTATGTTGTTATGGAGCTGACGGCTAACGGTCTTTTAGCTATAGGTGCTTCTCCTGTTATGGCTCATGCTTTAGAAGAAGTTAAAGATATGGCTATGATTTCTAACAGCCTTGTTCTTAATATGGGTACTTTAAGTTCTTCCTGGGTGGAAGGAATGAAGTTAGCGATCCAGTCAGCTAATTGTAAAGGCATCCCCGTTATATTTGACCCTGTCGGTGTCGGAGCCACCCCTTATCGAACAGCAGTGGCCCAGTCTCTATTAAAATCGGGTTCCATCACATCCCTTAGAGGAAATGCATCTGAAATTACAGCTCTTGATGGTGCTCAGCATATCACAAGAGGGGTAGATAGTCGTTTGAATACCATACATTTTTGTTCGCAAGCTAAGTCCTTGGCTTGCGAACAAAAATGTATTGTCACGATGAGCGGGGCTACCGATATTGTTACAGATGGCCAAACTGTTTTCCTTGTCCATAATGGTCATCCCTTAATGGGAACCGTTACAGGAATGGGGTGTACAGCAACTGCTTTGATGGGGGCTTTCTTAGCCATTAATAAAGATGCGCTCATGGCAACTCTTTACTCAATGATTGTGATGGGAATTGTAGGAGAGTTAGCTGCAAAAGCATGCGATGGTCCAGGTTCATTTAAGACGGCATTTATTGATAAGCTGTATAAGCTTTCCTTGGCAGATATTGAAGGATCTATTCGCGTTGAGGTTCGATGAAAAGGGCTGTTGATTTTTCGCTCTATTTAATTACTAGGGATATTCATCTCCCGTCTTTGAATTACATTGTTCAACAAGCTGTTGAGGGTGGAGTGACCATCGTCCAACTACGCGCAAAAGAGATGTCTACGCGACAATTTGTAGATATCGGTGAAAGATTACTTGGTTGTTTAAAACCTCTGGGTGTTCCATTAATTATTAATGATCGCGTTGATATTGCTCATGCCATCAAGGCAGATGGAGTGCATCTAGGGCAATCTGATTTAGGTGTTTCAGAAGCACGGGCTATTTTAGGGACGCAAGCGATTATTGGTCTTTCAGTCGAAACTATGGAACAAGCGCAAACAGCTGAAATTGAGGAGGTGGATTACCTTGCGGCAAGTCCTGTATTTTTCACAAAGACTAAGCAAGATTGCGCTGAATCATGGGGGTTAAAAGGATTACAGCAGCTTTGCGCATTCTCTTCATACCCTATCATCGCTATTGGAGGGATTAACCATTCTAATCACGATGCTGTATGGAAGTGTGGTGTGCATGGCATTGCAGTTGTTTCAGCAATTTTCGATGCAGATGATCCTAAATGTGCTGCTCGAAAATTTATGAGGCTAAATGAGTAATCAGGCATATAGACGCGCTCTTAGTATTGCAGGATTTGATGGAAGCGGGGGTGCCGGCATTCAAGCCGATCTTAAACATTTTGCATTGGGATGTTATGGGATGACCGTTTTAACATCTCTGCCTGTGCAGGATACTACTGGAGTGAAGGCGATATTTGACATTTCCACCTCGTGTGGAGAAGGCAATTAAGGGCTATATTGGATGATATAGGCGTTGATGCCATAAAGATTGGAATGCTGCATCATCAAGATATCATTGAAACCGTTGCGAATGTTCTACAAGAGTATCGCTTTGAAAACAGTCCTTGATCCCGTTATGGTAGCAAAAAGCGGGGATCTACTTTTGTTGCAGAGCGCTATAAACACATTGCAAGAGCGTCTTTTTCCTTTAACGATGCTGCTGACTCCCAATCTATTAGAAGCTTCTAATCTTTTAGGCAGAGAAATTCAGACAAAGCAGCAAATGGGGCAGGCAGCGATTGATTCGATTGACAGGGGACCTAAAGCGGTGGTGGTAAAAGGCGGGCATTTGAAAGATTGTGCTGATGATTGTTTATGTTTTAAAAATCCTGAGTGGAAATTCATTGGTTTCCGAGTATAAAAATCCAGACGCATAATACCCATGGTACAGGCTGTACTTTTTCAGCTGCAATTGCGGCATTCTTAGCCAGAGGTTTTGCCCTTTACGATGCTGTACATGCAGCAAAACACTACTTAACAAAAGCCATCGAAGCGGGATTGAAGTATAAGATAGGCCATGGATGTGGCCCCGTCCATCATTTTTATGACTTATAGGGATTCCCAAAACATTTTACAAGGAAATTGACATGAAATTTTCGGAATACGTATGGAGAAAGATTAGCTCCATTTATCAAGAGATTATCTCACATCCCTTCAATATGGAGCTTGCAAACGGTAGCTTGAGCCAAGACAGTTTTAATTTTTATATCCAGCAAGATGCTCGTTATTTAGTCGACTTTTCTAGAGCCCTAGCATTGATTGCCGGAAGATTCACCGAGAACAATTTAATTCATCAATTTCTGAATTTCTCATCCGGTGCTTCTTATTGCTGAGCGTGAGGTTCATGCTTATTACCTAAATGCCCGTTCCTCTTGTTCTGCTACAGAGCTTTCTCCTGCTTGCATGGCCTATACAAGCTATCTAATTGCTACAGCCGCAACAGCCTCTTTAGAGGAAGCTATAGCAGCGGTTTTGCCCTGTTTTTGGATTTATAGAGAAGTGGGTAGGGAAGTTGCAAAAAATTCTAGTAAAGACAACCCCTATTCACTTTGGATTAACACTTATTCTAATCAAGAATTTTCAGATGTCACGGATAAAGCCCTGTCGATATTGGATGAGAAGGCAAAGAAGTGTTCCCAAAACACACTGACGCTTATGGAAGAGGCTTTTAAAAATAGTTCCTTATTGGAATGGCATTTTTGGAATGATGCCTATCATATGACTCTATTGAAAAACTTACCCATATATACCACCCTCTAGTTAAAATTGCCCAATCCGAGCATCGTTCAACCCCGGGGCTTTGGCTTAGCTGAAATCCAATTCTTCAGATTTGTTTGTGTATAATTTTATTTAGTGAAAATTTTCTTTTATATTAATCTTGTTTTTGTTATAGTTTTTGTAATAAAGTAAATATCCTGGAATTTTTTTGCCCTTTTACTCGGCTTTTAGCAACGTCGGGTTTGACGTATCGTTGATTTTGTAGTTGTTGCTGGTGCACTTCTTTCTGAATCAAACTTTATCTCCCTCTTTTGCCTAGCAAATCTTTGCAGGAAGTCTTAACCAAAGAGTTGGTTGCCGTAAGTTTTGCAACTGACTCTAATAAAAAGAAAAAACGATGACACAAAATCAAACATTTGAAGAATTAGGTTTAAATAGTGGCCTTTTACAAGTACTCCATGAAGTGGGTTTTAAAATTCCCAGCCCCATCCAACAACAAGTCATTCCCCATATTTTAGAGGGCAAAGACCTCATCGGCCAAGCACAAACCGGCACAGGTAAAACTGCTGCTTTTGGTCTGCCTGCTCTACAATTGATTCAGCAAAATCCGGGAACTCAGTTGCTAGTTATGACCCCTACACGTGAATTAGCCAAGCAAGTCAGTGATGAATTGTTTCTTTTTGGCCGGCATGCAGGGATTCGCACAGCTATTATTTGTGGTGGTAAATCAGCTAAGGCACAAACAGAATCCCTCAAGAGAGGCGTTCAAGTACTAGTTGCAACTCCCGGGCGTTTATTAGATCTTTTAAGTTCCGGCCAGCTTCCCGATTTTCATCCCTCTTTAGTCGTGTTAGATGAAGCCGATGAGATGCTCGACATGGGATTCTTAGAGGATATTCAAGAAATTTTTAAATTTCTACCCGAAAAGCGTCAAACACTTCTTTTTCTGCTACAATGCCTTTGCCTATCCAACGTTTAGCTAAGGAAATTTTGAAGCAGCCACTTTTTATTAGTTCTACTCCTCATGAGACGACTAACCAAGATATTAAACAAATTTACTATGTCATCCGTGAAGAAGAAAGAGATCATGCCATTATTCGACTCATTGAATGCGAAGACCCAAAAAAAGCGATCATTTTTTGCCGCACAAAAAAAGATGTTGATCGTTTAGCTCAGGTATTGATAAACGGAGGTTATAAAGTGAGGGGGCTGCATGGCGACATGGCGCAACCCCAACGCGAAGAAGTGATTCGCAACTTTCGTTCAGAGTACGTGCAGCTTTTAGTTGCTACTGATGTGGCGGCTAGAGGCCTTAATGTATCAGAAATTTCTCATGTCTTTAACTATCATTTGCCATTCGATTCTGCGAGCTATCTACATCGTATTGGTCGTACAGGCCGTGCTGGAAATAAAGGGGTGGCGTGCACCTTTGTTACTTTACGTGAGTGGTATAGCTTCCAACGTTACGAGAAAGCCTTAGGTACTAAAATTCAGCGCGGAGAAATTCCTACTCTCCAAAACGTGAAAACCATCCGGGGACGGCGCTTGGCTAGTCAAATTCGCGAACAGATATTACATGAAGGAGCAGAACAAGTTTTGAACATGCTACCAGATGTAGATCCTAAAATTGTGGCTTCGAAATTGATTTCCTTTCTCCTTTCCCAAGAAGTTGTAGCAGGGCCTGAATTTATTGGCGTGGAGCCTCGGGGGCAGCAAGGGAAAAGCAAAAATGAGCATCGACCGATTGAAAGGTTGCGAAATAAAAATAACACCTCTTCAAAGCCTTTTAAGAGTTCTAAATTTCAAAAATCCTTTAAGCCAGGTGTTAAACACGCAAAGGCAAAAATCAATTAGCTCGTGACTTAGGGTAATGTCATCAACTTAGAAAAAAGATTGGACATGGACGAGTTGGACTATTTGGACGGAATTGGACAGACTATCTTTATTAGACATCTTGCGTAATTAAAATTTTTCTATATACTGCCTTTTTTTTAACGAAGAGAAATGGTGTGGAAAAATATTCAGAGTTACAATAAGTAGGTCTAATGATTAACGCAGAGACGGGGAGTCGGAGAGACGCAGAGAATTCCTCTGCGTCTCTCCGACTCCCCGTCTCCCAAGTAACTTCCCTAAATTGGGACGTTATCGATGGGTGTTATTTAAAGATTATTAACCACAGAGACCACAGAGCTCACAGAGGAAGATCTACGTCGTATAAGAACATAAACCTCTCTCTGTGAGCTCTGTGGTGGATATATTTTTACGAGTAAAGTTACTTCCTGAACGGGGTTCTACCAGGGATAGGGCAACTCTGCGTTAAAAAAAATTAATTACGCAAGAAGTCTATTTATGGAATTCAACGGCTTTCTTATTTGAGAAAATGACCAGCCCTTGATTTCTTTCATTGAAGGATCAAGATTAATTATGGGATGCAATCACCTCATCGACAGCTTGCTTGAGGGGTGCATTGACCCAGGGAAGATGATCTACGACCTCTTTGGCCCAGCGGAAATAGGCGTCGACACGCTCCTGCTCCCAATCTGCAGGGGGGATTTTATCAGATCATTCAAATTATACAATTTGTCCGCCAATTTGATCTGAGCTGCTCCAGCGGATTTGTACGCTGCATGTTCAATTTGAAGTTTTTTGCGATCCTGTTTAGGAAGCGATTTATCATCTGTCACTTCACGGACAAATCCCGCTGCACGATTGCCGAACCCCTGTTCAATTTCTTCAAACGTAGTGTCTGTATCTTCTACGGTGTCATGCAAGAGGGCTCCGATGAGAATGTCGCGATCCCGCACATTGCCTATTGTCAATAGTGTGTTGGCCACAGCTATGGGGTGGATGATGTAAGGGGTTTTTTCTAGATCTTTCCGCGTTTGTAATTGGTGTTTTTCAGCGGCGAAGACAATAGCGTCCAAAATGAGTAAAACATCGCTTTCAATCAAGCCTTGGCCTTTGTTATAAGATTGCCAAACATGGTTTGTATAGAGGTCAAACTGCTTAAGAACATTTGTATTTTCGTAGACAAGTTGCATCACGCGTTGCCTGGTGGCAGCTATCCGGCCTTCAATACCTAAATCAATCATTCTGTTTGTTCCTTCCCTTTCCTGCGGCATTGCCATAACTGACCCGTAAATTAAAGATGAGGATAATAGCCCAATTAGGAATTTCATAGCTCTCCCCGTATTTCCATAGTATAGGCACAACATAACATTTTAGTAAAATAATACCCAAACAATCTGAATAATTAGACTTCTTGCATAATTCATTTCTTGCCCGTGCCCCTGCCCTTGCCCTTGCCCGAAAATTGCTCTGTTCAATTCAAATTTTCTGTATAAATCTTCTTTTGCAACAACGTTAATCGGGCAAGGACAAGGGCAGGGGCAAGGGCAAGAAATGAATTATGCAAGATGTTCTATTGTTTTTTTAGCTATATCTTGACTATTTTTTCTAAAAGGCATATACATTTAAACATCTCATATTGAGCCATAGGCTCTTTTGGGTGGAAGTATTTAATAGAAAAGTGCCCTTTTACGTTAAAGGGAGAATAGGGAAACAGGTGGAAATCCTGTACGGTTAGGCCGCTGTAAAGAATGACGAAAGCTATGCCACTGCAAGCCATGTGGGAAGGGATAGCTGCCGGGGAGGCTGCGAGGCTGTAAACTCCGGAGTGTAGGATGAGTTCTGAGTCAGAAGACCTGCTTTTCTATACCTATCAAGAAACTGTCTCCTTAAAGGCAGGATGGGAAACTCATTCATTTATGGCACTTTTCAATTGAATATTGGCAACATTTTTTTTGTTATTCACTATCTTCAATTCAAAGAATTGCATCAGCTAATTTTTGGATGTTCATTTCCTTTCCTCAATTTTCAAATCATTAACTATTGGAGAGGACATCATGTTACATGCCATCAACTATTTATCCCCTTTTGGCCCTATTTCTTTTTTCCATCGTCAAAATGGGGAAAGGGCCAATCCCTTAAATCAAGTTCATAATTTTCAGGAACTCACCCGCTTTCTGACAATTGAAGAAGCCGATATTGCCCAATGGATCGTCCGGAAAAAAGAGATTAAAACCTTTATGAAAGAACATGCCAATGATCTTAACGGACTCGATCAATTTTTAAAGACAATGATGGAATGGGGGATTGAACGCGATCCTCAAAAGACGGTCGATTTTCTAGTGGATATTTTGGAGTTGGAAACCCTAAACGATATAGCTCGCTTTAAGGCTAATGACCCCAATTTTCCTTTTGAAAATATTTTTGAATGGGCGGATGAACAAAGGCCTCTTTGTCCCTTGCCTGCAGCCCATTCGTTCCGCTTTAGGGTTTACCAAGAGTGGAAAAAATGCCGTCCCGTGGTGCTTTATTTTATTCCCAATTTGATTAATCTTTTTTTAGATTCTTTCAAATTATTAGATTGTCATCGAAAATATACGACCCTTTGGGACAAGTATTTGTTATTAGAAATTGTCTGTAAATTTTTTCTCATTCCCTTTTGCCTGGTCAAACTTTTACAACCCTTCTTTTTGGTTACTGCCAAAGTCTATGTGGTAGCAGCGCTTGTCATGGTATCTTTGGGAATTTTAGCCGCTTGCTATCAAAGATGGTTTAGACGTTTGCCTGGTGAGATAGTCAATTGTACTAATCTGGATAGGCAAATGGAACTGGGCATCATTGATCCGAAGGTGGGCCAAGCAGAAGAACTCGAACGCTTTATTGCCGCTTTACTCGCAGGATCCAATGTCCTATTAGTAGGTCGTTCAGGCGAAGGTAAAACGGCTCTTGTCCACCACTTTATTCAACGCAAGCAAGAAGGAAAATTACCGGAAGAATTACAAAAGTTAGTTAATTATGAGATTGATTGTGGGCTCATGTTATCCAATGTAAGTTTTGGCCATTCTGAACTTATCAACCAGACAAAAGATCAAATCAATGGCCATGAGAAGGAATTACTTATTTTCCTAGATGAGTTTTATCAGCTAGCCAGTAATAAGACAGCCTTTCAAGCCTTCAAAAAGCGATTTCTTGAAGATAAACCCCATTCAAAATTTGTGGCCTCGATTACATTCAAAGAACTCGAAGAAATTAAGAAATTGGATATCGATGGTTCTTTTATGCGGCGGGTTAATCCCATTATTATCCAATCTTCAACCGATGAACAAAATCGTCTTGTTCTATTAGAACTCATTAACCGCATTGGAAAGGGTATTCCCATTAAGGACCAAGCTATTGAAAAAGTTTTAGAGCTCTCCAAATCAGAAGAATACTTACCAGGAATAGGGAGGCCTGCCAAGGCTATTGCAATTTTGACCGATACGATAGGCCGTTGTAAAGCCTCTTACGATCCCCATTATGTCTCCAAAGAATTGAGTAAAGCTAGGGAGGAATATGAGGGGTTGAAAATGCAGGCCATTCATGACCTCAAGCCTGATCAGGCAACCCTTTTAAAAATTCGTCAGGTTCGCCAAAAAATTACTGAATTTGAACAAAAAGAGGACCAAAATAAACAGAAAGTTCAAAGAGTTAAAAGACTTGTTGTAAAGCAAGAGGAATTGAAAGAAAATTACTTTAAATTGACCCATCTTATTGCCCAAGCTAAAGATCAGCCCGACAATCAAGTTCAAAAAATAGTTGGCAAAGAGGCTCAAAAATTATATCTTCTGTATTATTTTTATGGCATTGAGGCCATGAAAAGCATGCTACAGCGTGAAATTGATGGAGTAAGGCTGTCGAGAGAAGTGCAAGTAGATGAAAATCTTGTGAGTGCTGTGTTTAATAATTTAAAAGCTGTAGAAGAGAATTTGAATGAAGACGAGGAAATTGTTGGTCCAGAAGAAGTTGTGCTTAATCATTTAGTAATTGTTGAAGAAAAATTGAATGAGGAACGAAAAGATGTTGAAGAAGAGGAGCTTATTTAAGGGCGTATTGATGGTTAACTTGGGAACGCCTAATTCTTCCCATCCACGCGATGTTTTTCGTTATCTCAATGAGTTTTTAACTGATGAGAGGGTGATCGATATTCCTTGGTTTCGCAGGCAATGCTTGGTAAGGGGGATGATTGTCCCTTTTCGCTATAAGCAATCGGCCGAGCAGTACCGGTTGCTCTGGACAGCAGAGGGTTCGCCCCTGCTTGTCCACGGGCGTATTGTCCGGGAAAAGTTGCAAGAAGCTTTGGGGTCCTCCTTTAAAGTGGTCCTCGCCATGCGTTATCAGAATCCCTCAATTCTAGAGGGGTTGGAGGAGCTAAGACGGGCTCAGGTGGATGAGATCATGATCCTGCCCATGTTTCCTCAATATGCCTCAGCTACAACAGGTTCTGTGCACCAAAAAGTGATGGAAGGCCTGAAAACTTGGAATTGCATTCCGAAATTAATTTTTATTAACAGTTATTTTGATCATTCTGGGTTGATAGATGCCTTCTGCAATAGAGCCAGGCAATATTCCCGTAAAAGTTACGATCATATTCTGTTTAGTTTTCACGGATTGCCTCAACGGCAAATTCAGAAAGCAGATGTTTTAGGGAAATGCATGAAAGGGGAGTGTTGTCAAACTCTTTGTGCAGACAATCGTTTTTGCTACAAAGCCCAATGCTATGCGACTGCTCAGGCGATCGCCTTGCAATTACATTTGGATGCTAAAGATTATACAATATGCTTTCAATCCCGTTTAGGAAAGGATCCTTGGATACAACCTTACGCAACTGATATTCTGCATCAATGCGCCTTGCAAGGCTATAAAAAACTTTTGGTATTCTGCCCTTCATTTGTTTGCGATTGTTTAGAAACGATCTGTGAAATAAGTATTGATTACTATAGGGAATTTAAAAAGTTTGGGGGGAAAGAATTGCAGCTGGTTGAAGGTCTTAATAGTCATCCTGTTTGGATTGATGCCTTGCGCCAAATAGTCATGGAGAATTGAAACCATTATGGGTTAAATTAATAAACCTCTTGCGTAATTAAAATTTTATTTTTTTTCAAAGAGAAATGCTGTGAAAAAAATCTTCAGAATATCAATAAATGATGTCTAAATGCTCAACGCAGAGATGGGGAGTCGGAGAGACGCAGAGGGCTTCTCTACGTCTCTCCGACTCCCCGTCTCTGCGTTTAAAATTAATTACGCAAGAAGTTTAATAAATTCTCAAAAGCTTAGCTAAAAATGAAGATAGTTCCATAAAGCTCTCCTATTGAAAAAAAATTGGACAGAATGGACTTTGGTCCAATCCGTCCAAATAGTCCAATTCCATCCCATTCAAAATATTAACTGATTTTATGTAATCGAACTTTTAATGAGAACTGATTTCTGGTAATTAATTCTTTCACCTTCTCTTTGTCTTTGAATAGAACATTCAATGGAATGGTGTCCATAAATCGTTCTCGACTCATCTGTAATATCTTCTCAGCAGATATTATAGAATCCTGTGTGACAGAAGGAGATACCAACTCTACGACAGCTTCAACTAATACATCTACTCCAGTAAGTTTTTCTGGATTTGCCTCAACGGTCAAAGACAATTTAGGATTATCTAATGAGATTCCATTAGCATCTCCATGATAATTAATCTTCAATTCATTCCAAGTCGTAACTAAAAATTTACCACCTTCCAATGGGGTATTAAGAGGAATATTCATA
The DNA here is from genome assembly GCA_963799115.1 of uncultured Chlamydiae bacterium. Taxonomy (GTDB): domain Bacteria; phylum Chlamydiota; class Chlamydiia; order Chlamydiales; family Parachlamydiaceae; genus CAWCVY01. Next base: position 30,258 of record CAWCVY010000061.1, on the reverse strand, counting down.
AAGAAAACAATATCATGGGTAGTATTGCTAACTATAGTCAAACCCTTTACATCTAAAATTGCGAGAGCAGAGGGTGTTCGATGTATAGAAGGAGACTCTATTTTTCCCCCATTTTTGCTCAAATCATCGAGGGTTTTTAAATCAAATAAACAATCTGTTTGCCTTCTGAGATTGCGAAGATTTAATGTATTCATGAGATCCAAGCGAATGAGTGACTTAATATTTTCTTTAACTTCTTCTCCGGCTTGGGATAGATATAACCATTGTTGGACAAATGAATAGATGGCATATTCATTGTCACTGCAATCCCGTTCTAGAATCAAATGATCACTTGCTAATAAGCGCATGATTAGTGATTCAGGAAATAGATTAGACTCATTGAATATAAAAGTTCCTAATAGGCGTTCACTATACTTTATTAGATGGCGAAAGATGGCTTCACCACAAGGTGTTTCATCTATGCCCAACTGGTAACATTCCATGAGAAGTGGAATAGTATTATTTAGAGTGAGTGTATTTTCTAAATGTTTTATGCAAAGAGTTTCCATTTCCTTTATTCCTATTCGATCAGCTAAGGCATAAAGTTTTAAAATGGATTGATTGTCTATGCTTAGATTGCCTGTATAGAGGTAGCGTAACAAGACTTTGAATTCTTCCTTATTGCATTCCTTGAATTCAATTGTTTGCTTTTGTCCCTCTTTTGCTGATTTTCCTTCAGAAAATTGTCCTAAAAATAGTCTTTGGAAATATTCTGATCGTGCAACCAATATTGGAGTATGGGCATGGAATTTTTCTCCATCAACAAGAAAAATGACATCGCTTCCCTCTTCCTTTTCAATCAGTTGCGCAAGATCTGTGCATAGTTTTGGATGCACTGTATATTCAGAAGGTTTTTTGACAACTACTTTTCGCTTTTTAACCGGAGGCTGAGAAGAAGTTGTAGTCGTAGTAGTGGTGGTATTAGAAACCGGGGGTAATTCAGGAAATTTGAAATTCTCCATCCTTTTCTTTTGAGATGTTAGTTGACTTACTATTTTTTTAAGAAATTTCTTTTTTAAACCTCCTCGTTTAGTTTTCCCCTCTTCTACAATCTTGAAGAGATTTTCGATGAGAGATTTTTTGTCTTCAAGAGATTGCTGGCCTATACGGTGGATGCTTCGATAGATCTCTTCTGCTTTTTCTGCTTTTTCTGGTTCCCCTTTTAGTTCCTCTCTTAACCGTTTTCTCGATGTTGTAAATTCTGATTTCTCCTCTACATATTCTGGTTCTTCATCTTCCATATCTACTGATTCATCATCTAGATATTCTGATTCTTCATCTTCTAAGGTTATCGTGCGGGTTTGGCCTGATAGAGGCGGTAGTTGATGATAAGGGATACATTGTGGGAGGGAGGATAGCCCTCTTTGAGGCATTGGCGGTAGAGAAGGAGGCATTCGCGATGGAGAATTTGATACTGCTGAAGGAACCACACTTGGTCTGGTAGCCATTGTGCCTGGAGGGGTGGTCCATGCTGGCGGCACGGCACCTTGTCTGGTAGGCGGCAATGCTGGTTGCATGGTTCCTGGTTTGGTAGGTGGCAATGCTGGTGGCATGGTTCCTGGTTTGGTAGGCCCTGCTGGCTGAACAGCTGGGGGTGTTAGTCTATTTTGCATGTTTTGACTCTCTTGAACTTGAGTCATTGCTCTTAACTTTTGAATCATGTCTTTATATATTTTTTGTTGCAGTGCGGGGGGTAATTGTTGTATTCCTGCTCGTTGATCGAATGGAACACTTTGTAGTTGTTGTGCAGTCAGAGGGAGGGGAACGGCTGGGGTCAATGAACTATTTTGCGGAGGCCTTCCTTGCACACTCTGTTGAAAATTTCGTTGAGCGACTAGTCGAACAGCATTTGACGATGGCATGGTTGTAGAGTTATTACTTACATTGTTTCCGGGTCTTTGCGGTAAGGCAGGAGGGGGAGTAGATGTAAAGTACGGGGATGTAAATGAACCGGTATGATTACGGGCTTCCATAAAGATATTCTCCTTTAATTATTAAAGATCAATAGTTAAACAATCATTATTAAGACTATGTTAAGAAAATGATTTAATGATATTAAGAGTTAGATATTAAATGATAATAAATTAAAAAGCAAGTTCTAATAAAAAAATAAGACCGTTCTTACGTTCATCTACATTTGATATTGATTTAGCCATTCTCCGGCAGAGGGGATTCCGAGTTTTCTACAAAAGCCTCTTGTCGGACAATCAGAAAGCTAGCGACCAATCCAAGTAACATCCAATACCAAGCAACACTTGAAATCAAATTCGTTTTTTGAAATAACCAAAGCGAAATAGGAGCCGTGGTCCCACCTAAAAGTTGCGATCCAATGGCATAAGAAAATGAGATCACTGTGTACCGATGTGCGGGAGGAACAAGTTTTTGAGCCCAAGCATGAAAAGGCGCAGAGAACCAAACGCCAAAAATAACTAAGCAAAGACGGACAAAAATTACAGTAAGTAAAGATCCTCCTTCAAGCAACCAAAAAAGAGGAATGCCGCTGAATACAGCTAATCCACCCGACAATGCCATCATTTTTTCCCTTGAAAAACGATTTGCAATCATTCCGAAAAGAGGCAGCAACAAGAAATCAAGGACAAGCAATACAGTATTTAGATGCATCATTTCGTCTTTAGTGATAGTGGTAATAAGAGGAACAAATCCATTCATCATAATCAATGCGAACGTGTAGGTAGCGTAAGAAAAACCGGCAGCTACTGAGATGATGATGATGACGCGGCGCATGTTCCAGCAAATTTTAAAAGTCTCAGAAAAGGAAAAAGAAGAATATTTTTGAATGGGAGTAGTAAATTCCAGGTTCCTCCTAAGCAAGCAGGCAAAAATAGCTGTGGAGCATCCCACAAAATAAAGCAGCCGCCACCATTCTTGCACGAGATTGAATACACAGAGCAAGGATACACCAGCAGATGCAATTAAAATTCCGGCGATAGTAGAAGAATTGTAAAGACTACTTGCTACATCATGCTGGGACTCAGGAGTGTTCTCAATCAGGTAAATGGCTCCTCCAATAGTTTCTCCGGCTGCGAAAAAATTTTGCAGGATGCGTCCGAGTGTTAGAAGAATAGGAGCTAACAGCCCGACTTGGTGATAAGTTGGCATAAAGCCCAAACAAGCAGTGATTATTGCCATGCCCATTAAAGAGATGAAGAGGGCTTCCTTACGACCTCTGTTATCACCGATATAACCAAAGACAAAAGAACCAAGGGGTCGAGCAATCATTCCCAGAGGGATGAGGCAATAAGTAAGAATAAGAGCCGTTAAGGGATCTTGGTCCGGAAAAAAGAGGGGTGCCAAAAAAGGAGATAACAAGCTGAATAATGCAGCAGAATAATGCTCAAACAAATTGCCTAGCAACATGCCAAACTTAGATGAGCTTGAAATTGAGGAAGCCACGAATCCTCCTAATTGAGAATCAACATATTGGCAAAAAAAAGCTTTTTATGATTTCAACATTGTGCTTTTTCACAACGAGCTCTCACCAGCCAAAGTGAATGCATACATGCTAGCAAAGGAACAACATTTTTCGCTAGTCCATAAAAAAAATAATTTATGAGAGAGTTGCAAATATAAACTGTGCAGGCAAGATATACACAAACAATTCTTCAGGTTGTTTGTGTATACATCTAGTTCTCAAAAAGGAAAGCCATGTTTGGAAGATTTTTGCCTCGAGAAACAATTTTTTTTGATTATTTTGAACAACATGCACGGATAACGCTGGAAGCCGCGCAAACCCTTCTTCATTTAATGTCGGGAAATCAAATTTTATATGAAGGAGGAGATGATAATCCAATTAAAAATCTTGAACATCAGGCAGATGGAGTTACTTTTCACTGCGTTGAAGCTTTGCGTAAAAGTTTTATTACTCCTTTTCAGCAGAATGACATTTATTGTCTCATCTCAAACATGGATGACATTATAGACAGCATAGATGAAGCTTTTGATGATTGCATGATTTATAAAATTCAAACTCTTACACCATCTGCCAATGAGTTAGTACGGTTGCTTGTCTCTGCTGTAGAAAAAGTGAATTTTATCATCATTGCTCTTCGGGATCGGAGAAAACACTCATCGGCGATTCGGAGCGCTTGCTTACAAATTGATGAGATTGAAAATGAAGCGGATAAAATTTATCGAAAAGCCTTGGGACAGCTTTTTGATGAGGAACAAGATATTCGCTCTATCATCAAGTGGAAAGAAGTTTATGCAGTATTAGAAGCAGCTGTGGATAATTGCGATCATGTTTCTAACATCGTTCAGGGTATTATGCTCGAATATGATTAATGAGGATTAAAATGTCCATTAGTTTAGGAACTCTTTTCTTTGTCATCGTGATTGTGTTAATTTTTGACTTAATCAATGGATTTCATGACGCAGCCAATTCGATCGCGACTGTTGTGTCTACTAAAGTATTGAGTCCTCGAGCAGCAGTTTTATGGGCGGCTTTTTTTAACTTTATTGCGATGTTCATTTTCCCTCCTAAAGTTGCAGATACAATATCTAAAATTATCACTATTGGCTTTTCAGATTATGTCTATGTTTACGTTGTTTTTTGTGGTGTGCTAAGTGCAATTTTTTGGACTCTGCTTACCTGGTGGCTTGGTTTACCCATCAGTTCTTCCCATGCTCTTATCGGAGGAGTGGCAGGAGCGGGGATTGCCTACGGCGGTTGGCAAACTCTGTTTTGGAATGAATTTTTAGTTATTGCGGCATTTATTGTACTCTCACCTCTAATCGGTTTTATTTTGGGCTCTTTCTTTATGTTCGTTATATTTTGGTTATTTCGTCGTTGGAAGCCCTCTGCTGTTGACCAGTTATTTAGAAAAGGTCAATTATTATCTGCAGCCTTGTATTCAATTGGACATGGAGCCAATGATGCGCAAAAGATGATGGGAATTATAATGGCCCTCTTATTGGCCGGAGGCCAAATCAACCCGGGTACCCCTCTATCATTGAGAGAACCTCAAACGGCTTGGATTATTCTCTCCTGTCAATTTGCTATGGGATTAGGGACTGCCTTAGGTGGGTGGCGCATTGTTAAAACAATGGGCATGAAAATTACAAAATTAGAACCCGTAGGAGGATTTTGTGCTGAGGCGGGAGGGGCTGGGGCTTTATTCTTGGCCTCTTACTTGGGCATCCCAGTATCAACTACTCACACTATTGTAGGAGGCATAGTGGGGGTAGGATCCATGAGCCATAAACTTTCTAACATTCGTTGGAATATTGCGGGTCGAATTGTCTGGGCTTGGATTCTAACAATTCCCCTAACAGCCGGATTGGCCGCCGGTTTATTTTGGCTGGTACGAGGTTTCAAGCTGATATAAGCTCACTTGTAGAGGTATCCCAATTAATAAATTTTAGAAACTCTAATTCCATCCTATTAAGTTCAGCTAAAGAGATGGTTTTGGGTAGGTAGGGCTTAAAATCTTGATTCCATATACTCTCGAATCCGTCCCAAGAAATTTTAATCGCGATACAGAGCGCAACTATCTGCAAAGAGGGGATGAAGGTCAGGCAGCGCTCTTCGGTTATCTCTGGAAACTCTTTGATAAACCGTTGAATAAACCGTTGAACATATAGATCGACGACAGCATCATAGGCTTCAAAGCCTGCTTGAATATTTTTTTCATTTTGATTTGGCAGGTTTAAAAAATAGGGAACTTTTTTTCTAAGTTTCTCAATAGACATGTAGGATTGGACATTATAATTATTAAAAAATAGTTCAGATCTTCTTAGTTTTCTATTCCAAATAATTTTTCTCAAAACATTGTTTCGAAATTCCTTGTAATCAACAGGTTTAGTAAAAAGCTTGGCTAATTTTGGTTGCAGATTAGTCATTTCTTGAGCCAATTTCATGAATTCTTTCGCAGATATTAATCCCTCTTCTTTAGGTGGTATAAATGTTTCCTCCTCAAATAAAGCTTCGTTGGGGTGGGGAAATATTAGGTTGAAATCATTTTCTTTTTGTTCAGGTATAAGTCTTTCCTGGTGGTCAGGAGAGGGAAATATGGGGTTTAAGGCAGCTTCTGCATCAATTGGGTCGGCTTCCTTCTTATTTTGAAAAGATCGAAAAAAAGATTTTACAAATGCGGCTATTTTTGCAATTAATAGCACGCACAATAGACTAAGTTTAGTAACAATTTTTAAGCTTTTATCGGGTGGTGTCAGGGGTGTATGGGGATTATCCTTTTGATTAATAAAAGGAATTTTTGCATAAGGATGAGGGTGCAGCACTTCATCAATGAAATTGTGAACCAGATGAGGAGTATTTTGTTGTTTTCTAAATTTTTGAAAAAAAGGGGGAAGATTCGGCAAGGCGGATTTTTTTGACTTTTCAAACAAAAAACCTGGAAGGGTAGGATTCTTAAGCTTGATATCAATCGGTGAGCGAATGTAGGGGTTATTAACAGGAAGCATCTTATTCATATTCCTTTGGTTGTTGATGCTGCCTAATTTGCACATCTTTGACGATTAAAGAAAACGACATTAATTATTTTAAAGATTTTTATTATCTAAATTTTTAGTAATAGTCTAGTCATTTACATATTAAAATAAAATGGAGTTGGGCACAACTAATTTTTGGATTTTTTTAGACAATTGGACTAGTTGGATTGATTAGACTGATTGGACTGGGTAACTTTGTCCAATTCGTCCAACCAGTCCAATTAGTCCAATTAGAGCCCTTCAAGTTCTTCCAACCAATCTTTAGAATAAGAAGAATGATGAATAGGGGTTGAATGTGAGAAAACGTCTTTCAAATTACGCCCTTCAGTTAAAGTTTTGCTTTGGGGATGTTGCTCCAGATATTCTTTTATATGTTCTATTCGATGTTCAGGGTAAGGGTGTGTCTGTAGCATTTCGGGTTGATGTCCTCCTGGGACTGCTTGTTCGAGGATGTTCATGACCTCCAACATTGCTTTGGGATCATAGCCTGCCTCAGACATTAACCTTAGACCCCATTGGTCAGCCTCAAGTTCGTCATGCCGGCTATAGTGTAATTGAGTGATTTGATTGACGATATTTGCCACTGCAGCAATCTGTTGGGCCTGCGATGGGTTGTTGGGATCGCTGGCTCCTACTCCTGTAGCCATAACAAGAATTTGGCCAAGTTGCCCTTTGGCCATTTGTTGAGCTGAATGCCGTTGAATGACATGCCCTGCTTCATGTGCTAAAACACCCGCAAGTTGGGCTTCCGTTTGTAGTCTATTAAGTAAGCCTAAAGTAATAAAAATCTGTCCTCCCGGTAATGCAAAAGCATTTACCGTATTAGAATCAGCCAGTAAGTGAAATTGAAAGTGCCAGGGACCTTTGTGTGCTAGACTATGTGCGATAATTTCATTTCCGATTTTCTGGACTTCTTGTGCATGCGGGTCGCTAGCGGGGATTTCACCCCCCATTTGAGCTGCCATTTCAGGGGCCGCTTGCAAGCCTAGACGAATTTCTTGTTCAGGTGTTAGAGATATATGCTGTTTTTCCCCTGTGATAGGATTTTTTTCGGTTTGTGATAAATACATAAAAAAGCCTACTGCTATAATAATGGCGGCCATAATGAGGGGTGAGCTTCTTCTTTGGCCATCTCCTTGAGTATCAAATAAACCCATGGCATTCCTCCCTGGAAGTGATAAAATTCAGTTGAATCACAAAATCGATATAGCAAACAAGAAAAAAATAGAACTCCCATCAAAATTGGGTGCAAACAAAAGTGTTGGCCGACTCGTTAAGAGTTTTGCCAATACTTTTGTTTACACCCATCAAAATTGGCGAGAAATGCAGACAAATTAAATGTTGCTTGCAGATAACGCGTCAATTTGCTATCCCTTAATTCTTCTATAAAAGCCTTAATAGGGTAAAATCCGTTAGAACTTGTGAGAGAAAGTATGATGCGTTATGCCAGACACCTTGGAGTCCTCTTATTCTGTTTGAGTACAGCTTTGCTCTTTGCAGACGATGAAGATGGGAATGTTTCGGCAAATCCTTGTCCTGAACAGCCTAACCCTGAGATGATGTTGGCTGAGGATTCCTGTTGTGATTCATCCACTCCCGATGTTTATAATGACTCTTGTTGGTATGCAACGGGTGGTGAAACTGACTGTGAATATGCGAGGAAACATAATTTATGGGGAATTTGGTTGCCGGAAGCCCCCCCTCTTTTTAGACCATTCATCGCAGATCCAAGGCAAGTAACTTATTCGGCGGGTTGGCGTTTCAATGACCGTGCTTTAGTAAAGAATGTGATTCCGGTGTCCTTCGGGGATATTTTTCCAATTTTCCGATGGTGTGATATTTGGTCTGCCCGCGGAGACCTGGAAGTTGGTATTGAAGGTTGTGTTTGGGCAGTGTTCGATCCTTTGCACGATTCCTCGCCGTTGATGGATGCCGATTACTATGTAGGATTCCCAGTTTCCTATGCTTTTGGTAATTGGGCGTTTCGTTTTAGAGGCTATCATATTTCTACGCATATTGGAGATGAATTTCTAATAGATCATCCCCACTTTCATCGACGCAATCCAAGCATTGAAGCCTTTGATTTTTTTGTCTCAAATCAATTTACGAGGGATATACGCCTGTATGCAGGTTATGGTTGGGTAGCTTGTCAAGACGATTCCTTTAGAGTCGGGCAATTTTATTGCCAGGGGGGATTTGAGTTTCGATTTTTTGAACTTGGCTATCGCGACTATTGTGACCGCATGTATGGCGTTCCTTTCTTTGCCTGTGATCTTTATTATCAATCGCATTTTAAACACCACTTTAACTCGACCTTTGCTTTGGGATATGAATGGGGTAAAGTATCCGGACTACGACGTAGATTCCGGGTATTTCTTGAATATCATGACGGTTATTCAGTAGATGGCCAGTTTAGTAAAACTCCCACTCGGTATTTAAGCATTCGAGGAACTTATGGATTTTAAATGATGGATCAACCCCCACTAAAAGAAGATAAACCAAGCGGGCTAAAACCCATAGGTGAACCTATAAAGGCTGCAGAAGAGACCATAAAAGCTGCTGAAAAGCCACCGGTAGTCAATCAACCCTTATCTGAGAAAGATTTTATTCAAAATGGATGGAAATGGACTTCACTGCCCTTTTGGCTGTGGCTATTTTTACTGTCTTCTATACTTCTTCTCATTTTAGGCACGCAAGGGTGGTATAAAGGCTTCATTTTAAAAGAAGAAAAGTCTGAACCTTTTTTGGAAGTCACTAATAGAGAATTTTCGCTTTTCTTGTGGCAATTTCCTAATTTTATGCGTGTCAATACACGTGGTGGGATGGGATATCTTTCGGGTTTTTATGTGGATCGTGAAAATTTCAATCCCGCCAAAGCGGAAGAATTTGTATCGGCTCCTCCTGAGCTGATTTTTCTCTATCATACCTGGAGCCGCCTCTTAAGACCTGAATCTATTACACGGCCCATTTCTCCCGAAGAATTTCAGACCTTTCTTGAGAAAATCCCCGAATGGGAGCCTGAAAATTGGAAAAAGGCTCCGGTAGACTACGTGCAGCTCGTCAATTCCAAACACTATTTGGAGATAAAAGATCTTCAAACATTGCCGCTCCCGACATTGCCATTGGATGTTCGTTTGGCTTTCCAAGGATGGAAAAATTATTTTTATGAGGGTTCGGAAATCAATCAAATCAATCCTACTTTTAGTGAAGTGGAAAAATTTTTGGTGGAATATCCCCATTATTCCCGCAATTATTGGCGTAACATTGAATATGTCCACGGACATAAAGTTGCTGGACCTGAGTATTTGAAAACGCTGCTGAATAAAGGAAGCATTGTGCCAGAAGAGAAATTTCCGGCGGAAGAATTGGCCCCTTTCTTGAAAATGGCATTATTTAATGCTGAGCAAACTCGTCGTGGGCGTTAGGGAGCAGCAATCCTCGTTAGCAACAATTGAAGCTCTATTCCACATGAATTTGGATGAGCAAGAGCAATTAGAGCCTTCCAGATTCACAAAAAGAACCAATCAAGAAAACAAGTTATCTAGCTTTGAATAAAAACCACAGTTTTTAGTTAGAGGAATGTTATTTTATCTTTAACTATACTTCATGTTGACTTAAACCACATTGATTGTTATTATCTTAAAACAATAATTAAGAAGTAAATGTTACTTTGGCCCAAAAGCGCTTGGAATTACCCAAAATAAATTGGAATTACCCAAAATAAATTGGAATTACCCAAAATAAATTGGAATTACCCAAAATAAATTGGAATTACCCAAAATAAATTGGAAATAACCAAAGAAACCAAAGGAAACACTTAGGACATTCACAAAAAATATAGGAAGGAGAAATCCATGAATTATCCTTTGGAAGGAAGAGGTTATCAGCTGCGAATGGAGCATAGTTCTGCTATTTATAACCAACAAATGGCACAAAGATCAGCCATTTATAACCAACAACAAGTACAAAGAGGTATTCAAGCTGCTCCCAAACCTCTTCCACCCAAAGAGAATTTGCCGCTAGGGTTTCCAAACGTGAATCACCCAGACTATGCACAAAAACTTGGAGAATGGAATTCAACATGGACGTGCTCCAATTGATTTTCAAGTTATAACAAACAACTGACGGTTTTATTCAAGCTTAACTAAAACAAAAGGAGAACAAAATGAATGTTGGAGATAAGGGATACGCAAAGTGGGTAAATCATCAACAGAGGCTAAAACAAGAAGCATGGAAGAAAAGTGGATGCAAGGCATCTTTTAATACTTTTGTAATACCTACACAAGCACCACCCTCAGTTGCACCCCCACCATCACCACTCCCAGCAATTAGTAAACTTAGTACGCAGGTTATCAATGTCACTTCAACGGTTTCGAAATTAGAAGAAAAAACGGAAGAGACACAAAACAATCAAATTCAGCAGGCTGCAAGGATTAATTTGATAGCTGTTGGTCAGGAATCAACTAGCAGCACTGTTAATAATGTTGCTGCGAAAGTTGGAGAACAAGGAGAAATACAAAATCGCTTAGCTGCTCAACTATCAGAAAAAACGGCTGCTCTTCGATTATTAGAAGAGAAAATGGAAACTCTGCAGATAAAGAACCACGAGCAAACAGAAACCTCGAGCCGTAATGAAGAAAAAATAGGAGCATTAATTGACCAAAATAGGGAAGCATTGGCTAAAGCAGAAGAAGAAAAGCGGCGGCGAGAAGAATTGGAAGAACAAGTTGGGGAGATGAATAATAATTTTCGAGAAATGAAAATGCTCATGGAAGCTACAAAGGCAGAACTGCAAGAAGTAAAGAGGCAGACAAAGGATCAACAAGTTGCTCAAGCACGTCAAGAATCGGCCCATGCGAATATCGATCTGAAGTTGCGAAGAAATATTCGGGAATTTCCTCATTCTAGAACTGATACTCATAATTAATACATTAAACTAAGGTATAAAAATGCAAGTAAGTAGTACAACACCAGTTTACGGGACTGATCATTTCTCACGCCTGAGGTGGATAAGCTCTATGAATAGAGCTTTGCAAGCCACAGGGCTTCAAGGCAAAAAGCTGCAGGTTTTACCGAATGATTTTCCCCTATCCTAACGAAACTAATTACAATCAACGCTTGGGTGCATGGCTAATTTCAAATGAACTTTCGCCCTATCAGAAGCCCGAATGCCTTCCTGAACCCTATCCCGATGTTCCCCCCTATAAACATCCTACAAATTACCAATCAGTGAGCAATACTTTAAATTATGAGATACAACGCTCCCGGAATGCTTCTAATTGTCCACCCGTATGGTTTGGCTCGCCAATTAACGTAGCCATAGAGGTTCTTAAAGATCATGAAATGCGACTTGATAGATTTTCCGATCAGGAAAAAACTGTTAAAGATTTAAAAGTTAAGTTAGCAGAAAGAAGTGGTGCGTTGGCAGCAGGTCTTGAAGCTACTAATAGTACTGTGACAAATGTAGCTGCAAAAGTTGAAGAACAAGGAGAAAAGTTAATTCGCGTAGAAGCTGAGTTGTCTGAAAAAACTGCAGCTTTTCGCAAAATAACGGCTAAATCAAGAAAGCAGCGAACAACAATCAGAAAGTTAAAAACAGATCTCACAGAAACCCAAGAGAAAGTTGCAGCAATAAGCGGGCAATTGAGGGAAGCGCAGGCTAAAGCAGAGGAAGATAAAATAAGACAGCAACACGAATTTGAACAACAGATGCGTGAAATGAATGATAAGTTTCGTGAGATGCAAATGCAAATGATGGCCAATCAAGAAAAACAGCAGGAGATGAAGAAACAGCTCAACGACCATCAGCTTGCTCAAGCACGTCTAGAAGTCGTTAATGCTCGCGACGACCTGCAAAATCGTGAGAAGGAGCCGGGAAATTCCTCCTCCTCTATCTAGAACTAGCACTCATAATTAATACATTGAGACTATTGAGCTTGCAGTGTTCTAATTGCACACCAGCCCTGGGTATCGCCCCATGAGCGCTAACTTATTTTGATGGCGGACCGGTTGAATGAGCCTAAAGGGCTCACATTGCAACAGCCCAAGGAATCGCCCTGGATAGGGATAAATGAAAATTTGCAGCCTGTATGGCTGCCAGAATGGTCCATTAATCACGAAATAATTTCATCTAATATTGTCTCTCTCTGGCAGCCCTTCAGGCTGCTATATTATTCTGAATCTTACCCAGGGCGATGCCCTGGGCTGTTGCAATTGTTTTGTATCAAGACATGGGTAACAAGTTCTATCAATACATAGGTAACACTTTGTAAACTGCATTTTTTAATCAACATAGGAGATTAAAAGATGCCTTGGCAAACAAAGGATACCATATCTATGAGAGATGAATTTATAAATAAAGCTATGTCTAGTGAATTTACAATAAGTAAATTGTGCTCAGAATATAAGATCAGCAGGAAAACTGGATACAAGTGGATAGAAAGATTTAAAGAAGATGGGGTAGATGGATTACTTAATCATTCACGACGTCCTCAGTCTTCAGTCAATCGTACTTCTTGCGAGATCATCGATATAATTCTCAATACCCGAAATCGTTTTCCTGCTTGGGGAGCAAGAAAGCTTAGACAATATCTCATTAATAAAGGGCATGATAACCTTCCTTCTGAAATAACGTTTAATCGAGTTTTAAAGAAACATGGAAAGATCGATCCTATAGAATCAGAAAAAAGACAACATTTTATTCGATTCGAAAAAGAAAATCCGAACGAATTATGGCAAATGGACTTCAAAGGCCATTTTAAGATGGGTTCCAAAAGATGTCATCCTTTAACAGTATTAGATGATCATTCTAGATTTTCTATTGTTTTGAAAGCATGCGAGGGTGAAACATTTCTAGAGGTGCATAATGGCTTGGAAAATGCATTTCGAGAATATGGTTTACCTGATGGGATGACAATGGATAATGGTTCTCCTTGGAAAGGTAGTCCTCCATGGACATTATCACGGTTAACAGTGTGGTTAATGCGCTTAGGAATAAAGGTAAGCCATTCATCGGTAAGGCATCCGCAAACACAAGGAAAAGACGAGCGATTCCATCGAAGCCTTAAAGAAGAGGTTTTAAGGTATCATCAATTTATAAATTTAAGAGAAACTCAAAAAATACTTGATGAATGGAGAAAGATATATAATTTTGAGAGGCCTCATGAAGGCATAGGTCTTCTTTGTCCAATTCAACGTTATAAATCTAGCCTTCGACCTTATCCTGAAAAACTGCCTGAAATTGAATATAAGCCTGATGATATAGTGAGGAAGGTACAAGCATGTGGTTGTATTAATTTTCATGACATAAGATATTTTGTAGGGGAACATTTGAAAGGAGAACATGTGGCAATAAGACCAACTTCTGTAGAAGGAGTTTATGAAATATATTTTGTAAATACCAGGGTTGCCAGAATAAGCTTAAAGTGAGTGAGGACTTTTGCATCTGTTGCGATTCTTGCCTTGTAAATAGCTTTCTGGGCTAGCTAAACTGGCAAGAATTGCTTCCGAGGCTTAAGTCCGGGCCATAAATGTTAACAAAATACCATTAAGGCTATAAAAAACGTTATTTATCCCCTCAAGGAAAAATGCGAGATTGTGATCAAAAAGAAAGTTAGAGAAAATAACAACGGTTTTTAATAAAATGTGTTACCTATGTGCTGATAGAAGTTGTTACCTATGTCATGAAACTAAACAGCAATGTGCGCCCTTCAGGCTCATTTTCAGCATCTTTAACGATTAAGGGTGAGTAACTGCTCGTTAAAATCCAAGTATTTATTTAAATTGAATTATAAATCTATTGATGTTAAATTAGTTCTGCTTTTTTTAATAAAGTTAAAAAAAACGAACTGATGCAAGTAAGAATGCAACTTCAAATTGCCAATAATAAATAATTAGGAAATAGGTCATGCAAACAACTACTAGAACTGATAGAGGTCTACCCGAAGATCAGTATAATCCTCTATTACTCAAAGCAGGCGCAGACTCTGGACATACCACCTATTCTGTTATAAAAGTGCCGCGCATTATCGTCCTATGGCAATTCTGCAAGCTTCGATTTTCAACTATCAATGAACAAAATTACAAAAATACCTGTGATGTGATCTTTCCAGGCCGCCTCTTTCTTTGTGTTAAGGACAAATTTAGCAATCCTATTGGAAAGGTTTTCGGTGCCGTAGAAGGGTTGGTCATTCAAGCTGGCTTAGTCAAAAATCGGGGCGTCGTCAAGACCCTTCAAGGGCCTTTGGAACTTGATGCTCATCGCATCGATAATGAAAAGGCGCTCGTTCAAAGCGCTCAAGAACTTATCCTGCAGGCTGATGAAATTGCCAACATGAAGGGTGTATTTAGTGGAAAGAGCGCTTCTCTACTTCACGTGATTTCCCTCAATCCCGGTGGTAACATTTGCGTGGCCACGGCGGCGGAAATAGCCATTTATGGTCGTTTTGATAATTCCCACGAGGGTGTGATAAAAGTTTATGGCACGCTTACTCTGCAAGAGGGTTTTTGGGAAATTGGGGATGGATTGGTATTTGGACAAGAGGGCATTAAGGGATACATTAAAGGGCTCTATAATCCAAAAGAGGGGGAAATTATTTCCTCTAAAGGGCCTGTAGATATCATGACCATGTACGATCTTTTGCATGAAGGGATCATACGCGCAGGAAATGGAATCAATTTGACCTCTGAAAATAGCCCTGTGATTTTTAAAAACAGCGAGCTTTTGACTCCAAATAAAACGATTATCATCAAATCCAAAGGTAAATTTCAGGAACACAGCCGGTTGGAATTTCCGACGAAAATTCCAAATGGCAGGCGGAATTGGTTAAGTTGAAGACGCTAGAAACAGACATCAAACTCCATGCCACATCTGTCCCTTCGGGTTTATTGATTGTTAGCGGAGCGCATGCTCAGATCCAAAAAATCGGGCAAAAAGCCTTAGGCCCTTCCAATGTAAGTATTGGGGCTGTCGACTCAGTCGAGATGACCGATTGCTTCCTGCATGGAAGTTTTCATGTGACGAATGGCAATTATGTGCGGATCGATAACTGTTTTACACAAAGCGAGGGCCAATCTGTCTCGCTTAAAAGCACAGGGATGCTAGCCCTACGCCAGTTTCACGTCCGTCAGGCAAGTGAGATTTCATTAGATGGTCCTGAGATGATTGTGAAGGAGAGTACATGGGAATCAGAGCAAGCCTTAAAAGCCAATGGCGCCATTCTCGATTGGGAAAACGTCAGGGTAGCAGTTAAGGAAAAGAAAATAGAAATTCAAGGGGTGGATGTACTATTTAATGATGTAAAGTTGATGTCCAAAGGCACACAGCGCATTAAAGGTGATGCAGCTGACCTTTCTCAAGTTATTCAGGTGACTGGTGAGGGGAGCCTGAAGTTAAAGACAAAAGAATTGGGTTATTATAAGGATAGCAAGTTTATAGCTCATGAAAAATCGATCAAAATCCATTCCGAAGATGGTCTTTCCCTGAAAAGAATTTTCAGTATTGCCAAGCAACAGATTCAACATCTTGCAATAACACTCTATGACGAAGCCTCCACGCATGCGGCGACTCTAAAAATATTGCAACATGCGTATGCACTCCATAGCATCAACAATCGTTTACTCGGTGGTGGGCCGATCGCTCTGCTTGCCTATATGGTCAATGCTTTTTCTTTGACTGTGAACACAAGCCAGACGTTTGATGTGACATCTGTAGAAAAAGCAGTTTTATATCAAGCAGTCCTTCGAGGGAACATACGCATTTCAGTTGTTAGCCTAGAACAGAATGTACTTTTGACCGAAGCTAGCATGGCAACAAGTGATTTGAAGGTCGATGCAAATAGCCAGATTCAGATGCGCGATTCTAAGGTGATAGAAGGGGAGAAATCTTCGATCATTAGTCACACTGGATGGATTGAGGCGCAAGGGTCCAAAATCGAAGCATTGCAATCACCTAAAAGTGAAGAGGCTCAAATTCTTTTTCAAGCTGAGCAGGGAACTGCACATTTAGATCATCACGAGGTAAAAGCTAAGGCACCGGTGCATGTGCGCGCGCAATCTGCTCAAATCGATGACATCTCGGTCGACTCTGAAAAAGAGATAGCGATTAAGGTTGATTCCGTGTCGGGCCTTTCAGGTAAGTTGAAAAGCGCTCAGGAGAATATTATCATTGATGCTTCAAATGCTATTTTCCTTGATAAAATTCAAAAAACAGCCCTTCAGGGAATTATCAGAGAGACATCTTCCGATTGGATCATGGAGAGAGAAAATGACAATAAAGCCCAGGAAATATATCGACGATCCAAAGACATCCAATTAACAGAAACAGATGATCAGGCTAAAAGAATTAAAAATGAGGCTATTGAGCGGCTTAGCCTTTCACATTATCATGTGAAGGAGAGCCAAGAGGTGGCTTTGATCTCTGAAGGGAAGAGTGCGATTGTTGATAGTGATTTCGATTCTCACTACATTGATATTTATTCCGATGCTCTGTGGATCGAGAAGGATAAGTTTTATGCGACTGAGTTGCATGCGCGTGCCCACGCTCTGCACATGCGAACCAGCGAAACCGTAGGACAGATCAGCACTTTCGATGCAAGATCGGGAACGCTTACTCTCCAAAATAATCTACTGAATAGTAAATTTAACCGCCTTCTTGGTAATGAACAGATTCTCTTTCAGGAAAATACCACCGCAGGTTCCATTGCTTCGGCTTCTGCCGGTCCTCAAATTATACGTGATAATACTTTTGTGGAAGGGGATCACCATTTCAAAAGTGCGCATGATGAGGTGCTGTTGCAAACAAATCACCTTGAAGATGTGGGTGCTGTTAAGATCGAGGCTCCAGAAAGTTCTGTAAGCATTCGGGATATTCATGCCAATGTTAACAGCTTTAAAGCAGAAGCTATTCAAGTCTCGATTCAAAAAGGGGAATTGTATACTGAAACTGAACTGCAAGCTATGGGAACCCGGGTAAAAATTGATGGCTTAGAGGCAGCATCAGAAAAGAAGATTACTGTCGAAGGAGTCCAGCTAGTTGAAATTTCCCATTCTCAACTTAGAGGCAAGGAAGCTGTTAAAATCTCCGGAACGGAAGAGATGCCTTTATTAGAAGCAGACTTGAGAAAAGTCGAGCTCAAAGGCGCAGAGCTCCTACTCGATGTCATCGAAGGAAAGGCAGACCAAAGTCAATTCCTGGGTCATGATGTACAAATGAAGAGTTCAGACTTTCATTTCGAAGATAGCTATACCGAAGGGGGCCATGTCTCTCAACAAATCGGAAATTTTAGCAGTGTGAATAGCTCGGTTGTCGCAGCCGGAAAACTCGACCGTTTATCTCATGTGATCACCACCCAGGGCGGAGTAGATTCTGGAGCTGAAATTCGAGAAAAGGCTCAAAAGGCCTCACATTTTAAGCATGTGATGCGGGCAAATGCCAAGATTGAAGAAGTTGTCGATGAGTGGACACAGCATCAAAGTACTTATGAAGCCCCTCAAATTGACTGGAATGCCACCCATATTCAAGGGACAAAGGCAAACATTCATGCTCAGCAGATGAGTATAGATACAGAAAGTAGCCAACTTCCCCTTAGCAAATTTGAAGTGAATCAACTTGTGGTAAAAGGCGAGGGCAAGGTCGCTTTTCCCCTTAGTGAATTTCATGGAGAGGTGATTGTCGAACCGGGATTTAATGAACTCGACTTAACCGCCGCAACCGTAAAAGGATCTCTTCATGTGAAGGGGTCTTCGCAGCAGATAGCTCAATTGCCACTACCTCAGTTGCCTCGTTCTCATGCGATTCTTCCTGAAAGGGCTTTGTTCACCTTTTCGGACAGTTTTCGTTCGGTTGCAAGGGAATCATCTGGCGCGTTTTGTTCCTCGGCAATAGCTAAGGCTATTACCTCGTCACAAACCGCACCATCTGATCCCTTTCTCCTGCCCGAAATTCTGTCCGAAAAGGTGAACAAAGCCCCTGAAAGCGTCCCCTTTACCTCTCCACAGACTCAAGTTTTGATAGAAAATTTAAGCGAGGAAGAAACTACCCTTTTGACAGCCTTGAAAATAGGGAAGAAGGTCGTGGGGGGCTTTAAGCTAGATGATTGCGAAAATTTAGAAGCGTTGAAAGAGAAAATAGAACCCCTTGCACAACCTATTCAAGATTTTGTCCATCAGGTGATTTTAGCCAAGCGCAAATTTCCAACGATATTTGAAGGTCAGGATACCACTGCATTAAGAGATATTCTAAGAAAGAGAAATATTTTAACAGCCTCTGATCTTTTGATTGATGATGGACAAGGACACATCGAACGAGAACGCATTCAGCGTAAGCTCAAAGGTGTCTCGCCTGAAGAAGCAGAGCTCATTTTGAGCCATTTTAGCAATGAGCCCGCCCCCTTTGGCCTCCGGCATGAGCATGGAGTCCATTGGAGCTACCTAAAGCGGATTGATGCAGGACAATACCAGGCCGAAACAACTTTAGGGGATGGGAATTGTGCTTTTAATGGAATCGCTTTAGGATTCCGTGATTTAGTATTGTCTGACAAAATTGATTCTGCTCATCCAGTATTTACACATTTACGCGAAAAGTTGGGTTTAGAATCAGCCGATAAAGAGTCTTTTAAAGCCTGGATTGCTGTCCATTCTTCAGAGTCCCACCAACGCGTTCTACAGGGCATTTTTCGGGAGATTGCCGTCGCATACATTGAACTCAATTATGACGACATCTACCGAGAAGGGTATGAAAAACAATTGTACGATGCCTATGGCGATCTTGAAGACGATACATTCAGACCCTATCCGCATATTGCCGATAAGTTTAAAGAAAGAGGGTTAAGTCCAAATTCCCTTTCAGAGTGGTGGCAAACAGAAGGAAAGGCGATCTACTTTGCCAATATGCGGCATGCATCATGGGCCTGGGGTGGCGAGTCTGAAATTGATGCTTTGGCACGCTATCTTGGTGTGACGCTTTTCTGGCAAAAGGGAGGGGAAGTAGAAGTTAGGTGGCCGCGTCATTGAAGATTTGACTGAAGAGCAGATAAAGCGCTGGATGGATTTGGAAATTGGTGAGAGGGTAGGAAGGGGCTTTCAGTTGCATCGCTTTGACAGGGTTGAAGATCTGCAAGGGAAAATGCAACCTATCGGTCCAACCGAAACACAGATTGTAGAAAGAGTGTTAGACGAAAAAGAGTTAACCGCATTAGATTTTCCGTCGTCTATTCCAGGACAGTATCAAAATGATCCCCTTCTGCAGCTTAAACATAGGGGGTATTAACCGAAGGAAATCGCCTGCTTGCTGATGAGCAAGGCAATCTGGCCGCAGATCAAATTCGGCATCAACTTAGCAGCATCCAAAGCGTTTCCTTGAGGGATAAATTACTTCATGCTTTTCGACGTGTAAGCCATACAAACATAGTTCAACGGGCATTAGCGCCTGCTGTTTTTTCCACCTTGCCTGCATCCGAATTATCCAGCGATACATCCACACAATTGACTCCGTATATTCCACATGCCGAGGCCAAAGCCACTGCCATCAACGCCGCAGGACTACAAGTAACTGGCCACGCCTTAGATATAGCCGTGACAAATGTCTGGATGCCAAATGCCCAAGTAAATGTCGAGGATCACATCCATGTGCAAGCAGAGGAAGAAGCTCATTTGCCACGGACCAATTTAAACGTTTCTGCTGGAGGGCTGGCGATCGAAGCGCCTCTGTTGCTGGCTCCTGAACTCCATGCGACTTCTCAGGGAGCGATGGATTTACAAGGGTCTCACATCGTCAATCTAAATAAAGCCGATCTAAAAGGAAATGCAGAGGCTCATATTGAAGGGGATTATCTGCTCCTCAGACAAGCTAAAATTGCCAGCCACTCGATCATCGAAAAAGGGCATGTGGGAATAGCAGCAGAAAATAGCGTCCATAAGGCTGAGACTGTGCTATCGCAAAGCTCCGCAGGGTCGGCTTCATTTGGAAAAATCCCTTGCAGAAGCGGGAGAGAGGATCGCTCAAAAAGCCGAAGTGTGGATTGATCACGTTGAAGCCACCAATAAAGCGCCTTTAAATGTAATAAGTACAAATCTTCTCCATAACCAAAAAGGAACTTACGAAGGAGATCTAATTGGAGAGATCAATACATTCGAGAATGAAGCCGGTCATTTGAAATTGGGTGCTGAAATGTCTTCTCTGAAAGTGGAGACCATGCGGAGCAGTGCAGAAAGTAGCATTGTAGGAGAGGGTGGCATCCAAATTCTGAGTAAGAGGGAATTTCATGAGAAGGGGGAAGTAAAGTTAGGCGATGCCTATCAGGTGCAAGTGCAGTTAGGCAATCTGGATATAGACCATGACGTTCTAGCCAAGAATGTTCATTTGCAAGCTATAGACGGGAAGGTGGGGGTAAGCGAAGGGGTCACCATCCTTATTTCCGAGAAAGGAACCCTCGATGGAAATCAAGTGGACAATCGCGGGCTAGTGGAATCGGCAGGTAGTTTGGAGATCTATCAAAAGCAGTATCAAGATCCTGGCGCCGTGCGTGGTGAAAAGCTGCTTAAACTTTACAGCGTCTCGCCCATAGATTTAAAACAACCCATGCAAACTTCCGGCGATTTGGCCATCATCAGTGAGAAGATGGTGCATATTCACGCTTCTCTGGATGTGGAAAATGACCTCTTTTTAAAGGGAACGGGTGTCAATCTTTGGGAACGAGCTGAAGTGTCGGGAAGGGGAATTTTCCATTCTGTGGGAAACGTAGAGCTGCATCATATGCAGGCCATCTTCCGCAAAGGGATCGCGGTAGATGCCAAGGGATTTTTGATACACACAAGCGATGTGGATATCATTGGCGATTCGGCTATCAAAGTGGAGAAATTCTTGCTGGAATCTACCGTAATTGTCCCGCATTTTTGGTACACAAATACTACCCACCCTTATCGTCACATTCCCTCCAATTTCCGCGTGATAGGAAACCTCCATTTAGATGCTTCGGTTCAGGCTATTAATGATGCGAGTAACTTGCTAATCAAAGGCAATATGTTGGCTACTGGCCAAGACATGGAAAATAATAACCGCATGCATCTCTACCACTATGCTGTGCATATCGGCACGTGCCATAGCGGGCGTATACGTAGGAAAAAAATTGAACTTTATCGTTATGAAAGCGTGCTTGTTACTGATGGATGGGCAAATTCTCAGATTAGCGAGACTTTAGAATTGGGATTGGAAAGTTTAAGAAATACCGGAATCGTGGTTGCTTACGATATTCGTGGGAGAATTGCCAGACTTTATAATGGAATTTTCACCAGCCAAGGCAGAACTCCGACTTTTGTTCCTGCTCTTCCCTGTGTGGAAGGATTTTCAATCCCTCAGGTTAAAGCGGGAGGGTTTTTTGGGACTTGGCATGATGTGCGATTGACCACAGATCTCACTCATAATACTGGATTTATGGATGCGCAGAATGTATTTTCGCTTTTTACCAAAGAACTCCTCCTGGCTAAACGGGTGGTTCACGAGACAGTCGATGCGGTGAAAAAACGTTCATTGGGAAGAAAGTCTAAGGTTACTTTTGAGATCGATTCCGTTCAGCCAGGAGCTGAAATCAACGCTCGGGAAACCTATCTCCATGTGGATCGGGGTACCGCGCGAGGCGGAACAGTTGCGGGAGAAGAGTTGGCCTACATTGAGGGGGGTGATTTTACTTTAGATGCAGTGCCTGTCAGAAGCGTTGTGCCTTTAAATCCTGGTAGGGTGGCCCTTTGGAAAAGCGCCCCGACAGCAGCTGTCAAAACAAGTTTTGCTGGGGCTAAAGTTATTTCTAAAAAAGTAAGATCTAATCTTGAGGGTACTTTAACCGTTAATGGTTCAACTATCATCAGCTTGCACAAAACCGCGCTTTTTGTGGGTAAATTTCTTCAACGCACCTTATTTAGCCATTATGTTTCATCAGTGAAAAGAGGGTATAGCTCATCGAAAAAATTCCATACTATCGTCATGGAAGAACCAAGCACACAATGCCTCGACGGACCCTTCATTATTGAAACACATAAAACCGATATTATTTGGGAAGGACTGCTGGCCAGCTTAAACGGCCCCCTGCGGTTGAAATCTAAGCGACATATCTACGCGCTGTCGCGCACACACAGCGTCAATAATCCTAAAAAGAAAGCCTCTGTCGCTGTAGCTGAGGAGAGAGTTCGAAAAATAGATTTTAATACAACACGCACGAGCTTGCCGAAACTCATTGCGGGAAAGGGTACCACCTTTAAGGCTAAAAGCCATTTAGATACCGAAGGACTCCAAGCCCAGATTATTGGAGACATGGACGTTACGGCAGATACTTCTTGGGATCACGGGCATGTTGTCACCCATTATCAAAAGGTCAAGGAAGGTTCTCTTGGCGTCAGTGTATTTGGTATGCGTGCTATTAAGTCCCTTGTAGAAGGGGGAGGCGTTGCAGGGGTTGGTGAAGCGCTTATATCGGAAAATCCTGCCATTG
This sequence comes from uncultured Chlamydiae bacterium, assembly GCA_963799115.1. Classification (GTDB taxonomy): domain Bacteria; phylum Chlamydiota; class Chlamydiia; order Chlamydiales; family Parachlamydiaceae; genus CAWCVY01. Next base: position 7,273 of record CAWCVY010000061.1, on the reverse strand, counting down.
AAAGTTATTTTAAATTAGCACGCTCAAAAGATATTGCTGGTATTTTTACAAATTCCATTTTAGCCATCAAGAACACATGGGGTGAAGCTGCTAAATTATCTCAAGCTTTCAATCAAGGAAATTTAGGGACAGCCTTAGCTCAGCAGTTTAACCCTGGTATTACCATAAGTGTTGGTTTTTCCAAGCAAAAAACAGAATGGACGCAAACTTATTTTTCGACATTTACCATCATCCACGGAAGTTTGAATTGGAATGTGCGCGTCCAAAGGCATACAGGTGGACTGGTTAATGTCGATGAGGATGCCGTTTATACTGGAGAAACAATTACTGGCGAAGCCGGGGTAGATTCACTGAAACAAAATGGGGGAGGGGGAAACCTTAGCTTGACATTTGGAGGTTACACTTACTTTGATGTGGGAGTCGATGGTTCACGCACACGCGCCAAAGGCAAGCAACACACTCCCTGGCGCGTTAATACCGGTAACGATCTTAAATTTAATGCATCTAAACGTCTAAATTTACCCGGTGCTCAGCTTGAAGGGGAGCATGTCGACATTAAAACACCTGTCTTGGATGGGGAATCTCAACAAGATACTTTCTCCCAGACATCTATCTCTGCCGGAGCTTCCCTCTCTGGCCGCGTCTCTTTGTCGTATAACAGAGAACAATCTGCACAAGTGAATCAAGCCACATGGATTAAAGCCAGACAAAGTGGGACGATTGAAACCGATTCGACCCGTTTGAGAGGGGTCCTCACCCAAAATATGGTGCATAACACCCCTAATTTCCAATTTGAAGATATTCCTGATGTCAATCGAGGCAGGGGATTTAATGTCTCGTTGATGGGCAAGGCTATTTTAGATCGTCCGAAGGATCAAGGTTTTACAGAATTAGGCACAATCGATTTTCATTGGAATAAACAGAAAGGGGTGACGCGCACCACCGTGGCAGGCGGCAATGGAGCAGCGTTAGGCGGCGTCAATACCTCAGCAGATAGATTTCAAGAGAAAGGCAAAAAGAAAAAGTTCCATTTTGCCACTCCGTTGATTGATTGGAATAACAATGCACTCGCCTTAGAAGCAGAGGAGATAGGTAAAGTCTTTAACTCTACTCCTATGTCACGGCCCGTTGTCCAGCCAGCTGTGGTGGAAGAAATGCCATCTCTTGTCGAAAAGCCCGTTGAAAGGGTTGAGGAATCCAGCAAACAGGAAGAAGCATTAAGCGCTACCGAGATGGAAGCATTGCAGGCTCTTGTCAAGGGTATTTCTGAAGCTATTTTAAGCGAAAACCTGAAGAAACAGCAGCCAGTTGCAGAAGAAGACCATCGCTGGGCAGAAAAGCAGCTAGCCCTTTACCACGACATACTATCCACTCAAGAAGAACTCGACCCTTCGGGTGAAAGAAGAGTTCCCACAAAGCTAGATATTTACAAAAACATGTTATCCTCTCCGGAAGAGCTCGATGAATGGGTTGGTGGAAGAGCACTAATGAAAAGCATGCTCTTTAGAAGAGTTCCCACCATTCCGGAGCTGCGCGCGAAAAATCCCCTGTTTGATGTTTCGCATGCAAGTGTTAACCAAAGTATGGGCTTGGCAGATATGGGGCACGATGTATTGAAAGCCTTCATCTTTACGGTTGGTTTTGGTTTAAAATCTATGGTTGATAGCAGGTCGAGGGAACTGCGTGTAATAGGCCAGGGCGCTGCTTTGTTAGAAAAAGGGATCTCAACTGTTTTAAGCAAGGTTAACCCGGCCTTGGAGCAGGAATGTCGCAATGCTGATTTGCTCACACAAGCAATTCTAAAAGAATACACCCGACAAATTGATAGAAAAAGCCACATTTTAAAGAACTTTCCGAAGCGAAAAATGAGGAATTTTCTTTACGCGATTGGAGTTGGCCAACATGGTATTGCCGATAGGGTCATCGAGTCTTATAAAAGAAGTAGAGAAAGTTTCGCTATTCATTTGGAACAAAATCTTGCCATTCCGATAGCACAAGGGCGCAAGTTTTCTGACGATTCTTTAGCCTTACAAGTTGCGCTCATCACACCTCCGGTTTTCAGATTTTTGAAAATGCCTATCGCTTCGCTAGTCCGTGCTTCCGTTAAAGGCGTTAGCAAAGCTCATTACTTATACAGTAGGGCTTATCCTAAAATTTACACTAAGGAACAATTCGAAAGACTAGGCTTAAATTTAAACATTGTAACTGAAGTGGTTAGAAAACCCAGAACGACTGTTTATCAAGTTGGAGGTCCGCAAAGGCTTATTACAAGCGGCCAAGGACCTGCCGTGTCTGTGGTTCCCAAAAGCTCTATTCAGAAACCATCGCAGCAGCTTGTCCGAAGAGATATTAAGCCTATGCAAGAACCATGGGTAAAATCTAGTCCCCACATTCTAATCATTACAACCATCACAGGGATAACTAGGGAAACTCTAGCTTCTTTTGGAAATTCAATTAAAAATTTTCTTAAAAGTGATTTTGGTGGTGGTGTGACGTTTCCTAAGTCTATGAGTCAAAAAGATTGGGTTATAGAATTCAAAGCTATTGGTTATAAAGAAGAGCTTGGAGGAGGGAAAGGCAGCAAAAGGAAAATGAAAAAGGAAGGTTGTCGTACCGTGAACATTGGTCGAAAGATCACTCCCTTACGAAATCGCAATCTCACAAAAACATATAATGAAGCACTAAGCTTAGAAAAAAAAACAAAGCCCCATTCTTTTAGAAAATCGGTAGCTTGTGCTATTGAGGATGACGTTTTCATTGAAAGGATCCCTGATGCTAATACTTGCTACTCTCATCAGGAGTCAGAAAATATAGTGGGTAATGTTGTATACTATCTTGGTGATAACTGGATACCGAAAGGAAGGTTTTCAAGAATCTTATATAGAAATAAACGATCTAGCGAGTTTTATCATTTTTTAAGAGATGTAGAAAATGGAAGACGCATCACAAAAAAAACGGGAAGAAAACTCGCTAAAACTATTAATTCTTCCGAAGAAAAGTTGCTTGAAACACCTCCTCCTCCTCTTCCAGAAATAAGCAGAATCTTACTTAAGAAATTAGACAGAAAGGGCATTGACTCTATTTCACATGCCGCAGCCCTATGGGGAGTGCCTGAGGATAAGTTGTATAGAGTCGTTAACTTAAGAGAAGACACCTTCACTCCCGAAGAAATCATCAAGATTAGAAAATATACAGGTTTTGGAAGAGATGAACTTAAGGATTTTGCATCTCCTGAGGCTGCTTCAGTTCAACCAACAGCAACCCTCTCAGAAGCTAAAAATGTGGGCGACAATCTAAATATTTTGGGGGCAGAAAATTGGCTTTCGCTAAAGGATGTGGCTAGAAAAATTGCAGGAAAATCGAAAGGCCCTGAATATTCTGAAGTATATCGCACTTTAATTTCCTTACAAAAAGGCGAGAAAGTTTCTAATGAATTTGTTGAATTTGCATCAGTATCATTTGGTGTTTCGCCTGACATATTGCGTTCAGCCCCAAAAAATAGAGTGTCATCGACAACCCTAGAGTTAATTGAGGGTATGCACAAGGCCTTGGATGGCACCATTATAGATGTTGCAGACATAATAAATGTTGCAGACATCACAAACATTACTCAAGAGCGATTGTATGAGGTCACTATACTTAGAATTTCAAAATTTACAAAGGAGGAGGTCTCCAAACTTGCCATCACAGATATTGGCATGCATCTACTTGTGGATTTTGTAGGAGAAGATGTGGATCTCATGGCTTTTACACACGGTCGCACTCATCATTCGAAGAAGCATCTTGCAGAATTTGAACAAAGCAACCAACAGTTAAAAAAATTCTGTCCTAAAGTTAAATTTTCTATGCTAGAAAAGAGAAAGTTTTTTGTGGGGATGAAGCAACTATGTGCTGACGCATCTAAAGATGATAGTGCGATTCAGGACATTGAAGGAGTTATTTTAAAACTTCGAGGGAGAAAAGGGATCTCAAATTTCATTAATTTTATTGAAGACGAAACGGGTGCTGTCCCCCTATCCTTCAAAGAAGCTTCTCCCCCCGGTCCTCTTTATGACATGCTCTCTGAAATAGAAGAACTGCCTATCAAATATGAAGAGAGAGAATTAACTGAAACTGCTGCTAATCCTATAAAAACAAGAACGGAGCCAAAAAAGGTTCCAAAGAGTGTTCAGCTAAAATCGAGGATGACGTTTTCAGTGAGCGGATCCCCAATTCTCTTTTAAAAGGTGATTTAACGACCCGACCTAGTTTTGCAAGAAAAATTGATAAGCGCACCCCTTTGATTCCTGAAGATATTGGGATTCCTTCTGAAGTATTCCATAGAGATTTTGTCGCTCCTTTTGAACAGGCTCCTGGGATTTATGGTTTCGTAACGCTTAAAAAAGATACCCTTAAAGTAAAGTTGGATGATATCCACGTTCCAGACGGAAAATTAGGTAATTGGAAAATTCGAATGTGGCATTTGGTGGACTTAGCTAGAGTAAATGGTGCTAAGATTTTGCATTTTGAATTGCATTTTACGAATGAAAAATTTTTACGTGTCATGACTAAGATATATGGCGAGCCTAAGATAGAAACGAGGCATCTAAGGTGTTTCGGAGATGAATGGACAGAAGATTGGTGTATCTTTATAATACCTGTTCCTCAGCAATGCGAAAGTTTTACATTAAAAAATAAAACAGACTCGCAGGCAGTAACTCTGCCCAAGCCCCGACCGCCTGCCAAAACCATGTCCTGTAAAATCGAAGATTCAAGCGATGTGTTTGTGGAAGAAATCCTTGAAGTTGGTAACCTTCCAAAAGTTTTACAACCCTTTCCTCATCATCCTCCGGCTGCGTGGGTAGTGATCGATGGGGTTTATTCTTTAGTCGAGCAGCTAGCAAAAAATCCACATTTAAACAATGCCTTATTCGACTTATGCGATGAATTAGAAGTAATCATCCCGGATATTTCCCATTTGGGTAAAAATGCAGAACAAATTTGGATCGCCCTATTTCAAAAGGCTCGAGGATCGACTGAATATGATTTTACAATCGAGTTTCTTCCTCAAGGTGATCAAGTAGTTAAAATTGAATCCAAGGACTTTGCAGCTATTTTTATACAAAGAAGCAGCCATGAAATAATAGCTGAAGCTTGCGGGTTTGATGTGCTTCTCTCCCTTGGATTGCAACATCTTCAAGTTCCTCGCTTATTAAATATCGGAAAATGTGGGGGAGATTATGTTCTTGGTAGAACCTATCAGCCAGGAAGAACTTTTAGAGACTATATGAAGGAGATCTGTTCACTAGATATAGGGACTCCTGAAAGAAATCTCCTTTGTCAGGAGTTTGCACAGGCTTGCCGCCAAGCGGGAAGAGCATTAGGAGAGCTCCAATCAAAAGGGTGGAAATTCCAACACGATCCCTCTCCCCATACAATCTCGGTCGATTCCTTTGTGGATGATATACTCACGAAATGGGAAGAGATAAGAGATGCCCTACAAACACTTAAGATTCGCAGACCTGATGATTACTCCGATTATGTTGACTTTCTTGCTGAAAATCTTAAAAAAAATCCCGGAATTCCAACATATAGCCTAGGTATCATTCATGGAGGTCAATTTATTAGTTCCAACAAAGGTTCCTCATTTGGATTGATGGATGCGTCTTATATTATTTCCGACTTAGATAAATCAATGAAGCCTACGGCTTATGGAGCCGGTAATTTTTACGCCTTCCGCTATCTTTTTGCTCGGGAAGGGCTTTTGAATGGACTTCAATTGAAAGAAGTTGGTCTTTTTGAAGGAGCATTTGCACAGGGACATCAATCTGAATTTAGGGGTCAGTTAACTGAAGAAGCTTGCCTTTTTTTTGATTTCCTAGAAAAAGTCATGACACTGGCTGATTTGGCTGAGGGTTTAGTAGAAGGAACGATTCAAGATAGAAATCCCGTTAAACATATTATCAGCCAATTGAACAAGCAAACTAGAGGATTTAGAACAAAAAATCTTAGGGCCGCTAAGCCTCAAGCTGCCCCTTCAGAGCTTGACCCGATGCCCTTTAGAACCCGAGTCAGGAATTTTATTGAGGAGGAATTGGGCGCCGTAGAGATTCCGCAGAAATCAACAGCTACTAAAAAAAGGTGAAGAGCCTCGATGATTCTCATAAACTTCAGCTATACTTTGAACCTCAAAGGTTTATGAGCAACGTAAAAGAAATCTTGAGTCTCTATCCGGAAGAAACTCTATTAATTAATGCCCTAGCAAAACCTAAAAGGGATATTAATCAATTCATTCAAGAGATATCGGATTTAAACTTATCGCAAGAAGAGCTTTGGCTAGCTACGGTACAACTCTTCACTCAATCCACCTCTCCTTCGAAACCAACCATCAGGTACATCGATTCGGATAGTAAAAAAATAGGAATCATTGAGTCTCAACCAAATTTTGTCATTAAAGAAGCTAAATCTTGGTGGAACGGTGATAACGAACGCGTCCTTCGGGAGGCTTTTGGCACATTAATGATGGAATCTCGAGAATTTAAATATCTCCGGACACCCTCTTTAGTTGCTATTAGAAGGCATGGACCTTATAACATAATTATTATCGTTCAGACAAATGTTCCAGGGACAGCCTTAAGTGACAATTTCTCTAAAATGGGTCAATTGGAAGCTGGCTCGGTAGAACAGGATCGCGCAGTCAAACAATTTAATAAGCCTTCTTTTGCCTTTGGACAAGGAAAAGGGGAGATACACTCACTAGATCTCAATTATCAATTAGTTCCATCGGCTGAAAATATAGATGCAGATGTAGAAAATTTAAGGGGATTCTTCAATAGGATCAATAATTTACGAAGGCAAATGAATGGACGTGAAATAAATAGTGAAGCTATTGAACTGCTTATTTACTTGTTTCAAGAGAATCCGGGTTATCTTGGCCATATTCTCGGTTATGTACATAGCTCGGACTTTACCTGGTCTGAAAAGTACATGACTATAGGAATTGTAGATATGGAGGCTTTCTGTTCAAATTTAAATGTATCCTTAAAAACCCTCCAGCAATATATCTCGCGGGTATGCTAACGGCAAGCACATGCTTAGAGAAGAAGGATTGGCATGCGGAATTTCCCTTTCAGGAATTGAAGGCTGGACAGAAAGCTATGAAGAAGGTTATGCCGCAGGATTCAACGGACAAATTCCTTCTGAGGCTAATCATTTTTTTGAAGTGTTAGTCTTTGCTGAATGGGTAGAAGAGCGTTTGTGGTCAATGCTTAAAACAAATAACATTGATATTGAT
>CAWCVY010000060.1:0-8025 GCA_963799115.1 uncultured Chlamydiae bacterium | reverse complement strand
TGATAGCCTATTTTGCTGAGCAAGGAGATGATTTCTGCTTTATTCTAGCGGAAAAAAATCTCAGTTTTACTATCATAGATAGTACTACGGGATGGGTCATGCAAAACAAACTGATCATCCGTTTCCGCGATAACATCCTCTCCTTTGATGGACTCGAGGAGTTTTCTAGAGAGGCTACACAAAGAGGGATACAAATATGTCATCAACCAAGAAAATAAAACGGTGGATGTTTATGAGATAGTGACTGGTAAACGAGTTGAAACAAAAATTGCCATCAAACCAGAAATGGGAGGAACGCTTGTTCAATCATTTAACGAAAAAGGCGAAGCAATAGGCGACCCTATCATGAAGGAAGGATTCGAACTGCCCTCGAACTTTGATCATGCCAATGCTCCCTTTTTTAACACGAATACTATTATCCTCAATTTAAGGAACTTACTTAAATTCCTTGATGTCTCGCAAGTGCAGTTAACAAACATGAGCTTTGAAGAGCGCTCTATGCTCGTCCGAGAAAAATTAATTAAACAGATTAAACCCAATTTTGAATTTAAAAATCATGAAGTTGAAGGGGAGTATCCTGATATAGGCATTGTAAAAGAGGGAAAGACCAAAATACTTGTGGTGCAAGTGACGCGCATTATGCTGCAGGCTGCACATTTGAAAGGCGCTAAGGTGGGCTATCTTTTTGCCCCGCGGGCTACTGTTTTTGCTCCGGTGAAAGAACCCGAAGACAAACAACTCGCCGCTGAAAATAATCGCGAAATCTTAAATAACTTTACTGTATATGAAAGTTTTAAATAGACACATCTTGAATGAAGAATTTGAGTCTTCTGTTTTATCCATTTGCCTCAATTTTAACGACAAGAGTTTACATAGGACTGGTTGAATGAGCCCTTCAGGCTACATTCAGCCAACCTTAGCTTCAATAAATTTGCAGATTTTCGCGTAACAGTTCAGATACCCTCCTTCGTCGGGGTATCTGAGCGAAGGTAATCAGGCCGTCTCGGCCTGGTCGCACCCCCCTTTTTCGCTCAGGTTCTGAACTGTTACATTTCGCTTGATTAAATCTTTTTTTCTTTTGGATTTTTTCTTGGATTTTTTCTTGGCATTACCTTTGGTTTAGGTTTCTGCGCAATGTGTTTGACCCTTTTTCCGGCTTCTAAAATGTGGTCAAGGGGATAATTTGCGGGGTCTTCGATGATTGCCTCCCAATGAGGACGCAAAGGACGACCTGTACCCAGAATACCTCTGTACATTTTTTCTTCTTGTTTTGCGATTTCATTAGCCCCATCCCACAGTTGATTGGCTAAAATGACTGTATGTTGTCTTACTTTTTCAACAATTTCATTTTCAATATGTCCTATCTGCGGATAAATTTTAACCCCTAAAGCAAATTTATTATATTTTTGATCATGGACAACAGGTTTGGAGCCGGCAGCCCAATAAAGTGTAAAGAAATTCTTGTGTTCTCGTAGTGATCGTTCATCTATGTTGGATTCTACAAGACCATTTCCTTGTCTTACACACACTCCAATATTATCCCCTCCAGAAGCTTCAAGATTTCCTTCAGCATCTAAATACATGGTTGAAGAGAATTGACCGGTGTTTGTTTCTGCTACATTTAACTTAAAGATTTCCGAGCGAATGATTTCCAAATTCTTACGGGCAATGGCATATTCTGGTTGTTCAACTTGAGCAGCCAATTTTTTAAATTCGCTTGAAACAGGTTGGATTTGTTTAAGTGTATAAGGAGGAAGTGTATGCAATATCATGTTTGTCAATTCTGCTGGTAATTTTTTTAGGCTCCCTAAGGCGCTTGAAGAAAATTGTCTATCAGAAGCAATCTGCTTAATATCTTTGGAAACGAGCATAATTTTAGCGCGTTCGGTGCCTGATAAAAAACCAAAAATATTTATTATGGTTTCTAATGGGAATATTTCTAAATCTCCCAAAGAATCATTTCTTTCAGAATTTGTTTTTGTTGTATAATTAAACTTTTTCTCATGATCATTATATTCTGTTTTAGAAACTTGATTAAAGCCTTCTTGTAATAGATCTTCTCTTGTATTAAAATTTATATTCATATTCTCCTCTATTTTTTATTTTATTACATATTCAGTAAGATTAAAAAATATAATATACTAATTATAATAATAAGTAAACAAAATTTTATGCGGCCTATGCTGACTCGTGCATTATGCAACTGCTGAATTCATGCAAGTGGAATTACTGGTCCCTTTTCTTGCAATAGTATTTTTTTATCCTTGTTTTTCTATTAATTTATCATTATCCATCATAATAAGTGCGATAAAAGCTGTAGGTTGATGCTGCAACGAACCGATCATCAGTCGGAGGAAGCGTGCGATGGTACTAAATGATATTTTGGGGGCCATTGGAAAGACGCCATCGGTGCGCTTGCATCGTATTGGCCGTGAAATGGCTTGTGAGTTATATGGGAAATGTGAATTCCTAAATCCTGGTGGTTCGGTAAAAGATCGCATTGCTTATCAGATGATTGAAGAGGCAGAGAAGGCGGGTAGAATTAAGCCAGGAGATACACTTATTGAAGCGAGTTCTGGTAATACCGGTATCGGCTTTGCTATGGCGGCGAGCTGTAAAAGGCTATCAAGTTATTATCACCATGCCTGCGAAAATGAGTCATGAAAAAGAGGTGGTGATTGAAGCATTAGGAGCCAAAATCTATCGAACGCCAACAGAGGCGGCTTGGAATGACCCCGACAGCCATATTTCTCTCGCAAAAAAATTAGAGAAAGAGCTTCCGAATGCACATTTTCTCGATCAATATAGTAATCCTATTAATCCGGCCGCCCACTACGCGACGACCGCTGTCGGAAATTATTGACGATATGGGTGATCAGCTCGCCATGGTGGTAATTGGCGTTGGGACAGGCGGTACTATTACTGGAATTGCCAAACGGCTGAAAGAAAATATGCCGCAGGTGAAAATTATTGGAGTCGATCCTTATGGTTCTATTTTAGGTGGTGGTCAACGGAAGTTTATCCTTATCAAGTAGAAGGAATAGGTTATGATTTTATCCCTGCAGTGCTGGATAACAGCTTGGTGGATGAATATGTCAAAGTGAATGACGAAGATTCTTTTTTGATGGCTAGGCGGTTCGATTCGAGAAGAAGGATTGTTAGTGGGCGGCTCTTCCGGATCTGCTGTTTGGGGTGCCCTGCAAGTGGCAAAACAGTTGAAAAAAGGCGCAAAAATGCTTAATTATCCTGCCGGACAGTATTCGCAATTATCTCTCCAAATTTGTTGATGATAAATGGATGCGGGAACAAGGATTTATGCAAAAAGAATGAAGCTAGTACATTGTATTTTTTATGGTCAATACTTCTTCATTTTGAGAAATGATAGGGTTGGAGGAGGTGAAAATCTCTTGAGGAATTGTTGTAAAGGGATTTTCTGAAATTTTAAAAAATTTCAATTCTGCGAGATTTCCCATTTCGGGAGGAAGGGTTTTCAATTGGTTATCATAAAGCCAAAGCGATTCCAATTGTGTGAGCTTACCTAGTTCATGAGGAAGCTTGGTTAGTTGATTATGTTGAAGGGCGATTATTTCTAGATGTGAGAGTTCGCCAATTTCCGGAGGAAGTTCGTTAAGCTGATTATTGTGAAGGCTAAGTGTATTCAATTGCGTAAGCTTACTAATCTCAGAAGGAATAGTGGTCAGTTCATTCTCTCCAAGGAAAAGGCTTGTTAAATTAGTAAATTTGAAAATTTCTTTAGGAATTCCTGTTAGGTGAAGGGGCATGCGTGATCCAAAAGATTCTAGGTATAAATGATCGATTTTCTTGAGTTCCTCGGGATTATCACCCATCCACCTGCGTAATTCATCGGCTTGTTCCATTTGACCTTTTTCCTTAATATTATTCAGTATTCCCCATGTCGGTGAGCTTTGAGCAATTCTTTCAAAGATTTTAATTAAATTGGCGGCTTCCTGTTCTTGTTGCCAATGAGCAATTTCATCTAGCCTCTGTAATGAAAGAGCATCTGCATAAATTTCCCTCGTTTTCCGATTCTTTTCCAATCCACCTTTAATCTTTGTAGTTGAGTCAATTAAAGTTTGATAAATGTCCCTTACTTCTTCGAAACTAGACTGATATTTAGGATGATTTTCTTCTACCTGTTTGACAACTTTGGTAAGAAAAGGGCTGTTTTTATAAGCGTTCAAAAGCTCATCAAATAAATAATTACTTAAGACGTCATGAAAACGGAGGTTTAACAGTTGATGTCGAGGATCAAATTCCACATCACGTAAAATCCTAAGAAGAACCTCGTCGGGTAATAAAGAAATAAAATTCTCGCCACTTTCAATATTCATAATTAATTTACTTTGATTATTAAAATTATAATCTATTAACAAATACAATTTTATTATACATTAACAATGATTTTTTAATAAAATTTTTAATAGTAACATTCAGTCATTTAATTATTGAGTTACTGTCTGATGCGAATGCTGTCCTCCCAGTGAAACAATGTTTGATGTAATTTTTTGTGAAAAAATAATTAGATCACCGGTTACTATAGGTGAAATGCCATCCTTTACGTAAGAAGCTTGAGACGATCTAGATTTTCGGGGGTTAGAGGCTCATTTTTTTAAATTGAAATAGGATAAACATGGAAAGTTTTAAAAATAAGGTTGTATTGATTACTGGGGCTAGCGCAGGGATAGGCAAAGCGACCGCTGAAGCCTTTGCCAGAGAAGGGGCCTTATTAATCATGATAGCACGCAGGCTCGAACGATTAAAGGAAATTGAAAAGGATCTGAAAGCAAAGTATCGATCAGAAATCCATTTAATTGGATTAGATATTTCTAAAACTTCTCAAGTCTTCGAAGCGCTAAATCATTTGCCCGCCCCATTCTCTATCCCGGATATTGTTATAAATAATGCAGGAATGGTCAGGGGGCTCAATAAAATATGGGAAAATTCCCCTGAAGATTGGAATGAAATGATCGATATCAACCTGAAAGGGATTTTGAACGTCTGCCATCCTCTCATCCCCAAAATGCTTGAAAGGAACAGCGGACATATTATCAATATCGGCAGTGTGGCAGGGCATGAAGCATATGCCGGCGGTGGGGTTTACTGTGCCACGAAACATGCCGTGACTGCTTTAACAAACGTTTTGCGGCTGGAATTGGTGGCTACCCCATTGCGCGTGACTTTGATTTCTCCTGGAATGGTCGAATCGGAATTCAGCCTTGTCAGGTATGGAGGAGATAAGGAAAAGGCCGCCAAGATCTACGAAGGAATCGATCCCCTTAAACCTGTGGATATTGCCGAAACAATTCTTTTTGCCGCTTCGAGGCCGCCTCATGTAAATATAGCAGATATCATCGTCTATCCAACGAACCAAGCGTCAGTTTCTGTCGTACACCGTCAGCAGAAAACATCACCTTAAATATTGGGGATTTAAGGAAGTGTGCAAAAATAAGCTGGACGATTCGACTTATTATTGCACACTTCCTAAGGTTCTTCAGAGATTAATTCCTTCCAATATTCTTGCATTTCAGGAGAAAGCCATTTTAACACTTTTTCAAAAGGGACAGGTTTGCGGTCATACTCCTCGGTGTCCACAAAGGCAATCCTGCCATCATGACTAAAGGGATTGTTGTCAATGTAGACAGAATCGTAGAATCCACTCTCTTTTAACACCGTGTAAAAGGCTGTTAAAAGATCAAACGTCATCTCATCGCGATATCTTCGCATATTTTCAGTATCATCCACCACTTCCATATCCTCTTCCACGAAAATGAAATACTTGGGAAAAGGCCCCGCTGCCTTGGGTTCTAAAGGAAGAGGATAGATCCATTGCTTGGATACTTTCATGATCCCATTGTAATGATGGGTATCTAATATGCGTTGAATTCTGTCTGCTCCAGCGATTCTTAGCAGCCACAAGCGGACTTCTGAAATATAATGATCTTGCAATTTCAATTTGTTAAAATAAGGCAGATTGTCTTCGCTATCTAAGTAAAATTTGACGACATATCCGGAAAGCTCCGGATGAAAAGCTACATCGAGCTGGCTATTAGCATTTAATATGTTAAAACCAGCGTCACGGAATGCTTGTAAAGAAGCGAGCAATCTCGATTGTCCAAATATCCCATCCAAATTCTTTTTAATCGGATGATCTTCTGGTAAAAAATATGGCTCAGCTTCGTCCCATAATTCTACTGGAACGGTGGGGGGGCGTTGGTAAAAGCCTATCTCACTGGTTAGTTGAGAAGGCGTGCTGGCAGCGTTAATAGCCTGACAAGTCAAAAGTGCCCCACTCAAAAGGTACTTAAATAATGATTGGTAATTCACAATTATTCCTTAGGAAGGTTTTTTAAATTTTTTAGTTTAATGAAGATGTATGGGTTGTACAACTCATTCTGAATAGGCAATTAGTGCTCCAGAGTTATGTGAGGATCTATTGATAGCTGGATTAATGTTGAGTTGTCTTCCCATTTGTTCACCTAACGCTGATGAGGCCTGACAATAGTTCCCACTGGTCTTGATTGAGGACAAACGTTGATAGACCATTGCTCTTGCATCTATCAGTTTATTTTCAATGATCATTAAAGCATTTGCTACATCGCTATTATATTCTCTTTTCAGGGCCCGGATTTTATTGCAGTATCCTTTTGCTAGGCCTAGAAGAAAGGAATTTTTTGCAACCATTCCTTTTAAATTGGCATATCGTTGTGCCTGGATCCATAGTTTGTCCAGCTCATTATCAAGAACATTTGCCACATATTCAGCAATCTCTATATTAACCGCATTCCCTAATATTTCAAGATAGATAAAACCCCTAGCGCGAGAATAGACTATACTAACAAAAAAAGTTTCCAATATGATGGCAATAGAGCGCATTTTAGCATTTTGTTTTTTCTGCTTCATGATGCGTTTAAGGAATACTTTTTCGTCGTCCTCACCGCTAATATACTTAGATTCAATATTGTGCTTCAAAAGAAGCTGTTGCGATTTGATCATGGCTTGTTCAGCCTCGTTTTTATTGCTGCTGGTGGCAAGCGCCATTAATTTTTGGACTTTTCTAAAAACGCTGCTTTCTTCAATGTCAGGAGCCTTCAGTTCATCTTTCAATTGGAAGCTAGCCTTATAAACCTCTTCACCCCATCCCATTTGTTGGCAAAATGCCCTGAATTCAGTGCCATGGGGATGAATAGTATCTCCATAGTTGATAAAAATCATATAGTGAGCTAATTCATGCCTAATCAAATGGTGTAACTGCTCTCTGTTTGTGTGCATGAGGCATTCGTGAAAACCTAATTCATAAAAATTTGAGTCAAAGTATCCGAGCATGCTTTTGTTATTGTAAATCACTATTTTGATCGGATATGAGAATTCTTGTCGCTGATCATAGAAACGATCGCTGGCAACTTTTAAGTGCACTTCTTTAGTTAGAACATCTTTTATGGTAGCTTTGATCTCATTAACAAATTGAATGATTTTTTTTGAATAAACGTGCATTTAACAGTAACTCCAATTTTTTTACACAAACAACCTGTTATCTTACTTCATTATTGGGGACTACCAGCAGTTTGAAATTCGCAAAGAGCCTAATATTTTTTCAAATTTCATGGCAAGAGATTTGCTTGGGATTAGGGTTAGGTTGGGGATTGGATTGGGTTAGGCTGGACATTCGGACAATTGAGTGGAATTGGGAATTGCCGTCCGGCCTGACCGTTTTGTGACCTCTTTACAGTTTTAGTTGGTCGTTATTTGATATATTTGTAATTTAATTATTAATTTAACTTTATATTTTCGTTAAATGAAATAACTTTCTTGGATTTTCTTCTCATTTGGTGTATAATATAAGAAAACAAGAAAAAGGGAGTTTATATGCATGTACCAGAATTTGGACAAGGCCCTATAAAACAAGAAGGAGCGGAGCACAAGGCACAAACATCGTGGGGGTTATCTAAAGGATTGAGGAATCTAAGTGGCAGAGTTGGTGCTTTTGTCTTAAAAATATTGAGCGCT
>CAWCVY010000059.1:0-36884 GCA_963799115.1 uncultured Chlamydiae bacterium | reverse complement strand
TTATGTACATCTACTAGACGACGTATTGCTAATTGATTATCGGTCATTTTAACATTCTTGAAATTTATGCATTTCAACTGAGAAAAATTACAAAGCAGGTAAGCAATGTGCTCGACTGGAAACCCTTTAAGTTTGAGCTCCTCCTCTTTTCTTAGATAAGATGGAATGTCAATTTCAAGTGGAGAAGAGCAAGCAAGGAAACACTGCTTGAAAAGCGACAAATCTGGAAAAGCATGTAAAAGAGTGGAGAAATCTTCGGCCGTCCAATCCTGTTTGGAGTTGTCCGATAAGATCAATTCTGTTAATTGAGGGCAATTGATGGTTTTGAATGCTTTAACAAATTGAAGTTCTTCTTCAGGCGTAACAACTGTTTCTTTGAAATTGATCTTTTGCAAATCTGTAAGAGAAACATCAGAGATATATTCGCTCAAAGTCAGCAAATGCTTCATTAGGGCAGGAGTTAATGTTTGTCCCTCTTTAAAATGAATTTTAAGGGCGCATGGCTTGATTTTCTTGTCTTGAATGTAATTGATTAATTCTTCAATTTCCCCTAAAGATTGCGTATCGGTGATCGAAAGTCGTAAAGAGCCTTGATAATTTGCGAATGCTTTTTCCTGAACTCTTTTGTTCGTCTCATCGGTAAGTTTCAATACTTGCATGCCTGCTACTCTTTGGAGTCCGAATTGGATAAAACCATTCTGAGCCAAAGTTTGTTCGAAAGCTCCGCCCCACTCTGTGGTTTTCAATATATCGAGAAGCGCTTGATCATCTTGTGCTTCCATTGCAAGAACGAATTTCTGATGAGTCCCTGCATCCCCCAGTGTTTTGAAAATGGCTTCTTTGAGCCTACATTTATCTATAATAGATTGCTGTTGCTGTTCTGGGAGGGTTTTTACGACTTGGATAGCAACATCGATTTGAATTAGCATCTCTTTAAATTTGCTAAGCGAAAGGGGACGTTCGTTAAATTGATCGAGACATTGAATAGAATAATTAAGGTGGTCAACTAAACTTGCAAGGGTTTTTTCTTGTTGTTTAGCAATATCTTCCGCGGTAGGGGCAGGGGTTTGAATTTTTGGATCAACCGGAACAACAAACTGAGGTGTTCTGTCTTTTGCTACATAAGGTAAACCCACATCATCCACATCAAGCAATGGCTCATCGTCAAAATTTGGAGGAACTGGATTTTGTTTTACAGGTTCTTCTGGAGCTTTTTTAAGCTGGCCTTGGGGGTTTTTGTCAAACAGAGCATCAAGTCCATTAAGGAAAAGAAAATCTGGACGTTGTCCTTGGGGTTTTTTGTTATTCCGAGCATCAAGTCCATTAAGGAAAAGAACTCCTGGACGCTGTTCTTGGGGAGTATTTACCCGTTGAGGATTGTTTTTTTGTTCTTCCTCAAGGGATAATTGCATCGCTATTGCCAAATCCTGGTCCAATTGATCCTCTTGATGAGCTTTTCTCTCATTTCGATTTTTTGGAATTTCTTTAAAATGTTGGTCTAGGGGGTCGCCATACATAATTTCGTCAAAAGGTAACTTATTACCATCAATTGGTGGTAACAAGTGACCAGGCCTGCCTGAGCTTGTCTTTTTTATTCGCCTTTAAGGCCACCAGTTGCCGATTACGCAATCTCAGAAAAGTTTTATAGTTTTCATATTCTTGTTTTGTGTCTACCTCAGCTTTCTCCATCTTGTTAGAAAAGCATCTTGGTATGAAAAACCAACTTTTTATACGCTCGGGAGTAACACGCGCCAGCCCTTTGAAAATCCATCGCGTCCATGTGTTTGTTTCTGTTTGGTATCGCTGGAAGTAAAGTTCCCCATCGCTTTCTAATAGATCTAATTGATCAATTTGATGGTTAATGTCTTGAAGCTCTTGAGGCATGTGATTTAAAGCATTTTCAACTTCTTGCTTTGCAAGCTTATAAACTTGTTGCAATCGAATGATTTTCTGATTGCTTGCTTCAAGTTTGCTGGGATCTGCCGCACTTAAATTCATATAGGTATGGCTACGGTGAGCTTCTGCAAATTGGTTATGCAATCTTTCTAGAGGGGATGGATTCATAAATTACTCTCATTTTAACGATTTTTACAAAAATAATGCCTTTGGAGCTGGGCATAGGCAACTGCCTTAACTATTACCTATCAGCCTACCCACCAAATGGTGTCGTTCTTTGGCGTATTTAATAGATAAATTTCAAATATGGTTACAGTTTAATTAATAATCATTAGGATACTATAAAGATTATTAAAGATAAACAAAAAAAATAAAACTTTAAGGAAAAATGGTAGCGCTCGAGTTATACCATCTTATTACCCATAAGTGGCAAAAGATCACCACGAGGCAGCCAAGATGGCACACATTGCGACGATGCAATATTTTATTAGTATGGATGTATATTTAAAATTTTACATCTACTTCCGCTCCAACATAGCCGGCCGGATCTAAATGATAATTTTTTGCACGGTGGTTATAGCGATTGGCAATTCTATATCTTCCTCCTAGAGTGGACCCGGCGTGTATGTTAGCGCTTATGCCAGAATTTTCATATTTAATTGCAAATTCTGCGCCCACATTTTGATAGCGCACCAAACCATGGGAAAAACAATCCCCATGATAAATTCTTTGCCGAAAATCAAAATTTCTTCCCGCAATAGCCATAGACCAACGACTGGAAAGGGTATACTCTAGAGAAATGTTAAGAGGGAAAACGAGGTTTAGCTTCCATTTTTTTGAAATTTTCCAATCAGCTCCAATGATGGGATAAACGCGGTCTAACCGCATCCCTGTTTGAACAAACAAACCCACATGGATACCAATATTCTCACAATAGGTGTAACGCCCCCAAAGCAGAATATCATAATTAGTATAGGAAGCAGACCATTCTCTGGTGTCAAAGTTAATAGAAAATTGGGTTCTCCAAAACCAACGGTCAAACCGTTGCGTGAAGCCGGTAAAATTCAGAGAGACAACATGGAAACAATTTTGATTGAAGTAGGGATTTTCCCCCCATCTTAAATAAGTTGCTGTATAGCCAAGGGCTAATCTTGCACCTTCGGTATAGGCTGGGCAGTAATAAAACACAAATCCTAGATCTGCTTCAGCTTCAGCAAAGTGTACTTCATCCCCTTTATAAAAACCGTGGTTAATCTTTGATCCGGCTATAACGTCTGTATGGGTTTCAAAGCTAAAAGGAGATTGCTTTGCAGGTTCCTTAATGGATTCGGATCCATAGTTTTGCTGATCAATATCAATTTCAGCAGCTCCTACCAAAGGTGATAAAATGCTCAAGAATAGCCAAAAGGCTAAATATATTTTGATTTTCACTGTCATTATATGCTCATTTAATTTGAAGAATTTGTTTTTCGTGTCCATGTGCACACGTAAACCAATTATCCCCATTACGATATGTATACCTTCGAAAAAAAATATCGTGGAACGAAGCTAGTTGGCTTTTAACTTAAATGGACTATTTAATCAACAAAAAGATTAGAATAACATAGGCATGATTCCTCGTAGACTACACGAGCAAGGAAAAACCAATTCTTCAATATACTTGTGTATATCATTGATTGTGAAAGAAATAATTGAACAAATTCTCATTATTTTGATAAGAAACTCTAAAAAAATAAGTCAATTGAGTTTATTACTTGTGCTAAAAATTTCATTCTGGTAAGATAAAATTCAAACTTAGTAATTTAATTAATTTAGTGAGTGTTTTATGCATATACCCCCAGTTAGCTTTAATCCACTGCCTCAGAATGGTGGCGCAATAAATCCTAATCAGCAAGAAGGTATTGTAGCTAATCCTAATCCGCAGGAAGGAGATCCAGTAAATCCTAATCCGCAGGAAGGAGTTCCGGCAAACCCTAATCCACAACCACCGATTGAGGCTGCAGAAGAGCCTAAAATTCAATTGCCTGCCAACGACAAATCTCCTTGGGACAAGTTTAGCAGTTATATTGAACCTTTTATTCAATTATTATCGGGGATGTTTACGAGAGGGATTGACTTTGCGAATCATATTGTTGAGCAAAGTGATGAACTGATTACTGCTGTACAAGTCGTTTTTTACCGTATCATTTGTTCCCCTGTTTTTGACCCAAATAAGAAAGCCTTTAAGCAAATGATTCACGGGTTTGAAACGCAAATGCCTGTATTAAGAAAAGAAATTGAAAATCTCGAAGGAAAATTTTTTGAAGTGTCCATGATTCTGCGCGATCTTCAGGAATTGGAGGAAGTCCAAAAAAATGTGCAGGCTACCATAAATAAATTAGATGAATTAATTCCTCCAGCAGCAATGCGTCCGCGAACAGCAGCTATCTACGAGCAATTGGTTAGGTTGAGAAATGAATATGGTGCATTAAATCAAGCTTTAAATGACTGCGTGAGGCATAAAACTCCGAAGATCATGGATCCTTTCCAAGAAATGGTTGGTAAATTTCTTGAAACAGGAATAGAAGTACCAAAAAAGATTTGTAAGGATTTGACTATATCTTGGAGAATTATTGAAACTCTGATGAGAAATCACGTTCCCCGTTTTAAATTACAAAATTTACAGAGGCAAATTCGTTTGTTAAACCAGGATGTTTCTAAAGATGCGGAGATTCCTGGAGCAACACAACCCTTAAAACTAAGAAATATTGGTAATAGTTGTTACATGGACAGCGTTCTGCAAGCCTTACTCTGCGATAAGACCATCTGTGAGAAAATCTGTCAGCCCCTGGCCCGCGGTAATCTTACTATTGAGGAATTTAGAAAAAGAATAGCCATTCAACAAGAGCTTATCAAATTTATTGAAGCCCAACAGGGGAATCGTGCGAAGAGCCCTTTCTCGCAAATGGAATTTGTTTTCCGGCTTTTAAAAGGCCCTTCAATGCGTGATTTTAGAGATGCTGTTTTTACTTCCGACATTAATGGGGATTTTAAAAGGGAAAATCTTTATGACCAACTAGACGCTGCTGTCTTCATGGATTTTTTGAACTGCGAATTTATGGACTGTGGATTTAAGTATATCGAACACGATAAGGTACCGGAATTTCCAGGATTGGAATATGTGCGTCCGGAGCATATGAATATGCTGCCAATTCCTTTTCTTACTGATGAACATGGTAGAACATATAGAAAAATTGAGAATTTGATCACCCTTTTCTTACGCGCTCACAATGAGCACGAGGATAATCCTGTCGATCAAAGAAGATTCAATCCTCAAGAAATGAAAGTTATCAATGCCGAAGAAGCTGCTAAAGTTCCTAGAGATGTCGGTGAAGTAAGAATAAAAGATTTTCAGCAATTCCACAAGCTCGACGAACTACCTGATGTTTTGACAGTGCAATTTAAACGCTTTGTCAATGAAAGAGTTCCAGGGAGACTTCTAGCCAACTTGAGAAAAATAGAGGATGCAATAGAATTGCCTGCTGCAAAAAATGGCGAAATTGATCTTGCAAAGCATTGTGAAAATCCAGAATATATTGAAACACCTGACGGAAAGCTTGTTCTCAAGCCTGTAGTATATGATATTATCTCTTATGTTGTGCATTTAGGGAAAACTATAGGTGGAGGGCATTACATCTCTTATGTGAAAAAAGGTGGGAAATACTGGAAATGCGATGATATGGATGAGAATGGATACCAGGAAATTACTAAAGAGGAATTTTTATGCGGAGAAGAAAAGTTTAGAAACAAAGATGGTACGTTTGCTGATTATCTGGATTTGCCCATTATCGGTAGAATTCTAAATAATGCTAGACATCCCTACCTTGTTGTCCTAAAACGGGTGCCAGAAGAACAGCAGAAAGTTGGCCAAATTCCTGTGGAAAATAATCAGCAGCCGCAGGCTATTCCAGTGCAGCCTTTAGTGCAACCTCAAGCCCCGCTTCCAGTGTAGTACAGATTGGACATGAACGAGTTGGACGAATTAGACGGAATTGGACAGATTAACCAATTCCAATTCGTCCAACCCGTCCAATCCCCCCGTCATTCGAGTAAGCTCCTGCCTACGTGAAGGGGCATCTAACTCCTGTACAAGAGTAATCGTACGCCCTTCTCTTTCTTCTTTAGCAATCTTTAGGTGACAATCGGCCTGCCTCGCAACCTGGGGGAAGTGGGTAATGCAAACCACTTGGTGTTCTTGACTAATTTCACGTAATTTGTCTCCCACTATCGTTGCCGTTTCACCGCCTATATTTGCATCAACTTCATCAAAAATGAGAGTTGTCATTTGTTCTTTGCCGGCCAATAGTGTTTGGAAGGCCAACAATACCCGAGAAATTTCTCCTCCGCTAGCTCCATCTTTAAGGGCAATCTGATGCTCTCCAATATTGGGGCGAAGGAAAAATTCAATGCGTTCATCTCCATCTTGTGAACGCTTCTGTTTATCAATTTTCACATAAAACTCTGCTTTCGACATATTTAGTGAGTTTATTTGGGCAGTTAAGGCCTTTTCTAATTGAATCGCATTGTGCTGGCGCTGCAGGCTCAGCTCTTGAGCTAATTGGTCTGTTTGGATTTCAACCTCTTGTAGTTTTTTTTGCAGGCATTCTATATCCTCATCCATATGCTCTAGGCGTTGTAGCTTGTCTCGGGTTTCCTTTTGATAGTTTAAAATCTCTTCGACAGTGGCGCCATATTTCCGCTTGATGCGGTTGAGTTGAGATAAGCGATCATTTAACTGCTGAAGCCGTTCCGGATCATTTTGAAGGCGGCCTTCATAATGGCGCAGGGTATAGGAAATTTCCTGTAATTCAAGAAGGGCGTTTTGCAAAGCTTGAATTGTTTCTTGCAAGGTAGCATCAAAACGAACCAGACCTTCTAAAGACTGTTTCTGACGATTTAAGGCTGCCAAAAGAGATTGACGCTCTCCGGAGAAAGCTTGGTTTATTTCTTTGATTTTCACAGAAATTTCTTCAGAATGGCAAAGCAAAGTATATTCAGCAAATAATTCTTCATCCTCCTTTTCCTTTAGTTGAGCTTCTTCCAACTCTTCAAGTTCCCGTTGGCAAGCATCTATTTCACGTAGACGTTGAGCTGACTGCTGGGTTAATCTTTCCAGCTCTTGTTTAATTTTTTGTTCTTGATCGTAGCTTTTTCGATAGCGGTCAAAGAGGGGGCGAATTCCACTATAAAGATCGAGCACCTCACGGTGATAATCCAATGATAAAAGGCGTTGATTTGCATGCTGACTGATAATTTGGACAAGCTGTTGCCCCAACTTACGCAGGAAAGAAAGTTGCGCCAATTGGTGATTGATAAAAACTCGTCCCTTGCCCGATAAGGAAATTTCACGCCGGATTATTAGTTCCTGTCCCTCTTCGTGATCTATCCCTCCTTCGGCTAAAAGAGAAATGATGGTGGGATTGTGCAAATCAAAGATGGCTTCGACAATGCCTTTATCGCAGCCGCGGCGGATAATGCTCGTATCGGTTCGATCTCCAAGAGTTAAGCTGATACCTAGCATAATTGCCGACTTCCCCGAACCTGTTTCACCTGTCAAAATGTTCAGTCCGGAACTAAAAGAAATGGCAGCCTTCTCAACCAATATAATATTTTGTATACTTAAGTGTTTAATGGTCATATGTTTCGGGTAGCAACTCTTTGAGAACTCCTTCGCTGACTTCCATCAGATCACCATTCGGGTTCCATATAGGGCTGGAAAAGACAAGATTATTGTCAACGTAGACAAGCGGAGTAATCACAAGATCGGGCTGTTCATTAAATTGGTAGATGATGATTTTGGCAACATCGGGTCTTTGACGTTTGCCGGGTTTGAGTCCCAAGACGCGCACAGATTGATTTAAAATTGAGATGACCTGGTTTTGTTGTTTGAAGTTAAGGGTATAAAGCGATTCTTTGTGTTGGACTGCTATTCCTCTAACTTGGTTGTATTTGAGGTAAGTCTGATTCTCGGGTTCTCCAGTTAAGATGGTCTTGATGTTGAGCCCTAACAGGATGGTCATGGCTAAAAGTACAAGGGCCGTTAATATAAAAAGAGTGCTATTATTCATAGGTAAACTCAACCCCGTTAAACAGATGTTAAGATTATTCTCTTGTTTTACCTAAAATTGCGTCAAGTGTTTTAAAATGTTGTTTGCAAATCTCTCTGAGTTTTTCTTCTCCCCATTGTGTCAGGACTTTTTTACCGGCTGCCTGGGTGGCTTTTGAGCTACCCTTGGGAAGTTCAAAACCAATCTCTTTACTCAAGTGATCGAGACCCTCCACAAAAGCATGGCGAGCCAGGATAGAAGCTGCTGCAACTACTAGATCTTCTTCGGCACGGTGACGTTGAGTTAATTGGACAGTTAAATTTTTGCGTTTAAGCGCTTGAATAACTACCGACTCATCAGCAAATTGATCTACGATTACATTTTGGCAGCCTGAGCGCTGAACCAATTGCTCAATGGTTGTTGCATGCCCCCAAGCAAGTAGGCGATTGAGATTCTTAAAATCTGCATAAATTTGGTTGTATTTGGGGGGATTGACTTTAACGACATGATAAAGAAAATTCTGCTTAACTTTAACAGCTATTTTTTGGATGGCTGCATCGCTTAAAGCTTTGGAATCTTTAACACCCAAAGCATGCAGCTTTTCGAATCCTTCAGGCGTAACGTAGACGCCGGCGATGCAAAGTGGGCCGAAAAAGTCCCCTTTCCCTGATTCATCAATGCCAATGCGGGGGGTTAAATCCACATGCGCCAGAGGGTGGCTTAAAGCAAAGGTTCCCAAGATTTCAGGTTCGAGGTAAAATTCGATAAATTCGGCCGCTTCTTTGCCTTGCACCACCAATTTGCCTGATAAATATAAAGTGCAAGTCAGTCCCTTTTTTTTAGCTGAAAAACGCGTATGGGGTGGGGTTGAAAGAATGAATTCTTTCTGAGCTAGATCTTGGAGTAGTTTGTCAGCCAGCTTCAAGTCAATGGTCGTGACAAAGGAGTTAGGGGAGGGGTGATCGCTCATTTAAATATCAGAATAAGTTTAGTAATTTGACTGCACGAATTATCATACAGATTCGATTTTTTATGGACACTATCTTTTTGCCTCTCTTTTTTTATTATAAACTATTTACTGCTACGATTAAAATAATCTCACGTGACGTTTTGAAAGCGGATATGACGCAAAATTTATTAGACATCTTGCATAACCTCAATTCCTTGCCCGTGCCTCTGCCGAAAAGTTCTGGCACGCAATTTTATTTTTTAATATAAGGGCCTGCTTCTTAAATCCATCGGCCATTTATGCAAAAATACGAAGCTATACAGAAACTTTCGCCCACTGAATTTAGAAGATTAACAGGAGTACGAAAGGAAACCTTTGTACAAATGATTTCAATAGTTAAAGAGGCCGAGAAGCAGAGAATGTCCCAGGGAGGAAAGCCTTCTCGTCTCGTCGTCGAAGATAAATTACTTATGGCCCTGGAATACTTAAGAGAATACAGGACCTATTTTCATTTATGACAAAGCTATGGGCTGAGTGAGAGACATGATTTTAAGCTATTCAAAGACAGTAAGGTACGTTGGGTTCAAACGGTTCAAGGAATCGTTGATTCTGGGTATACCGGAATAAAAAAACTTCAAAATACGAGTCTATTGCCCAAAAAACGATCAAGAGGCAAAGCTCTTACAAGAGATGAAAAGCAGATGAATCGTGATATTTCTTCAAAGCGAGCTTTAAATGAAAATGTAATAGGGCGCTTAAAACGATTTAAAATTTTGAGTGATAAATATCGAAACAGAAGAAAAAGATTTGGATTGCGATTCAATCTGATCGCAGGGATTCAAAATTGGGAGTTAAAATATGACAATCGCCATTTCTCCAGTGCAGAAACGAATTCTTTTAGACCATGAAAAGTTAACCGTATACCAAGTGGCAATAGAATTTGTTGTACTTACGGATGTTATAATAGAACATTTACCTCGGGGTAGGGCCTATTTAAGCGATCAGCTTCAACGTGCGGGTTTGTCAATACCATTGAATATTGCAGAAGTAGCGGGAGAATATTCCATCGATGAAAAAGCTCGATTTTATCGGATGGCTAAAAGGTCTGCTACAGAATGCGCGGGAATTTTGGATGTGTGTCAACGATTGCAGCTTGTGAATGAAGAACGATATACCAAAGGACGAGAACTGCTGATTAGCATCGTGTCTATGCTGGTGAAAATGGCTCAAAAACAACGCTAATAGGGCAAGGGCAGGGGCAGGGGCACGGGCAAGGAATTGAGGTTATGCAAGATGTCTATTTTGGTAGCTTAATGCGTATACGCACACCGGCACGAAAAAACAATTCTTCAGGTTATGTAACAGTTCAGATACCCCGACGAAGGGGAGGTATCTGAGAAAAAGATAATCAGGCCGTCTCGGCCTTTTGGCAATGGGGGTATTAACGAATGATATTCAAACCCATTGGCAAAAGGCCGAGACGGCCTGATTACCTTTTTCTCTGAACTGTTACCAGGTTATTTATGAATACTATTCGTTTAATCGGAATTGATGTATAAATGATGGTGTTCAAAGTTGTGACAAGGAGAATCGTTGTGGAGAGTCGAAAGGGTGTCCCGGAACTGAATCCCCTATTTAAACAAGACCCGAAAAATGTTGGAGAATTGTTGCGTCAGAGACGCAAAGAGATGAACCTATCTCTTAAAGAAGCCGAGAACGCAACTTCCATCCGCATTACCTATTTACAAGCCTTAGAAGATGGGGAAATGAATAAATTAATTTCACCGATTTATGCTCAGGGTTTTTTTAAACAATACGCTTCGTTTTTGGGAATGGATGGAGAGCAGATTGTGAGGGAAAATCCAACTGTTTTTAACCGGCCTGAAACACAAGATTTTGCTTATGGAATAGGAACGCTTGAGGTAAGGGGAAATCCAGGAGCAGGTGTTAAATGGTTTCCTAATGCATTGTGGATTTTGAGCTTTGTCTTGACTCTTGTTGTTGCTTGGTATGCTGCTCGTTTCTTAGGTGTCCTCTAATGTCATTGCCACCCTTTAAATTGCCTTTAGATACTTTTAAGGGGTGGTCATTGTTTTTCTGCGGAATCTGCATGGGAGCAGCCGATATCGTGCCTGGTATCTCGGGAGGAACAGTCGCTTTCATTCTAGGTTTATATCAACCCCTTCTGGTTAGTCTAAAAAATTTCAATTATTCTGCTCTACAACATTTATTCAAGGGAGATTGGCAAGCGCTTATTAAGCAGATTGCTTGGAAGTTTCTGCTCACCTTACTGGCTGGGATTGCTTGCGCTATGATTTGCTTGGCCAACCTTTTGCAGACAATGCTTGCAGATGAGACTTTCCGCATCTACCTATACGCTGTCTTTCAGGGTTTGGTTTCGGCTTCCCTTATTTTTTGTTTGCGGCAGGTTCAAGTATGGAATTGGCAAATGGTGATGGGGTTTGGTTTAGGAGTTTTCTTTGGTTATGAGTTAACAGGTTCTGTTTTAGTTCAACCAATCGACATGCTCACCCCTCCTTTTGCTAATGGATGGTTGATTTTGTGCGGTGCGCTCGCGGCTTGTGCCATGTTGCTGCCTGGCATCTCCGGAAGCTATCTTCTCACCTTGTTAGGTGTATATCCTATGGCCATTAAAGCTCTAGTGGATTTTATCAATGGACTTAGACACGCTGCATTTGATCATGCAGCTTTTGCCGTGTTGGGAAGTTTGGCACTAGGGGTGGGAATCGGCATTTTGTCGTTTGCTCGTGTGCTCAGTTGGCTTTTGCAGAATTATCCTAATCTAAGTATCGCTTGTCTTTCAGGATTTATGATAGGCTCCATGCGTTCTATTTGGCCTTTTTGGTCCTATGAAAATAGCTTAGGCCCTCACCCTTTTCTACCTTCCTGGAATTCCCCTTTGCTGTGGCAGGCTGCCTTTTGTGCAGTTGCAGGCTTTGGCCTTGTTTTTTCATTAGAGTTTTATGCCAAGAGAAAACAACTAAATAGTTAACCCCAATGTCCAAAAAATGCGGGATGCTGAACTTTGTTCATTGCCTGTTCTAAATGGTCTGCCAGTTGGTAGGCATAACTGTCTGGAGTTTGTTTTTTAGCAAGGGCAATGGCTTCGTCTAAAGGTTTAGCATATAAACCAATCATTTTACCGGCTTTCCTTTCCCCATAAATAACAGCATTCAAATCATATGCGTCAGCTAACAAAGGATACATGACCTTCATCAAGTTGAAATAGGTGGGTTGGCATTCTTGGCATAAGGACTTTTTAAATGCATTAAGGGCTTGACTATCTTCGATATAATAATTTCGATTGCCAAGAGCGTTTAACATTTGCTCTTTTCTAAGTGAGTTGAGGGGCGTTTCGGGCTTTTTAATAAATTCTTCTATCTGATTAAGGAGTTCTTCACCTTGGAGATTAGAATTATTCAATTCCTGATAACTCACTAAATAATTTTTACGCCGCTGCTGGCGTTCAAATAAAGCATCTTGTTGTCGCACAGTCAGACGAGGGAATAACTGAAGAGCAATTTTTTTCTTCTTTCGATAGCTTGCAAGGTAGAGGATGTTAAATCATAGGGAGCTTTTAGTTTTCGGTTTAGTTCCTCTTCCAGAGTTTTCCATATCTTTAAATGATTAGAATTAGAGATATCACTCAAGTCTTTTGCAAAATCTTCCTGCAATTTTTTTATGGGGGTACTTGGATCATCATATCTTTGCACACTTAAAGCATAGTTTTCGATCAGGGGTATTAAATCTTGGTCGAGTTTTCTTTGGATTTTGGGGGAAAGTCTTTTCCGAATAGGGGAATCTTCTCTTTTTACCCAGTTTTCAACCCTAAGGTCGCGATCTGTGCTTTCTAATAAGCGTTGGATTGTTTGCTCGCTCAAAGGCTGATCTTTCCAGGTTGTTTCGAGCAAAACTGAACGCACTGGAATAAGGTATTCTTCCTTATCTTTGCGGGTTTGAAACTGGAGGTGATTATTTTCTGATAGAGATAAATCTGTATCAAAGATGACAAATTGCCACTGCACATTCAAAGCTTTTTGTAAATCTGGTAAATCTTTTAAAGACATTTTAATTTTATTATTATTTTCTTTGAATTTAATTATTGTAGTATCTAAAATATCCCCACTTAAATAGTTTAATAATAATTGTTTGAATGATATATCAGCTTGATTTACAGTAAATTTTAGGCCTTTGAACCTTTCATATTCTTCCGTGGTTTGAGGGGCAACACCCAGATTTTTCGAATGTAAATCTAATAGCTGAAGTTCGCCAGTCAAGATAGCCTGAAATTCGGCCTCGGGAGTGAGTTTTTGCAAAATTGATTGATAGGCAACGGGATGCTCCATGATTTCACTAAATAGGTGCATATCTCGCACAAACGGTTTGGCTTGAATGTTGACAAAAGGGGAAATATGACCTTCATGACGTTCCATTATTTCAGGCGATACGATTTTCCAAGGAGTATTAAATGCCAGAATGCGCTTGTAACTATTGGGCGCTTTAAGATGGCTGCTTGAAGGGATCGGTTTAATGGCTGTCATCACTTCGCCCTGTAAAAAATTGGCGTGAAGGGTTTTGAAATTGACTTTCTTCTCTTGACCATCCTTGTTTTTATAGGTCCATTGAAATTGTTCACAGCGTTCATAGGCTTTTTTAGTTGCGGGGTCACTCAAATCAGGAGTCAGCAGGAAAGATTGAGTTGCGGGCTTCGTAGTAGAAAAATATTGCCAAAGATCATCATCTTCAAAAGTGAGTTTTTGGCGAATGGCAAAGCTCAAAGTAGGCGAGAGCTCTTTCAAAGAAAAGCTCCTTTGCTCTACCTTAGGATCAATCTGAATTTCAAATCTTTCAAGGGTGGCTTTATTAATATTAAACGTGGGAACAACGGCTTGTTCAACCATTAAATCAAATAGATCATTGACAAGTCTCTCTTCTTCATTTGCACGTTCATGAGATCGTTTAAATACTGCTCCTTGTTCGGGTAATAAAAAGACTTCCTGATTAGAAATTTTGTTATTTTCCAAAATAGGTTTATTTTGCGCTAAGGCTTGAATGGCTCCGAATCCTGCTTGTGCCGCTTTTCCTTTAGCAGCAGCAGCCTGTACAGAGAAGTGAAGGGGTCGATGAGCTAAAAATTGTTTGGCTTGAGCCGCTAGAGGAAGAATATTTCGATCATAAATATTTTGAAATTCGAACCGTTGAGGAAAGTCACCAAGCATTAAAACTTTACGTACCTTACTTTCTACATCAAAAATTAGAGCTACTTCTTCGGCAGTAAAGGATTTTTGATCCTTAATCAGATCCTTAAATTGATCCTTAAATTGATCAAATTTCAGCGTTGCGGCAAGCTGTGCGTTGGCCAGAGAGAGATTTTTCTCTTGATCATTAAGAGTATTGATTTTATTTTTTAAATTATCAACCGCTGTCTTCAATTTAATAATTTGACTTTTCTCAAGAATTAAGTTTTTTTGATTGAACCATTGAAAAAGAGCTTTTACTAATCCACCAACCAAAAATAATTTTGATAGCTTTCCTCCTTCTAATTCCTCTATTTTTGTATTCGAAAGATCAATTTTTTGACTTGCAGTATTTACTTTTTCAGTAAGTTTTTTAACTTTGTTCGTGATGATATTTTGCTTGGTTTGATTTGCATTCAATTTCTCAAAAAAGCTTAAAGAACAGATGGAAGACAAATCGCTTAATTGCTCAGTCAAGGGAGTTTTCATTGAAAAAGGTACCGGAACAGAGGGATTTTCAGGAAAGATAATACTCATAACTAGCCTAATATATTATTAAAAACCATATTATAAATAATTAATATAAAGATATAATAAATAAATCATATACCTACAGATAAGATTATATTAAAATTAATTTTGTAAATCAATTTTTTTATTTAATATTCACTAATTTAGTGTTGATTTTATGTTAAAAAAATACTATACTTTAATTTTAAAATATTATACATGAGATAGAAATGAATACATTAAATTATTATTGGGCAGGTTTGAAAGAAAAAGTAGAAGGGCATTTTGATCGTTATGATCAGCTCCCTCAGAAAGACAAAAAGGATGTTCAATTAAAAACGTTTAGCGCAGCTTTGGGAGGAGGGGTTATAGGAAGTTGTTTTTCCCCCAAAGTGGCTCCTGTTGGTGCAGCGATTGCCGGTGTGGCGACTTTTGCCTATCTAACGCAAAAAAAAGAGGTTAAAAATGATCCAGTTTCGCAGTTTAAGTATCTCTTACTGCCAACTCCTTCGCTAAAGCCTGAAATAATTGAGCGGTGGCAATTGACTGCACGGCAAGGCCTCCCTGAACCTATTCGAAGGCTTAAAGTAACGCCTGTAAGTGGATTAGCAATTTATGGTTGTTCTTCTTTAGTCTCTGAATATCAAAAAACTTCGGTTATTTATAAGATTCATATTACTGAAAGCAAGGGAACGCAAACAGAAGTTACGAAGGTACCTGAAAATATTCCCAAGTATACTCAGCAGCAACAGCCAGCAAAAAGTCTGCCGGAAAATGACTGGGAATTTGAAAAAAGTGTCTATCAAATGGAAATGAATGGCTTAATGGAGAAAGTCCATGAGCTAGAGGAAGAGCTTAATGCTCATCGTGCGATTCACGATACCCCGGAACTTCCAGATTTCGAACATGAGGTGCATCTGCTAAAGCAGCATTTAAGAGAAGAAAAGCAGCATTTTGCTTTAGCAGACCAGCAATGGATTATCAGGGAAGAGGATCAGCAGCAAACCATTGAAAAACAGAAAATCCAAATAGCACAACTCTCCAGTCAAGTCGATAAACTCAAAAAACAAGGTCATCAGAATTCTTCAATTATTTTAGAATTAAAACAAACTAACGAAAATTTACTAAATAAATTGGAAAATGTCGATAAATTAAAGAGAAAAAATCAATATTTAATGCTACTTCTTAACCAGAAAAATAACCTAGTTGAGGAACAAAAGAATGAAATTGATTCTCTAAAAGAAAATCGAGAAGCTCTATGCAAAATGCAGGAAGAAAATCAAAAATTAAAGCATCACCTTAATGGTAAGAAGAAGGAAGCAGAAAAACAAAACAGAAGCATTCAGTATCTTCGTGAGGATAGAAATTTTCTTGAAGAGGAAAAAGAAAAGAAAATTGCCAAGAATGAGAGATCTCGAAGGCTTAAAGAAGAGATAGCAGAAACGCGCAAACTATTGCTTCTCAAGGCAATGAATTAGTCCACTTGACAGCAATTAGAGCCCTTCAGGCTTTTATCTCGTTCGTCATAAAATACTTCATGGAGAAAAAGCCCATGCGCAGGGGCTGTGACACCTGCTTGTGAGCGGCACTCAGAAAGCAAAATCTCTTTCAATTGTTCCACAGCAATTTTTCCTCGCCCAACATAAACTAAGGTGCCCACTAGATTGCGGACCATTTTATAAAGAAAATGGTTGCCGCAAATGCGCAAACATAAGCGTTGATCCTCGTGTTCTATCAACTCAAGCCACTGTACTTCTCTTATATAGTCCCTATAGTGCGCATTTTTTTTAAAGTTGCAAAAGGCAGCAAAATCATGTTTACCGCACAGTAAAGGGATTGCTTGCCGCATCCATTGAAGATTAAGCTGATAGGGAATATGCCAGGAGTAAAATCGATTCTGCGGAAGCTGCGTGGGGCCTAAGCAAATATAGTAACGGTATTCCTTACCTATGCTATCCAGAGTGGGGTGAAAAGAAATGGGCATCAACTCAGCAGACAAGACGACAATATCCTTGGGAAGCAAGCTATTTAAGCTAATGCGGAATTGCGAAAGGTTTACAAGGGATTTAGAGGTCAGGAAATTGACGACTTGTCCTTTTGCGTGCACTCCTGCATCTGTTCGGCTTGCAGCTTGCAAATGAGCAGGATGCTGCAAGATATGTTCAATCACTTTTTGTAGGGATACTTCAATGCTAGGTCCCATGCGCGTCTTTTGCCAGCCTAAATAGCCTCTTCCATCATAGGCAATGACTAGTTTAATGTTATGCATAAGAACTCATGAGATCTATTAGATTGGATTAGGATGGGTGGCCCAAAAAAGCAAAATACCTTCCAAAAAACGTTGTACGGCAATTAAAACCATAACCATCCCGATGAGCCTTTCGCATGCCATTAAGCCGTTTGCTCTAAGCAGACGCCTGATGGGGCGCGCAAAAAACAGAATCAGAGCAGACAAGAACCAAGCGATTAAAATGGCAGCCAGCATAATCGATTGGTAAGGTTCTAGGTGGGCATAAAGCATGATGGTAGCTTAGCAAACCAGGTCCTGCAATCAAAGGAATTGCCAAAGGAAAAATAAAAGGTTCTCCTTTGGGCAAGTTGGCTCGTAAACTATCGCTAGAAGTGAAGAGAATTTTAATGCCGATCAAAAAAAGAATCACTCCGGATGAGAGGCGTACGGTTGTTTCCGATAAATCAAGAAAGGTAAAGATATTTCCCCTAAATAATTAAACCCGATCATGACTAGCAGAGCGATAAACATCTCGCGAAAAATGATCCGACTTCTACGTTTGGGATCTAAATTTTTGACGAGTGCAAGATAGGAGGTCAAGTTTCCAATGGGATCCATTATTAGAAAAAAGCACCAAAGTTACATTGAATAGCGACATGAGAATCCTTCTATTAAACTTGGCCAAGCGCGGTAATAAAGAGCGTGCTACCTTGTACAATCATTTCCATGGCAATCATAGTGAGAAGCATGCCCATTAATTGCTCGAGCGCTGATAAACCTCGTTTGCCGGAAAAATTTGGAGGTAAGGGGCGGATACAAGCACGGCAGTGACCCCGATAAGCTAGTAAAATGGCCAAAAAAATCTTCAAATTGTCATTTTCTTCTTTGGAATAGAGCATGATCATAGTGAGCAACCCAGCTCCGGATAAAAGGGGAGTAGCAATAGGTACGATAAAGGGGTCTTGCTTGGGGGATTCTTTGACTCTTTCTTCTGTCTTGCTGGTAAAAATCATATGCAGAGCGACCAAAAACAGAAGAATACCTCCGCTAATGTTAAGGGCATAATTCTCAATTTTTAAATTATTTAAAAAAGATTCACCTAAAAGAGAAAAAAAAATGCCAGAAGCATTGAAAAGATCGATTCACGAAAGAGGATTTTCTGCTGTTCCGACCGTTATGATCTTTAATTAGAGCGATAATCGTAGGACTATTTCCAATGGGATTGGTTTATAATAAAAAAAATCATTGCTAATTTAAAGATCGCCACGAACAAAACCCATTTGACTAGTTATAGAGTATTAGCTGAAGTATAAATCTGGGAGATATTTTAGACAATAGAGCTGCTTCTTATATTAACGCGATGTGCGAATTTTTCTTTGGAAAAAGGCACGTGCAGGTTAACAAACAATGGTAGAGGCTCTTTAAATCATGTTTGAAGAGAATATATTTTTTATGCTGGGTTTGGTCCGAAGAATAATCGCACATCGCGTGAGAATCTTTCGTTTCTATTTTCTGGTGAAACTGTGAAAAATTGTAATTTTTTCACAGCTTCTATGCGGTTCAAATAAATCGATCTAACGGCCAATTAAAATAAAAATGCCCGCAATTAATGCAAAAATTCCCAGCACTATTGCAGGAATCCCCAAGGCTACCATATAGCTTAACCCCACCAAAATAAGATAAATGGCTAGCGCGAGAAAGCCAATATTAAAAGGACGTCCAAACATATAACCTCCATATTTGTCGGATGACTCATTTAATGCAAAAAGAATCAAAAAAGCAAGCTTTTTTTATAAAAAATGATCATATCCTCCTTGAGAAGGTATGTACGTGTGCTGGTTTTTGGTATAAACCAGCTTAGGCTCATCCAAAATCATCCCTATGTGGTATAGAGGCTGTTGGAAGCATGAATGATAAGCTTCATTCAATTGGGAATAGTGTTGAGGATCAACTGTTAGGAGTAAACAATAATCCTCTCCAGAGGTTAAGGCCAAATTTTGAGACGACCAGTCAAAAGTTCTTGAAGTATGTATTAAGTGAGGGGAAAGGGGCAAGCGCTCCATTTCAATGCAAGCTCCACAATGTGATTCTTCCATAATGCGCTGAATGTCTGATGCCAAACCGTCGGAAACATCCATCATGGCGTGTACGCAAGGTTGTTGCGCCAACCAGGCTCCTTCCTTTAGATGGGCTTTAGGGCGAACATGCGCTTGAACAAGGGCTTCGGTGTGTTCGTTAGAAGACCGCTCTTCCAATAGTACCTTTAATCCTGCGCCAGAGTCTCCCAGATAACCCGTACAGCAAATAAAATCACCTGGAATGGCTAGCGAACGTCGTTTAATCAATGCTGTCTCTATGGAACCAATGAGCAGAACATTAATGACAATCAGCTCTGAACGCGTAGTATCCCCACCCAATAAGCAAACCGAAGTCTCGGCTGCCAATTGTTTAAATCCTAAAAAGAATTGATCCATCCAGGCAATTTCAGTTTCAATCGGAAGCCCCAAAGAGAGAAAAGCATAAAGAGGCTTGCCTCCCATGGCGGCAATATCACTTAAATTAACAGCCAGAGCTTTATACCCAAGGTCGCCAGGTGTTATTTTACCTTTAATGAAATGAACGTTTTCCACCAAAAGATCGGTAGTGATTAAAAAGGATTGGGAACCTTGATAAGGAATGACAGCGCAATCATCCCCGATCCCATGGATCTCGGAAGAGAGATTTTGATTGAAAAAAGCCCCCAAGCGTTTAATCAGGCCAAATTCGCCTAAATCCTTAATTTTCATAATAGATTTCTTAGTCTGGCTGCAGCCTCTTCTATGCGGGCACGCTGCCCAAAGGCGCTAAACCGGAGAAATCCCTCTCCGGCTGGCCCAAAACCACTTCCTGGGGCGCATACAAGATGTGCCTTTTCCAAAAGCATGTTAAAAGCCTGCCAGGAGGTTAGATGAGGAAATTGCACCCATATATAAGGGGCATCCGTACCCCCGTAGACTAAATAACTTAAATCTTCAAATGCTTGCCGCAAAATGCGGGCATTTTCCATGTAAAACCGAATTAGATCCTGTATCTTTTTTTGACCTTCAGGCTGTAAAACGGCCATTCCACCTGCTTGGGCAATATTAGAAGCTCCATTAAAAAATGTCGAGTGGACTCGATTCCAATCATGGTGAATGGGATAGCCTTCATCAAAACGCAAGGCTTTTGGGACCACACTCCACGCTAACCGTACGCCAGTAAAGCCTGCCATTTTTGAGAATGATCCCAGCTCGATTGCGACCTCGCTTGCGCCTTTAATTTCATAAATAGAACGAGGAAGGTGGGACTGCTGTATATAACAAGCATAAGCAGTGTCATAAATGATATGGCATGATGCTTGCGGGCAAAGTCGACGAGTTCTTCCAATTGTGAATGAGTAGCAACCGCACCTGTGGGATTATTGGGGGAGCAGGAATAAATGAGGTCGGTTTGAGGCATTTGTGCAAGGGTGGGAAAAAAATGATTGCCGGGGAGGCAAGGCATGTAGGAGATTCCTTGATACTTTCTTGAGACTGTTTCGTAAGCGGCGGTTTGTCCTAAAATGACGCTTGTATCCACATAAACTGGGTAGGAAGGATCTTGTACAGCTATCTTGATGCTGCTCCCAAATAAGACTTGAAGCCGACCAATATCGCAATTTGTTCCATCTGAAATAAAGATTTCGTCGGCGGCAAAGCGGTTTTGGTAAATCTCTTTAGCAATCAACTGGCGGAGAGCATGCTGCCCCTCTTCAGGACCATAACCTGTATAGCCTTCAGCCGTTCCTAAAGCTTGGGCACTTTCGGCTAAGCAAGTGGCAATCAGATGAGGAAGAGGTTCGGTGGTATCGCCAATCCCTAGGCTGATGAGATTAGCCTGAGGGTACTTGGCTAGAAAATTCTGTTTACGCTTGATAATCTCGGGGAATAAATAACCCGATTGGAGCTTAGCAACATGGGGATTGCGTTTGACCATATTCACCTAACCAAAATTGGGGAAGATTATTTACTATTTTTGCCATCATTTGAAAATTAGCAGGACTTAAATCACACAAGGGGAGGCGGCAGCGGCCGGCTGCCATGCCGCACAGCTGCATGGCAGCTTTAATGGGGATGGGATTGGTTTCAATGAATGCGGCTTTAAAAAGAGGAAGTAGTTGATAGTGCCAATCTCGAGCCTTAACAAAATCACCTTCTTGAGCTGCCTGAACAAGCGCTTTGACAGGTCCTGG
Source organism: uncultured Chlamydiae bacterium (assembly GCA_963799115.1). Classification (GTDB taxonomy): domain Bacteria; phylum Chlamydiota; class Chlamydiia; order Chlamydiales; family Parachlamydiaceae; genus CAWCVY01. The sequence goes on along the minus strand of CAWCVY010000059.1, from coordinate 15,706 downwards.
AACCAGATTACTTGCCACGGAAATGAGGCCATGGCCTCCCAGTGCCATTAATGGGAGGGTGATATCATCATCACCGGAAATAACGCGAAAATTCGGATTGTTCAGAGCTATGGTTTGTAAAATTTCATTGATTTGAGAAATATTGCCCGAAGACTCTTTGACTCCTATGATTGAAGGAAAAGTTGTGGCTAGTCTTCTGAGAGTTTCCGGCTGCAGATTTTGTCCCGTTCGCCCCTGAATATTGTAGACACAAATAGGGAAGGGAACAGCATCGCAGATGGCAGCAAAGTGGCGGAAGAGGCCCTCTTGGGTTGGTCTATTATAGTAAGGGGTGACAATCAAAGCGCCATCGGCCCCCATTTCTTGAGCTGCGCGGGTAGAGATAATAGTCTGTTCAGTTGAGTAACATCCTGTTCCAACCATAAGCCAAGCTTTGCCCTTAACTTCTTCAAGAGCTATTTTAATAACGATGTCCTTTTCTGATGGTTGGAGAGTGGGGGATTCGCCGGTAGTCTAGGACAACGATGCCTTGCACTCCTGCTTGAAGTTGGTAGCGGAGATTGAGGCGCAGCCCTTCTTGATCAACTTTTCCTTGTTCATTAAAAGGCGTAACAACAGCAGTAAAGAGCCCTTCTAATTTCATTGGACCTCTTGGGTAAGCCAATTATACGAAGTCAGTAATCATCTCAGAAATTTAAAGATGTGACCGTGATGATAGGTTCATGATACACAAACAATCCTTCAGGTAGTTTGTGTATATTAAAAAGCCCTGACAATGACCTATCCTAAGAATATTACTACGAGATCTCATAATTGTAAATCATAAGACAAGCAGAGGTTGAATAGATCAATCCATAACGATTCTGGATATGTGATTTTTAACCATGTTGATTTTCCTGTTCCCCGAGGCCTAAATAAAAAAAAGCTAGAGCTTGTCCCTAAAGTTTTAAAGAATCTTTCAATGAATTCCATTTTATCTCATTTTTAAGGCGCTAATCCCATTTTTTGACTCATTTTGGGATTTCAAATCCCATTTTGGGGACAAGCTTTATTACCATCACAATGTTTAGTTATCTTTTCCCATTTGTAATAAACGACGGAGAAAATCTTCACATTTAGCCAGCTGTTCCAGTGTCACAAATTCATTGGGTTTGTGCGCTTCCATAATGCTTCCAGGTCCGCACACTATGGTGGGGATGCCTGCTTTTTGAAAGAAGCCCGCTTCCGTGGCAAAAGAAACTTTCCTTATCTTGATCTCTTTGGTGGCTGCTAGGGCTGTTTGTGTTATCAAGGCATCTTCGCAAGCTTGAAAGGAAGGAACTTCGCTCAAGGGTTCTATCTCGATTGAAGCCTCCACAGACTCTTTCCGCATGCCTGGTAATAAACGCTCCTTCACGTAGACGTTTATTTGCTTATAGATTTGACTAGGATCAACATGGGGCAAATTGCGAAATTCAAAGAGGAACTCTAAAAAAAGCAGGAATCGTATTCACAGCGATTCCCCCCGAAATCATCGTGCTTGTTAAAGTTGTGAAAGGGACATCATAAAAGTTGTCATGAAGCTCTTCATCTTTAAGTTGATCGGCAAAATCCCGCAGCCAACAGATGAATTTAGAGGCATGTTCAATAGCATTACAACCTTTTGGAGCGAGCGAAGAATGAGCAGCATGCCCATGCACACGACACCGAAAACAATTAATCCCTTTATGTGCCATCACTAGAGCCATTTCTGTAGGTTCTCCGACAATACAAGCCGCGGGGTGAATGCCACGTTGTTGAAAATCAGCAATAAGCGAAGGGACCCCCAAACACCCCACCTCTTCATCATAAGAGAAGGCAAAATGGAGTGGATGATTGAGGCGCATACGTTGAAACTCAGGGATCAATGACAATACCACTGCGATAAAGCCCTTCATATCGGAGGCTCCCCGGCCATAAACGCGGCCGTTGATCTTTGTCGCACAAAAAGGGTCGGTCTTCCATGCTTGGCCTTCGACAGGGACAACATCGGTATGCCCTGAGAAGAGAACCCCCTTTTAAGGATTTGTCGTGGGCAGGAAGAGAGGCAAACAGATTTGCTTTGTTTTTCGTGGAGTTATAAGTAAGGCTGACAGTAATACCCAGATGATCGAGCCAATTTCCAATAAAATCGATCAGGGGTAGATTGGAATGAAGGGAAGTTGTATTAAAGGCGATCAATTTCGTTAGCCATTCTTCACTGTTCATGGGGTGTTTTCCTTGTTGTATTCTTTCGTGTCGCACGGGCACGTACCGGTTCTTCATTCACGACCTGTATAGCAAAAAAGGGATTATAACACAGCAAAGCGCACGAAATAGCGCTTTGCTGAATATCAAATTAGGGGTTCGACAAGTACAAAACTCTTCCTTCGATCTCTGAATCTTCTTTGACGATCAGATCCATTGAAAGTTTGTTTGCAATGCGCGCCATCGGAGACTCATTGTGCGTACGCAGAATCATATTCCATCCTAATGTATTTGCCCGCTCAAGGAGCAATTTGGCGATTTTGGTGGCTATTTGTTGATTTCTGGCTCTTTTGTCCACCATAATTTCAGACAAATAAAAAAAGGTGTCTCCTTTGTCCCTTAAAGCCTTCTCGCTTATCTCCTGCATGGCTTGGGTTTGGTATTTGGATTGAAACTCCTGTATAGTACAAGAAAATCCCCAACCGGCCGCACACACATCCCCCTGCTTATCTTCAAACAAGATAAGGGCACTGTTTAGTTTACCAACCTCTTTGGCGATATAATCGACTGTCTGGTCTTCCGGATAGGCTAGTGTCAGCTCCTTATCACATTTGTCGCAAATCGTTTGGACCTGAGCTTCTCTTCCAAAGTAGTGGCGATTGGGGCAGACTTTGTATTCGTTCCACGGTGGATCGGCGAACGCTTCTGCATATAACCTTGCGATTTTCTCCAGCTTATCGGAGGCCGGTATCGTGGTGTAATATGTTTGTTGATTTAACTGGCTTAAGTTGATGCTATTTATAGCATTCATAAAGATTACTCCTTGTTTATTACGATTTTATTTGGGTATTCGCAGGAGCGCAGGCAGCATGAAATTCAAGGCGACAAAACGTGCCCAGATTCTTGTTACGAAACTACTTTATACACAAACAACCTACAGAATTGTTTTTGTATAAGGCTCACTAGCGAAAAATATATTTAGAAAATAAGTGCGGAATTACCGCGCATGATGGCAATGATGATGCCGATGGGAAGAAGAGAGAATAGATTTATTTAACATGAAAGATTGTGGAGGTTTTATATAACACAATCTCTCAAGTATATAGATACTTCTGGAAATGGTTTTCATAACTTTACCTTGCATTACTGTTTAAGCAAAAAATTTTGCCGTTTCTTAACTATATATTAACCAAAATAATAAGGCAAGAAAAATAAAGTGATCGACATTTAGGCAATCGTAACGCATGGCTAGTACACCAACGCACTTAAATTGACGTATTTGAGCATGCCAAAGCCCCGGGGTTGAACGATCGCAAGTGGGTTCATATTGACTTAATATTGACCCACTTGCGATCGTTCAACCGCGGGAGCTTTCGCATAGCTCAAATACGTCAATTTAAATGGGTTGATGTACTAGTTTAAGGGCCCCTCTTTTAAATTCGACATCATATCTTCTAATGTAAAAAAACCTTTGCGTTTCAGCAGCCATTCCGCAGCCATGACTGCTCCAGAGGCAAAATCTTCGCGGTTCCGGGCCTGATGAGTCAGGGTCACGGTATCTCCCAAGCTGTCAAAAAGAAGAGTATGGGTACCAGGAATATGTCCACAACGCACACTGGAGAAGGCAAAATCGTGAAGCCGCGGCATCTTCTCGGACAAACGTTTCGCCAATAATTTGGCGGTGCCGGAGGGAGAGTCCAATTTTTGTTGGTGATGGTATTCAATTCCGCTGACATCGTAATTGCTGAACAATTGGAAAAGGGAAGCGGCATATTCGACAATTTGTTGAAAAAGAAAGACCCCGATCGAAAAATTAGGGGCATAAAGGCAGCTTCCTTGGGCTTCGTTGACTAAATGCTGCGCTGTTTGAAGTTGTTCTTCCCATCCCGTTGTACCAATGACCAAAGGTTTTCTCTGAGATAAACAAAGCTGCAGATGATTTAGAACACCCCTAGCATAGCTGAAATCAATTGCCAGATCGCATTTTGCAAGCTCTTGAAGATAATCTTTTAGATTTTCATCACGAGGGGAAAAGCGGAGGGAAATTTGATGGCCTTTGGAAAGCGCAACCTGCTCGGTCAAGCGACCCATCTTTCCATAGCCCAAAAGTGCAATTTTCATGTTAAAAGTCTAATTTGGCTTTTTCATTTTCATCAAGTTGGTACCATAAGCTACCACAAATACAAGAAAAACAACAGGATCAAATGCTGGAAATAGTTTGTTTGCTTCAAGGAATAAGCACAAGCGTTGACATGATTTTTACTAAAAAAAACAGGATAGGCATGATCGCCTGTGGCGGTAGGATAAACAAAATAAATAAAAAAAACTAACTTTCACTATAGAAATAGAATATGATCTATCGTCTTAATTATCCTGCCGGCGTTAGCCGATCCTGCAGATCCTGTTCTTTATTTAAAATCTTTATTATAAAATTTTTATGTTTTGAAATTTTGAATTAGCTTGATGCGTATGTCTTTCAAAAAAAGATTAGGTGAATAGCATGGGCAAGATATGCAGGAGAATAACAAAATAAAAAAAATTGATGCGATCTTATCATGCAATTCCTGATTATTGATTATATACTAGAACAGATTATTCATCTGTTCTTTACCGGTTTCGCCGATTGTTGTTGAATGGCCTCCCATAGTTGATTCATTTTGTCTCTCTGTTCTGTCGTTAAAGGAGAGACAACAATGTAATAATCGTCATTGTCCTTAAAGGCTTGATTTGTCCAATTAGCCGAACCATTAATCAGAAAGTTGTCATCAATGTAGGCAAATTTATGATGCAATAAACCTTGACCGGTACTGAGGCGCACAGGAATTCCTGCCTCATCCAACATCTTCACAATTTTGGCGCTTGTCCCTTTGCCTTGATAACGGTCTATAACGGTTTCAACCTTAACACCGCGCTTGGCTGCTGCAATAAGTTCTTGGGTAAAATCGACCCTTGTCCAGGTGAACATGGCCACTTTAATTGTTTTCCGGGCCGCTCGCAAATGATCGATAATGCGTTTGGCAGCAGTAGTATCATCTGGTAAAAGGCAAATTTCCAGCTTCTGATTTCCAGCCGTCGTTTCACGGTAGGGAAAGGGCATCGCCCCTCCCTCCTCATCCATGCTTTTTGCCCTTGCATTTAATGCTTGAGCCAGAGAAGGGTTCTCAATTGCAGCTACAAGGTTGCCATGGCTATTCAATGAGCCAGGAGTAAGATTGGCTGATCCTAATATAATTTGTTTTTCATCGATAATCAGTATTTTTTGGTGGACAAATCCTTTATCTAATAATCTTTTGATAATGAATGCCCTAGGTAATTTTCGCCCAATTCCTCTTGAAGCTTTAGCGTCGCAGACAATATGGAGGGGTATGCCACTTTCACTTTTTTGGCTGAGGGCGTGAATAATTTGGTCGTCTGTTAAGGCATAAATGATGAGGGTAATGGATTTTTGGGCTGATCCAATGGCTTTTTGATACAAATGATTCAAATCATCGTGTGTCTGATTGGCATATAATGCCACAGGTTCGTCTGAAGCAGGTAAACGAATCGATTGTGGAAGGTGAATAGTGCCGATCAGTTGATAAAGCGTCCATGCGAGCAGCACAATGAGGCCGCCTATGGAAGATTTTTTAGCAAGCCGTGCTAATAAAAAATTGAAGGGAGAGGAATTTCGTTTTTTTCTTTTAGCCATTTAATACCTTTTTATAGCCATTCCATTAATGATTGTTGTAAACAGGTGTGGCGTTTTAGCACATCATCCTTTTTCACTGCAATTGCCAAGGCTTTCTTAGTCCCTACCAGAACCACTAATTTTTTGCCGCGTGTAATGCCTGTATAAAGCAAGTTGCGATGAAGCAGCATAAAATGGCTGGTGTGCACCGGCATAACAACACAAGGGCATTCACTGCCTTGGAATTTGTGAATGGAGATGGCATATGCCAACATCAGTTCATCGAGATCGCTATAGTCATAGACAACTTCCCGTTCCTCAAAACGAATGAGCACCTGCTGTTCGTCGGAATCGATTGATTCAATAAAACCAATATCTCCATTAAATACTTCCCGTTTATAGTCGTTGCGTGTTTGCATAACTTTGTCGCCGGCTTGAAATTTTTGTCCGCCCCGAAAGAGGGCCATCTCTTTAGGATTGAGAATTTGTTGAAGCATCTGGTTAAGATTTTCCGTTCCAATCACCCCTCTTTTCATGGGGGCCAAAACCTGAATGTCCAGCGTGGGATTAAAACCGTAACGGTTAGGCAATCGTTGAGAGACAAGCTTGATGATGGTATTTAAAACATCTTGATTTTCTTCTGCTTCCATAAAGAAAAAATCGCTGTCATGGCCATTGTAAAGTTGAGGAAAAATTCCTTTGTTGACACGGTGGGCATTGGTGATGATGTGGGAACCGGCCGCTTGACGGAAAATTTCGGTCAATGTAGTGACAGGCAAACTTAATGAGCCAATCATATCTTTGAGGACGTTTCCAGGGCCCACGCTGGGCAATTGATTGATATCTCCGACAAAAATTACACGCGCATGGTCAGGGAGAGCTTTAAGGAGCGCATACATGAGGTAGGTATCAATCATGCTGGCTTCATCTACAATTATTAGATCGCAGTCTAAAGGATTATCACGTTTGCGCTTAAATCCTTGGATTCGAAAATCAAACTCCAATAAGCTATGAATCGTAAATGCTTTGCATTTTGTGATTTCACTCATACGTTTAGCTGCACGACCTGTGGGGGCAGCCAAGCAGATTTTTTGGGTTAGCTTGCTCGAGATTGTTAAAATAGCATTCGTAATGGTGCTTTTGCCTGTGCCGGGACCGCCTGTAATAATGAGTAGTTTACCGGTGATAGCACTAGCCACAGCTTTTTGTTGATTTACAGCTAATTGAATATGCAGCTCTTCTTGAACCCATGTCAACGCCCTTTCCGAGCTGATAGAACGGAGGGAAGAGACCCCCCTTTTGATTCGGCGCAGCTCATGCACGATGCCCATCTCGGCAATATAAAGCTTTTTTAGCCAAGTGAAGGGACGTTTTTGACCTCCTTCCCAGACCTCTTTAATCTCCACATGTCCTTCTTGATGAAGGATAGTGAGCCGTTCTTCAATTTGCTGAGTAGGCGCTTCTAAGGTTTTCCCGGCTTCTCCAAGCAGTTCATTAACCGGATAGCAGACATGGCCGTCAAGGGATAATTGCATGAGAACATATTCGATGCCTGCATCTATACGTTGAGGGGAGTCTGGATTTACTCCCATTTTTTGCGCCAGCGCATCGGCTGTTTTAAATCCAATGCCGAAGATGTCTCTGGCAAGGGCATAGGGATTATCTTTGACTTTGGCGATGCTTTCGCTGCCGTAGGTTTTAAAGATTTTTTGAGCAAAGGCGGGGCTGGCCCCATAAGTTTGCAAGAAAACCATGACGTCGCGAATGGACCTTTGCTCCTGCCAACAGGCTTTGATTTTCTCCATCTTTTTTGCCCCGAGGCGAGGAATTTCAAGGAGTTTTTCCGGAGAATTTTCGATGATGGTAAGCGTATCTAGGCCAAATTTATCGACGATGCGGCCGGCAAATTTAGGTCCTATTCCTTTGATAAGACCCGATCCCAAGTATTTGCGGATCCCCACTAAATCGGCAGGTGCCTCTACCTGAAAATGATCGATCTCAAATTGTCGGCCATGGGTCAAGTGATTTTTCCATTGGCCGAAACACCGCACGGTTTCACCCGGTTGAATGCCCGGCATTATTCCGACAATGCAGATCAGCCCGTTGCGCTTAGGCTGTTGGAGTTGGGCAACGGTATAACCATTTTCGGGGTTATGAAAAGTGAGTCTTTCGATGTAGCCGCAAATTTGTTCCATAATGGGGCAATCATAGCGGAAAGGATTGTCTGAGGCAAGCAGGAGTTATCTTATTTGTGAATCCGCGGCATTCAACTGGGTGAATGCGCGGCATTATTCCAACAAGCAAATCAGCCCGTTGTGCTTAGGCTGTTGGAGTTGGGCAACGGAAATAACTTTAGGCTTCTTGTTGCTGTTTGTAAAATTCATTTGCTGCTTGTTCCTTTTTGGAAAGTTCATCTACTTTTTGTTGAAGGTTATCTCTAAATATGAAACCTATTAAACAACTAGCCGCAACCATCATGGTACCAAAACACTGTAAGTACATCAATTTATCTCCCATAAGACCTCGTTTTCTTAATTCGGGAATTGCAATGGCATTAGCAATAATCACTTGCGTACCAAAAAACAAGCATTTAGTGCCTACTCTGTTTGTCCAGGCATTAGCAAAGCTTCTTATGATGTTATTAATAGCATGGAATATTGCATAAGCTTTAACAGCTTGAGGGGTTGAAATATGTGCTAGTTTGCTATAAACGTAACCAAACAATGCGCCGGATGCTGCTGCGCCAATTCCGTGAAGAGTGGCTGATAATGAAGCATTAAGGAACTTTAACCCAGTTTCTCTTAAAGTCATTGTATTTCTCCTTTGATAAATTTATGTGAATAATTCCGCAGTTTTTACCAATCAAAAATTGAGGTTTTTGATCGAATTGGCATCCAAACCAATTTTTAACTATACGCTAATATAAACAAATAGTCTATTCTAGTCAATACTAATCTTAATTTTTACAGGTATATCTTAATTATTTGTATTTCTAAAAGTGGTTATGTAATTCTATTTATCAAAAATAGCATTATAAGTAAATTATATTAAATAAAATAATATAAAATATTTAATAAAAACTGCATAAAAAATATACAACTATCATTGATGCTATGCCTTGCCTACAATTTCTTCTCTAGGCACAATATACACAAACAACCTGAAGAATTGTTTTTGGGCAACGTGAAAGTTCCCGGGGCTTTGACGCAGCCGAAAAACCAATTCTTCAGGTTGTTTGTGTATAGATATCTTTTTGTGGAGCAGTATTTCTATGGCCGTTTTTAATAAAGAAAGTTTGGAGACTTTGAGGCAGAGAGTGGATTTGGTTGAAGTCCTTTCTTCCTATGTCGAACTTAAACGCAGCGGAGCTTCTTATAAAGGGCTCTGCCCCTTTCATGATGAAAAAACGCCCTCATTTATCCTGCAAAAAGGAGATTCCCATTACCATTGCTTTGGTTGTGGTGCTCATGGAGACGCGATCCAATTTTTAATGATGCATCAAAAGATGAGCTTCTCAGATGCTGTTGAAAGCTTAGCGCAGCGTTTTCATGTACATCTCGAAAAAGTCGACGAACCTCAAGAAAAACGGGGGCCAAGCAAAGCTTTATTAAAAGAAGCTTTGGATTATGCGAGTCATTTTTTTCACTTTTACCTTCTCCATACTGAAGAGGGGCAGGAAGCTTTACATTATTTGTATGGGCGTGGCCTTGACCTTGAGTTTATCAGCCACTTCCGAATTGGTATGGCCCCTAAGGTTCCGGGTATTTTGAGGAAAGCAATGCAAGTCAAAGGCGTAAGGGATGATGTTCTCCAAGAGGCCGGATTACTGACATCGACTAAGGAAGGGAAATGGCGTGATTTTTTTTCCGATCGAATCCTATTTCCCATTCATCACTATAATGGGGAAGTGATCGGATTTTCCGGGCGTAAATACAAAGAAGAGACTTTTGGGGGCAAGTATATCAATACTCCCGAAACCCCTCTTTTTAAGAAATCGCGCGTTTTGTTCGGATTCAACTATTCCCGCCGGCGAATTGCCAAAGAGCGCAGAGCAATCATCGTCGAGGGGCAGATAGATGCCTTGCGGTTGATTCAAGAAGGATTCAATTTTACTGTGGCGGGTCAGGGAACTGCTTTTGGCGAAGGGCATGTTAAAGAGCTTGTCAATCTTGGAGTCAACCAAGTTTTTTTAGCATTAGATTCGGATCAGGCAGGGCAAGAAGCAACAGCGAAAATCGGCCATCTTTTCCAAAAAGAGGGGATTGAAGTACGGGTGGTTCAATTGCCTGCAGGACAAGATCCCGATGCTTTTTTAAAAGAGTTTGGACCCCAATCTTTTTTAAAAGAACTTGAGAAAAGCGGGGATTACTTGACTTTTCTGATCAAGCATCTGTCTAGTCAATTAAATTTGGATTCTCCAGCAGGCAAAAGCGAACTAATCCAGAATGCTGCTAAGCTGATTCGAGAATGGGATCATCCAGTCATGGTCCATGAAACATTGCGCAAACTTGCGCATTTAATGAAAGTTCCCGAGGAATATGTGGGAGTGGGGAGGGAAGCTCTTCCCAACATTTACATCAAGAGAAGTGCAAGTATAGGTATGCAGACAATTGATCCTGACAGGATCTTGGAAACTGATCTTTTGCGCTGGCTGCTTCTTTTAGGACAAGAACGAACAAGCCTTGTCGATCTTGTGCGGGCAAATCTCACCAAGGACCACTTGCATGTATCGATTTGTCAGAAAATTTTTGAAATTTACATTGAAAATTATGAAAATCATCGTCCTTGCGATCTTCTCTCTCTAGTGATTGATTTAGACGATGCGGAGGGGCAGCTCGTTCTGTCGGATCTATTGCAAAAGAAAGTCAATAAGGAACGCGCAGAGCAGCAGATTGTGGAAACAATTCAGAAGATTTTGGATCGCAATTGGATGGAAAAACGGGAGGCAATTAAAATCCGCATTCAAAGCAGCCAATGCTCTGATGAAGAAGCGAATGAGTTAGCCAAGCAATTTGATGAGTTAAAACGCAACCCACCAAAGGTAAATTTATAATAGACTTCTTGCATAATTCTTCAGTTTAAGTGGGTATACACAAATGAGAGAAAAAGATTTCTGGATGAATGATTTGCAACGAATTCCCTTCAAGGATTATGGTGAAATGGTAAACAATTTAATGGGTCTAAAATGGACGATCGTTTAAGCCATCTCGTATTTTATGATGGGACATGCGGTCTTTGCGATCGCATTGTGCAAATTCTTCTAAAAATAGACGAACATCAGCGATTTGTTTTTGCTCCCTTACAAGGACAGACAGCTGATAAATACTTGCAAAATCTGCCGCCGGAGTTCAAAAATGTGGATAGTCTCATATTAATTGAAAACTACCGGTCATCTCAGCCAAAGACCTATGTTTTGGCTAAGGGAGCTTTACGGATTGCCTGGCTGTTGGGAGGTGTGTGGGTTTTCGTTGGGTGGCTTTCTTTTTTACCGGCTTTTCTTTTCAATTGGGCCTATCGATTGGTTGCACGCAATCGGCATCGTTTTTTTCCTCAGACAGAATGTCTCTTGCCCCAACCCAATCAGCGTGAACGTTTTTTGCCTTAGACTTTATTCTAATACATTTCATATGCATCGGAAAAGTTGGAGAGTCGCTGCTGTCCCAACCCCGGCCTATTCTTGGCGGGAGAATCGCATTAATTTAGGAGGGTTTCTAGTATTGCTCAAATTCTATGAAGGGTGGTAGCAATTTTACAACAATCTTAGAGCCTGTTCAAAATCTTTTAAATAGACAATTTCTCGAAACTTTCTTTGCCTAAAAAATTTTAGTGTCGAACACTTCAGCAGTTAAAACTACCACAGAGCCCACAGAAAACACAGAGAGGGGTTTATATCTTCATTCGACAAATGCCATCTATTAATCGCTTTACATTAAAATTAATAAGCAATCCTCGAGTACAGGTTCCATAAAGCCGTAAATAAGACAGTAATTGTGCTTCATGTATTGGGGCTATTGTTCAATAGCGGCCCCAATGATATTACCCGTTAATGGATCAGTTTCACGCCCATCTATTTCTTCAGATATATCTGGATTAATTAAATAATTCATAAGACCCCTCTCTGTGTTCTCTGTGGGCTCTGTGGTAGTTTATTGTATCTAACAAAAGATTTTGAACAGGTTCTTAGAGCTATAAATCAATGCTAAGGTGGCTATAACAGTTTGAGCTAAATTTGTTGTCACCTTTAATTCTCTCATAGCAACAGCAGCTACTAAATAAGATATTAACCCTAGTGGGAATGCAAGGTTGGTTCCTGCGCGTACAGACATATTGACAATAGCCTCAACAACCGTTTTGTTGAGCATAATTTCAAAAAAAGCCTGTGAGACAACCCACACAAGTGCACTTAGCTTAGGATTAGTTCCTAAACACTTACCACATAAATAACCAGCCCCTCCCATGAGGGATAATCTAAAACTAGAAGATAATATATTATTCATTTTATTTATACCTTAAATTTTTATTTTAGTAATCAGTAATAAAAAATAACACAATATGTTATTATCTATCAATTTAAATATTATGGTTGTGTCTTATTATGATTATATTAATGAATCAGTATTATTGGAGTTGGCTTCCGATGCCTTTGGCAAAATGCCCATATTATATGGTCGCACTTTTACTTATTTTTGCGAAGAAAGTAAGTTGTTTCCCTCAACACTAACATCGCTTGGTAGGGAGAAAACGTTTGGCAAATCTAAAACAGACCAGACATTAACAAAGACCGTTGGTTTTTGGGCTGGAATTTAATCCATTTTTTACTTTACCCTCTTAAAAATATCACACAGATGTTAAAATCCTCATGAGTATTCTCTATCTCATTTTGAATGGCTTTAAAATTTCTTGGAAAGCCCTTCAATAATACCCCTCAGGAAATTTGAATATATCGACTTTTTAAGATCTCCTCCTTTGCATGTTTTGAGAGAAGTTTCTAAGAATTCCATGGGGTCTCTTTTATATTCTTCGCCTGGATTAGGGTTGTTTGCAAATCAAGATTTTTCTCCACAGGAAATCATAGGGGAATATAGGGGAGTAAGTGATGTTGAGCAGACCCAAAGTCCCTATGCATTTATGGGTCATATAGAAGCTGAAAAATATAGAAATGAATGTGCTCAGATTAATGATGGTTTTCCGAATATTGCCTTTCTTTTAATACCCAAGGTAGGCGAACTAACAGGACGAGCAAATTTAGTAACGATCGATTCCATAAAAATGAGTGAGCAATTTTGTTTAAATTATGGCTTTATTCCTGTAAAGATAGGCCCTTATTGTGAGCTTAGAGGCCGCGAAATGCGAGAATTTATAAAAGAATATACAATTGATTCTTTATTAAAATGCTTTCTGATTTGGGCTTCAACTAGAGAAATGGAATTTGAAGATTATATTAAGGCTCAACAATTTCGGTATATTTTAGAAACCCCGGTTGCTTTATTTTCAATGATTTTGGATGAGAATCTTAGTGAAAAACAAGCAAGAAAATTATTCGGCATTTCTCTTACAACAATTAAAGGCCTTACGATTGCGCCACAGGTGAATAAGTGGATCAATGATAATTCGCACTTTTTAAAAGACGTTGAAGACGAAGAGTTTCTTAACCTTGTCTGGAATAAATTGGTAGATAAAATGGAAGCCCTTCTCCGTGGAGTCACCTAATAGACATCTTGCATAACCTCAATCCCTTGCCCGTGCCTCTGCCCTTGCCCTTGCCCGAAAAAGTTCTGGCACGCAATTTTATTTTTTAATATAAGGGTCTGCTTCTTAAATCTATCGGCCATTTATGCAAAAATACGAAGCTATACAGAAACTTCCGCCCACTGAATTTAGAAGATTAACAGGAGTACGAAAGGAGACTTTTGTACAAATGATTTCAATAGTTAAAGAGGCCGAGAAGCAGAGAATGTCCCAGGGAGGAAAGCCTTCTGTCTCGTCGTCGAAGATAAATTACTTATGGCCCTGGAATACTTAAGAGAATACAGGACCTATTTTCATTTAGGACAAAGTTATGGGCTGAGTGAAAGTGCCTGCTATAGAAATTGCAAGTGGATTGAAGACATCTTAATTAAAAGCAAAGAATTTTCTCTTCCTGGAAAGAAGGCTCTGCTTAAAAGTGACACTGAATTTGAAGTGATTTTGATTGATGCTACTGAAAGCCCGATAGAAAGGCCAAAAAAAAAAGATCCGATGGAAAAATCGGATCAGAAATAGAAATAACAAACAGAAAAGATATTATTCCGGGAAAAAGAAAAGGCATACGCTAAAGAGTCAGGTCGTTGTAGATAAACAGTCGAGTTTGATCATATGCACGAACTTTTGCAATGGGAAGAGACATGATTTTAAGCTATTCAAAGACAGTAAGGTACGTTGGGTTCAAACGGTTCAAGGAATCGTTGATTCTGGGTATACCGGAATAAAAAAACTTCAAAATACAGTCTACTGCCCAAAAAACGATCAAGAGGAGAAGCTCTTACAAGAGATGAAAAGCAGATGAATCGTGATATTTCTTTAAAGCGAGCTTTAAATGAAAATGTAATAGGGCGCTTAAAACGATTTAAAATTTTGAGTGATAAATATCGAAACAGAAGAAAAAGATTTGGATTGCGATTCAATCTGATCGCAGGGATTGAAAATTGGGAGTTAAAATATGACAATCGCCATTTCTCCAGTGCAGAAACGAATTCTTTTAGACCATGAAAAATTAACCGTATACCAAGTGGCAATAGAATTTGTTGTACTTGCGGATGTTATAATAGAACATTTACCTCGGGGTAGGGCCTATTTAAGCGATCAGCTTCAACGTGAGGGTTTGTCAATACCATTGAATATTGCAGAAGGAGCGGGAGCATATTCCATCGATGAAAAGCTCGATTTTATCGGATGGCTAAAAGGTCTGTACAGAATGCGCGGGAATTTTGGATGTGTGTCAACGATTGCAGCTTGTGAATGAAGAATGATATACCAAAGGACGAGAACTGCTGATTAGCATCGTGTCTATGCTGGTGAAAATGGCTCAAAAACAACGCTAATAGGGCAAGGGCAGGGGCAGGGGCAGGGGAAGGAATTGAGGTTATGCAAGATGTGTAAATGTAGGGAACATAAATCATCTTATACCCATTAATTTTATTAATTACAAAATTTTATCAAAATTAAAATTAAAGTGATAGCTCGATATAAGGACTGCTGCTGCTTTACATGCGTTGGTCTATTTTATCTCATAAGCAGCTTAGGTATTGATTGTGTCAAGAAATTCCCGAGCAGTCAATATTTTAACTGGACCAGAATACGACAGATTAAGTAGATGCCTGTCTCCTGTGACAAGGTAACAAGACTCGCTTTCTAGAGCTGCAATTATATAACGATCATCATCGGGATCTTCTTGAACAATAGTGTCATGCTTAAAACGAGGGTCAACCATTTGAGAACAAACGATGAGAGCTTCCACCCAGCGGTGTAATTCGAAGTCTGTGAACCCTATGAATTTTCTTACTTTTGGATATAAAAGAACTCTTTGGAATTCTTCAATAATGGATGTAGAGATAACAATTTCAAAGCTCTTGTTTTTCAATCAATAAGCAACAATCAAACCAGGAACTCCCTTAGGGTTCATTAAAGCGCTTATATAAATATTAACGTCGCATACAACTCTTTTAAGCATTTATGACTTGGTATTCTTTATTTTGGGCTTCAATCTTTTACTTTTGTGTTTTTAGCTTCATCAGCGAGTGCATCGATTTCTTCATCGCTTAATTTGTTTGCTTTGCTTTTAGTATGGGTTTCCAT
>CAWCVY010000058.1:0-19793 GCA_963799115.1 uncultured Chlamydiae bacterium | reverse complement strand
TTTTTTTTTGCTTCATTCGTCGTCTTGTACTTTACGGGCCACCTCGCGTGCTTGGGCAGCGATAATTGCCTTCTCCAATCATCTTGGCTGTAGCAGGATTCTCATCCAGAAAAATCGTCAGTTCTCTCCGGTGATTTGCTGCACTACTGTGCCTACATCGCTGTTGCCCAAACATTTTTTCGTTTGGCCTTCAAACTGAAGAATAGCAACTTTGACGGAAATGACAGCCGTCAAGCCCTCGCGCATATCTTCGCCACCAATGGCAATTTTGTCGCTTTTCAGAAGATTATTGCTCTGATATAGTTATTGAGCACGCGGGTGAGAGCAGTTGAAAATCCCGTTAAGTGCGTTCCGCCCTGACGAGTGGGAATATTGTTTACATAAGAGTAAATGTTCTCGATGTAGCCATCATTCCATTGCATCGCCACTTCAAATTCAATGGGGGCATCATCACCTTGCCATGAGCCACAAAATCAATCAGCTTTACAAAAGAGGTTCTTTGTTACTAATTGAGATAAGCCACAAATGAAAATAAGCCCCCATCATAACAAAAATTAACAATTTCCCTTTCAGGATGTTTTTCATCACAAAAAAAATATTGATTCCGCGATTCGAGGAATGCCAATTCACGAAAGCGTTTAACGAGAATATCATAATCGAATTCTGTGACGTTCATAATGGAATCGTCAACCCAAAACCAAACGGACGTTCCTCTCTTATCTGTTTCCCCTACAACCTCAACAGGGCGTACAACTTTTCCCTTCATAAACTCGATTTCGTATATTTTACCCTGCTTGTAAACTGCACAATCATCTTTTTGGACAGGGCATTAACGCAGGAAACGCCTACACCGTGCAATCCGCTGAATACCTATAGAGGAGTCTTTGTCAAATTTTCCGCCAGCATGCAGGATTGTCATCACGACTTTCCAAGAAGCAGTAACTTCCCTACCTTGCTTTATAGACTCTTTTCATGTCTTTTCAACGGGAATGCCTCTGCCATTATTTTCGATGCAAATTGACCCATCTTTATCAACAACGATAGCGATGGCAGTACAATAACCCGCAATCGCCTCGTCAATACAATTATCAACAACTTCATAGACTAAATAATGCCATCCCGCTAACGCTGTATCGCCTATGTAGTTCAGGGCGCTCACGCACAGCTTGAAGCCCCTCTAGCATTGTAATAGAGCTAGCATTGTCTGCTTTTTCATAACGTCAGGAGTTCTGAATTTGATGATACTTGAGACATTAGATTAGTTTTCTCTAATTTATGCGAAAACAAATATTTTTGATTTCAACATGGGGAAATTTTTGTCTTAGCAATTTGAGAATGCGCGGTTTCTCATTTTGGCTTAGCAAACTATGTAGAGTAGAATTTTTGACTCTAATGCTTAGAATCCCATCTATGAAAGAAACAGCTTGTGTCATAGAAGCGAGCTAGGCCCTATAATCTCCGGCCAAATGGCTAAAATAAGATCAGGCCGGTTGCTGATGAGGACCCACCAATTTTGGCCAAAACAACGGGAAGCAAATCAGTCATCCGATGCGATGTGATTCGAGTTCCATCATATTGTCTAGGGAGAAAATCAGGGAGTAAAACTTACTCACAATGTCGATCTACTCTTAATTTAAATGGCTTAAGATAAAAAAATAATATCTAAACTTTATCAAAAAATCAGTAGAAAGACAGCTTTTTCTCACCGAACAAAAAACGGGCTAACCCTGGCTAAAATGAGATATCTATCTTTTATCAGGATGGACATAATGTACAGGATAAACGAAGATCTGAAGGGAGAGTGTTTACCAATAACAACACCTCTCTATCAAATCATCAACCACTTCTTGATATATCCTGTCCATCATGTCCATCCTGATGAAAACCCCTGCTCGTGTCTTTCATTTTCTGATTAGCCTTAGCTCTTCTCAATAAACAATAAAAATAGAATTTGTATTTATTTCTGATTTACAAAATACAGCCATTAAATATATTCTATCTTATTGATTTTAAATTATTTACAAAATTTTTTAATAGATATCAAAAACCAAAAAATTAAAAAATAAATAACAACAAGGAATCAAGAATATGGAACCAACTAGTATACCTGATGAATGCTTGCTTCAGGTTTTTATGAATCTTAATCCGAATGAGATTGTGCGAAATGTTTCACAAGTATGCACGAGATGGAACAACTTATCAAAGGATGAAATTCTATGGAAAGTTTTTTGCAACCAGCATTGTCTTGTCCCTCAAACAGCTCCTCTATCCTATTTCCGTTGTTTTATAGAGGATGGGATTATCAAGGAGGAGCCTTTTTTCCAAGCCAAAAAGAAGAAAAATAAATATCACAATCATACCGACATTATCCCTACTCATCTCTTAGTCCAAGGAGGTTTGCTATATGGAGCACTTAGCACTCGTGAAATACAATGCTTTGATATTCAAACTAGGAAGTTTGTTAAAAAATACGATGTAGAGCTTCAGTTCAACCATCCGATCACCAATATGGTAATTAAAGAAAATACAAAATCAGAAGCAAAAATTATGGTTCATAAAGGTAGTAGCAGTGATGGGGCTCCAAGGCGTATTCAGCGTTGTTTTTTGCAAGTTCTAGGAAACAGAGTTCTATCCTCTTCTATTGTTAATGCCCCTTTAAGTTTTTCTTCCGATTTTCCAGGCAATTTTCCACCTAAAACTGCGTTTTATTCAAGACTAGATTCCAATATCCCCTCGATTATTTGGAAAATACAAAATAAACTCGATGTAGCGGAAAAAATATTTGAATTTGACTTAGAGGGTCCTGGAGTTCTCCAAGAAGGTGAAACAATTACTGCTGGGTATATAACCGAAAATCACCTCATCACTGGTTCTTCTTTTCTTTTTTCTCCAAACACCCTGCCTTTTCTGCGTCTTTGGGACATCAATTAAAGGAATTGCATCCGCATTATCCCTTAAACACGGGGGAATCATACGCGCGATTGCAGCCTTGGCCAATCAATTTTTTGTTGTTTATGGAACACCTAAAGAAGCAAGATTAAGTGTATTAACGAAAATGACAATTGCACAGCCATCTTTTGAGAAAGAAATAGGCTAGAAAAAAGTAACAGTTCAGATACCCTCCTTGTCGGGTATCTGAGCGAAAAAGGTAATCAGGCCGTCTCGGCCTGGCTGTTCAAAAAAAATGGCTAGGAAAAATTCCTAGCCAAAATTAATCCCAAGGCAAAACCTTAGGTTAGAATACCATTCCTACATCGACTGCAACTCCTTCAGAGTGCCATCTAACATCACGTAGGGGGATATTCAAGAAGCATTTTGTTTTTACGTTGCCGTCTCGACAATCAGCAATTAAAGCACGGTCACGTCCATGGTCGGCATACCACCATTGGAACTCCCCTTTAATACTAACAGTCCGACATTCGCAGAAATCCCATCTTAGGCCAATATCGAAATAATTGCCATAAGCGTTCTTTGCACGATGACGGAAGCCGTTACAAAGATCTTCGCGTAAATTCCAACGAGCTCTTGCATGATATTGTGCCCAATGGAATTCATAACAGCCATACAAGGTAAAATCACACAAGAAACGGTAATCGAAATCAAATCCGATAAAAAAACCATTCCAACGTGTGTGATATCTGCTACGATTGCGGTTACTTGAATAACAGCTGTCGTAGCTACTGCAGTAGCCGTAATTATCAAAAGAGGTGGAATAGCAGCTGTAATCATCATCATAATCAGAAGAGCTACAACTATCACTACGGCCCCTTTGCTGCCTTTGTACAGCAAGGAGATTATCATTTCCTTCTGTGTAATCATCACAGAACTCACTGCTCAGCTTTAAGTGGCGATCTCTCCAGATGCTGTCCATGCCAAGAATAACCAAAAAGTGGTGCAACGGCAAGGCTGTCATCGCATTAATGAATTGGTATCCGGCCGCAATCTTTGCGTCATCTATCTGGCCTCTTACGTTTGAATGGGTACGTGAGAATTTCGGTTGGATCCGTAATCGGAGCCATAACTAGAGCATTCATCATCCCCTCTATTTTCTCTATTGAGGGCAACAAAATCTCTGTCGCGATTTTTTCCCCACTTGTAATCCATCCATAATCTCCATTAGCACGCAGATAAATGTTATCACAAGTCACGTATCTGCCTCTAGCTTCGATTTGCCAGATATTTAAATCCTTCCACTCTAATTCAGAGCGTACCCTGCTAACAGGATTGTTAGGATCGATAAAATTATCACAATTACCTCCGGAATTACCACCGCTGTCGCAAGAATAGTTGTCATAACTATTACCAAAGCGACTTCTAGTTTTCCATTTGATCGTATCATTTCGATATCCAACGCCTACTTCAAGTGATCAATCTATTGCTTCAGGCCAGAAGGCATGAGCAACAGAACAACTTAAAAGAGACGCCATAACCGTCAAAACAATTTTGCGCATATATGTCCTCTCTAAAATGATTTATATGGTTCAGGGATCTTTAAAAATACAATGTATCAATAGCTCTAGAATTAAGCAACACCAAAACGTGCATTTACGATAGGTTTTGGTAGTTGAAACACAACATCCTCATGAGTATAAATAATATCTTCTACTTCAGAAGCTCCTAATTCTATGAGACGATGGATGCACTTTTGAACGATTTCTTCAGGGGTGGAAGCTCCTGCAGTCAGGCCAATGGTTTGTTTGCCTGCAAGCCACGAGGGCTGGATTTCTTTTTCATCATTGATCAGGTAAGATTCTATTTCCCTTTTGGAAGCAACCTCTCGCAAACGATTAGAATTGGAACTTTTCGGATCTCCAACAACAAGAACTAAGTCGGTTAAATCTGTAATTTCACGCAAAGCCATTTGCCGGTTTGTTGTCGCATAACAGATCGAAGAGCTAGGTAAAGTTTCAATATGGGGATATTTAGCAATTAATGCCTCAGTAATCTCTTTGACATCATCCAAGCTAAGCGTTGTCTGAGTAATATAAAAAAGCTTGTCTTCTTGAGAAAATTTCAACCACTGTACATCCTCAACTGATTCCACAATGGTCGTTACCTCCGGAGCCTCCCCTGCAGTACCTACAATCTCCACATGATGGCGATGACCAATTAAGACAATCTGATATCCCTGAGCAGCAAAACGTTTGACAGCAGAATGCACACGGGTAACTAATCCGCAAGTTGCATCAATCTCAATGAGCTGGCGAGCACGTGCCTGTTCCCTGACAGCGGGTGAAACACCATGGGCAGAATAAATCAGCCTAGCACCCACGGGAACATCTTCAAGATCTTCAATGAAGATAGCCCCTTTTTCTTTTAAACCTTGCACAACATGCCGATTATGAACAATTTCATGCTTTACATATATGGGAGCTCCCCAAAGGGCCAGGGCTTTCTCTACTGTTTCTATGGCCCGTTCAACTCCAGCGCAAAAACCTCGAGGTTTAGATAATAGAAGTTTCATAAATCACCATTGTATTCCTTAAACACAGACTTTAGGATTGAAGATCAGGGATCATAAAGCATTGAGGACTATTTTGCAATCAATAAAATGACTTATTGTTGTTTTCGAAGATGATCCAACAATCCTTGACAGGCCTCCTCCAACATGTCTAACACGAGTTCAAATGCACCATTTGGCTGATAATAAGGATCTGGGATTTCTTGTCCATAATAATAAGAGCTAAAAGCTGTGATTAAGGAGATTTTAGCCTTCTGCTCAGGAGTTTTCGCATAGTGATAGAGATGTTTAAGCACTTCATTATCAGCGGCTAAAATGTAGTCAAATTGATCTAAAAAGGGATGCTGAAACTGCTGTGCCCGGCTCGTCAAGACAATGCCTCTTGCTGTTGAAGCTTCTTGAATACGTTTATCAGGAGCTTGTCCTACATGCCAATCTCCAATTCCGCAACTTTCTACATGGATTCGTAAAGAAGAGTCATGCAGTAGATAGTGTTTGAGAATCCCTTCTCCGGCAGGAGAACGGCAAATATTTCCCATGCAGACAAAAAGAACTTCTATTTTTCCATTTCTCATGGTTCCCTCTGAAGCTGAACATCTGTTGCACAACGAAATCCATAAGTTCCGTTAACTGTTCCGGGATTGTTGCGATGCCGTCTAGAACAACGAAGATCTTCCTTCAAACTTTTCCAACACCCTCCCCTTAATACACGATAGACTCCTTGGAGAGGTCCTAGAGGATTTTCAGGCTCTTGAATAGACATTTCATAATAATTATAGCCATACCAATCATGGCACCACTCATAAACATTTCCCGCCATGTCGTAGAGCCCAAATTCATTGGCTACATAACTCATCACGGCTGTTGTATCTGAACTAAAGAAATTTGCTTGCGTTTTTTCTATATCATCCCCAGTAGGGTAAAGAACATTTTCGCGTCCTCCGCGAGAGGCTATTTCCCATTCTGCTTCAGTCGGCAGCCTTTTTCCCACCCATTTGGCATAAGCAATCGCTCCATACCAAGTAACACCTACGACGGGATGTTTCGTATAACCAGATTCTATACTCAATTTTCCTCCGCTGCGTTTGATTCTCGAATCGCGCAACCGCACGATATCATTGTGATTACTATCCTTTTCCCCACCCATGACCTCCAGAAAACGGACGAATTGTTCATTGGTGACAGGATGAATATCAATGGCAAAGCTGGCGAGAGTAATATGATGCCGGGGCATCTCATCGCGATTGCCATCATGGCTTCCGCGATAGAACGTTTCCTCCTTGAATGATGACCATATCGGTCAATAAAGGTTTGACATTGTTCACATCTCTTCGTTCAGGACTATAGGTCTTGACAGACGAGTTGACTTGAAAGATAGCTCCAGGATCCAGATCTGTTTGAGGGCGTTCCAGTTGAGGCATTTGGAGAACAGGTTTTAAATTAGTTGATGATTTTTCCACATTTGTCTCTAAGACTGTTGTTTGCAAAGGCAAAGGGGAAGGAGTAGCCGGTTCTTCCATTTTCTCAAAAGCTACAAATTTAGCAGCTAGCGTTGCAGGCATTTCCTCTATAAAGGTTTTAATTTGAACATGTTCCGTCTCTTGGTTCCTTGCATCAACCCCTGTGGTTGCCTTTCCGGAATAATTTCTTCTAAGGCTTTCAAGAGATATTCAGGACGTTTAGAGGGGTTGTTTTGGAGGCAGGAACGGACTAACTGATCCCATTGATAACGAAATTGCCCTCGGCCGGAAGGCATATCAAAAAGACCTTCTGGTAATTCCTTCATTAGAAGAAAATAGACCAGCACTCCAAAGGCAAAGGCATCGGCTTTAGCATCTACGGGATAAGAGAATCAATGCGTTTTTGTTCAGGCGCTAAAAAAGCATAATTTTGCAAAAATGAGGTATGGAGGGGAAGGAGTCTTTGTTGGTCAATGGGTGGATTAGCATAACGATCTTGGCCTGCTTTTTGTTTTACCAGCTGAAAACCAATACCTAAAGCTTCTGCGACATTTTTAAAGGTTCGTGACAAAAACAGCACCAGGCCCAATCATTCGAGAGAGGCTGAAATCTGATAGATAGATCTCCACTGTTTGACGCCCCTTGCCTATCAGAATATTGTTTGGCTTTAAACAGCGATGGACAAGTTCCTTATTGCCTATTTGCTTGAGGTCACATAGTCCAAAGCATTGGCAACCTGCTTTCAAATGTGAAATAGTTCATCTTCTTCTAATGACCTGCCAAGCCCCAGAACGTATTGGGCTGAATTGGTTGTTTCTCCAAGTTCATCCACATGCAATCTGTTACCAGAAAATACTGCCCTTGGGAAAAGGAAATGTTATGAATTTGACAGATTGGGATGCTCTGAAGAAGCTGAAACCCCGACTCCTTCTTCGAATCTCTGAATAAATCCACATCTAAGCAAGCTCTTCTGGTAAACTTTAAGGACATACTGCTGTTTCATAAATCGATGCTCAGCCCATAGACCATTCCCATAGTCCTTTGCCCAATCAGTTCAATAATAAAGTATCTCCTAAAATTCGTTGCTCCATGAGGTGCTTATCCTTTTATCTTTCCATTGCTTTGTGATTAGAAACGATAGTGGCTTGTGTGATTCTTTTCAAATCTTCGTTGTTCTGAAATGATCTTTTTTATCTAAGACAAGCTGCGATAGTTCATTTATCCTGCCCATCATGTCCATCCTGACAAAAATCTCAGGGTTTCATCCTTCTCCTGCCCCGTCTCTGCTTTACAAATGGATGATCTTGCTGATTTATACCGCCGGAAGCTGAAACGATTTTATAACGTTTGAGAATAAATGTAGATTCTGAAAAAATACTGCCTTTAATTTTTGGAGGGTTTATATGAAAAACTTATTAATCGCAACTATTCTTAGTGTTCTATTTTTCACCTTCACAAATGCTTCAGAACCTATACCCGAACACTACATAGTAGCCAAGCTAGACCCTTCTCAGTGGTGGCAAAGCAGTGGCATCCAATTGGAAGATGGCTCCGTCTGGAACATTGGAGATTATTCTTGGAATAATGACTACTGGAAACCAAGTGATCGCATTAAAATCTCTATAAATTTCAGCATTGTCATTGCAGAACGACTATGCTGACTTGTACTATCTATTCAATTTGGAAACAAAACATAAAATTTGTGCTAAAATGGAGCAAGGCCCCCATAAAGAATTAGCTCTGCACTGTACGGATATGAGCGATAATATCCTCACCCTTTCAGATGGTTCAAAATGGATTGTAGGTCCTCATTCGTATTATTCGTACTGGCTTAAATATTTTGTACTTCATCAGCCAGTCTTGTTGGTTAAAAAAAGTTCCTTTTCTACTCAATTGTATTTAGTTCCCCTACTCACCGGGAACTCACTATATTTACTCTGTAAACCGCGCCTAAAAATCTAAACAAATTGTAACAGTTCTTATATTAAGAACCAACCGTTCCGGTTGACAAATAAATTAAATTAATGGGAGAAAACAATTCCCAAGCAAAAGGAACAAGTCTATGAACGCGAATATCAACAACAAACAAGCGGCCATCGTCACTGGAGCATCAAGCGGCATAGGATTGGGCATTGCTCAAGCTCTTCTCGAACACGGCTATCGTGTCGTCGCAAATTCACGCACGATCAGCAAATCAAAAGATTTGAAACCATCCGTGGATCTCGTCTTGGTAGATGGTGACATTAGTAAAAAGGAGACAGCCATAAAAGTGGTTGATACGACCGTAAACACTTTGACCACATTGATCTTCTCGTCAACAATGCGGGCATCTATATTCCCAAGCCATTCACGGAATATACGCCTGAGGATTTTGAAACAATGATCGATACAAATATCGCAGGATACTTCTTTGTGACGCAGCAGGTGATTGCGCAAATGCGCAAACAGAAGCATGGACACATTGTGAGCATCTCGACAGCTTTGGTAGACCAGCCATTGGCTGGCGCGCACATCTCACTGCCTGTCATCACCAAATCCACTATTCCCGCGTTCAGCCGTGCCCTGGCAATGGAATACTTAGCAGACGGGATTCGACTCAATACGATTTCACCCGGTGTCGTTGACACACCAATGCACACCAACGACGACCACGAGTTGCTTAAAAGACTCCTCCCTATACCACGACTGGTTCAAATTTCTGAAATCGTGGATGCTGTGTTCTATTTACAATCGGCACCCATGGTGAATGGTGAGAACATTAGAATTGATGGTGGAGCACATGCTGGGGCAAAGTGGTAATCATAATGTTAGCTGCGAAAGAAAGGAAAACGATCAGCGAATATCTTTTATCATTTCCACGTGCTAGAATGCCAAAAGCAAAATGTAACTTTCCAGGATGTAGTGGAATTCATGAACCTAATAAATTAACAGAAAAGGTTCTGAGAGAAAGCGAAATAGGTGAAAATCTTGAGCATCATGAATCGATTGAAGATTTCTGGAAATCAATGGGAATTGATCCGAATGACTAAAAGTGATCCTAAATTACTACAAGTTAAAAACATAAAACAATTTAAGAAAGATCTTAAGAAATATACAAATCAAAGAGATTTTAATAAAGAATTTGATAACTTGATTAAATGCCTAGCAAAAGGTGAGCATTAGCAAAGCATCACAGAGGCCATCTCTTAGTAGGAAACTGGGTCTTTCTAAAAAGTCTTACTTTTTTATAAATGATCCTTCGGGAAAATCCGATCTTATACCACTCGAATTGTTTTTTTGAGAAGGATATAATTCGACGTGGCATCCTCCTGTTTGGAGTTGAGAATGACGGTTCGGTCACTGGAAGAGACGCAAATAATATCAAAAAAAGCTTCTGGGATACGATTAACAACCGAGGAAAAGTTAGTACCAATCTCCTCAATAACGATGCCCATATATACCGGCAAAAGATTTATGCAACTAAGAAATGAAACTATTTTCGAAGGAAATTGGCTTATATCTTAATGAAGACAGAAAAGGAGCTGCATGCTAGGATGAGGAATTGGGCTAACTCAAGCCTTATTTTTTTATCATCATGTATGCTGTGACGGTGATGGGGACTTTGATCTTATTCTATAGGAGTTTATACATTTTCCGCGAAAAGTAAAAATCGACACACACAGCTATTAAACCCAGCTCAAGGATTTTTATGCAGTTCTCTTCCTTTAATGTTTGTGGCAAGATGGGGAAATCATTGCTGATTTTTTACCTATTCCTCTTCAACACATTAGCCGCTAGTAATTGGGTCGAACAATCTCTTACCACGAACCCTCCTGCACGGCTTTCTGCTACGATGGCTTTTGATCCGAATAGCGGGGAGCTCCTTCTCTTTGGGGGATTGACGTTCAGCGATATCTTGCTCAACGATACGTGGCTTTGGAACGGGAGCGTTTGGAACCAACTGACGCCGACTTTAAGTCCGCCCGCGCGCACTGGGCAGGCCATGGCTTCAGATTTAGCGGTCAGAAAAGTGGTTCTTTTTGGGGGAATAGGATGTGATGGCAATGACACTTGGGTATGGGATGGAAGTGATTGGAACCAACAATCCCCAATCCATGGCTCCTGACATACGCACGCTTGCAGTAATGGCAACAGATCCCACAACTGGCCATCCGCTGCTTTTTGGCGGTGTGGGAATGAAAGGTGTCTTTAATGATACCTGGCTTTGGACAGGAAGCGACTGGACACAATTATTTCCAACTAACTCTCCTAACAAACGCCAGAATGCCTCAATGGCCTCTAATCCTGTAACTGGACAATTAATTCTCTTTGGTGGTCTAGATAACTTTGGCAATTTATTAGATGATACTTGGCTTTGGGATGGAAGTAACTGGAGTCAACTCTTTCCGACCAGCCAACCATCTAATCGTCTCGGCGCTTCGATGGGCTTTGACTCGAATAGTGGTCAGATACTTCTCTTTGGTGGTCTTGATCCAGTTGCTAATACATTTAACGACACATGGCTCTGGAATGGAGCTGACTGGGTGCAACAACTTCCAACCAACACTCCGCCTCTCCGCTTTGGTGCTGCATTGGCCTCTAACCTGGTGACTAGTCAGCTATTACTTTTTAGTGGCAGCAACAACGTGACTAATTTAAGCGATGATACATGGCTATGGGTAGCTCCTCCACAAATAGAAAGTATTTCACCCTCTTCTGGCCCCACTGCTGGTGGCACCGTAGTCACTATTTCCGGCAGCAATTTTACGGGAACGACAGCAGTTAATTTTGGTTCGACCCCGGCAGCATCTTTTACAGTCAATTCTCCCACGCAGATTGTGGCTACTTCTCCAGCTACAGAAGCAGGGAGCGTGCATGTGACAGTGACGACACCGGGCGGCACCTCTTCGACATCGCCGGCCGATCTGTTTACATTTATGCTACCACCTTTAGTCACAAGTATTTCACCCACTTCTGGCCCCACGGCTGGTGGCACCCAAGTCACTATTGCCGGCAGCAATTTTACGGAAGTGACAGCAGTAAATTTTGGTTCGATGCCGGCAGCATCTTTTACAGTCAATTCTCCCACTCAGATTGTGGCTACTTCTCCAGCTTCAGCTGCAGGAAGTGTGCATGTGACAGTGACGACACCGGGCGGCACCTCTTCGACATCGCCGGCCGATCTGTTTACCTTTATGCTACCACCTTTAGTCACAAGTGTTTCACCCGCTTCTGGCCCCACCGCTGGTGGCACCCAAGTCACTATTGCCGGCAGCAATTTTACAGAAGTGACGGCAGTTCATTTTGGTTCGGTACCGGCAGCATCTTTTACGGTCATTTCGCCCACGCAGATTGTAGCTACTTCTCCAGCTTCAGCTGCAGGGAGTGTGCATGTGACAGTGACGACACCGGGCGGCACCTCTTCGACATCGCCGGCCGATCTGTTTACATTTATGCTACCACCTTTAGTCACAAGTGTTTCACCCGCTTCTGGCCCCACGGCTGGTGGCACCCAAGTCACTATTGCCGGCAGCAATTTTACGGAAGTGACGGCAGTAAATTTTGGTTGGACGCCGGCAGCATCTTTTACAGTCAATTCCCCCACGCAGATTGTGGCTACTTCTCCAGCTACAGAAGCAGGGAGCGTGCATGTGACAGTGACGACACCGGGCGGCACCTCTTTGACATCGCCGGCCGATCTGTTTACATTTATGCTACCACCTTTAGTCACAAGTGTTTCACCCGCTTCTGGCCCCACGGCTGGTGGCACCCAAGTCACTATTGCCGGCAGCAATTTTACGGAAGTGACGGCAGTAAATTTTGGTTCGACGCCGGCAGCATCTTTTACAGTCAATTCCCCCACGCAGATTGTGGCTACTTCTCCAGCTACAGAAGCAGGGAGCGTGCATGTGACAGTGACGACACCGGGCGGCACCTCTTTGACATCGCCGGCCGATCTGTTTACATTTATGCTACCACCTTTAGTCACAAGTATTTCACCCGCTTCTGGCCCCACGGCTGGTGGCACCCAAGTCACTATTGCCGGCAGCAATTTTACGGAAGTGACAGCAGTAAATTTTGGTTCGACGCCGGCAGCATCTTTTACAGTCAATTCCCCCACGCAGATTGTGGCTACTTCTCCAGCTACAGAAGCAGGGAGCGTGCATGTGACAGTGACAACACCGGGCGGCACCTCTTCGACATCGCCGGCCGATCTGTTTACATTTATGCTACCACCTTTAGTCACAAGTGTTTCACCCGCTTCTGGCCCCACGGCTGGTGGCACCCAAGTCACTATTGCCGGCAGCAATTTTACGGAAGTGACGGCAGTAAATTTTGGTTCGACGCCGGCAGCATCTTTTACAGTCAATTCCCCCACGCAGATTGTGGCTACTTCTCCAGCTACAGAAGCAGGGAGCGTGCATGTGACAGTGACGACACCGGGCGGCACCTCTTTGACATCGCCGGCCGATCTGTTTACATTTATGCTACCACCTTTAGTCACAAGTGTTTCACCCGCTTCTGGCCCCACGGCTGGTGGCACCCAAGTCACTATTGCCGGCAGCAATTTTACGGAAGTGACGGCAGTAAATTTTGGTTCGACGCCGGCAGCATCTTTTACAGTCAATTCCCCCACGCAGATTGTGGCTACTTCTCCAGCTACAGAAGCAGGGAGCGTGCATGTGACAGTGACGACACCGGGCGGCACCTCTTTGACATCGCCGGCCGATCTGTTTACATTTATGCTACCACCTTTAGTCACAAGTGTTTCACCCGCTTCTGGCCCCACGGCTGGTGGCACCCAAGTCACTATTGCCGGCAGCAATTTTACGGAAGTGACGGCAGTAAATTTTGGTTCGACGCCGGCAGCATCTTTTACAGTCAATTCCCCCACGCAGATTGTGGCTACTTCTCCAGCTTCAGCTGCAGGGAGCGTGCATGTGACAGTGACAACACCGGGCGGCACCTCTTTGACATCGCCGACCGATCTGTTTACATTTATGCTACCACCTTTAGTCACAAGTGTTTCACCCGCTTCTGGTCCCACGGCTGGTGGCACCCAAGTCACTATTGCCGGCAGCAATTTTACAGAAGTGACGGCAGTTCATTTTGGTTCGACGCCGGCAGCATCTTTTACGGTCATCTCATCTGTTCAGATGACGGCCATTTCTCCAGCTGCTGAAGCAGGGAGCGTGCATGTGACAGTGACAACACCGGGCGGCATCTCTTCGACATCGCCGGCCGATCTGTTTACATTTATGCTACCACCTTTAGTCACAAGTGTTTCACCCGCTTCTGGCCCCACGGCTGGTGGCACCCAAGTCACTATTGCCGGCAGCAATTTTACGGAAGTGACGGCAGTAAATTTTGGTTCGACGCCGGCAGCATCTTTTACAGTCAATTCCCCCACGCAGATTGTGGCTACTTCTCCAGCTACAGAAGCAGGGAGCGTGCATGTGACAGTGACAACACCGGGCGGCACCTCTTTGACATCGCCGGCCGATCTGTTTACATTTATGCTACCACCTTTAGTCACAAGTGTTTCACCCGCTTCTGGCCCCACGGCTGGTGGCACCCAAGTCACTATTGCCGGCAGCAATTTTACAGAAGTGACGGCAGTTCATTTTGGTTCGACGCCGGCAGCATCTTTTACGGTCATCTCATCTGTTCAGATGACGGCCATTTCTCCAGCTGCTGAAGCAGGAAGCGTTCCTGTGAGGGCAGTGACAGTGACAACGTCTGGTGTCATCTCGTCACCAATGCCGCCTGATATGTTTACCTTTATTCCACCCCCCTCGGTTACAACCGTTTCACCCTCTTCTGGCCCTACTGCTGGTGGCACCCTAGTCATTATTGCCGGCAGCAATTTTACGGAAGTGACGGCAGTTAATTTTGGCGCAACGCCGGCAGCATCTTTTACGGTCATTTCTTCTAAAGAGATTGTGGCTACTTCCCCAGCTTCAGCTGCAGGAAGTGTGTCTGTGACAGTGACAACTCCGAATGGAACCTCGCCCCCATCTTCAAGCGACTCTTTCACTTATATGAAACAGACCACAAGGATTTCTTTGTCGGCTTTACCTAACCCCTCTTTCTTGGGGCAAATAGTGACATTAACCGCTACCCTTTCTCCTTCTTCTGCGACTGGCATTGTATCTTTTTTTGACGGTACAGATCTAATTGGAACGGTGCCCGCAGCGAATGGAGTGGCTATTTTAAGAATTGCTTCTTTAACTTTCAGCTCGCATTCCCTTACAGCAGTCTATAGCGGGGATGCCAATCAACTTCCCTCAACTTCTGCCGCAGTCACTCAGATTGTTCAAGCCATTTTCCCCCCTGTTCACCTGCGCGGCCTGCAACGAACTAATCGGTTTGCCACGCAAACAGATTATGCCAATTTCCTCCAATGGAAAGCGCCTTTAGAGGGAAATCGTCCATTTTCTTATCAAATTTATCGAGATTCTCAATTAAAGGAACTGGTCGCTGTGGTTGCAGCTTCCCATCATTTGACATACGAAGATCACAACTGCAAAAGAGGGACAAACGAAACTTACTTCATCGTTTCGGTCGATCAATTTGGCCACTTCTCCACCCCAGCCACGATCACGATCAAGCCAAATAAGAAACACTAGAATAGGTTTACAGACAGGGGTTAAAGCTAATTTAATGGTAAATAAAGGGAATTGACCCTTTTGCGACAACGGGGGGGCAGGCTGGGCCTGCTTCCTACCTCTGCAATATTGAGCCCCTTCATTCGTCGGCGACTGCTCAATAATTTTCCATTCGGAAATATTTTCAAAACCGAAGCGCTCCGCTTTTTCCATTCCAAAATATGCGTTGAATTCATCAGGGACAACCTCTTGAGCATAATTTTTATACCTATTAATTTGCCCATTATATGGGTCCCAGCCAACACGTGCTGCATGAGGGGGAAATAGAACGATTTGATTGCAAATTGGCTCTAAAATTGCCCACAGTGCTTTAGAACGACAAAATCCTCCTGTGCAAACAGGATAAACTGCATCATTTAAATTTAATCGAATTTTTGGCGACGTCACTTCCTTTTTCATTAATTATCTCCTTTCGCATAATCTGTTATTAGCCTGCTTCAATTTTCTTTAGTCTGCTTTAATGGCAACGAATTGCCCTGAATAATTTACACAAAGTTGTGAGTCTTGAAAAATTTTAGCATTTAATTTCAGACGTGCTTTTCCTTTTCTCTGAAGTGTTTTTTGAAATCGTTCCCACTCTAAAGAATCTGGCGTGCAACATTCGGCTTTAAAATCTGAGATAACGGGAGCAGTATAAAAAATCTCACTGCTTGCAATAACAATTTGAATATTTCTCTCGGATAAACCGAGTAAATTCATGTGTAATAAACTCCAACAGGCCAAAGTAGTAACGGCATGGAGACTTCCTCCAAACACAGTATTTTTGTGGTTGATGTTATTTAAAAAAGGAGCACTTAAAATAACCTGCTGATTCGATGCAGATGCGACTTTAATTCCGATTGCAGCTGAGATTGGAATGTGTTGCAAAAGGTAATTTTCTAGACTAGTTGCTGTTTCTTTTGATTTCATAAAGTATATGCCTGATTTGGAGAATCTTCATCTTCAGGGTATAGGTATTTCAATATTCCTTCTTTAATCATTGGCGTAAGATGGCTTCTAACGAAGTGTTTTTTATCCTTTCTTTTCAGAATCTCTGCTAATTGCTGAGCAGTTAATGGTTGCCATGCACAGAGTTTTTGAATCGCCGAACGCAAATCTTTTTTACTGGAGCGTATATTAAGATGATTAATTAATATCTGTAGGTCTTTTGGGAGCGTTTCAATTGGAAACACACCGGTATACGGGTGTGTTTCAACGCCAGACACACCCGTATATGGGTGTGTTTCGACGTCAGACACTCCGGTATAGGGGTGTGTTTGCACCTCCACTGGTGCATTTTGATTGGTTTGAAAATTTACGATGCTCGGAAAAGGACTCGAACCTTCACGGGGTTGCCCCCAAGGGATTTTAAGTCCCACAAGCATTCCTCAAACTTCCTCAAACCACATAACGTCCCCTAACTTTACAGAGAGAAATGTAGCATGCCATGACATTTCCGCATACGAATTTGTCATGTAAAATCCTGGCAAATCATGTGATGTGCTGGCCCACATTTGGCCCGCAAATTTACCCGATTTGATACTTGGCAATAATCAAAACATTTTTATAATGTTGAATTTAATTTTTTTTACTTATGAAGTGGTTGCTTATTACTGTCGTTCGTTTAGATTAGGAATATGTTATGAAACACAAAATTGAAAAAACGTACACATATGAAGGAATGGGTTTTCCAGTTCATTTAACCAACGTTCCAATGGTTGAAGTTAAATGAGAATTTATTCTTGATATAGATTATAACAAATTGCAAAAAGCAGTTTTATTACATTTATGCCATAAAAAAACTCCTTTAACTGGAAATGAAGTTAAATTCATTCGCAAATATTTTTCCTTAACCACAACAGCTTTTGGACATCTATTCGGTTATACTCACAGCGCGATATTGAAATGGGAAAATCAAATGGTAAATGACCCCATTAATCCAATAGACATCCTGGTCAGATTTTCCTGGGGAGAAAGCGAGGATCTGGAATTTAAATCTGCCAAGGGAGGACTTCCCGGCAGCATTTGGAAAACTTATAGCGCCATGGCCAATACCCAAGGTGGTGTTATCTTACTTGGTGTTCAAAACGATGGATCTGTTAGCGGCGTTACTGACGCTGATAAGCTCAAAAAACAGTTCTGGGGATTAATCAACAACCGTCAAAAGGTGAGCATTAACCTCCTTTCCAATAACGATGTCAAAACCATTTCCTATCCACGTGGCGACATAATTGCAATCCGCATTCGTCCAGCAGATCGTCGCGAACGCCCTGTATATATCGGCCAAAACCCCCTAATCGGTACATATCGACGTGATTCCCTATATATAGACGATCACTCCGTACATAAGGGCGACCACTCCGTACATAAGGGGCGACCACTCCGTACATAAGGAAAAAAATTCTGCTGTTCAATGGGATGCTCTCATCAAGACTGCATTACCTCAAATAGATGCTGAGAATATCCAATGAATAGGAACAAAGCGGCAACATATCAAATCCTCTTCACCAGCATTTTACAATTCAAACAACTTCTGATACGCAAATAAAAGATATGCGTCAGACCAAACTATATAACGTAGCCAAGCTATTAGACTTCGGAGCAAATTGCCTGAGTGCTCAAAAGCTTGATGTTATGAAAATGAAGGGGTCACGAAAACTAGTCTTCCCTATGATCATAGCAGCTCATAATTACTCTGAAGGGATTTATGATCTCTGTAAAGCCAATAGAACTCATCCCAGTTTTAGTCTATTGAGATCGCTTCTCGAAAATCTTATAAATATAAAATTCTTAATATCGTTCTTAAGGAAACATCATTATATCATTTTTTTAAATGTCTTTTTGAGTCTTGATTTTCAGCCTCTTTTTCGTTGGGCTATAGAAATTATCAATCATCTCTCTAGGGGTTACTTTTCCCTCTGTAAGCTCCTCAATTCGCAATGCCAGCCTTAACCCGGGCCTACGTACACCACAGGCAATGTTTTTCACAGATTGGGGATGATTTCCCAGCTTTGGTACAATTGCTATAACTTAACCCTGTTTCTTCCAGGTAATCTTTTAAATTCATAATGGTAAAATTATTTATGTTGACTTGTAATCAATTTGCGTACAATACTACATTTAGATCATCAAAATGATTCCAAAACACGGCATGATAGCAGAGGAGTAATTTCATGGACGCAAAAATCTATCGAGTTCGGATTTTGGACGTGAAATACCAACCTACCGTAGAGCAATTAACCTTTCAGTATCTCACATACGAAGTTATCGAAGACAATAAAGAGAATGCCGTCAAGAAGGCTCGTGCTCTCTACATGAAAGGCGAGAAAGAACTGGTTTGCGAGGAGCTGCCATTCCTGCTCAAGATGTTCTCAGTAGCACACGAATCACATTTATCTTGATATTGTATACCTAATTGTGTACAATAAAATCGATTAAGCTTATTATAAATATGCGAGGTTAAGTGAAAAAGCGGGAATTAGAGAAGAAGCTTAGGGCACTTGGATGGAGATTTAGCAAGCACGGTGGAGAACATGACCATTGGCTTGGACCAATGGCCAGGAATTCCAATCCATTCCAAGACACGCTGAGATAAACGAAAACTTAGCTAAGAATATTCTTAAGATAGCGAAAAACAATCCTGCTAAGGAGGAATGATGGAACTAGAAGGTAAAATTTGGAAGAGAGGTAAGTTTTGGCTTATTGAAGTTCCAGCTGTAGAGGTAATGACTCAAGGATATTCACGAGAAGAAGCCTTAAACATGATTAAGGATGCTATTGAAGGACTTGTAGATTGTTATTTTCCTGATGAAGTAAAAGACTTTCAAGTAATCATACAGGATTACAAAAAAGGTATAATCGGCGTTTCTACTTCGAATAATAGCTTAATGTTGGCTTTCTCTTTGAAAAGGCAACGGGAATTAAGCAAGTCTACGGTTAGAGAAGTTTCAGAGCGTTTAGGTTCCAATTCTCCGAACTCGTATGCTCGTTATGAGAAGGGAAGAGTTCGAATTTCACTCGATCAATACGAACGTCTATTACAAGCTGTAAATCCTCAAAAGAATTTTCATTTAAGAGTGGTTAAATTAAGTTTGCTTCTCTTTAAAAGTCAGCTTTAACATAGATTTATCTTGCTGCGATTTTTTGACTCGCAGCTCTCGTAATCCAAATAGTTGATCTGATATGCCAAAAAAGAAAAAAAACAATTTCTCTTTCTCTTCACTTAAGCCTTGGTTGGCTGCACTC
>CAWCVY010000057.1:0-12897 GCA_963799115.1 uncultured Chlamydiae bacterium | reverse complement strand
AACATGTATCTAAAGATAGAAATTCATCAACGTTACGAATGAGAATCATGGTCCTTTATTCTTGTACAAAGGAACCATATTCCTCAGTATTTCTTGCTGTGATAGTATCTTAGGTTTTCGCTATTGGTCTTCTACTGCTCCCAAAACCAGTAGCACTTAGACTTTCCTTAAAAAATCATATCTCAATTTAATTGGATGCAATGAGTCATCTTTTCCCAGTGGTAAATTTAATTCCTTGCCATTCACTAATGCGATAGTGAGGCCCTCTTGCATATCTAAGCCTTGTACTATCTGAATCTGATTTACGTAACAGGCAAATTGTCAAGCAGCCGAACAACCAATTGATTCTTTTCCGAAATTGAATCACGTTTCCTCAATCAAATTTTTGCTTCCATTACTATTTCTCTATTTTTTTCTGGAATCTAGTCTGATAGTCAAAATTCTTTATTGTGAATCAATTTTTAGTGCCTCTGGTCCCCATCTATAATTTAGCTTTAGATGCTTGGTATTTATTCCTTTAATTTCAAAAGAAGCTTTTCCTGATTTTTTTCCTATAACAGCAGGAGAAATCCCCATCACAATTTGACCATCGTCTGATGCTTGAACAGTATTCTTAAAAACTTCAGATTCGGATATAGAGCAGAACTCAACTTTTTCAAACGGTGCAAACCCCGTTGCCTCCACCCAAAAATTATATCCTTCTGGTGAAAGCAATTTCAGAGACAATACATGACCGGCTTCATCTTTCACCTCTATGGGATTAGGCACGACGATAATAGAACTTAATAAGTTTTTATCAGGTGTGCAAATGATAACTTCTGCCGGCTCCCCTTTTGCAAAGGATCCAAAAGCCACAAACCATTCTTTTTTCGTTTCACAATCAATCACACGATTATTGGCATCAATCAAAATTTTCTTTTCATTACAAATATTTCCGTTCAATTGTTTCATCATGAAAATTAGAGGGACATTGATTGGGAAATGTTCAGCTTTAAATTGAGCTAAGAGAAGTTCTTTTTTTGATGGAACATAGTGTTTGGAGAATTGATAGCTTAAAATAGGCTCTTCCCCAAAGATTTGAAACACTGAAATCAAGTTGATTGTCAGAACAAGAAGTCTTAATTTTTTCCTTGTTTGCATATTTATCTCCTTTTAAATATGGTTATAGATGAGCACATATCCAGCAGGAAAAGCCCTGAGCACTTTTGCCACTTGCTTTCTGTTGCTCAATTCTCTCACACCATTGTTTTCTGATTTGGTTTTCATAAAGCACCCCATATATTGATTTATGGAGACGACATTAAAATAAAAAAATTCAAAAAAAATGCCTTATATTTGACTCTTAATTTGAGTCTATATTTCATGTTTATTAACTTTTTATAAATTATAAAAGGCAGAAATAAATTCTGCCTATTTTGTTTATTCTAAAATTAATGGGAAAGTTGAATTGTAACGTACAGCCCCTTCGTATGCATTATCTCTATCATCCTTAAAGTTAAAATCAATCGCCATAGAAATAACTTTATTATTTCGCAAGTCATATACAAATTCAGAAATTATAAAGAAACCTTGTTTTGCATTAATTTGATAGTCATTTTTAGGATCTAAGTATATCATTGGGGAAGAATAATTCTTATTATTCCAATAAATGTCAGATTTATAATTTTCCTGGTTTTCGCTTATTATAAAAGAATCCGATTTTGATAAATCAGATAAGCTATTAATATGAAAAATTATCTTATTTCCACCAAAAGGAAGATCCCTTACTATTAAATCAAAACCATCATGTTCTTCATTTAAATAGACAGAATTTATTCTATTTTTTGCTATTAAATCATTTTTATCTGATGATTTAAAATCAATTTGTCTCACATAAAAAAGTTGTGGGCTATTCAATTTTATTATTGGATCCGTCATAGATATTAAATATTCATCGACAGCCACAAAAGAATTAAATCGTACAGCCCCTCTTATACAATTTATTAATTCATCAGATGAACTTATTATGAAATTTGCCGCAAAAGATGAAATCTCTCCTTCTTCATTATAAATAATCTCAAAAATTTCAAACTCTCCTGTAGATTGATTATATCCTCTTCCAAATCCCCCAACATCTAAATTTCTTCTTTTGGCATTTCTATAAACTCCAGGCGTAGGAATTTGTCCATCAGACAAACCGAATGAACAAGAAAAATGATTTTTACCATTATAAGAAATAATTATATTTCCATTATTTAAATAACAGTTTATATGACCTTGTAAAAGGTATGACTCGCCTTGTGTGATATATTCAAAGTTATCTGGAACCAAATAAATTGCGTTTAAAGGTTCAGCACAATCTTCAGCCATTAAACTAAAGCTCAATGTTAAAAAACTAAATACAAAACTTAGAAATTTCTTTTTCATTTCCTACACTCCTGATATTTTTGGATAATATTTTTCTTAATTTTCGTTCCTTAAAAAGAGTACTTTGTGATTCTCTTTTTAAAATAAAACTCTTCTTACCAATCACTTCGAATTCGATTAACTTTCCACAAGAAATTCTTCATGAATAATAAAGCGCTCATCAATAGGTGAAAACTCATCTACATCACGAATGAATATGGTTGTAGCATGTTCAAGTAGGACCTCTGTGCCATGCAATTTGGCATTTTCAGCTGTGATTGTCCCATAAGCTTTTGCTATTGGTTCTCCATATTTCCATTGGAGACCCATAAAAGCAGTAATAACTTCATCCTTCTTAAAAGTTACCTTTCCTTCCAAAGGGAGGACCGTAATGCGTAATTTTTCATCTTTCCGTCTCTTCTCAGCTGTAAACTTTAGTTTTGTGCCGTTAACCGATACAATAGTATAACCATCTTGCATATCAAAGCCGTGAGCTTTTATCATATCCTGCTCTGAAAGAGGTGTTGTGTTCTTGAGAAAATTTTCCCAAAATTCTAAAGCTTCTATACTAGGAGAGCCATTTTCAGTTGGGTAAAGAAGTTGAAATAATAAACTTTGTCCACCTGGTACGTTTAATCCAACAATAGCTAATAAAACTATTCCCTCTTCGTTCTTCCAACGCATTGCGAGTACGGGATGATTTCCCCATTTAAGTTTTTTTTCTTGAAGGTCTGGATATAATGATTTAAACTCTTCTCCTCCTTCAAATTCGTTTGGACCTGTTTGACATGTTGCGCTAGGACGTACGCGAATGATCGGTCGCTTAATCGTTTTTCTGTCTTTGAAGAGGGTCAGCAAGACCTCTTTTGGACCCCAATAATCCCACCCATCATTTTCATTCGCTCTCATTGCCACAAAATCTTCTGGGATAGCTGGATTGACCATTGGTAACTCTACGTAGTGTGGCAATAAATCTACAATCCTTGGAAAATTAGTATCTGAAGCTATGACTTCTAAAACTGAAAATAAAGTGATGGTTATTAAAATCATAAAATATCTTCTTTTCATACAAACTCCTTTGTCTTGAGCAAGACGGTAATATCTGGATTAACAAATAACTTTTTTCAATAACAATTCTCGAATTTCCTTATAGAGCTCATCGATATTGATATCTTTTATGGTTGGGTTTTTCTTCAAAGCAAGTGAGAATAATTTTGCTAGAATCACGCACTTCAAAATAGCGGCGCAAATAGCATTGTAAAACAATAAAAAGATAGCAGGAAAAATGACAGCACTTGTTTTGCTAGCAATCAAAAGACCAATAAACAAACCAACCAAACACATAAACCAATAAATTTTTAACATCACTTTAAGAGTTCGAATATCAACACCTCTAATTTCAAATTTTTCATCTCCTCGCAAAAGATAATAATAGATGATCGAGGTGCAATAAAAAACGCTGTAGGCAGCAACCAACCAAATACTTGTGAACCAAAATTTATCCCCATCGGAAAAGCTTATGAAGACCATTAAACATAAACCCAATAAATAAAAGAGGACTGTGATAGGTTTATTGACAAACAATAATGTTAGCATGGCTGCTTCTCCTTCTTAATGATGGGCATTTTTACTTTCACAATGGGATAATTATCGGGCAAACGAACAAAAGCATGATTTCTCTGAAGAAATTGTATGTCCGTTTTAGTGATCAGAAGTTGATGGCGAACTTGTTGGCTTAAGTTGACACCATCGCGAATATCATTCGCTCCATATGAAAGCCCCTTTTGAAATTCCTTGATCTCTTGTTCGCCAAATATTTCGGAAATTCTTCCCGCATTCACAGGGTTTTGTTCAGCAAATACAATTTTGGTTGCACAATTGCTAATAATCGTTTCAGCGGTAGCTCGCCCATAAATAGCTTCAAATTGTGTTATACTTTGAAGAGCCAAAACGGCGCATCCTCCATACTTGCGGCTTTCTGCCAACAAAGTTTCCAAATCGCGCAAGCGATTCAATGTGGGAAGCTCATCAATGATAAACCAAAGCCTTCTGTCAAAATCTGGAGACATTTCCAATAAGCTTCGAACAGCTACGGAAAACCAGCAAGACAAGAGGGGATTGAGAGCAGCTCGCTGATTAGTTTTGCAGCTAATAAATAGCCATTCATCCTTTTCATTTTTTTCCTGAACCCAATTGCGAATCGAAAAAGGTTGATCGGTATCCATAAGGAATTCAAAACAAGTAAGAAAACTCGAAAGAACACCACGAACTGAAGCCGCTGACTTTTCTGATTTCATATCAAGGGAAGACGCTGCTTTGTCCCTTTAACTAAATCGCATAATTCTTCTAGAGGATCACAAAGGAGTTTTGCTGCCAAAGTAGAATTTTTCCGAGAATTCTCTAATTGATTCAAAAGAGAATCAAATACATTGCGTGCTAATGTTCTCCAATAATTGTCATGTTCTGAAAGACTTTGTGGAATAAAACTCTCAGCCATCGCTGCGTAGCTAGTCTTATCAGTGCATTCGATCCAAGGATGCCAGGGAGCTCCACGTATATCCAAAGGGTTTAAAAGAATATCTTGATTCGGACGATAATAGCATTCAGTAAGGATGCCGGTTGTATCGACTAAAATAGCTCGTTGCTTTTGTTTGCGAATTGCCTTTAGAAGATAGTGTAAGCAGTTTGTTTTTCCACTTCCAGTCCCTCCTGTAATAAGAATATGTTGTGTTTCTGTTCCTTTAACAAGTGGAAGGGGGCCTATGGAAATTTTAGATGCAACTCCTTTGAATTTTAATTTCCAAGCTGTTAGCCAAACTGAAGCTAGTTTATTGCCTTTAAGGTGATGCTTTTTTTTCGATTGCTGGCCCCGAAGAAAGAAGATCACCAGAATAATGGAGAAAGGAGCGAGAGCTATTAATCCAGATTGCTTGAATCTAAACCAGCCAAGACGATAAATAAACGTGGCATGAATGCCAGTTTCTCTACGTACTC
Source organism: uncultured Chlamydiae bacterium (assembly GCA_963799115.1). Taxonomy (GTDB): domain Bacteria; phylum Chlamydiota; class Chlamydiia; order Chlamydiales; family Parachlamydiaceae; genus CAWCVY01. The sequence goes on along the minus strand of CAWCVY010000057.1, from coordinate 7,518 downwards.
TTTCTGTAGATAATGCTTGCGTGTTGTGTTTACCCGTTAGTTTTAGCCAAAATTGTTGATTGACATCGATTGTTTTAATTTCCAAAGCTTGGTGTAAGCGAGCTTGTTCATGATACCAAATACATCGCAAATAAAATTCTTCAATATCGCGCATTTGATAAATGAAAACAGACATCCAAAGCAAAACAGCTAAGAAAATGGATGTCTTAGTTACCTGCTTAAACATACGCACACTATGCGTCGTAAGCTGACCTCCCTCAGTAATCGATTGGAAAACATTCATGAAGCTTCCCCTCTTTTCCAAAATGGGGGGACATCTAATTGATAATCTGTGGAAGTCTCCTGTCTAGAGGTACTTTCCCAAGCCCTACCATGATGATTTTTTTGTCTTTCGATATCAAATCGATTTGTTGCAGTCTTGCGATCGTACTGAACGCTATTTTCTGTAAAGTAAGAATAACTATCGTGGGCCTCTCTTGCATCCTCAAATGCTTGATCAAGTTTACCTTTGCGGTCGTGAGGTGCTCCATAGACTTGGGACATGCTTTGCGCAATTTCAGAATAATCATCAAAAATTTCATTCAACTTTCTATCGCGATCCACTGTAGTAACGGTGGCATTTTCATAAGCTAAGCTTGGATCCTGGTATCGAGCAGGGTTGGGAATGCCTACTTGTTTATCGATTTCAGACTGCACGAATTCATACACAAGCCCTTGAACTTGTAACGCATCACCTGGATCTGAAGAGTTCATTAGCTCTTTTAGCCGCTCAAATCCTGTCCCATCTTGATATTGCTCGTTGTATTTATTGATCGCCCAATCAATATATTTTTGATTGAGATTGTCCTTAATCAGGTGGGAGTTTTGCTGATACCAAGAACTAGCATCAGAAATTTGATCAAGCTGTGATTTTGCCCCTTGATGAGCTTCATGATAGTTTTGTACTTCATTAAGAGATTGCGTAAAATCTTGAGCTGCTCGTACGCCTTCATCCATAGACGAGGAGGAGGCTGTTGCCGTAGCATAATCTTTGACTTTTTGGAAATTTTGTTGAAATTCTTCACTCTGAGCAAAATTCATAGCCGCACTAATGAATTTACTTTCGTCAGCCCCAAAATTGTAACTTTCAGTTCCTCTAACGTTTGCGCTAGCTCCAATCCCAGCAATACCACTTAATAGCTTACTCACCCCTAATTCCCCACCCAAAGATCCAGCTAAAGCAAAATCTATGCTTTGTTTAGAGCTAAGTCCAAATTGGCGTCCCCAGTTATCAGCAGCAGATTCCATATGCCGTACAGCTTGCTGAGCATCATACGCCTCGCGTCCTGAAGTACTTTCGTTAAAGCTATCGGAATGGGCAAGATGGCTGACGAGATTAGAGCCAACATTTGTCGAATGAGCGATACTCTCTTGATACTGCCGACTGGTTGTTTCAGCATAAGATTCGGCATGCTGGCGCTGATGCTGGAGGCTTTCTCCAAAAACTTGATCTGCATTAATGCTGCTGGTTAGATTGGAAGCATTCTGGGTGTATATTACCCCGTTAGATGTATACTCGATTCTCTCCGATCCCTTATTTTCGGTAAAATAACCATCTGAAACTGAAGGAGCCACATTATTTTGAAATGCCGTCGTATTTCCATAAGAACTTTGTCCCACACTCACATTGTCGTAAGAATAGTTCCCTGATGTTTGTTCTACAGCTGCTCCGGAAGCGGCGCTTTGCGACGGAGAGGTTAAAGTGCCTGCCAACTGAACAAACTGATGCAGTCCTCCTTGAAGGAGAATATAGCTTAAATAAGGAACGCTCAGGGTTAAATAGCCTGCTAAGGCAAACGTATCATTGGCAAAATTTTGCAACCCTAAACTCGTAAAGATGCTCAACCCCTTATCCGTTAATCCCTCATGAACAGCTACAGTAGTATATTCAGCAACAATTGAAGCAATGAAATTTAGGATGGCATAAAAAGGAGGCCAAAACTGGATCCAAACCACCAACCAAGCCCAATTCAATAAAAATTTGACTCCACTTGGCAATAAGGACAGGGGAAGAATAAATAAGAAAGAGGCGTAAATAATGGCTTCGAAAACGCAGCGCATCACCACGATCCCTTTAGATGCTAAGAATCCAGCAGTTTGGTAGGTGCTATTTTGTTGAATATAGGCTCTTTCTTGAGCAAATCTTTCACCGCTAAATTGCTCGGACAATGTGTTTATCATGAGTTGTTGACTAATCAACTTCTGGCTGTCTTGCTTAACTTGAGTTAACGCTTGAAAAGTAAGAGGTAAATTTTTGCCAATTTCTTGCTTGGCATAATAGGCTTTTTCTTTGGCAAAGAGAGGTTCAAATTTTTCTAACGCTTTTTGACAGCTTAAGTATTCACACTGTTGTCGCTTACCTATTGTGCTTTTATCATTAGGGGGACAATAGTAAATCATTCCAAGTTTCGAAGTGCGCTCTTTAAGGAAATCCCAAAGGTCAGTCGATTTTTTGAGCTCGTCAAGCGAGTATTTTCCGAGCGCCAAATCGTAAAGAACACATTGTTTGGAAAATTCCCTTAGGTCTTTTTGGAGATCGGGGTTAGTTAATTGAAACCGTTTGTAATCTAGCGCTGTATCAGAACCGAAAATCATGCCGGTTTTGCTATAATTCACATCATTGACATTATGCATGGCCTTCTCAACACCACAAGTAGCATAATATCCAATAGAACTCACAATCTCAGCAAAATGAGCTAAAAGTCTAGGAACTCCATCTACCTTATAAATTTCAGGTTTATGCAATTCATCTTCGATATGAATGGTCGTCTTAGGAACGATGAAAATGGTATAAATCGCAAGGAACGGAACAAAATAATGAGTTAAGAAATTGCTAAAAGCTAAAGTCGCTAAAAGTTTACAAAAAATAAAGCCAAAACCCAAAGAAGCACAAACAAACATCAAGGGACCCACAATTCCACTGTCACCAGACAGCATAGAAATAGCCGTGAATATTTGTTGAAGGATCTTTCCTCCTCCATAAGTGTGGATTGTTAAACCTGAAGCTGTAGCTAGAAAAATACCTGTCATGTCATTCCTAAAATAGGATCACCTGTGATGCGATTTTTTGTTCCAGAGTATCAATTTTGAGCATTAGTTGATTCTCAGCTTCTAATCGTCTATAATTGCGCTCCTCATAACGACTCACAATCCTTTCCACTCGCTCTAATTCATCAATAAAATTCTTAATGTCAAAGTCATACATTTGCCCTCTTTCCAATTGCAAAAGGGCTAAGCGGATGTTCCCAATTATTTCTCTTAAATACTGAATCAGCATCTCAGCTCCAACGATTTCAGCAACTTCATACAAACTCACGGGACTGGCTTCGCGTTTATAAGCGGTAAGAACGTTGACAATCTTATAAAGAGGCAGGCGAGATTTCGATAAGAGATCAATTTCTTCAACTGATAATTCTGTATCTATTAGAATTTTTTGCTGAATGGAGGCGAGAGCTTGTTTAATCATGCCTTTCCAGGATGTTTCAACGGCAAGGTCGGTTTCCCTTGTTTCTACGGAAAGACAGTTTTTTCCTTCTTTACAATGATAGAATTGTGTTTTCCCACCTTCTAGAAGAATTTGGACAAACGATTCATCATAAACTCGTGATGGCCAGGTTTCTACTACCGTTGTTTGATCTTTGCGAATAATCACAGTTCCGGTCACGCTCATGATTTCTTCGGCAATCGCTTTATTTTCTTTTTTGGCTAGAAATGGTTGTTTTTGAATAGCTCTCCAGGCTAAGTTGTATTCCTCTAATAACAAGTCATCATAGAGGGGATTACTGGCCATATTCTTCATCGTGCTAGCATAATCACCCTCTTCTGAGCACTGATGACGGGCATTAATATAGCTAGAAGCAAACCCACCACTTTTGGCTGAACGACAAATTTGTTGTTTTGCGGCTGTTCGCTGTGGCCATACAGCGCCCACAAGTCCTGTTGCAGTATCACAACTATTGATACCCAAAGAATTAATGGCATTAGCCCACGTTTCCATTTGCTTCATGGTACTTGCAATGGTTGGAGAAACAGTTTCTATTCCCAACATAAAGGCATAGCCTTGCGCTGCACTTGCGATATTTTTCAATGCAGCCACGAATTGATCATGGCCAATAAAACTGATTCCTCCTGTAAAAATATCGATGCCTCCACAACCAGCATCAAATTTAGGCAAGGTGACGTTGGCAAGCTTTGTATCGGTTACTCCATTGCGAATGCTGACACCTCCACCCGTCATATAGCCAGCACGTTGTGAAAAATAAATTTCGCTTTTTTCAACATGGGAGTAGGTGTTGAATTTACCTAAATAGGTTTTCAAATCCTTATCTAGATCGCTTGCACAAAGGCTTGAAGAAAAACATAACATAAACCACCATACCCCTTTCCTCATGGATGATCCCCTTGAGCTTGCAGTTGAATGTCAATATTGTCTTCGATCTGATCAACTGATGAAAGCCCATATGCAATCGGAATAGCCATCTGTTTGTTGGGTTCAACTAAAAATAAAGCAGGAAACATCTCAACATTTAGCCGCTGAGCAATTCCATGATTTAACTGACTATTTTCAAATTCAGGGATTAAGAAACCATCGCAAGCAATTGCAATGACCTGCCAGCCATATTTTTTGGCTAACTCTCCGACCACGAAAGAAAAAGCCTGGGATACCTTGTTGTTACCCTCGTAAAAGAAGAAAAGACCATAGGTTTTAGCAAGATCGCGAATCCTTTCTTCTCTTTGTTCTCTTAAAATTTGTTTTTGCACTTGCACTCCATATTGCGTCACAGGATCATGCAGTCGCGAATCCAATTCAGGTGCATTCAGTAAATTCCTAAGCCAAACTTGAGAAAATTGAGCCGACTGATGAATCCAATGTTGCTGCATGTGCATATAAGCAATGACATTTTCTTCTGTTGGATCTAACATGGCTTTATTTAAACGCTCTTCCAAGTCTTTGCGAATCAACGCCATTTCCTCTGTTGCTGTTAATGGAATCTGTGCAGATGAAGCAGGTAAAGAAGTTAGAAGGGGAGTGGGTGGTTCAAGCTGCTCTTCTACCTTTTGCTTTTTTTCTCTATCCTCGTACCAAAACCATCCTTCGGCTTTACGCTCCAGCCATCCTCCTGATAAATTCTGCAAAGGCAGGGAGGACAATACACCAACTAACAAGTATGTTTTCATGCTGAGGTTTATTTCTTCACCTCGGCTTGGTCAATATCTTGTTGAAGGCGGTTTTGAAAAGCTTGCAGTCTTTCAGGCATATCCTCCGGTAATTTTTTGACAAAATCTTCGCAAATTTCACTTAAATCAATTTTTGAAAAATTAAGGCTGCTTAACTCTTTCGTGGTGAACCCTCGGCAATTAGGTTCTTTAGGCTTTCCCCAATCCATGCCCAATTGCTTCCTCCCTTCTTCTTGCACGATGCGAGAGAACTTAGAGGGAAAACAACAAAACACATGCTCGTCACGGCTTTTCCAAAGATCTAAAAACTTTTCTTCATAGGAACCGACATAGTGACAAAGTCCTTGTTCACGCATTTCAGCTAAGCCAATTTCATCAGCATTGCATTTGCTTAGTCCTATCTGTTTCGCAAGACCGGAATAACGGAAGCAGCAATCGTACATCACATTGTCGGCAATATTCTTACTACACGACATTCTTTTACCTGTGAAAATTTCCAACTTCGTGACATCGATGGCTTGTGATTTTTCCATTTCCTTTTTGGCTTCTTCAAAAACAGCCAATTTGGCCGCAACTTCTGAAAAAGATTGATTCGGTACATATTCAATGGTTTCTTCAACCGAATCTTGTTCAAGATCTATTATAGGAACGTGTTTACGTGTAATATTTTCAAAGCAGCGAAAAGTCAATTGCCACTGAATGCAACCAGAAGGACCAAAATGAATGCAATCTTGTTGGATTTGCTCGCAATTTTTCTGTTTAAGAAAATTACAATCATTTGTAGAGGGCAGTTGATAAAGGTAAGTGATTCTTTCTTTCCAACATTGTCGGGAAACAGACTTGCCATTAATGACTTTTGTTGGAGTAGCATCCACGCAAACATGTTCAATGATCGTGGCATCTGGATTTTGCTGTGGAAAGTTCCAAAGCCCTGAATCATCATAGATCCATTCATCTCCAACTTCATGGTAGGAATCTTCTTTGATTTTTTGAGTTTCGCATTTGCCACAACCCTCTGCATTCTCCACGTGTTGATAACGTATAGAAGCTAAATAGCTCTCGGGATAAACATGTAAGCAACTAATTTCGAACCATTTTATTCTAGGATTTTCTTTCCATTCCTTATCTATTTTTTTAATCGATTTATAAAAACCCCCTACGTTTCTGACAGATACTGCTATTTCATGACCCAAACAAACTTTTGCAAATTCTTCGGGGGCATGATAAACGTGCACATTTAAGGTTCTTTCTGCGCTTAATAAAAAGGGGTCACCTGCCTGCTGGCAAGTGAGCCCACCCCCTTCTCTTCTTCTAAATTAGACCCCTTTATTTCCCCCTTATCGGGAAAAATCTCTTCTGATGTCTTCATAAAGAGCTCATCTTCATGGAAGAACTTTTGACGTTGATTGTTTTGCACTTCCCTCGCCGAAAAATCTAAAGTTTCTGATTGGGGTGCCACCCGGTGTTCCACTTTCCAAGCAGCATTTTTGGCGTCAAATTTTTGATTTTTTAAACCAGGGGATAGTAGATCTTTTGCATCTGTTTTCTTCCCTTGATCAAAAGCAGTAGAGGCATTTTTTTGCCCCCATTCTTTCCCCATGCCTGCAGTTTTTTGCGTAGAAGCTATACAAGGGACTATAAACGTAAAGCTGAGAATAAGGGCTACTTTTACCATAGTCCCCCAGTCTGAGTTGCAGTAGCGGCTTTTACTGAATCGAGGCAACATTGTTTTTTCGACCAAATAAGATAGACAAAGTCTTCTCCTTTAATGGAGAATGGTTTCTTCCGATTCCCCATAGAAGATCGCTTTTGCCTAAAGCATGGCATTTACCCGATGTCTGGGGTACCGGATAGACAAGATGTGTCTTGTAAATGGTTTTTTAGATATGGGGTTACTGGTTATAAACTCCCCTTTGTCATATCCCTTTAGTAGGTAAGTGCGGTGAAGTTTTGCAATCACACGTTGAACCAATAAATAACTAGCCTGAATTGGGCCAACATGATGAGCCACTGTCCCCGTAAGGGGATAAGAGATCCTTCACACCCAGCACACCAAAACAACTCATCCAAAGGGTTATTCAAGCTGGCAGACATACAATCAGCAGTACAAAGTACTTGAGCTAAAGTTGAGCTAAATAGCACAGCTTCTGGATTATTGATCATGGCGAAGTTATCATCATACCAAAGAGGATGGAGTTTACTCATATAAGGAAGGCTTAAATCTCCTCCTATAATACAAATAAAATCAGTAAATAGTTTAAGCATACTGAAGAGAGGAAACAATAACGAATGAAATGAGGT
>CAWCVY010000056.1:0-69195 GCA_963799115.1 uncultured Chlamydiae bacterium | reverse complement strand
GATACCAAATTTGCCAAGGTTTCCTTTAGCTATCAGCTGGAACATCTTGTCAATCTTCAACTTTTGCAACCGGAAGAAAGTCACAAGATTGCTTTAAATGATAATCTTGTTACTTTTAGCGGAAAATTTAGATAGATCGCTCCACCTACTAGAGTAAAATAAGGTATAAATATCTTGAATTACTAAATGCAAATCACGAACTTAAGTCGGAACAGGCACATGTTAAAAAACGAACTGAAAAATATAAAATCCAAAGTATACGATTCTTCCACACTTTTTTTACAGCTCAGCGGCATTCCTTTATCCAAAGGGGGTTATGTTGTTGTTGATGACATCTATAATACTCCTGAGGAAGATTACAGCATTGTGGTGAAAACTCTTCCAAAGAGCAACATACAAACTTTGGCAAGATCTCTCAAGCTGAATTGGCTCATATCGGGCAAAACCCTTCTGATACAGCTTTGAAAAATCTAGGCATGGCATTAATGAGCTTTTACGAAATTTTCGTTCACCAGCCCTAGGGATTGGATCGGAAAACATTAAACAAACATTAAAGAATATTGAGAAAGAGATCTCTGACGCAAGTTCTGAGAAATCGTCCCCTGTGCAAATGGTTAGTGTTTATGGCCAGGCTTTAGATAATCTTCAGTCAGTAGTCAATGAATTAAATCAGGAAGAAGATCACGTTAGATTGTCTAAGCTGCGCAGTATACGTAATTATAAGGTACAATATTACGAGTATATCCAAATTAATACCCGTCTTGAAGATAACCAGATACAACTCGATAAGGCTAGACAAGCTGTTGAACAATGTCATCTGGTTTTTCAATAATCAGGAAATTTCCACCCGCACGCTTGAAAAACAAGATCCCGAAGTATTTAATCAATGGTTTGCAAAAGCAAAAGAAGAATGGAATAACTTCAGCCACAACCGCGGTGGAATATTTAGAGCACCGGATCAGCCTCTCAATGGTGTTTTAGAAAAAACCTTTAAGAGCGAAGAACCCTCTCCCAATTACTTTAGTTATCTCTTCACCTTGATGCCTGTATTACTTGTGCTCTTGGTTCTTTATCTGATCTTTGCAAGGCAAATGAAGGGAATGGGCAATACAGCAATGAACTTTGGAAAATCTCCTGCTAGTTTGCTCAATAAAGGAGATAATAAAATCACCTTTAAAGATGTTGCGGGTGTTGACGAAGCTCTTGAAGAACTACAAGAAAATCTTGAATTTTTAAAAAGCCCTCAAAAGTTTACTTCTTTGGGTGGACGCATCCCTAAGGGTGTGTTATGCATTGGCCCTCCAGGAACAGGAAAAACTCTGATAGCCAAAGCCGTTGCCGGCGAAGCTGATCGTCCTTTCTTTTCTATTTCAGGCTCGGACTTTGTAGAGATGTTTGTTGGGGTAGGGGCAAGCCGTATTCGCGACTTATTCGATCAGGCTAAGAAAGCTGCCCCATGTATTATCTTTATGGATGAGATTGATGCTGTAGGACGGCATAGGGGAGTGGGAATTGGTGGTGGGCACGATGAACGTGAACAGACACTCAACCAGCTGCTTGTGGAAATGGATGGTTTTGATACAAATGAGGGTGTCATCCTCATGGCTGCTACCAACCGCCCAGATGTTTTAGATAAAGCACTCTTGCGTCCAGGACGTTTTGACCGTAGAGTTGTTATTGGGCTACCAGATATCAAAGGGCGTTTTGATATTCTCAAAGTTCATGCACGCAAAATTAAGATGGATCCTTCTGTTGATTTGATGACCATTGCCCGCAGTACTCCTGGTTGTTCGGGAGCAGATTTGGCTAATATCCTTAATGAAGCGGCTTTGTTGGCTGCCCGTAGAGGACGTTCAGCTGTGACAGCTCAAGAAACCGTTGAAGCTCGGGATAAGGTTCTTTACGGGAAAGAGCGCCGTAGTTTAGAAATGGATGAAAATGAAAAGAAAACCACGGCTTATCATGAATCGGGACATGCCATTGTGGGCTTAGTGGTTAAAAATGGCGATCCGGTTGACAAAGTTACTATTATTCCTAGAGGTTTTTCACTAGGATCGACCATGTTCTTGCCAAAGAAGAATCGCGTTAGTTATTGGAAACGCGAATTGCATGATCAATTGGCAGTGCTCATGGGAGGACGTGTTGCTGAGGAAATTTTTGTTCAAGACGTCTCTAGCGGAGCGCAGCAAGATATTGAACGAGCTACCCAATTAGCACGCAGTATGGTATGTGAATGGGGCATGAGCGACAAGCTTGGTGCAGTTGCTTACGAGGAACGTTCGGAGAATGGATATAATTATGGCATTGGTGATTCACACGAGAAAAAATTATTCGGATGAAACGGCTAAAGCAATCGATGCTGAGGTACGCCAGATTTTAGATGACGCTCATGAATCGGCTCGTAGAATTATCTTAGAATATCGCGAGCAAGTGGAGATGATGACCCAAATGCTCATAGAATTTGAAACTTTGGATAGCGAAGATGTCCAAGAAATTGTCATTAAGAAAAATTGGGACTCAAATCGTAAGCGCGATAGATTGAAAAAGGCAGCCGACCTTTTCAAGAAGGAACCTGGAGGCACACCTCCACCTCCACCGCCAAAAGAAGTCGGCTTATCTAATCCAGGTCCCTTATCTAACTCTTTAGGGCTTTCCTCATAAGGAAGAAATGTACAAAAATAAATTAAACGATTCGACTGCGTCAAAGCCTCTAGAGAGCTTTCACGCAGTCCAACCGCAAGATTCCGATAGGGACGTTCACTTTATAGTTTAACCGCATACAGGTTGCACGTTTTAAGCAAGATTTCCCAAAAACTAACGCTAAAGATGCTAAAAAAGTCCTTCAAACTTTTTCTTGCAATAGGAATATGATTAGGCTTTAGATTTATTTCTCTGATACCTGAGCATGATTATTTTCCCTAATTAAGGGTATTGAACTGGAATATATTTTTCTGGCCTCATCTGAGGTACTCTTCTCCTTAATTTTTGATAATCTTCAAATCCTCTATAAACTTCAAATTTTTGATAATCATCAAATTCTTTATAAACTTCAATTTTTTGACAATCTCCAAATCTTCTATGAAAAGAGTCAGCAACATCTAAACAAATGACAATGATTGCTAAAGCTAAGATTCCAATTCTCTTGTCCTGTGTGCTCAAATAAAACTTTAAGGGCAAATTTTTCTTAAGATTTATTTTGCAATCCATTGAAAAATTAATCACATTTTTGATTAATTTTCGATAATCTTCAAATTTTTGATCATTTTCAAATCTTCTACGAGAGTGAGCAGCAACATCTAAAAAAATGCAAATGATTGCTAAAGCTAAGATTTCAATTCTCTTCTCCTTCGAGCACAAATAAGTCCTTAAGGGCAAATTTTCCTCAAGATTTCTGATGCAATCTATTGAAAAATGAATCGCATTATTTATGCATGTTCCTATACTCATACATCCACCTCCAATAAAATAATCGTATATAACTAATTTATCTTTTTTTTACAGCAAAAAATTGCAAGTGTGTCAAATCAGCGATTGTTCGTTCGCATGCAATCGGTGCGTCCGTTATGGGCAAATACTTAGATTGATTAAAAATGGGATTAATCGTAGACCAGCGGGAAATTGTGCAGCTCAACCGGAGAATATTTCGACATCTGAATTTCAATATTTTGTGATTTTGATGCTGAACATGAGTTCAGAATTGTGTAGATATAGTCTCCAATGATCATGAAGGGGGAGGAGAAATGATCTTTCATTATCGCTGAATAATGCCGAAGGTGCTGGAGAATATTCCATCGATGAAAAAATTCGATTTTTATCGTATGGCTTAACGTTCCGCAACAGAATGTGCAGGAATTAAGGAACAAGACAATTTATACAACTATCTATTGGAGCTTAATATGCAACGAATTACATAACATGCCTATGACTATCTACCTTTCGCTGAAAGCGAGACGAAGAAAAACCGTAAGATCCTAAATATCAATGATAATGAGACACCTTCTTATATTCCTTCTTTGTTTTTTACAAAAACTTTTTCCTCAGCAGAGATAAAAGAAGAAGATGGATTGCGCATGGATCTTTTAAAAAATCAAACTGATAGAGCATTTAAAACAGCAATGAAAGCTTTTAAGCTCAGTTTCCTCGCCTCTAATCTTCCCACACTACTCTCAGAGCTCGATTCGGATATCAAAGATCACTTCGAAATGCGCATACAATTATTTTTTCAACAACTTCTCCTTTCTTATAAGACAAAAGTTGTATTTAAAAAATTTCATACCATATTGCAAAGTGGAATTAAAAATAAAAAAATTCTTGCAAACTTGTTGAAGCACATAGTGGAACTCTGCCGAGTCTAAGTTTTGTAGCAAGAAAAGAACAGGACAATCACTTCTGTTTTTCTAATGAAGAAGGGATTCGACCTAGAATCTATGGAGCCTTTTCCTCTTTTCAAAAGATATGGAATTCAACTATTAAATTGCGGCGTCTTGTCAATCAGGTGGACTCTCTCATCGATGAACAGACCAAGTGCAGTTTTCTTGAAAATGATAACTTTCGTAATTATTGCATTACGATACTTTGCTATAATGCAAGGGAAAAATAACTCCGCAACTTGGTCTTCAGAGGTTTATTATTCACTCGAAAAGTTACTTCGACATCTAATATCAAATCTAAAAAATGAGAACAGAATTAAAAAAACACCCCAATCTAGTGAAAATTACAAAACAGAACGAGCACAAAAAAATAAAACCAAAATCATATGTCCAAAAGTTGAATAATAATAGTGACTTAAGAGAGGTTTGTGCGGATCTGAGAAAATCAATAACAAATTTTGATGAAATTTTAAGCGATTTGCAATCTGAAATATTAGAGATTAAAGATTCTCCTGACCTTGCCAAGGCCGTGGAACTCGCTCAAGAATCAGCTTATACACGTGCAGAGCTCGAATTATGGCTATTATCTTAACGAGATTCGAGTTGAACGTACTATGTGCGAAGACTCTTATGGGGAGGGTAGAGAAGAAGGTGAACAGATCGGAATAGCTAAAGGTGAGCAGATAGGGATTGCTAAGGGTGAAGGGTAACTCAAAGAAGAAAAAAAGAATATATACCATGCGCGGTTAGGTTGTTAAACTTTCATGCTGCTGTCTCCACCATTCTTGCGCGAGCTCCTGATTTCTTTTTTAATTTATTGACAAAAACTAAAAGTCTATTTAAATATCTCCCCCTTTGGATCTAAATTTAGATCCAAGCTTGTTTTATCCAATTACGGGATTAGACAATCGGATTAGACACTTTGAACTGAATACTAATCCAGAGTCAAAATATCCAAAAACTCTCTTAACCAAGGAGAATATCCATGGATTGTTCCGTTCGTCTAAGAAGTTTCAATACCGATCTTGATTATTCTCGATATCAAATTGAAAGAAAAAATAAACGATGTTCACAGAAAGAGTCGGATGCAGATGAAATTTTACAAAGTGTGGGATGTATTCAACTTTTTGTCTTCGAGAAAATCGCTCAGCTAGACTTTTGCTCTTCAGGAAATATTCAAGGAAAAACAGAATCAGGTTGCCGTGTGAATGTCATAAGAGAGGGATTTAATTTTCCCATTATGAATGAATCTCAATTTAAAGTTTACTTAAATAACACCTACTTTATCATTACAAAACTAGTATCAATGGAATTATAAGCTGGTTGCTAACTTGAGGGGCTTAGGAGGAGGCAATAGTGCTACTAAGTCTCAAGGAACCAAGTCTCAAGGAACGAAAAAAAAATTCAACAAAAAAGCAACTAAAGAGCTTATAGATACTCTAGAACATGCTAGTTTATATGGCAATTACAGCAACAATTCGCAAGTTGAAAAATTGATAAAAGAAGGTGCTGATGTAAATGCTTTAAATGGGAATGGTGTGACGCTGCTAGATATGGCACTCAAAGTTGATTTTAAAGAAAATGTTGATTCATTGCTTAAAGCTGGTGCTGATCTTCGTCTGTGTAAAATAGCGCAGCTTGTAACCCTTATGCTCTCGATGAGAGCTGAACCGCGTCCTGATATGGCTAATTTGAAAATGCTTAAGAATCTTTATGACCACAAGGCCGATATTTACTGGACTAATCCAGTGGGTGAAAATATTGGTCATAATTTGGCTGACTATGCAATCAATTTAAATTTACCAGAGGTGTTCACATGGCTTTTATCTTTGGGTATTAAGCCTACTGACCTCTCGTTGCTTGAAAAAGACGAATCAAAACTTCCAAAACATTATGCTAATGTCAGTCAACTTAATTTTATGAAGGATATTTGGCGTAAACACAAAATTGAGAATGATGGAGATGTTAATCAAAAGTTCCAATATGCTTTGGAGAAAGGGCAATACGATCAGCTGGAAGTGCTGTTAGAGAAGAGCGAAGTCGATATAGACGTATTAAATAAAGTGTTAGCCCTGACAAAACGTAAATGTCCGATTGAAACTGCTTTACAAATAGCAAAAAAAATCGTTGCGAGAGTTGATATAAATGCTATAAGCGAAAATAAAACAGCGCTTGATCGAGCTCTTGAGTTGCGTCTAGAGACTTCCATTATCCACTTTCTATTAGAAAATCGAGTGTGTCCAAATACAACAAATTTTCTTTCAACTTTTCTTATCTATGAAGGAAAGAATGCTGAAGAAATTGGGACGGCCATGCTTAGAGCAGGAATTGATGTAAACCAAAAAGATGGCGATCGCTCTATTCTCGAATATGCAATCTCTTCTAATAATAATGGCGCAACTATCTTTCTACTAAAAAATGATGCGGTTCCAAATGTAGACGACTTTTGCCATGTTGCATCTAGAGATGGTGATCCATCTGTTAATCAAGACATTGCTGTAGCTATGATTAGAGCTGGAATTAATGTAAACTCTAAAGAAATCGTTCAATATGCAGCAAAAGCGAGATTTTGGAATTCTCTCGATCTACTCTTGGCAGCGGGAGCCGACTGTCGTGCCATTCCTTCAAGTGATTATGAAAATATTCCTCTAGAGATGCAAATCCGTTTACTCTCTCTCTTAGCGAATGATGAAAAGTTTTTAGCCCATCTGGATGCCTTAATAAATAGAATTCTTAGAAAGGTTTCAAATGACCTGATAAATAGCATTATGGAAGTCGACAAAATGGGAGAGCTAAAAGAAGCCATCTCTCATGTTCTTAAAGGATCTTATTGGACCCTTAGATTTTTTCATGTTGATAGAAGTCTTGTTATTCCCTGTGAGGAATTTATAGTTCATCTATCAAATCCATTAAATGACGTTTTGGGGAAGAAAATTTTCTTTGATAAAGAGAGAAAAATTCTAGACGTTGGAACCATTCATTTAGAGCTTGAAGGAGCTATTGGGCTATTCAACGCAAAAAGAGAGGAATGAGAAACAAAAACAAAGTATAAAACAAAGTAAAATAGAAGCAAAAAAGATAGCTCGGAAACAAAAAGCTGAAAGAAAACGACTACATCAAGTTGAAATGGAAAATGAGCTCCGCAATCTTGAACATCAAAGGATTGCACTGCAAGAGCAGCAAAATGCAGAGATGAGGAAGTCAAGACTGGAAAATCTTGAAGCTCAAAAACGGCAGGAAGCATTAGAAAAACAACGAATAAATGAAATTAAATATGGTTTAAAAAGGGTTGCGGATAAAATTTGACTGTTGATAGAACTTAGCATATTTGAGAAATTTTATTATACCACATGAGGGCACAACATTCCCGAATTGTGCCAACAATTCAAGCCAAGCTGACGAGCTTCTCCCGGGGAATCCCGTCAGCTTGGCTTGAATTTCCCCTGAAAAAAGGTGATATCCGAGTTTTTCCAGGCGTCTCTCGTGATATTTGGCCTTTCTTTCAGGTTCTAGCTTATCCAAAAAATCTATCCCAAGTTCGTTAAAGGAGACACGATCTTTGAGTATGTGAAACATATTATTAAACGTGAGTTTTGGATAAGGATCCTACTCGTGCCTTTGCCAGTGCTTGAGTTAAGCTAAGATAGAACAAATAGAACATAAATTTAATATAACAAATTAATTTTAACAGGATAGACAGGATGGACAGGATAAGAACAAGATAAAAAAAAGATGTGATCTTATTCCAATATTGCTGGGCCCCAATTTTGAGTAGCTCCACAAAGGATCTTGAGATGGGCATATTCAGATTCGCATTAGGCTATACATAGTGTACTCTGAAAGCCAAATGGGTGATTGAGTCATTCGTGAAAAAGACGTCTCTAGGGAAAATTGGACTAGTAATGGATTATCCTTCTTTCAGCAATTGATCTTTTTCCATATCAAGGGAGATGCCTTGAAGAAATAGAAAGGGCTTGCGAAGATCCACTATTTCTTCTAAAGTCTTAAAAAAAGATTCTTTGCTGGGATGAAAAATGTTTTTTTCTTAATGTGTTAAGGAAGAATGTCTTTGTTACCTAGCTCCAAATTTGATTAGAATAATGGTGTGTATATCGATATTATATTTGGTTTATTTAATAGTTGATTTAATTGCAAAAATCCTTAAGGGCAAATTTTTCCCAGGAATTCCGATGCAATCCATCGAAAAATGAAACGCATTGTTTATGCTTGTTCCTATACCATCAAAAAATTGCAAGTGTGTCAAATTAGCGATTGTTCGTTCGCACGCAATCGGTGCGCCCGTTATGGGCGAATACCTAGATTGATAAAAATGGGTTGATGTACTAGCTCAACCTGAGAATATTTCGACATCTGAAATTCAATTTTTTGAAGGTGAATGAGAGATGATCTTTCATTAGAAAGCTATTCAAGCAAACTTGAATTAAAGACCTTTCATGCGATTCTTACTCAAGCAAACTTGAATTAAAGACCTCATTTTCAAACATCTAACCAGACAGCTCAAACACTTATCAACCAATTTATGGAGATGGGAATTTTAAAAGAAATTACTGAAAAAAAACGAGATCGTCGTTTTAGCTACTGGGAGTACCTTGATTGTCTTTCAGAAGGGACAAACCTATGACAAAGTGAAATCATATTTCCAAACGGTATAAGTAAACTTTATGTCGATCTCTTGTTTAAGCTCATAAAATTAAGGCAATGTGGAATGAGGTCAAAAAGTTCGGGTAAATTGCAAAAGGGCGCTGGTTGAATAAACCTGAAGGGCTCTAATTGCATTTTAAAATTGACTGTGTTAAGAATGAAAAGAAAAGATTTTTTGATAGGTGTATGCGATATATTCTATTCTTATGCTTTTTGGTTGCTGGTTTACAGTGCATGCTGCGGGCATCTGAAGACCAACCCAACCAACCTACTCAACCCATTCAACCAACCTTTATCACTTTAAAAGGGTTTTTGGGAAAAGATGAATTAGCTTCTGCCAAAACTAAATTAGAGGAACTTTACCACTCCACGCTTCCCTCTCCCATCCTTATATTAGAAATTAATTCCAGCGCAGGCGATTTGGGCCAAGTTCTCGATTTAGCTAAAACCATTTATGAACTCAAGCGACTGAAACAGCTGAAAGTCATCGTTTACATTCATGACAACGCCATAGGCCCTTCTGCAATCCTCCCTTTTTTAGCTGATGAATTAAATTGTTCTTTGTTTGTTTCGTGGGGAGACATTCCTTTGGGCACTGAAGGAGCTGTTCCTCCCAATATCCTGCGCAACCGTGTACGCAGTCTGATTGATCCCAAAAATCCCCATGCGCCGCTTTTGACTGTCCTTGCTGATGCCATGTCTGATCCTTCGTTACAGGTAGTTGAGGATCAAGGTTGGAAAATTTCTACAGGGAAGCAACCTCTTCAGGGAAGGATGATATCAGCTGTTGGCCAAACCCTGGTAGTCAATCAAATTCAACTTCAGGAATTAGGCCTGGTTAAATCTATTTTATCTCCAAAGGAATTTCAAGAACTTTTTCATCTACAGTCTGCAGAGGGGCCATCTCTCAGACCGGAAGTAGAAGTATCCGCTTTGCAGCTCTCCCCCCAAACAGTTGAAAAAAAATTGGAGAAGTACATCCACTTTAATCCTCAAGGGCCAAATAGCATCGGTTATCTATACATTGGGGATCATGAAACTGCCATAAGTGAATCTACCTGGCTTTATGTCAAACAGGGGTTGGAATTTTATAAAAAACAGCGTCCCATTTTTATTATCCTGGTACTCAATACACCCGGAGGAGAAGTTTTTGCCGCCCAAAAAATTTCAGATGCTCTCAAAGAGATGGACACCCAGTTCAATATTCCAGTCGTGGCATTTATCAATAACTGGGCCATTTCTGCCGGAGCTATGCTGGCTTATTCATGCCGGTTTATTGCTGCGGTGAAGGATGCTAGCATGGGAGCGGCTGAACCTGTTTATGCGGGAGAAGGGGGAAAAATGGAAACAGCTTCAGAAAAGGTAAACTCGGCCATTCGAGCTGATTTTGCCAGCCGGGCCCGTTTCTTTGATCGCAATCCTTTGTTAGCTGAGGCTATGGTGGATAAAGATTTGATTCTCGTTTTGAGACATAGCAAAATTGTCCGGTTGAATAATGAAAGCCAAATGAGGTTGACTGGGCCCGATCTCGATGTGGTTATTTCCCCCAAAGGGAAATTGCTGACTCTGGATGGGGAGCAGCTCCTTGATTACGGGGTAGCCGATTTACTCTTGCCTCCTGCCAAACTCGAGCCGATTACCTCAGAGGAAAAAAGCACGGGGGTGTGGCCGGCAAGTAAAGAGCTTCTTTTTCAAGCACCATTCTTTGCTGCAATTCCTCAGGCGGTTGTGCACGCCTACCGGATGGATTGGAAAACACATTTTTTTGTCCTATTAGCCACCCCAGTTGTTTCTTCGCTTTTGTTTATGGGATTGATCATTGGGGCGTACATGGAACTCAACCATCCTGGTTTGGCTCTGCCGGGATTTATCGCGGCAACCTGCCTTTTCCTGATTGTGCTCTCAAGTTTTTCACTGCAACTTGCTAACTGGTTGGAACTTATTATTCTCTTAACGGGTCTCATCCTCATCCTTGCAGAACTTTTTGTGTTGCCAACTTTTGGCCTATTGGGCGTGCTGGGCATTTTTCTCTTCTTTGCAGGGTTGTTTGGCATGCTTCTTCCAGGATTAAGTTCTGTGAAATTCGAATATGATACCCAAACTCTAAATGCAGCTGGTCAATTTTTTTTTCAACGCTTGGCTTGGCTTTGTGGATCGCTCATTTTCAGCTTGATTATCATCGGTATTTTGGCACGTTATGTGCTGCCCAGTTTTTCAGCCTTCAATCCCTTTGTCCTTGTCGGAAATGAGCAAGACGCTTCCAAGGGATATGTGGCTGGTATTGATGCTACAACATTGCCTCAACCAGGTACAAAAGCCGAGGTCCTAGCTACTTTGCGTCCGGCAGGGAAAATTATGGCTCAAGACCAAATCTACGATGCTATCAGTACGGGTGACCTTATTTCTGAGGGGGAACAAGTGGTGGTTGTAAGACTTGAAGGAAGTGTGATTTATGTCAGCCGCTATGGAGAAGATAAACCCTTTGAAACTCGAGAGGTCTAATTGATGATTCCCTTTCTCTTAGTTCTCCTTGGATTTCTCTTGATTTTGATTGAATTTTATCTTCCCGGAGCCATTATGGGAATATTGGGGGGCTTTGCTATCCTGGCGGGCATTATTTTATTTGCTTCCCAAACCACATCTCTTTCGGCCATTATTTTATTTGTCATTGGTTCTGCAGTTGGTATTGGCCTGCTCATACGCTTTGCTATTTGGCGCATCGTGCATGCGAAGCCACAGTATAGCATCTATTCGGATCAAGATCAGGAGGGCTTTCAAGCGGTCAGCTTTGATCAAAATGCAATTGGAAAAACTGGCGTTGTTCTTGCCGATCTTAAGCCAGGAGGATACATTCTGGTGGATGGCCACCAACAGCCGGCAATTTCACAGAGCGGCTATATCCCCAAAGGGGAACAGGTCATTGTTGTCAGCGGCCAGGAACAAAGTTTGATTGTTAAATTAAAAAAGGAACTTAAACCATGACTCTTTTATTACAAGCATCTTCCGATATGAATTTGGCGTTCTACTTCATCATTTTCATTATTGCCATTATTTTGATCATCATTTTGAGTATTTTGGGAAAATTTCTCAGTCTTTGGTTTCAAGCTTTTGTGTCGGGCACTCCCATTCCGCTCTTTAATATCATTGGTATGAGTTTACGTAAAATTCCGCCAAGAATCATTGTGAATGCGCGAATTAATCTTTTTAAGGCAGGTCTGAAGCAAATTACAGTCTCAGATTTGGAAACCCATTATTTGGCCGGAGGCCATGTCCCTAATGTAGTAGAAGCATTAATTGCCGCAGATAAAGCCAATATCCCCTTGGATTGGCGGCGTGCTACGGCTATTGACCTGGCAGGACGTGATTTAAAGGCAGCTGTCCAAACTTCTGTGAATCCACGGGTGATTGATGTCCCTAGTCATGGAGGTTATATCACCGGAGTTGCCAAAGATGGTATTCAATTAAATTGCCGTGCACGTGTTACTGTACGTACGAATATTGCCCAGTTGGTGGGAGGGGCCACAGAAGAAACCATCATCGCTAGAGTAGGGGAGGGCATCGTCAGTGCTATAGGAGGATCTGATACGCATAAACAAGTATTAGAGTCTCCGCAACGGATATCCAAACTTGTTTTGGAAAAAGGGCTCGATTCTTCGACGGCTTTTTTGATTTTATCCATCGATATTGTGGAAATTAATTTGGGGGAGAATATTGGAGCCAAATTGCGTACTGATCAAGCAGAATCAGATATCCGGATTGCGAAAGCTGAAGCGGAAAAAAGGCGGACCATGGCTATAGCGATGGAACAAGAAAATCTAGCCAAAGTTCGCGATATGGAAGCCAAACTTGTGGAAGCCCAAGCGGCTGTTCCTTTGGCTATGGCTGAAGCTTTTAGATCTGGCAAATTGGGGATTATGGATTATCAGCGGATTCAAAATATTCAAGCAGATACAGATATGCGCAATGCCCTAGCCAAGCCTGAGGGTGAAAAGAAACAAATTTAAGTACCTCAAAGGTTAAGCCATGTCACTAGTAGAGTTTATCGGATTTGCTATTAGCCTCATAGCGCTTGTGGTTCTTTATTTTAGGAATCGGCAGGAAGTTCGCTATCGTCTAGAACATCCTGAGGAATTTAAAGATGAGGAAGTGCTGGAGGAGGAAGAGGAAGGCTATCCGCTTAAGGATTTTATTAAAAAATTAGAAAAAGAACTCACCGAAAAAGAAAAATTGAAACACCCCTCACCTCCGCTTCCCCCATTGCCTCAGAGCAAGGAGCATTCCAAAAGAACAATCCAAGAGGATTATCATTTGAAAAGTGCAATTGAACAGCGAAGAATCAAAAGTATCCTTGAGGATCGACGACTAAAAACAAAACTCCACAAGCCCGAT
Source organism: uncultured Chlamydiae bacterium (assembly GCA_963799115.1). GTDB lineage: Bacteria > Chlamydiota > Chlamydiia > Chlamydiales > Parachlamydiaceae > CAWCVY01. The sequence continues at coordinate 55,774 of CAWCVY010000056.1, read as the reverse complement.
CAAGAGATTTCACAAATTTCTCCTGATGAGAAATTGTTGCAGCCCTCAAAAGGATTAGCGGCTATTCAGCGGCTCGCGCATCGTCGCGATCTCATCATCTATCAAGAAATTATGAATAAGCCCAAAAGCCTGCGTACGGAGTGATGACAATTGCAGATAATGGTTACTTCGGCGCATGGCTTGGATTTCCTATCCTTTTCTGCCTTTATTTGAGCAGAAGAGATCTGAGAAAATAATTATAAGTCTTCATTTTATCTAAGAACCTGTTCAAAATCTTTCTAATTCTGTATAAGTAATTATTTTTCAAAATAATTACAGGTGCTTATGCCTTATTCCTATCCTAGTGAAATTGATCGTGAACAGTTTAACAAAATTAAGCCTATTTTGGAATCTGCAAAAAAAAAGACACGACCTAGAACAATCGACTTGTATGATGTTATTTGTGGTATTTCGTATGTTTTAAAAAGTGGCTGTCAATGGCGAATGTTGCCTAAAGAATTTCCCAAATGGCGAACTTGTCATTATTACTTTACTATTTGGAGTGAAAAAATAAACGATTCATCGGATAGCATACTTGAGAAGGTATTAAAAAAAAATAGTCGGAGAGATTCGACAAAATAACGATCGCAATGAAAAAAAGTAGTTTTATAATTGTTGATGCTCAAAGCGTAAAAAATACTGATACCGCTGAAAATAAAGGTTATGATGCTGGAAAAAAAATATCTGGGATTAAGCGTCACATCGCTGTAGACACGCAAGGATTGCCACACGCAATTCATATCACGACTGCGAATATTAATGATCGAAGTGGGGCTTTGAAAATGTTTTCATTGCATAAAGACGCCTTATCGGATGTAGAAAACGTTCTTGTAGGTTGTTAGATACAATAAACCACCACAGAGCCCACAGAGAACACAGAGAGGGGTCTTATGAATTATTTAATTAATCCAGATATATCTGAAGAAATAGACGGGCGTGAAACTGATCCTTTAACGGGTAATATCATTGGGGCCGCTATTGAACAATAGCCCCAATACATGAAGCACAATTACTGTCTTATTTACGGCTTTATGGAACCTGTACTCGAGGATTGCTTATTAATTTTAATGTAAAGCGATTAGTAGATGGCATTTGTCGAATGAAGATATAACCCCCCTCTCTGTGTTTTCTGTGGTCTCTGTGGTAGTTTTAACTGCTGAAGTGTTCAACACTAAAATTTTTTAGGCAAAGAAAGTTACGAGAAATTGTCTATTTAAAAGATTTTGAACAGGCTCTAAGTATCTTTTCCTTCGCCAAGATCAGTTAAAATACTTTCTTGAGTTATTTGTTGAGTTGTTTTTCCTATTTCAGCTTGCTTGATTTGACAGATCTTAAATTCAAAACCCAGGCTCTGAATTTCACGAGCTAAATGAAGAAGATCGAATTTCGCAAGGGTACTTTTAGAGGCTGACCTATACTTTGTAAGTGATTCATAAATAGATTTACTTTCCTTTTCAAACTCCTTAAGAGTGAATCGCTCTTTACTGGAAGCATAGAATTTGCCTGTCAAGCGGCCTTGAACGTCTAAATAACCTTGATTGACCAATGCATCATATGCTTGTTTTTTTCTCGTTAAAGACTTAATGGTGTTTAAATGATTCACTTGCAAACGAGTGGGGAGCCTTGCGTCTTGCAATAGGGAGTGGTTGGGCTTTTCTAAGAAAGCATAAACAAAAGATATATCTCGTTTGTAGAAAATATTAAAAAACCCTTCTTGTTCCAAAGCTTCCATTTGCTCTTTTACTTTGCCTAAATATCCTTTATGGGATTCAACAGTAGCCATCCTCCACAATTCTTGTAAACAATTATGAGACTGTCGAACAGAAAGGGCGCTTCTCAATAGTTTTGCAGCATTGAGAATCTGGGAGCAGGCATTTCTTGTGTCTTGTCCAAATTCTTCCTTTACATGATACAAATAAGTCTTATTAGGAGAATAATAAACTATATCGCAAAGCTCGATATTGAAAGGGCAAATTTGATCAAGCACCAAGTAGCCTGAATCAGGCCCATAGCAGCGACCAGTATTCCTTTGGTCATAAAGGTAAGAGCGATTATAAGCTTCTTCAGTTTCTCTATTTCCGGATGTTTCTCGATAATTTTCCACGAGAACTCCTAAGAGTTTTTTATCTTTTTTCAATTTTGAGGGTAGGATAGGGTTAATGACATAACCTTTATTATCAAGAATAGACCGTTTTTTTCTTAATTCTGCAAATATCAGGGATGTATCTTCACCAAAAAGCCCTTCTTCTTCTTCGGCAGAAAAGCTATCAAATTTAAGTATTTGTGTTTCAATATCTTGCTGATATTTTTTGATAAGCGGATGATCTAAAATTTCACCGCTTAGATGTCTGTTTTTTATTTGATCTTTATTGATATAACATACTTGAGTGGTTTTCAATTCCTTCATATAGTTTTTTATTCCCGCTGATATGCCTAATTTCTCTTTGATAACTTTCTCGGTTAATTTCCCCTTTCGAGAGTTTCCTAACCAAGCTCTAGGTAATTTTTCTTCTTCTCTGTCGATTAACGTTTTATTAAGCATGTGATTAAAATCTTGCTGTAGCAAAGCCTGATAATCAGCTTTGAGCTTATACCACATTCCTCTGATCTTAAAATATGTGGTGCCATTCGAAGATCGGACCTCTCCTTCAAGATAGTCAATTAAACTGCTTTCTTTTGTTTCTCCTCCTTTCTTGAAACTTAAATGAATCTTTTCGAAAGCCTCCAATAGAGATTCAGCGTTATCAAAAACAGCATCATCTAGGAAGTCCAATATTTCTTCTATATTATAAGGACGGGCATCGAGAGAATAATATCCTTGTTCAGGAGCAAATTTAATACTATAAGAAGATGCCGATAAGTAATCCTGTAAATACTTATGTCTGAATAAAACCGTCTGTTCCCGTTCGGCTTTATAGGCTTTAAATATTCTTCCTACCAACAGGGCGTTTAAAGGTTTTGAGGTTTCATTGGATGGTTGTAAAAAATTGATAAATTCAAGCAAGGGGTCAGGAAGTTCCTCTTTTTTTTCTTCGCCAATGGTATAGGTTTTTTCTCCTCGCATATAACGGGAAAATAGGTCCAATAAAGCAGGGTAAGTTTCCAAAGGAATTTTCTTTTGTACACGTACAATCCCCGTGGCGATATTGATAACAGGAGGGGAATCAGAAAAGTCTTTCAATTCCATGATAGAGGAATCTTTTTTTACTTCGCATTTAAATGATTCGAATAAATAATATAAAGTCGAAATCTTATATAGTTCATGTCCTTCAGGATTTGTCAATCGCTCCTGGATGCCTGGCCCTACTAAACAACGGCGGGTTATTTCAATTATCCTTTCCGGATTTGCAATGCGTTTTGCAATATTAGTTGGATATTCATAATGAATACATTTACGCAAAATTTGCCAACCATTTCCGGTTGTAGCTACAACAATTTCCCGTACAGGCTCTTCTCTAAAATAGAAAAGCAAATAGTCGGTGCCTTTTCTTTTAAATAATTTCGAGGTGCCCCTTTTTTCTAATTGGCGTGTCAGGGTTGATTTTTGTTTTTGCATGCATGCATACACACGTAATTGGTATCCCTGATTATTTTCTTGAACTTTATAGGCGTGATGACGCAAGCCTCTTTCTGGTTTTTTTGTTTTGTGCTCCGTTAACTTTTTTGATTGATTATATTTCTTAACAATCCCTTTGATAATTTCAATTAGAGGCAAGTTTTTCGTTGGTTCGTCTAGGTATTTATCTACACGCCGAAAACTAAGATTTTGCAAGCTGAGTTCCTGTACAACGTCTTCTTCCTGTTTGGAAACTCTTTTCAATAGCTTGGTATTTTTTGGGGTTTGAGATTGAGAATTAACACGCTGGCGCTTTTTTTCAGTTTTTGAAAATTCTTCTGATTCTTCTTCGCTATCTGCTTTGGAGATTCCAGTTGAAGGAGTTGCAAAATCATCATTTTCGCCACTTTCGGATAGATCTTCTTCATCTACTACTATTACTTTTCTTTTTCGTTTAACCCCTGTGTCAGGCATAGGGTAAGCATCGGCATTTCCCTGTATTTGAAAGGATGAATTGATTTCTAAGCCAAACATAACATTCCTATTTTAAAATTATAAAAAAGAATAATATCAAATAAAAATTGTAAAATCAACAAGAAAAGGTCAATAAAAGGCATGGATACAGGGCACCCGCATTCTCCTTGAATAACAGCTCAAGATATATTTTGAACACAATTGCTGTAATAGACATCTTGCATAACCTCATCCTTGCCCGTGCCCTTGCCCTTGCCCGTGCAATGCAAGATGTCTATTCATGCAGAAATCCTGACATCGGGATAGCGTTTTTGGAGTTCTTGAAGCCCTCCTTCCGAGATGACTTTTGTGCAGCCAGTGATAATGAGTTTTTCAAATTGAAGACCCTCTAAATACTGTAATAGCCCGACAAGGGTAATTTGAGACATTCTTGCTACAGAAAGCCTACGCCTTGTCAGATTTTTTTCACATTTCATTTGAAGGAGTAATTCATCGGTAAATTGAGCTTTTAGTTTATCATTAGCCATAGTAAGTTCTAATGGTAGGTGGTTAGGAAATAAAGTTCTTACTTCTTTTACCCTTTCGATAAAGGTTTCGATGTTAGAAATATTAGCAAACTTCGGATTATTCATTCGAATGGTGTTAGGGAGATTATTAAAAAGATCTAAAGCAGGAGTATTCAGCAACATTTTTTCATCACCCAATAACATTAATCGTAAAGTTACAAATTGGGTCAAAATTTCAAAATTTTTTCTATTTTTGACCATCTCTTCGTTAATATGCAAGACAAAATATTTTAAGGAAGAGAAGTGATGGATAATATCATCCAAAGAACTCGCTTGATTAGGAGAGTATGAAATAAATTTCTTTGATATGTTGCGCGAAAGGCGTCTTAATGCTGATAGATGTTTAGAATCATCTGAAAGCATGCGGTTAATCTTGCCTTGTTTAAAGCTTATATGAAGCTGCAACCTCACATCTGAATAATTAGTGGCAAAATTCACTTCAGGAGACACAAATCGTGTGATTAGTCCCTTTTGGGTGAGCATCGCTATTGCCTCATCTTCAATAGAGTCAAAATCTGAAAGTTTAAGTTTAATATTAAGAATTTTCTTTACGCCCTCTTTAAGATAATTCTTCAAAAAAGGGAACTAAAAAATCTTTGTCTTTAAGTGCATCAAAGGAGATGACTACTGATTCAATGCTAGGTGATATAAATTGAAGTGCTGAATAGAGTTGGGGTGTATGACATAACGATACACGTTTTGGCTTTACCTCTTTTAAAAGCTCCAAAAGCCAGCTGAATTTAATAAAGACATTCTTGAAACATCAACGGTGTGGTGGGGAATGATTTTTTTTTCTTGAATCAATTGTGAAATATGCCGATCTGAGAGCTGCTTCCTCAAATGTGCAAACTCTTTGTGATTACTAAAAAGATTTTGTATATACCTTTGACCAGCCAATTTTACAAAATCATCTAACGAGACCTTGCCTTCGATAATCTCTTGGTGGAGGTTTTGACAATTAGTCAAGCTAAGTGGGATTTTGGGGTGGGCCTCTAGAATCTCTAATACGGCCTTAGAAGTGATGTTTTTCATTCCATTAAGGTCCAAATTGCTATGACATTTTCTGGGTATAAGAAGCAGAAGATCCCTATCTGTCATGGAAGCTCGATATTCGGACGTTAAATAGGATAAAGGTTGAAAGTTTGGAAGAAGATCCATATAAACCCTCACTTTTCTAATGAATTCTTCCAAAGACGAGGACTCAATTCCCAGTTGATCGAAGAGAATATCGACCGGATAATTTTGGAGTTCTTGTAATTGAGAAAAGTGATCTAAAAAGTGAGGAGATTTAAAGGCGAGAGTCTTTAATTTATAAAATCCTTTCAGCGCTATTGGATTGAAATCATGGGCGCCCAATTGTAACTCTTTGATATAAGGAAAAGCTTGAGAAAGGCCAATTAAAGTGGAAGATGAAAAGCGAACATCTTTCATGTCGAGAACAATAGACTCATTACTGAAAGGTTGTAAGACTTGAGAGAAAAAAGTTAAGTGCTTTCTTGATTCCTCATTTTCTCCAATTTGTGAATTTTCATTGCTCTCTTTAAGTTCAATCTTGAAAGAATTTTGTTTGATGACCAGATTCGCTTCTCCCCAAGATTGAAATGCGAGCTCAAGAGAGGCAAATTGTCTAAAATAGGTAATCCATGAGGGATGAGTATTGGGATTACTATCCGGACTTATTAAAATTTTTATATCCCGGCATTGCCTAAGAATACATTCTCGTAAACCATCAACAGTATCCCTGGAAAAAAAAGATGAGGAGGGGAGAGTTAGCTTTTTAAGACCGGGTACAAATGCCAGCAAACATTTAACAAAAGAAGGTAGGTTAGGACGCTTGAGGTTCAAAATTAGCTCTTCTAATCGCGTCATGTAAGTTAATAACAAACCTAAAGTTTCAACCGTTATTTTATCCATCCCTGTTAAATCAAGAATGGGAGAATGAACATTAAATTTTTGGGCTTCCATGAGTTTTTCTAAATGATGATCTTCGACACATGATCTAATGGCCATTGGCCATTCGTCAAAAGTTGAAGGCATGGATTCTAAGGTTTTTATTTCAATAAAATGATCAACGTCAAGACTTAAGTTGCTCCCTTCGGTGAAATAACGATCGCTATCAAAATGCATATCCCATGCTTCATTTTTAGGAAATGTGTTTTTGAAACAATCACAAAAATTATTGTCGTTAAAAAAAGAAGAATAAATCTGCAATTCTATTAACTTAGTAAATTTATTCAAGAATTTCCAATTAGGAACTTTAATTGAAGATAAATCATGTGAATATTCATAATTAAAATCAATTATGATCATGCGTATATTAGGAAAACAAGTTACAAGCTTTTCTTGTTGTTCGTCATTTAGAGTAACTAATGAAGAAATATTTAAACTATCAATACACATTTCTTTAAAAATTGACATATTTTCTATGACGGATAGGATTTTATCAAATTTTCTATATTTACCAAAATATATGTCATCAACAACCGGGGGTGATTTTAGTAAACCATCAGGATGTAATATATAAAAACTGTTAGATTTTAAAAAATCAAGCAATGCAGATTGTAGTTTTGGAAATTCAAAATCAATACCTCTTTTTCTACTTTCCTTTAGAAACAGATAAACTTCTTCGAGTAAAGGAAAGACGGATTCTTCATCGACGTAATCAGCTAGAGCACTATCACAGTCTTTAACAAGGCGTTGAATATCAAATTGGCAGGTAGCGTTCAAAAACGTCAGAATTTCACTAAATTCGCTATTGGAAAATATCCCTTTATGAGGATGACGAAGCCATCTATCTAATAGTAGAAATGTTTCTTCATCAAGATCCAGTTCCAAGGGCTCTAAATGGCAAGAATCAGCATGTTCAAAAAGGTATTTAAAACATGAACTTCCACTCCTTAGCAAGTACTCTTTTGGTATTTGAAAGAGCTTTCCATTAACTGAGAAGGTAATGTTTTGTTCAAAAAAAGAAGTATGATCGGTGATGCGCTTTAAAGCTTTGGATTCAATCCTGTGGCGGTGTTTCATGAAGATGCCAAAAATTATTTGTAATTGGCGGAGGTGATCTTTTCGAAGGCTATCATCATTAATAATGAATTTAAACTGTTTTGAAATTTTTACATGAGAGGGTGTCTCATCATCAATAATTTTCTTTTCCCAAGCTTGGGCATCAACACCTAATTCAGTCCATTCTTTTTCTATTTCCTTTTGTGCAAGTTGGGCGTGATGACTATGGTTGTGGTATGCTTCTAGTAGAAGTGCTTTATTGTGTTTCATAAGGTTTTGATATTTTTTTGCTTGGGATAAATCAGAGGAAGTATCTTTAAATTGACCGATTTTTTGGCAAAGTTCTTCTCGCCTTCTTTTTGAGGGGGGTTGAATGGGTTCCAAGGGTTCCATTTCAGAGCCATCTTCAGAAATATCGATTCTAGAATTGGAGCCATTGATGATTAAATGGGCTTCTTCTCGTGCTCTCTTGCCAAACATTGAAAGAATTGCCATGTTTTCCCGATAAGCAGTTGGATCAAGTTCCATGAATAAATACCTCGCTCAAAGTTAAAATAGTTATAACAAATTGATTAATAATATATGTTTTTGAAAATAAATATAGAGTTTATAATACATCATTTAAGATTTTAATTTCATTATAAATTTTCGGTGTTTGAAGTGTGGGGTTAGTGTACGCAAGGCTGATTGGTTATCAGGTAATCTTTTGAGCTTTTAACTAGCGTCGATGATTAATTTTTAGACATTCGCGCTATTTAGAGATTCTTATATGGCGCGAATTGACAAAATATAGTGGTTTGCGCTAGATTTAATATCTTAATCAGCGTGGATTCTATTTATGTTAGTTGATGAATATTCATTGTTTTATCTCACATGGTTTGCAGGTATCCCCTCAATAGATCTCCAAGGCCGAGGTAATGCGTTGTTTTGAACGGGCGCAATTAAAATGTAAAGTTGGATGGTAAATTTGAAGCAGCAACGACAAAGGCAAAGACTTTGATGACAATTGCAGATCGCTATCATAAAATTCAGCATGGTATTCAAGAAAAGGCTTTAGCCTGCGGGCGTAGTCCTGAAGAAATCACGCTGATCGTTGTTTCTAAAACCTTTCCCCTTGATTTTCTTCAAGCCGTTTACCAGAAAGGGGGGAGGCAGTTTGGCGAAAGCCGCCTTCAAGAAGCTCTGCAGAAGATACCTCAGATGCCTCCTGATTGCATGTGGCATATGATTGGGACTTTGCAAAGTAACAAAATTGGTAAAGCGATTTCATCCTTCCAAATGATTCATTCAGTAGATAACCCTTTATTAGCTCAGAATATCTCTAAGGCAAGTGAAGCGAGGGGAAAAACAACTTCAATCTTATTGCAAGTCAATACCTCGGGAGAAAAAACTAAGTACGGATTAAATGGAGATGAATGGTTGCAAGCACTCGAAGCTGTGAATCAATTGCCCTATCTGTCCATTGAGGGGCTGATGACGATGGCTCCTTATGTAGAGGATGAGCGGGCGATCCGTCTATGTTTTCAGAGGCTTAAGCAGCTGCAGGGTAGCTGGCGCAGCCAAATGAAGGACCCTGTAGCCTTTCGGCATTTATCTATGGGGATGTCCCACGATTATTTAATAGCCATTGAAGAGGGGGCGACGCTGCTCCGTATTGGGAGTGCCATCTTTGGCACTCGTTAATTAACGCGAGTTTTGGATAAGCAAGCTTATCCAAAACTTGCGTTAAGAATATTATATTTACCAGATTTAATTAAATTGATATGCTTTAATAATTCTAACATAAAAATTGTAACAGTTCAGCTTCCTCCTTCGTCGGGGTATTTGAGCGAAGGTAATCAGGCCGTCTCGGCCTGATTCTAATGAAAGACTGAAAGAAAAGCGCAGTATCTCTACTCTGAACGGATAGAAAAGCACCGGTCAGGCCGAGACGGCCTGGTTATCTCGCTCGGATAACCCGACGAAGGAGGGTATCTGAACTGTTTTTATTAATTCTATATTTATTTGAAAGAGGTGATTTTATGAATCCAGGACTAAACAACATATCCGTTATTTTTCAACGGGAAGAACATACCTGTCAAATTCGAGATGTAAAGACAGGGGAACCTGCAAAGGTCATACCTCTCTCTATCTCTAAATTGTTGACAACAAAGTGTTTCTATTGGAGTGGACGAGATGATGACCCGATCCAAAGTGAGGAGCGTTCCATGCTGCCAGGGTTCCAGTCCACTAAGAGCGGGCGCACCTATCAAATTTACAATTTAGAGACATCTGAAGATTTAGCTTCAAAACCTACATTGTGGAATGAGGCAACCGTATTTGGGCAGTTTCCATTGGAAATTCGTGAGCAAATATACCATAACTTGCTCGTTGGGGATGCTTGCAAAGATGTAGCAAGTCGGCAACCCTTACCCAAAAGCCAACCTTCAATTGTTAAAGTCAATAAAGACTGGTATAGAACAGGAAGGGGCATTGCACGGAGCAAAGCACAGAAAATGTTTAAGAGCAGGATAGCTAAGGAAAGGAGGCTAAAAAAAAGTAATGATTTGCTTTTGCGAGCTACTTCTCTATCTCTCTTAGAAGCGGGCTTTTACAAAGATGCGCAAACGATTATTCAAAAAATAACTGCGCCAAAGGTAAAAGATTGGGCTTTTGAAGACAGCGCTCATCTATTAGCGAAGCTGGGTGACTTAAGGATGGCGATAAATTTTACGCAACAAATAGTTCGTCAGGATGGAAGATCTGGAATCTTTCAAAATATTTTTTTAATCACTGCGAGAAATAACAATAAAGCTTTCTTAGATGAGGCTGTAGAAACTATTGACGCATTATACAGTAAGAAAGAGATTACCCCATCAGAAAGAAGCCGCTTTCTTTACTTTTATGTACAAGCACGGATGATAGGAGGGGATGTAGAGGGAGCTATAGAATTGGCCAAACAAATAGTTCATCTTGACGAATGGTGCTATGCTGAAAGCCCAAAAATTAATGCTTATGAATTTATTATCGACAAATTGATTCAAAATGGCGACATAGTCAAAGTTGTAGAGATTGCCATCGAAGTTGCTAAAAATGACCCAATTGCTTTGGAAGACAAGGAAATAAAAGATGTGATTCTCGATAGAATCGCTTGGCTATTGATAGAAGCAGGTATAACAGAAGAAGGTCGTGTGGTTGCTTCTCTGATACAAGAACAATGGACTAGAGAGGCCCATTATAAAAAAATTCGGCAGATTGAGAGGGGCGAGTATTTCTAGTTTTTTTGGACTAGTTGGACTAATTGGATGGACTAATTGGACATATTGAGATTGGTCCAATTCGTCCAACCCCTCCATGTCCAATCATCTTGTTGTTAAAGAAAAGCGCACTGGCCTCCTAAAAGTTGTTCAACCCTGGCGGCCAATGCCTCATCGTTCCTTACTTTTGTCTTGATTCCGTCATTTAATAGCAAAGCAGCTACCACAGCAAAAAGCGAACGGCGATGAATGTTTTCATCAATTGCCACCAGAGCTCGATCTTCAAACCAATGATTGCCTATTAGATTGCGATTGGCACCATTGACTAAGCTAACTTTATTTAGATCTTTATGCTGATTGGCTAAGCGTTGTGCTAAGTCAGTCGCATCTACGTTAACATGCAGAGATATCCTCTCTTTGACCTCATGGGGAGCATGTGCAAAGGCATTGATAAATGCATTGTAGTTTTGTTGGTCTTTGGATCCTTTAACTTGATCTAAAGGCAAACACATGTGAATATGCAGGGAGGGGAAATTGGCTATTTCTTGGACGAAAGCATGGGCAAGCTTTTGTCTTAATTCCGCTAGTGCTTGATTATTTTCATAGGTTTTATCACATTTGAACAAGTTTCTTAAAAACGCCCCCATGCCAAAAGGGAACCAGACTGCATCTTCATTGCCAAGATCCACCTGAGCCGCTAAAATTTGATGGAAGATTTTACCCATGTCGTGTACATATTTTTGTTCATTGAGCTTTCCGTAAGAAGAATAGTCTTGAAAATCAGCAGCATGGGCTGATTCTCCAATGTTAATAGCCGCACCGTGAAGGAGATAAAAGGGGGATTGGTCTTTTGGATTCGGTTGCCAATTAGCATCATAGTCCATGGAGCAATAAACTCCGAGCACATCAAAGCGACCAAGTAGTTGGGTGTCACGAGACATATACTTGGATTGATCTGCCAAGGGAGTATACAGTAGAGTCTGTTGTAAACACCTTTTAGTTTCTGCTGATAATTTTATCGTTCTTCTCATTAATTTTTGTGTGATATTAACAAGGTCATCAAAACTCTCACCAGTTTTCAATTTAAGTACTTTGCACAAATCTTCTTTCATTTTATCTCGCACACCATAACGTGTTTGTTCACTAATTGCAGGGAAGCCCGGGAAAGATTCTGCGACTTTTAAGTCTAGCTTCAAGGGATCCAAGGGGTCTTCGTTCCATTTTAGAAAAGGGGTAGGCAAAGGAGCTGGTATGTTATTACCATCTTCTAGTGGATCCAAGGGCTGCTGATCAACTTTTTCAGGAGTGGGCAGCTGTGGCAAATTTTGGTTACCTTTCATCATTTGATGAATTTCTTTCTTAATGTGATAAGCACCTTTGCCTGAAATGTGTCCGTTATTTTTCCTTTGATCGATAGCCCGAAAAAATTCATCCTTACTTTTACTTTTAATAAAAGCTTGTATTAGGAGATGCTTGTATTCTTTGGGATAATCATTAGGATAAGCCTTGGAGGCTTCTGTTAACCATTTTGAAAAAGTGTTAAAGAAGGGAACCGCTGGAGGAAAAGAGAGGCTATCTTTTACCTTATCATCTTTTGGAACTTCATCAAGTTCTTGTTTTGCTGGGACTTCATCAAGCGCTGGTGAATTATTTTTCTCAGGAAAAGCATAAGGCGTAGGTATGTCATTACCAAAAACGGGGACATCAATGACAATATTTTGATCAAAATAATTTTTAATCCGATCAGCAGCTTGGTCTGAAATAAAATTTTGGTACCACAATTTATCTATTTCTTGAAAAAATTCTTGTTTGGTTACGGATGCATCATAGCATTGTATGATCTTCTCTTTGCTTCCTTTACTGAAATGTTTCTGGTTTGCCTGTATTTCATCAACCAAACGACCTATAAAACTAGGGCGAAATAACCCTTTTCCTAGTACATCCAACGGTTGCTGATCAATTTTTTCATGGGGTGGCTGCTGTGGTAAATTTTGGCCATCTTTCATCATTTGATCAATTTTTTTCTTAATGTGATAGGCACAAGGGCCGGTAATGTATCCCTGGTTTTTTAATTGGTCTAATTGATGAAAAAAATCTTCTTTACTATTACTAGAGTTGAAAGATTCTAAAATTTTCTCCACGCTTCCTTGGTGATATTCCTGGGGATATTCTTTGGCTGCCTGAATTACCCATTGAGCAAAAGCCTCATATTCTACTTGGCCATCTTTTGGAGAGTCTTCATTAGGTTGCAAATCTATTTTGTTTTCCTTAATTAAATCAGGAGAATCCTTCTTAGGTACATCATCGCCTTTTTTTACTTCTTTAGGGCTCAATTCAATGGGTTTTATCTCAGCTGGTGGATTTATTTTTGCATTTACAGGGGGTTCTATCTTGTTGTCTGAAGGTTTAAAAGGTCTACAAAAGCACTTGTAGATGAATAAAATCGAAAAAGCTGCCAAACAAGCGACAGCTATGGCTGCAATAGTTTTATCTCTTCTTGATAAAGCTAAAATGTTCGAAATTTTGTTGGTAACATTAGATAGATAGTTAACATGGGATGAGAAAAAGTTGATCATAGTTAAAATACTTATAAAAAAAGTGTTTAATTAAAGTTTAGTATATCCGAAAGTTTCATCATACGTCATATGAGTTTTTAATTCCAATAATAAGTTTTAAATCCAGGAGCTCCTGACTAAACATCGCCAAAGCAGACATTAAACAATCTGCTAGAGTAATATTTTGCTTCTTCCCTCGCTTTTCCAAATCTTGTTCCTTAGAGCCTGTTCAAAATCTTTTAAATAGATAATTTTTCGAAACTTTCTTTGCCTAAAAAATTTTAGTGTCGAACACTTCAGCAGTTAAAACTACCACAGAGCCCACAGAGAACACAGAGAGGGGGGGGGGGGGGGTATATCTTCATTCGACAAATGCCATCCACTAATCGCTTTACATTAAACTTCTTGCATAATTCATTTTCCTTGCCCGTGCCCTTGCCCATGCCCTTGCCCAAAAAAAATCAAAAAAGAGCGGTTATCAAAGAGGCTGAAAGTAAAAGGGTACGGGTTCCATAAAGCCGTAAATAAGACAGTAATTGTGCTTCATGTATTGGGGCTATTGTTCAATAGCGGCCCCAATGATATTACCCGTTAATGGATCAGTTTCACGCCCGTCTATTTCTTCAGATATATTTGGATTAATTAAATAATTCATATGACCCCTCTCTGTGTTCTCTGTGGGCTCTGTGGTAGTTTATTGTATCTAACAAAAGATTTTGAACAGGTTCTTAGAAAACGGAATACTTATTCCCAAAAACACCCCTCTTACTGTATTCAAGAGGCCAGGCGCTGATAGAGATTTCTTCTCTTTGTGATGCGGGCCACGCTTCATATCTTTTCTCTAAACCTTTAATTTCATCCGATCTTATCCAAAACTTGCATTACTTGAATCTTTTTTTGAAGAATAAGGGAAATAAAGAAAAAACCGCAATGCCTAATAAGGCCCAGCTCAGTTGCGGATTAAATAGGGCAGCAGCGGACAGTGGTTGTTGATTTTCAAGGAGAATGGCAAGTCCTCTACCCGCCTGGGTATAGACAAAAACGGAAGGAATCATCCCTATTAATGTCGTCCAAACAAAAGTTTTTAATGGCACATTGAAGAAAGCTCCGGCAACATTCACTAGCCAAAAGGGAAATAGAGGAATCAATCTTAAAAAAAGAAGATAATTTGCGGCATTTTCTCTAAATTCCTTTTCCATGCGTGTGATAAATTTTCCCGCTTTGTTATAAAAAAGTTGCCCTAAAGCAGTGCGAGCGGCTAAAAATAAGAGGGAAGCTCCAATTGTAGCAGCCATTGTGACGTAAAAAGTGCTAAAGGGTTGATTAAAAAGGTAGCCTGCAATTAAAGAAAGGGCAAAAATTCCCGGTAGTGACAGTAGTGCATAAAGGATATAAACACTCAGGAAAATAAGGGGAGTTAAAATTTGGTGCTCTGAGCTGAATGTTTGCAAAACTAAATGGAAATGTTTAAGATTATCCCATGAGGGTGGGTGGAAATAAAGGAAAATATATGCACCCCCCATCAAAGAAAGAATCAAAGCTAGAGGTATAAAATTTCTCAGAGAACTTACCATGGGTGAGGCCTTAGGAAGTGTGCAATAATCGATTTCTACTTGCGATTGGATCGCGATTTAATGTAAATTGTGCGATCATTTAATTCTATTTAAACTTAGAGGATTCGCCATGTGCACTGAAGTAAAACGCAAAATAAACCCCAACCTTTTTTTCGGCGTTGCCATCCTTTTAGGAATTGCTACAGGGTACATGCAAAATGCGATGATATTTCGTTTAGCTGAAACACTCTCACAACTTTTTATCAACTTACTGAAGCTCGTCAGCCTCCCCATTATTTTTCTTTCGATTGTCTCTACTGCCGCAGGGATGGAAAACTTTGAACAGATTAAACGTTTAGGCCAAAAAGTTGTTAAATATACTCTCTTAACGACTTTATTAGCTGCTACTATCGCCTTGACATTATTTATCGGAATTAATCCTGTAAGGGAAAATATCACCCACTCTCTTCAAAATGAGACCTCAGGAGCACAACCTAGTTATTGGTCTTTCTTTATTCAAATTGTTCCCTCCAATATCGTTCAACCTTTTAGCGAAAACAATGTGATTGGGGTACTTTTTCTTGCAATGCTCCTAAGTTTTGCCATCGTGTCGCTTCCCACTCAGCATCGCACCATTCTCCATTCTTTTTTTTCGAGTATTTATGCTGCAATTATCATCATCACCAAGTGGATTGTGGCGGTGATGTCAATTGCAATTTGGGCTTTTATTACCTTATTCATGCGCGATTTGAACCAGGGGCTGAATATGAAGAGCCTTGCCCTCTATTTGACTTGCATCTTAGC
This sequence comes from uncultured Chlamydiae bacterium, assembly GCA_963799115.1. Lineage (GTDB taxonomy): Bacteria > Chlamydiota > Chlamydiia > Chlamydiales > Parachlamydiaceae > CAWCVY01. The sequence continues at coordinate 39,985 of CAWCVY010000056.1, read as the reverse complement.
TGCTAATCTTATTCAGGCTTTTATCGTGTTGCCTGCTTTGCTTAAATTTAAGAAAATTTCTCCTTGGTACATGGCAAAAGGCATGTATCCAGCTTTATCGGTAGCTTTTTTTACCAAATCATCTGCGGCTGCCCTTCCTATGGCAATGCGTTGCGCGGAGGAAAATGTCGGTATTTCACGGAGAGTGGCCAGTTTTACTTTGCCCTTGTGCACAACGATCAATATGAATGCCTGCGCCGCTTTTATTTTAATCACCGTATTATTCGTCTCTATGAGTCAAGGAGTTTCCTATACAATTCCAGAAATGGGGTTATGGATTATTCTTTCGACTATAGCCGCAATCGGCAATGCTGGGGTTCCCATGGGATGCTACTTTTTGGCGAGTGCTTTTTTAGCAGCGATGAATGTTCCCTTACATATTTTAGGGGTGATTTTGCCTTTCTATACTTTGATCGATATGCTGGAAAGTGCTATAAATGTTTGGTCAGACTCTTGTGTTGCTGCGGTTGTTAATCGGGAAATTTCACAAGAATGTCCTGAAGAAATTGGTTTGGCCCATGAACAGGCTGCCGAAGCAGTCCATATAAAATTATAAGGATTGGAATGAATACCTCAATTCCCTATCATTTCTTCTCCACAGACCGTCAGGCTGTCATTAATCAATTAGGACCGGAGGTTTTGAAGGCATGCCTTAGCCGCATGTTATTAATCCGCAATTTTGAGCTTCGAGCTGAGGCTGCCTATCAACAAGGAAAGATTGGCGGTTTTTTTCATTCTTATATTGGACAAGAAGCCATTCAAACGGCAGCAGTTCAGGCCTTAGGCCCAAATAATTGGTATATCACCTCCTACCGTGGTCATGCATTGGCTCTTCTATTAGGAGCAACTCCCGATGAATTAATGGCAGAATTATTTGGAAAATCAACGGGTAATGCGAAGGGACGTGGCGGATCGATGCATTTTTTCACAGATCGATTGCTTGGAGGATTTGGAATAGTCACAGGTCAAGTGCCTATCGCGACTGGAGCAGCTTTTACAATTAAATATAAAGAGATCAAAGGTGAAGTGGCAATTTGTTTTTTGGGAGATGGGGCAGTTGTACAAGGAGCTTTCCATGAGTCCTTAAATCTTGCTTCTCTTTGGAATCTCCCATGTATTTATGTGATCGAAAATAACATGTGGGGTATGGGAACTTCTGTTGAACGCGCGGTTTGCGTGCCTCGATTAGCAGAGGATAAGGCTCCGGGTTATAATATGAAAGGATACACCTTTGATGGAATGGATTTTTTTAACTGCTATGCAGGATTTGATCATCTGTTCCATGAAGTTTTAAATGACAGGCGTCCGGTACTCGTTGAGGTTATTACAGAGCGCTTTAAAGGCCACTCTGTTTCTGATCCAGGGCTTTATCGCACCAAAGAATCGCTTAAAGAGTCTATGCAGCGCGATCCCTTAAACCAGATGCAGACTGCCCTCATCGAAGCAGGAATGATAACGGAAGAAGAGGTAAAAACACTCGATAAGGCAATGCGTGAGAAGGTCATGGCGGCTTTGGAATTTGCAGAAAAGAGTCCTTGGCCAGATCCTCAAACTTTGGAAGAGGATGTATTTGCCCCATAAATGCAAAGCTATATGCTTGTCCCTATTTCTTCTCTCTGTGTTCTCTGTGAGCTCTGTGGTAAAATAAAATTTACAACCACAGAGATCACAGAGAACACAGAGAAAAAAGGTTAGGGCAACAACAGGCATGAAAAAAAGCAATTCTTCAGATTGTTTGTGTATATATAAAGACAGGTGAAAGATGAATAAAGGAAATCAAATTGTTGAATTGCGCGAGGCTTTGCGGCAAGCCATTGACGAGGAAATGGAAAAAGATCCCGCTGTTTTTGTAATGGGAGAAGAAGTTGGTGAATATAATGGAGCTTATAAAGTGACCAAAGGGATGTTGGATAAGTGGGGTCCCAAACGCATCATTGATACTCCAATTTCTGAGCTGGGTTTCGCCGGCCTTTGCATTGGAGCTGCAATGACAGGCTTACGCCCTGTTGTAGAATTCATGAGTTTCAACTTTTCATTTGTTGCCGCTGACCAGTTAATTTCCAATGCCATCAAAATGCATTACATGTCTGGAAATCGTTTTTCTGTTCCAATTGTTTTTAGAGGGCCTAATGGGGCAGCTGCTCAAGTCTCAAGCCAACATTCTCATTGCGTAGAGGCTATTTATGGTAATCTGCCGGGCTGGAAGATTGTGGCTCCGAGCAATTCCTATGATGCTAAAGGGCTTCTCAAATCAGCCATTCGCGATAATAATCCGGTTCTCTTTTTAGAGTCCGAGCTTTCCTATGGCGATAAAATGGAAATTCCAACGGAAGAATACCTAGTTCCAATTGGAAAAGCGCGTGTCATTCAGGAAGGAAAAGATGTTACTATCGTTACGTATAGCCGTATGGTGGATCACTGCAAAGAAGCAGTTAAAGAATTAGCCAAGAAAGGGATAAAAGCAGAGCTTATTGATTTGCGTACCATTAAGCCGCTTGATATCGCGACTGTAGCTGCATCTATTCGTAAAACAAATCGAGGTGTCCTTGTTGAAGAAGGGCATATCTTTGCTGGTATTACAGCTGAAGTGGGTTTTCAAATTATGGAGCATTGCTTTGATTATCTCGACGCTCCTCTTGAAAGAGTCTGCCAAAGAGAAACTCCTATGCCTTATTCTAAAGTTTTAGAAAGGGAAACCCTGCCCAATGTTGAAAGAATTTTAAAGGCCATCTACAAGACTCTTAATTTATAGTGGAGCGATAATATGCCTCTTACTCTAACTATGCCTAAGCTTTCTCCAACAATGGAGGAGGGAACGATTGTGAAATGGCATAAAAAAGTTGGCGATGCAGTTAAGGCTGGAGATGTCATTTTGGAGGTGGCCACAGATAAGGCAACAGTAGAACATGAGGCATTGGATGAAGGATGGCTGCGCCAAATATTAGTACCAGAAGGAGGGGAGGCTAGCGTCAACCAAGCCATTGCGATCCTTACCGTGGAACAAAATGAAAGTTTGGAAGGATACAAACCCCCAGTGCCACCTTCTAAACCTATGGAAGTGGTAGAAGCTGAACCTTCAAGGAGAGAAGCGGTAGAATTTGAAGCAGAAGAGCAGCCACAGAAAAAAAGTGGTTTGTTGCAGCAACCCTTATTTGTTCCTGAATCCCCATTAAAAGAATATACATTTGAATATCCAACAGAACGTCAGGAAAAGCGCATCTTGGCCTCTCCTTTGGCTAAAAAACTGGCAAAGGAGCGAGGGTTGGATTTGTCAAGCGTCAAAGGAACAGGACCCAATAAGCGCATCATGAGCCGTGATTTGGAGCGTGCGCAGCCTTCGGGAACAGTGAATTTCAGCCATCGGGAGCGTCCCATTTTACCACCTGGTACATATGAAGAGCAGCCTCTTTCCCCCATGAGAAAGGTTATCGGACAGAGGCTACAGGAAGCTAAATCCTTTATTCCACATTTTTATGTTAGCCAAGTTCTTGATGCAGAACCATTGGTTAATATTCGCGAGCAACTGCAAAATCATCAAATAAAATTATCCATAAATGACTTTATCGTCAGAGCTTGCGCCTTGGCACTTCGTCAACATCCTGCCATTAACAGCGGATTTAACTCAGCCAATCAAACAGTTATTCAATTTAAAACAATTGATATTGCAATTGCCGTCAGTGTGGAAGCCGGACTCATCACCCCAATTGTCCGACATGCAGATTATAAAAATATTGGAGAATTATCCTTGGAAATTCGGCGGCTTGCCCAAAAAGCAAGAGAGGGAAAATTAGTAGCCCAAGAATATAAGGGGGGATCATTCACAATTTCTAACTTAGGGATGTTAGGAGTGTCTGAATTCCAAGCCATTCTTAACCCTCCCCAAGCTGCCATCTTGGCAGTGAGTGCGATTCAAGAAGTTCCTGTTGTACGTAGAGGAACAATAGTTCCTGGAAAAACTTTGACCCTTACTTTATCCTGTTGACCATCGTGTGATCGATGGTGTAGTTGCTGCTCTTTTTCTTCAAACTCTAAAAAAAATGGTAGAAAGTCCAGCAATTTTAATAATTAATTAAAAAATGTGTTGAATATTAATTTTAAATTTTATATTATTAATGGTTTCTTAACAGAACTTTAATCAAATTTTAAATTCTGAATGTTAGCCTATTGGTAATTTAATGAAAGCGGTTATGGATATAATATGGAAATATTGACTGATAATTTTGGAGTGGGTGATTCTCATCTAAGGACTAACCCTCATTTAGGGAGTACTCCCAATAAAATTTTTCGAGAAGAGCAACCGCTTCCTATCGTTGCAGATCCTCAGAATTATCGAGCTCTTTCGCCCGATTTCAAAAGGGTCGATCAAGTGGAAAACGTGACTTTGCAAATATTTCTTAATTTGCATGCGGTCGCTGATAGGTTGGTAAGGGTGGAAGTTGAGGAATTTGTGGAGGAGGCCTATGAGAAGGATCCTGAGGTACCTAAAGCTCACCGTTTTCATCCTTTCCGAAGGGAGAACCACTTTTTTGAAAAAAATTTTGAAGAACCTCCACCTATCAAAAATGTAATTCGCAATATTTTTTCGGCTCTAGGGTCCATCTTTTTGGGATTCGAATTTGCCCATTCCAGGCAAGATCCACGAGATCCTGATCAAATGATTCGCGACCTTAGGGAAGATCGCAGCGCTTGGGACGTATGGTTAAGCAGGCATTACACACAAGATTTTCATTTGAAAATGCAAAATGCTTTTCGCAAGGCAGGGTTGCTGTTAAAGGATAGGCAAGACAGAGCAAGAAAAGCTGCTTATCATCGTTTATTTTTAGTAGTAACAGCTATTTTGGCAATTGTTGCAGAGATACTTGGCAAGAGAGGTTATGCACTTCTTGGGGCGGGAGCTTCCGCTGTTACTCTCCTCTTTATGGCGGTTCAATATGGAGCAACTACATTTAGGGAGACTCATCAGGGGAATGAGTTAAAGCGTTTATTGGAAATAGCTGTAAATGAAGCTGCTAGAAATCGTCTGGATAATCCTAAAGATCTTTTCAACTTTAACTAGTAACCTGAGTTTTGAATTTATCTGCTTGAAATTCAAGAATCTTGTGAAGATCTGAAACGAAATTTTTCCTTGGCAATAGCTCATTCACTATTACCTACGGAAAAATTTGTTCCATCTCACTCACAATATCCTTAACTTCCAAGCAGATAAACCCAAAATTTAGGTTAGTAAATAACAGTCTATAGTATGGGCTGGGGTGTCTCATCTTTGCAGGCTTCAAGCTTCTCCAGCCGTTTGGCTAGATCTTTGAGTTGGTTGATATACTGTTCAATATTGCGTAAATAAACTTCTTTGCGATTATATTCCACCAAGGGTATAGCGGGGTTTCCTCCATATTTGCCGGGAGACAAAGATTTAGTAACACCGCTTTTTCCCGCTACAGTGACTCCATCACTTAAGTGGAGATGTCCCGCCACAGCTACATGCCCAGCTAAAACTACATATCTCCCCGTAGAAGTCGAGCCAGCAATACCCGTTTGAGCAACAATTATATTATGCTCACCCAAAGTGGCGCCATGCCCTAATTGCACGAGATTGTCAATCTTTGTGCCTTGCCCAATTTGGGTACTTTTGAATCTGGACCTATCAACAGTGGTATTTGCACCAATTTCTACATCATCTTCAATTTTAACATTTCCCACTTGGTTAAGCTTGACATGTTTCCCTTGTTTATCTGTTGTATAACCAAAACCACAAGATCCAATGACAACCCCTGGTTGAATAATGACTCGGTTGCCAATTTGGCAGCTTTCGCGAATAACGACTCGAGGATGAATTAAACAAGAATGACCAATAGTTGTATCTGGGCCAATATAAGTTCCCGCACCAATAAAAGTACCAGCTCCGATCTTAACACCTTCGTCCAATACTGCGTGGGGACCAACCGAAAACTCCCTCACCCAATTGAGCCGTTTCATGTATAACCACAGTGGGATGAATGCCCTTAAAGCCTGATGGATGCTGCCTAGGGGGATGAAGCACATCGACTAATTGTTGGAAACAACGCGAGGGTTGGTCGGAAATGAGATAGTTTTTTCCATCAAGTAAAGGGGTATGAGAATCAACAAATATGACTCCTGCATTTGAGTTTTTCATAGCTTGCTGGTAGCGCGGGTTAGAAAAAAAGGAAGCATCGTGGAAAGTTGCTGTTTCTAAATCAGCAACACCTGTAATGACATGCTGAGGGTTACCTATAAGTTTACAATTTGTCAGTGAGGCTAGTGAATCTAAGGAAAATGATTTTTGTGATGACATATTCTGAATAAAAGTTGTGAGGTTTTTAGTATCGCAACAAATTAAAGGCCCAGCATAGACTTCTTGCGTAATTAAAATTTTATCTAATTGGACTAGATGGACTAATTGGACAAGTTGGAATTGGTCCAATCTGTCCAATTCCGTCCAATTCGTCCAAATAGTCCAACGCGTCCATGTCCAATCTTTCCTTAACGTGGTTTGGCCGGAGTTTCCTTTTGTTCGGAATCAAAGATCGCATTCATCTTTGCGATAATTCGGTCCGTAACATCTAGATGAGTCGCATAAAAAGTGCATGCTTCATCAGTAAAAATGGCTTCTAGAGACTGCCCGCTTGAAGTATCCTGTGCAACTTGAGCTGAAGCTTTGCTGATGGCTTCAGTTAATTTCTGTACAATTTTGAGGTTTGTCTGTTGAAGTGTTTGAAGATACTGATTTTGCAATTGCATCCCTTCATTGCGGATATTGCGCTTTTTTCGTCTGAGCTCATTAGCCGCCTCCTCAGAGATGCTATCCATATAGTCATCATCATTGAGCTTGGCTTCAAGATCTTCCAGAGTGGCTTCTTTGTCGTGTAAAACCGTTTCCATCTGATTTTTCATTTTTTCAAAATTTGCTTGTTCTTGCTTGCCAAATTTTGATTCTTCCAAACATCGCTTTGTATTCACAACCCCTATTTTAAATGATTGATTTGAGGGGGAGTTTAAAGTGGGTTGTGGCTGATTCTGTTGGGCTGATACAATTGTGCTCAGCGAACAACACAATAAGGTTCCAAATACTAAAGACCAACGATTTAAATTTTTCATAACATGACTCTCCTATAATAAAATGACTCTAATATGATGCCATTTAAAAATTTCCGCCAAAAGAAAAAAAGAACTTTTTTACATCACTGCGGCTATGAGCATTGAGCGATATCCCATCCCAACAGTAATCGGTGGAATGCTATCAATTAGTTTAAAGCGCATCCCATAACCAATAGAAACACTCATACGACCAAATTCCCAAGTTCTAGTTGAAAGATGGCCGGCATCTAAAAAGGCGAAGGCTTCAAAGTCTTGCATGATTCGCCTTGACAATTCAATCGAATAATATTGCAATGACAGCCCTCCGCGGGGAACGTCGGGGTGATCCTTGTAATGGGGACCAAGCCGATAGGGACGAAAACCTCTTACCATAAAGTCCCCTCCAAGAAAATTTCTTTCATCTAAAGGAAGGTTGTCAAAACTTGTTTGGCCTACAGGTTGAATAAAGCGGAAGTCGGCTCGGTATTTCATGACAAGCCGGCTACCAATGGGCAAATAATAACAGTTATAATATCCTAGATTGAAAAAATTATGATCTCCTCCTAACCCTGCGTATTCCAAAAAGAGCCTGGAGCGAAAACCTTTGGAAGGTTTAATAGGATGGTTAGTGGAATCATAACTTAGAGAAGTGCCAATTGCAGAAATCAGGCCATGGATCCTTGCGTCTCTTTCGAGCTGTGTAATTTCGCTTCCATGATCATGAAGATAGACAGATCCATTTTTTAAGCGATATTGAACCCCAAAACGCACATACTGGTTAATATCATACTGTGCGCGCAAGATTAAACTAACGGTATCTAAATCATATTTGTTAGAGATGTAACGTGTTGTAGATTTATTCAAATCAAAGCCAATCGTCCATTTAGAGTCCATGAAGTAGGGTTTTGTCCAAGAAAGCGTATAACTGCGGCTTTTCTGTCCAATCTGAAGGGTAAAATGTGCAATATTCGCCCCCGCCTCGCAAAGCGCGCAAACCATCGCGCCAGAGATAATAAAAACCTTCATGATTGAAATTGTTTTCTGTAATATTGATCCCACCAAATAGCTCCTCTACTGAGCTATAGCCTAGGAAAGCACTAAATTGACCTGTGTTTGTCTCTTCTACTTCAATATAAACATCCCGATAATTGCCTTCTAATAAAGAAGACTCTGTCCCTTTCACGATGTAAACATTGACATTCTTAAAATAGCGCATATTAATTAGGCGCTGTTCGGTTGCTTTGAGTTTAAGAATATTGAAAATTTCTCCAGGGATCAAAATGGTCTCATGCAGAATCACAGAAGTTTTGGTACAAATATTGCCAAAAACCCGGATCAATCCAACGCGGAATTGATCTCCTTCTTCGATTTTAAAATGAACATTATAGCGGCACTGACCTTCCATAAGTTCAGGTTCAAAATCGACAACGGCATCTATATAGCCAATACGGCCATAAGCATCGTTGATATCTTCAATAGTCTCCCTGAGATCTTCCAAAGAAAAGGGATCCCCTTCCCTTATTGAAAAGAGACGATCAATTGTTTCATCGTTGAGAATCTGATTTCCTTCGAATGAAAGCCGGCCAAAAGTATAAAGCTCGCCTTTATCGGCAATAATAGTGACGATGATGCGGTTTGTTTTGCAAGATTCCATGACATTGATTTCAACCTGGGCATCGGCATAGCCTTTATTTTGCAAATAATTGGTAATGACAAGCTTATCTTGTTGAATGGCATCTTCATTATACGTTCCGGCTGATGTATACCAACTAGTAAACAAATTATATTTTTTAGTGACCATTTCTTTGAGGATTTCGCTTTCTTCCTCTTCGGTAAAACTAATAAATTTAATATCTTGAATTTTACCCGAACGCCCCTCTTCAATTTCGATCATAATGGTGACTTCATTTGTCTCATTGTCCAATTCGATATGATAGTCTAGTTGCGCCTCAAAGTAGCCTTTTTTGATATAATAGGCTTTTAATTTGTGGAAAGCTTCATTGAAGGTCTGTCTTTCGAAAACAGCAAAACAGTTGATACCAAGCTCTTTTTGCAAACGCGTTGTTTTAACATGACGATTGCCGTGCCAGCGGATCGAGCAAATGAGTGGTTTAGGCCAAATATTAATGGTAATGGAAACATTTTGTTCATTAGTCTCGACATGCGGATCCACGCGATCAAAGTCTTGGGACAATATTTTGAGGTCCTCATCAAAATCGACTTGGGAAAACAATCCCCCTTGCTGAGTACGCAGGCGAGCTAACACCGCATTGCTATCGCAAAGATCACCAGAATAGGTGTGAACAATAATAGATATTTTTTCTATTGTTTGATTTTCGTACTGCAAATTTTGCCCAAATGCTGGATGATGAGAGAAAAGGCTCGCGATTAGAAAAACAGCAAAGATAAAAAGAAGATTCTTGCTCATAATTAGCCTCAGCGTTTTGGCAGAGAAAGGGCGCTCCTCATAACATCAATCATTTAGAGGAAAAGGTAATTGATCATAGGCAAACCAGGCCTATTTTGCAACTAATAGAAAAACATTTAAACTGAGATTCGGAGTAGGTCCAACCAGCACTGCCGATTTTAGACCAGACATTTAGAACCTGTTCAAAATCTTTTGTTAGATACAATAAACTACCACAGAGCCCACAGAGCCCACAGAGCCCACAGAGAGGGGTCTTATGAATTATTTAATTAATCCAGATATATCTGAAGAAATAGACGGGCGTGAAACTGATCCATTAACGGGTAATATCATTGGGGCCGCTATTGAACAATAGCCCCAATACATGAAGCACAATTACTGTCTTATTTACGGCTTTATGGAACCTGTACCCTTTTACTTTCAGCCTCTTTGATAACCGCTCTTTTTTGATTTTTTTTTGGGCAAGGGCATGGGCAAGGGCACGGGCAAGGAAAATGAATTATGCAAGAAGTTTAATGTAAAGCGATTAGTAGATGGCATTTGTCGAATGAAGATATAACCCCCTCTCTGTGTTCTCTGTGGGCTCTGTGGTAGTTTTAACTGCTGAAGTGTTCGACACTAAAATTTTTTAGGCAAAGAAAGTTTCGAAAAATTATCTATTTAAAAGATTTTGAACAGGCTCTTAGACTGGAAATAACCGCAGAGCCGCAGGGAACGCCGAGGAAGCGCAGAGAATTTTATTCTTCACAAAAATCTCCGCGTTTACTCAGCGTTCTTTGCGGCTCTGCGGTTAAGTGTAAATTGGACACGTGACTTTATCTCAGAAACATTTAAAATTGGCAACGGCCGGCAAGAGCCCGGGCAAGGGTTCCTCCATCGACATAATCGATGGAACTTCCCATTGGCATGCCGAACGCCAGGCGAGAAATATGCACCGGCAAGTTGCCCAATTCCTGTTTAAGAAAAAGGGCAGTGGCATCTCCTTCTAAGGTGGAATCAAGGGCAATGACAACTTCTTTGACATCCAGATTTGCCAGGCGTTCTTTTAATTTATAGAGGGTGAGGTGTTCTGGACCACGGCGGTCTAATGGAGATAAGAGACCACCCAAGACGTGGTAAATTCCTCGATATTCATGGGTTTCTTCAATAGCGAACACATCGCGCGGCGAAGCAATCACGCACATCATGCCGGTATCTCTCTGTGAAAGGTCGCAGAAGGGGCAGCCCTCATCTCCTTTCAAGCAGCCGCAGATGGAACACTGCTGCAATTTAGTTTTAGTTGCGCTGACAAGCTCACCTAGTTCATGCAACTGTTCCTCTGGCCATGACAATAAATGAAAAGCGAATCGTTCAGCGCTTTTGTTGCCAACGCCCGGAAGGCGTTTTAAGACTTGAATGAGTTTTAATAAATGTTCAGGATAGAGCATTTTGATTCCCTAAAAAGGGAGAATTTTAACAGAGAAAGCTCCAACTGTAAAGAATTTTTCCAAGTAGGTCCTCTTTGTGCTGCATCTTTCTAAATTCATTTACCCAGAGATGTGTTTGATGCCTTTCCCTGCTTTGAGGATTTGGTTGAAAGGATATTTTTTATTATTTATAGCCACAAGTTGTCTAGCTGAATTAACCCGGTCGTCGCTAGCGTTTTTTTTCGCAATTTCGGTTGCCCCATCATAATATTGATTGGCTAAAATGTACGTGTATTGTGTTATTTTTTTTATGACTTCCGGGTTGTCTAGGCGTGATAGTACTTCAACCCCTAGACCATATTTATTTTTATCATTCGTCTCGAGGTTTACAAACCAAGTTAATCTCAACCTATGATAGTTAGCCGGTATTTCAGCCATTTTCCTATGATTTGCCTTTCTGAATTTACCAGATTTTGAGCCTCTTATATAACTATTCGGTTTAATCCAGCCGATAGATCTCTTAAAAGCTTGAAGATTACCGTCAGAATTCAAAAATAATAACAAAGACAGAGATCTATTAATTGAAGATCGACGAAAAGACCAACGAGTTTCCAAGGAGGATGTCGTGAGCTGAGGCAGGGCCATCTCAAGATTTTTACGAGCAATTACATATTCGGGTTGCATAGATAAGGCGTCTGAAGCAAGTTCATTAAATTTAGTGGAAACAGTTTTTAGTTGAATAAGCTCAATTGGTAACAACTTTTCAAAAATATTTTCTATTAAATGAATATGTAATTGATTGAAATTACCCAAACTAGAAAATTGTTCAGAAGAAGCAATCCTATCAAACTCTTTACTAACTGGCTTGATTTTGGCACGTTGAGGTCCAGATAAAAACTCAAAAATATAGGCGATTAATTCTTTATTCAACATTTGCATAGGAGAACTTTCCAGTAATTCGTAAGATTGGCTTTCGAAAGGGAAGCTTTGTGTTTTGGGACATGTGCTATTATCATTTACATTCATTATTGACTCGCTTTTTAGTAAGATTATATTAAAAAATTCATTTTAATTCAAATTAATAGTTTTTAAGTGAATAATTTAATGAAAAATGTAGAGAAATAGTTGCTTTAAAGGGCTCCTTTTGGGTTGCAGGATTTGTTGTGGTACTGGATAAACGATACCTTTTTTATAAATCTTTTTTTTAGGTTGAGTTTCTAGATTAAGAGGGCCTGCGGCTAGAATTCTATCCATAGGGTAATTTATCGAATCGCTAAGAACATCTTCCCATAGGGGGCGGACAGGATCTCTGAACTGATCGTTTTGTATCTTACCTTCTTTTTTAGCGATCTCATTTGCCCCCTCGTAAAGTTTATTGGCTAAAGTGATGATATGTTCCGCTACTTTATTTACCATTTCATTTTTAAATGATTCTCTATGATTGGTCCAAACCCCCAAGGAATTCTGGCTTGGTGTTCTTTGCTGAGGCACAATAGCGCTTAGTTCATGGATATCATAGTGCCAATACAAGGACAGTTTGTATAAATGTTCTGTCATCTCACGCGTGTTCCTAGAATCATACGGCAAAAAATGATCAGTAATCGGATCTTTGACATGCAAGATATAATTCTCTTTGTAAGCGTGCAGATTTCCATTTGTATCCAAATACAATGCTATTTTTATAAATTTAGAATTTTCATTACAATCTATTGTAGAGATAATAAATCTGATTATTTCAAGATTATTCCAAGCAATTTCATATTCAGATTGCATTAATGAATTTTCCGAAGCAATTGTGCAAAAAGTAGAAGAAACGGATTTGATTTTATTAAGTTCAAATGGAGATAAGAATCCAAGAATATATCTGGAAAGTTCTATAGGCAACACTTGAAGTGTTCCAAAAGAGGAACTATTGGAATGTAATGGAAATTGGCTTTCCAGCTTTTTTTCTATTTTTTTTGAGAAGAATTTTTCCCTAATAAAAACATCTTTGCCTATACTTTTAAGCTTGTTGCATCGCTTTTCACTGATTTCAATTTTTTTTCCGTTTTCTTGACGTTGATAACAGCAATGCAAAATTTGGATGGGATACTGCTTATTGAAGTGTTTTTGAAATTTTGTTTTAGAAACTTGCTTATAGCCTGTTTCTAAGAGTTCAATTTTGGAATTAGAGTAATTATTATAAACATTCATGTTATTCCTTAAATTATTTTATAAATTGATATAAAGAATAAATTACATCATAAATGCATTAAAATCAATGATTTAAATTATAACGGGGTTGGACGAGTTGGACGGGTTGGACGGGTTGGACTAATTGGACGGAATTGGACAGATTGGACCAATTCTAACATGTCCAATTAGTCGAACTCGTCCACACTTTTCTTAATGCAGACTATCCTGTTCTAAGTTGTAAAATCTTTGTGGAATATTGTTCGCTAACCTGTCGTTTTTGAAATCTATTTTTTGAAACAGAAAGTAATAATAGATTCTTATTTATTTCCCCATCTGTTATCCTATTGGCCTACAAGGAAATCTGTATGGCTGATCAATTAACAGCTCGAATCATTGGGTTAGGATCTTATCTTCCCAAACGAGTCTTAACTAACCAAGAATTAGAAGGAATGGTCGAAACCTCCGATGAATGGATTGTTTCACGGACCGGCATGCATGAACGTCGCCTTGCCGCTGTGGACGAATTTCCCTCTGATATGGGTGCTCAGGCCGCTATAAGGGCCCTTGAAGCCAGTAATATGCATCCTGAAGGGATCGATATGATCCTAACTGCTTCCATGAGTCCCGACTATCTCTCTCCAAGCACTGCGAACCTCATTCAAGCTAAAATAAAAGCAGAAAATGCTGCTTCTATGGATGTACAAGCAGCCTGTACAGGATTTCTTTATGCCTTATCGATTGCTAAAGCCTACATTGAATCTGGGTTATATCGTCATATTCTTGTCGTAGCTGCTGAGAAAATGTCCTCGTTTATTGATTACACCGATCGGGCGACTTGTGTCCTTTTTGGCGATGGCGCGGCAGCAGCAATTGTAGCTGCTGAAGGCAAGGGATTGAGCATCAATACGATTTGCCTAGGATCAGATGGAAAATTGGCTAATCTGGTGATGATTCCAGCCGGAGGTTCACGACATCCAGCTTCATCTGCTACCATTGAACAGCGTCAGCATTATTTTAAAATGTCCGGCAATGAGGTGTTTAAGCATGCTGTCCGACGGATGAGCGGGTCTGCGCGTGAATGTCTTGCTAAAGCCGGGCTGAAAGAGACTGACATCAGTTGGTTAGTGCCCCATCAAGCAAATAAAAGAATAATTGATGCGATAGCGAAGAATTTCGATATCCCCGAAGACAGAGTTTATCGAACCATTCATAAATATGGCAATACGTCAGCTTCTAGCATTGGGATTGCCCTACATGAATTGATGCACGAACATGAAATTGGGGAAGGTGAGCATCTCCTGTTGACAGCCTTTGGGGGTGGTTTAACTTGGGGGTCTTCTGTTCTCACTAAAGTAGAAGGTTGAGTATGGCAAAAACTTTCAAACGGATTGCTTTTCTTTTTCCAGGGCAAGGTGCCCAATATTCAGGCATGGCGAAAGATTTTATCAACAATTTTTCTGCTGCGCATTTAACTTTTGAAGAGGCCGATGATCTGCTCAAACGCCCAATATCCAGCATCATCTTAAATGGACCCGAAGAAGTTCTTAAAGAAACTAAAAATAGCCAGACTGGAATTTACGTCGCTAGCATGGCCATTCTCCGAGTTGTGCAAGAGCTATACGATCTTTATCCCTATGTTTGCGCAGGCTTGAGCTTGGGGGAATACACAGCCTTGACGGCAGCTGAATGGCTTCCTTTCCGCCAAACGCTTCTCCTTGTTCAGCACCGAGCGGAATTAATGAATGAAGCATGCGAGGGAACTTTAGGCACAATGGCCGTAGTCATGGGATTAGATTCTGCTGTTGTTGAGGAGGTTGTACGTGAGGTAAATCTCCCGAACGATCTTTGGGTGGCTAATTTTAATTGTCCTGGGCAGGTAGTTTTGTCTGGTACGCTTATGGGCATTCAAGCAGGTGCAGAAGCTGCTAAAAAGCATGGCGCGAAGCGCGTTGTTCCCTTGCCAGTGCATGGAGCCTTTCACAGCGGACTGATGCAGCAAGCCGAAGCAAAACTGGCGCCCTATATTCAAAATGCCCCTTTAGTGCAAGGTCCTGCTCAATTAGTCACAAATGTTTTAGGTGATTTTGCACCGAGCGTAGAAATTGTTAGGCGCTGTCTCATGGAACAAGTGACACATTCGGTTCGCTGGGAGCAAGGGATTAGGGCAGTTGAGAAGCATGATGTTGATTTATATATAGAATTTGGGCCCGGTAAAACCCTTTCGGGAATGAATAAGCGGATAGAGGTTAAAGCCCCTACAATATCTATTGAAAAAGTGGAAGATTTAGCGCAATTAGGAAGTGTGCAAAAATAAGTTGAATCGTTCAACTTATTATTACGCATTTCTTTGGAGATTTTCAATGAAAAATTTATTAGCGAACCAAGCTGCAATTGTTACGGGTGGGAATGCAGGAATAGGCAAAGCTGTAGCCCTTAAATTAGCAGAAGAGGGGGCTAGGATTGCCATTTTGGGTACTAATCCTGAAACAGGGTTGGCTGCAGTTGAAGAAATTAAGCAGTTGACTCCCGCTTCTCAAGTCCAGTTTTATACTGTGGATGTATCCAAAACAGCAGCTGTGGATGAAGGGATCAAAAAAATTTTAGAAGATTTTGGTCAAGTAGACATATTAGTCAACAATGCAGGCATAACAGCGGATCAGCTCTTGATGAAGATGTCTGAAGAGGATTGGGATCGCGTTCTTGCAGTCAATCTCAAATCATGCTTCAACACTTGCCGTGCTATCGTCCGCTCCATGCTTAAGGCCAAAAAAGGCAAAATCATCAATGTAAGTTCAGTTGTAGGTTTGAGCGGCAATGCTGGTCAAGCCAACTATGCTGCTTCCAAGGCAGGTATGATTGGTTTTACTAAATCGTTGGCTAAAGAGTTGGCTGCCCGTAATATCTTGGTCAATTGCGTGGCACCGGGATTTGTCAAAACTAAAATGACTGAAGCTTTATCAGACATGCAGCGAGAGGCTATTTTGAAAGAAATACCCCTGTGTCGAATGGGCGAGGCAGTTGAAATTGCTAATGCTGTTTGGTTTTTAGCCAGTCCACTATCCAATTACATGACGGGTCAGGTGATGACAGTAGATGGGGGAATGGTGATGTAAAAATTCGAGGGGATATAAGAGAAAAAGCTTTAATTCTATCTATTTGTTGATTAAACTAATGGCTTTTAATGAACATCAAGCCAATTAAATGAGAAGGATCTATTATGTCCATTGAGAAAGAAGTTATAGATATTGTCGTCGAACAACTCGGCGTTGATAAAGATGATGTGACACCTGAAAAATCTTTTGTAGAAGATCTAAATGCTGATTCATTAGATCTTACTGAGCTCATCATGACATTTGAGGAGCGTTTTGGATGCGAGATTTCCCAAGAAGATGCAGAAAAACTGAAAACAGTGCAGGATGTCATTAACTATCTAGAACTGCGCAAGACTCAGGCACCGTAAATTGGGAATTGGACGAGTTGGACGAAATTGGACGAAATTGGACGAAATTGGACGAAATTGGACCAATTCTCACAAAGTCCAATTAGTCCAAATAGTCCGTCCAATTATTCCAAATATTCAGGTTCTTCAATTATTAGTTTTCCCCATTCGAAAGTGCCTTCGCTTTTTTTAACGCCCTCTTCATAGATTATTCCTTCTCCATGCGGAAAGCCGCACTTGATTTTCCCCTCATAAACTTTTTCGTGAGTATTGCTGAAAATAGCCCCTTCACCTTCTAGTGTTCCTAGAATGAAATTGCCTTCATACGTTCGCTCATCATCCGCGTTGAAAATAGTTGTAGTGATGATTTCACCCTTTTCAACTTTAGCTTTTCCTTCCCAATTCCTATCTGGCCAAGAGATAGTGATCCAACCTTCATAGAGCTTGTCTTCACGAAATTCTCCTTCCCTAATCAAATGGATCTCTTGTTCTAACTCCACTAACAAAAGTTCTTCAACCTGATCATCGAAATCTTCATGGACAATCGTTTCATTAGAGGTCATTTTTCCTTGACCATGCCGTTGGTCTTCCTTTAATTCTCCTTCGTACTTGTACCCTTTATCAAAATTTGAGATTTTTCCTATTCCTTTAAAAGAACAGGGGTCTAATTTTGCGAATTTACCTTCATAAATATCACCTGTTTTATACCAGTAGCGCCCTTCTTGAAGGTCTCCTTGATAGAACTTGCCATCCATTATCACATCCATATGTCCATCGTCGGATAAACGAAGGAATTTTCCTTTGCCATGGGGAAGGTCATCGATAACTTCTCCTCGATATTCATAATGAGATTCATGATCTTCGTTAGGAAACCTGTGGATGGTTCCAACTCCATTCAGCTTCCCATTTTTGAATTCCCCATCAAGATATTTGTCTTCTGAAATAACCAACCCTTTGACGAATTCGCCATGCTCAAAACGACCTTCTAACAAAATATTGAGATTCCCATTGTTAAAAAATTGAAATGAGCCTTGTCCATGCAATGTTCCGTAATCAAATTCTCCTCCATAAATCAAAGCTTGAGGTTCTTTGGGAATAATCCATGTTATGTGGAAATTACCTTTCAGGTTTTCTAGATCAATATTTTCTTGTTTATTGCCGATTAAATCATAAAAACTGGCCTTTTTTAACATCTCAGGCAAGTTCGATTCAAATCCCACTCCTTGAAAAAGGGTAGTTAAAATAGAAGGCTGCTGAGGGGGTTCAGGCTCTAGTACATCTAAAAGAGGTTCCTCTAAAGAAGAAGGGGGTTGGGTGATTATAGGCTCTTGTTTTCCTTGAATAGGGGGTGTTTCTACTTTGAGTGGGATTTGAGGCGTAGTTGGTGGTTGATGAATTAAAACAGGTTTAGCGGCGTTATCGGTTTTATGAATCAAGTGATATAAAGCAACTGATAAGCGGGCGCATGTAGTTAATGAGCGACCCATCCACCGATTAATTGCAATTAATAATCCATGGTCATTGCGCCCATGTGGTTGATTCGGGGAAAATAATGGACAATGTATCATAAATACCTTAATCTTTAACCTGATAATTTTAAATTAGTTGATGTTCTTGGATTGTTTTTTTCACGCGTCAAAAATGAAACGAGATAAATTGCAGCTGCACTCATGAAGAAACCAGGTATCATGGCGAGCAATTCAAACTTGGTGAATAAGGGATTGAGAGTGGGCCATGTCATGGTGACAAGTGTTCCCACTAAAATGCCTGCCATTGCCCCATAGCGATTAACAGTAGAAGAATAGAGGCTCATTAAAACGAGTGGGCCGAAAGCACTTCCAATCCGGACCATGAATAAAGGACAGTATCAAGTATGGTTGAGCTCCTGTTAAAGCAAGCAATAGAGCGATTAATGAGATGAAGACGACGCTCAGTTTGGAGACCCAGAGGATGCGGCGGTCAGAAGGAGGCTGGTGATGGAGTGGTTTATAGAGGTCTTCACTGATCATCGAGCCCAGACTAAAATTTGAGAATCCATTGTGGAAAATTGGCTGCGAATACAGCACATAAGATGATCCCTCCGAAAAAAGGATTGAAAAGCTCTTTGACCATCTCAATAAAAATCATTTCCGGCTTCTCCAATCCATTGGGGAAGTAAGCAATTCCCACCAGATCCACTATCGCGGCAGCACCAATGCCAAATTTGCCAGGTCATCCCCATCCATTTGGATTTGTTCATTTCCGAACATCTTGATCCCCATGAACTTTGTGATGATATGGGGCATGCCGAAATAGCCGAACCCCATCCTATGGCGAGGGAGAATATGCTAAATAATCCTCAAAGTTTCCGGCCGGGGGTAAAAGTAAGGGGGATTTTTTGTCATTTTGCAGTCTCCAGCAATTTGGCCCCAGCCCGTCAATTTTTTTGAAGGCTATAAAAGGGACCCATCAGGATCATCAGCTAACAAGAAAATACCCTTGAAAAAGGTCTGTCCAGGCAACTGTGGTATATCCTCCTACAAAGGTATAAATGACAACAACTAACAATGCAATCGACAAACCGAGTAATAATCCATGCCAAATAGTGATTCGAGCAAATAACCCATAGCGATTAAACCCGCTGATAAATAATGGGTCAAAAAGATCACCATGACGAGGGCGCTGATGATGCGAATAACTCCGGATTTATCCTTAAACCGCTTTTCAAAAAAAGAGGAAAGGGTATAGGAATTATAATCTTCCGTCATTGTCCGTAAGCGAGGGGCGACAAATTGCCAATTAAGGAACATCCCGACAACCAATCCAAATGCTATCCATATTTGAGGCAACCCCAATACAAAAATACTCATGGGAAATGCCATAAAAAGCCAAGCACTCATATCGCTTGCATGGGCGGAAAGAGCTACGAGCCAAAAGTTTAAAGATCGGTTCCCCATAATAAAACCAGAGGAAGTGGTTTGTTTTTTATGAAAAATCAAACCAATTGTCAGCAGAATGCCAAAATAAGCGATAAAAGAGGCAATCACTAGAGTTTGCATATTATTAACCTGTTGAAACCGATTCTAAAATTCCGTTAAAATTGTGTTTATGGTATCAATTTTATTTTTCCTTCACAACCCCATTTATTAATGACTTTTCCTTTTAAACTCTTGAAATTTACCAGACAAGATTTGGAAACAAGAATTTTTCCCCAGTCACTTTTCCAGTGATATTTCATTAATTCTTCAATTTAATTGGGTATAATGGGAATATATTATCTAATAGTTTATTTAAACTCAATGATTTATGTTTCGAATACAGGAATTCTAAAAGAGTTGCCTAAGGCAATTAAGATCAAGAGGTTTTTTTTTCGTGCCCTGCCCGGCGAGGGCAGGGCAAGGGCAAGGGCATGTAATTATGATAGAGGAACATTTGCCCATTGTGCCATGTCCATTCCCCATTTTGCAGCGCAGCTTCCTACTGCAAATCCACCTAAAGCAGGGATTATTGCTACTGTCCAAGAATTGGCTACAAAAATTGTTCCTAATGCTATAGCATCAACTGCAGCAATTGCTGCCATCGTTATATCCAATGTGCTAATGTACTTAGGTCCAAAGAAGGGAGTTTGGATATACATATTTTTTTCAGGTTTCAAGTACTCATTTGCTAATTTCTTAAGATAATAAGTCAATTCCACGCGTAAGATAATCGTGGCTACAAGCACCGGAAAAAAAAGTTGAGGTGCAAAATAAGCCGTTGCACAGGCACAGCCAATAAAGAAAATCGTTTCTTTATGACGAAGAACAAATGCTTGCGTTTTGTCAGCCGCTTCTAGAAGTTTTAGTTGGACAACCTGCGTACCGTGAATGACAGCTTGTTTAGCTTTTTCCATTCTATCGAAATTTCATTACGAATTACCCCAGCTTTTCCGCCTGTCCAAAGATAGGCTTGTTGGAATTGAACTTGTAAATTTCCTAGTATAATGGCCATCTTATTTATTCCTGTTTTATTGTAATTTTATTCTATTATATTATAGATATACTTACGAGTCAAACTAAGTTAAATTAATTATTTATTAACTTTGTATTAAGGTAATTTGCTTGCCATTTTGTTTCAATCACGCTAAACTAAGTTTTCTGAAATTTGAATCGGAGGGATTATGGAAAGAACAAAATTATTAATTATTGGGTCGGGCCCTGCTGGTTACACTGCTGCAATTTATGCTGCACGTGCCAATTTAGCACCGGTTTTATTTGAGGGTTTTTATACAGGTCCTGCGGGCGGTCAGTTAATGACAACAACAGATGTAGAAAATTATCCTGGTTTCCCAGAGGGAATCTTAGGCCCTGAACTCATGGATCGTTTTCGCCTCCAAGCAATCCGTTTTGGTACAAATATTATCTCCGAAGATATACAGAGTGTTGATCTTTGCCGACACCCCTTTATTGTAAGAGGAAAAAAAATCAATTATGAAGCCGATTCCATTTATCATAGCCACAGGCGCAAATGCCAAACGGCTGGACATTCCAGGAGCTCGCGAAGGGGAATATTGGCAAAAAGGAGTGACCGCTTGTGCCATCTGCGATGGAGCGGCCCCCATTTTTCGCAATCGGGTATTGTTTGTAGTCGGAGGAGGAGATACGGCAGTTGAAGAAGCGATTTTCTTGACAAAATTCGGAAGTCAGATCTATATCGTGCATCGGAGGGATCAATTAAGAGCATCTAAAATCATGCAAGAAAGGGCATCCAACAACCCTAAAATTGGGGTGATATGGGATAGTGAAGTGATTTCTGTAGAAGGGGATTCAGTCGTCAGAAAAGTGGTTTTGCAAAATGTCAAAACAAAAGAAAAAACGACTCATGACGCGGGAGGTCTATTCTTTGCCATTGGGCATACACCTAATACAGCTTTTCTTAATGGTCAGGTAGAACTGGAAGCTAACGGATACATCAAAGTCTTCAAGGGGACAAGTACAAGTGTGGCTGGTGTTTTTGCTGCTGGTGATGTTCAGGATCATGAATACCGTCAAGCTGTGACAGCTGCGGGAACTGGATGCATGGCCGCTTTGGAGGCGGAAAGATGGTTGAGCGAAAAAGGGATCGTCACATAAACATAGGGATCATTTTTGCTCTATTCTTTTTCTTTTTATTGAAAGAATTTAATGGGAATGCGACCGAAAATCAACCCTGGTTGGGAAATTTTTTAGAATTTGAGTCGCGCACTTCTTTATTGTATAGAAATTATACTGCTATCTCCTCCGGTCCGCATATTGAAAGGCATACGGCGAATGATCTTTTTTTGAACCTCAGTCTAAGCAATACCGTTTTCGACTTTTCCCTTGAATTAGAGGTTATGGGAGCAAGAACCCGGCGCCAAAAAGGAGATATTGATCAACTTTAAGCGACTGGGCGCTATTTATGGCAAAATGATATTATCGGCGAACCTTTCAGTTTTGTTACGGGAGTGAGCCTTATCGAATGTTTTCGAAGCAGCTTGAAGGACCCGAGTTCTTTTCATCACGGCCGTAGCGAAGCTGAGTTTTTTTGTTCCTTTGGTAAGGAAACTCCACAAGAGAAAACTTGGATCTCGCGATGGTGGGGAGTAGCCGGAATAGGGGTGGCCGATCGCGGATCCCCTTGGGGGCGTTTTAATTTAGCCTTATGAAAGGCAATGGGTTGAAAAGCATGAACTTAAAGTATTTACCTATTTTCTGTGGGGATTTGGGCGTAAAAGACTGCATTTATGCGATTTTCATGGTTATGGTCCGATCCAGCATCAATCTCTTGACTTGGGCTTTCGTTATACTTACATGATCGATTTTTTTGGGGATGCAAGCCTTGAATATTCCTATCGTATTTATGCCCCGTAATTTCCCGGTGAGATCCCATCGCATTTTAATTCAGCTGCTTTACACCTTTGGTCTCTAATTGGACAGGGATTGGACTAATTGGACGAGTTGGACATGTTGGACATGGAATTTGTCCAATTAGTCCAGACTACTCCAACTAGTCCAATTTGTCCAATTTGTCCAACTCGTCCAACTCTTTTAATTTTGTTGATAATTATTTATTTTTATAGTATACTTTCTTTTAGTTATTAATAATAAATAAACAAAAGAGGTTAAAATGTTTAATTATGCTGTAGAGAATGTGCAACATAATCTTCACCAAGCTAATGAATGGATGCATGGGGCAGCAACCTCAGTGGGTAATAAAATAACGTCTGAAATGGAGAAAGCAAAAAAATATGTGATTGATACTGGACAGCAAGTTAAACAAAGCTGTATAGAAACGGCGCAAAAGACAAAGGAATTTGTTCTGCGAAATAAAGAAACAATATTTTTTGTAGCCTGTGTCTGTGTAACTGCCTATTTTTCCCCTATCTTTTTTTCCCCGTGCTTGTTGCTACAATCATTTTACGAGTGGAATTGACTTTTTATCTCAAAAAATTGGCGAATGAATACTTAAAACCAGAAAAGAACATGTATTTGCTAAATCCAAGATTTGGACCTAATTATGTAAGTACTTTAGATGTGACAATGGCCGCTATTGCTGCTGTTGACGCTATTGCTTTGGGAACAATTTTTGTGGCAGGCTCTTGGACAGTTACACTTATACCTGCACTTGCAGGTATAACAGCAGGAAGCTGTGCAGCTAGATTAGGGATGGATATAGCTCAAATGGCTGATCAACCATTGGTATAGTTGATTCTTCAAGCTGTTTGGGTATGCTTCACCCAAACAGCAAATGCTGTAGCATATTGATGGCAATGACTAATAGAAACGAAAAAGACAGGGTCATTAAACTGATCAGCCATTGCTTGGCTAAGAGTTACGCAGGGTTTTCCCTTACGAAATCATGCGAAATTTGAACATCTAACCAACTTAATCCCTGGCTAAATCCTGTACCTAATGCTTTAACAACTGCTTCTTTAGCAGCAAATAATCCTGCAAGATGGAGAGCCGGTTCTTTGCGTTTGAGGCAATAGCCCCTTTCGTAAGGGGTAAAGTTGCGATTTAAAAATTTCTCCGGATAACGAGCAAACACTCCTTTGATGCGGGAAATTTCAACAATGTCATTGCCGACTCCTAAAATCATAAAAATTTAGAGCGCTAAAAAATTCTTATGCTCTTCCATATCACCTGAAACAATAGGAAAATCTTGATCTGTTAGTATACTGCCTTCTTCAGCTGCATTGCAGAATATCATGCGACCAGAAGAAGTATGCTTTACCGAAAGAACGTATGCTTTAATTGTTTCCCCAATAAATTCTGCTCCACCATTGACTACCACCATTGTTCCATCATCTAAGTAACCAACACCTTGGCGGGCTTCCTTTCCATATCGTTGAATCTTAATATTAATCAACTCTCCTGCTTGCGTGATGGGCTTTAACGCATTGGATAGCATGTGAATATTGATGATCCTTACCCCTTCAATCGAAGACTGCTGAATACGATTAATGTCAGAAGTAATGACATGTGTATCTAAGAAGCGGGCTAAACGAATGAGTTTCGTCATAGGATCTTTGATTTCTGGGAAGTCGGTATCTACATACCGCAAATCAAGAGAAGTCAAACTCTCAAGTTTTTTAATAACCTCGAGCGATCGGCGAGCCTTTGTTTTGACAATCTCATCTCCGGTTTCGGCTTGTGTGTAAAGCTCTTTTAGGGCAAAACGAGGAATTATTAAATGATGGTCAAGTAAGCCTGAAGAAGCTAAATCAATGATGCGTGTGTCGGTCAGGATGGATAGATCAACCAAAATGTCTTTTTTCTTTTGGCTGAGATTGTTAAATTCCACAAAAGGAATACTGAGGTGAATTTCCTCAGCTCCACGAGCGGTCATAACCATACCAAAATAAGCACAGGTCAGGAAGATGAAAAAGCGTAAGGGCATAAAACTTTCTGAGGCTAATTCCCAACCCAACGTGCCGCTTAGGGTGAATAAGATAGCCTGCCCCATCAAATAACCAAAAAATAGCCCCATCACCGCTGTATTGAATGAGCGTAAATTGGCTTTTTTGAAAATGCAGTCAAACCCAACTAAAATTCCTGCCAGAATTCCGCCTCCCAACAACCCTACTGCTATGTTGATCAAATTGATTCCGCCTCGAAAAAGTGAGTGGCAAAACTGACAGAAAATAGAACGCATATAATAGAGAATAAAATTTGAATAAATAAAAGCGAAATACTCATGATTTAATTCATTCCTTTAGCAGCAGTTTAAGTATCCCTTAGTTAGGAAATCTCACTTAAGGCACGATAGCCCATCTGAATTGGTTACCGGGTTAATCCCTTTTAAGAATGTTCGTGATAGATATGTTTTCCTTAAAGGGGATGAAGTTTACACCCAGATTAGTTTCTGGATAAATTCTTGATCAAGCTTAACAAAATCTTAATTTATTGTACATATATTTAACGTGCTTTTCGAAACTTAAATTTCATCACCGAAATGGACCTCGGATTGCTAGCAAATGTATGTTAATTTATGAGAAGAATTGCTCTCATGCCCGAAAAATCGTTAAATGGGAATGTTGTCAGATTTACCAATTTTTCATTACAACAAAAGTATAACTTGGCAATAAGGAGTTTTTTTCTTAGAATGGTCCAAAACTCTAACCAGGGATTATTCTTATGTTTAAAGCCGGCCGCTCAACTCTTATTTTTTTGTCTGGATTTGTATGGTTAGTTGTGGGTTGTTTTCTTCTGTCTTTAGGACTTAATTTCATTGTCGAATCCATCTTAAGCGAAAATATCGCCACTATTCGGCATCCTATCCTTGATTTTCTTTCGCCTTATGTGGGTGGGATGGAACAGGCTGCCCTTATTTGGATTGTTTTTGCCCTTTGCATTGGTTTTTTGAAAGGGCGATATGTTTTTCAAAAAGCGTGCACAGAAGTGTAGATCGCATTCAAACCCTGCCGAATCCGGTTAGTTTAAGCAAAATTTACACTTTTCAGTATTATCTTTTGCTAGGCTCAATGTTTTTTTTGGGTTTTCTTGTCCGGTTTACTACCCTTGACATACGTGGAGGGGTGGATGTTATTATTGGTTTCGCCTTAATTAATGGGGCAATCCTTTATTTTCGTCAATCTTGGGCTTTACGGCAGGTGCAATTAAAGGTGCAGGGTTGATGGGGGACAATTGGACAAGTTAGACCAAGTTCAAGCCTGTCAACTTGTCCAAGTAATCTAATTTACGCAATGTGCGAGTTTTCACAGATGAAAATTCATAAGTATTTCTCTCTGTGTGCTCTGTGATCTCTGTGGTAGTTAAAATAACCACAGAGATCACAGAGCACACAGAGGTAGAAAAAAATCGCACATCGCGTTAATTTATAAATTTTTAAGCGCGTTGACATAGGCAGGACTTGTTTTAGGATCTTTATCAAGAGGTAAGAAAACTAGACGGACTTCATCCAATTCTCCCGGATGGCTCTCGATAAAATCTTTGATTATTTCAAGAGCGATCTGAGAAGCCTCTTCTAATGGGAAACTATAGATTCCTGTACTTATAGAAGGGAAAGCGATGGTATGCATGGGATTTGGCATTATTTGTGGACTTATGGCTGTCGGGTGGTTTTGAGGTTCTATTAAAAGCTTCATGCTGTTTGTATAAGCATCTGCTAAAAGGTTTCCTCGGTCAAGATTTTCAGCTTCGATCGAACAGTCAGGGCCTACTGCATGGACAATTGCTTTTATCCTCGGATGCAAAGTTCCAGCGGAAGTCATAACAGCTTCACCGCAACGAATAGTAGATTGCTCTTCTCTTTGCAAAATTGCGGCGCATTCATTAAAGACCTGATCTCCTGCATGCCGATAGACTGCCCCACAGACACCTTCGCCGGCTATAAGCGAAGAATTTGCAGCATTCACAATCACATCTGTTGTTTCAAGCATTAGATCCCCTTCCAGCAAAACAATCTTTGTATTTCCTATTTGTTTTTCAGCGAGGAGAGCATTGGGACTTTTAACAACCTTTCTAACCACTTCGGCCTCTTTTACATTTTTAACATCACGCAGGCGGCAACAAGAAACTAGCAAAAAGATCGCATAAAGCGACAAGGCAGCTAATGCAATTGTTGCTATGATTTTGTTTCTACCCGACAAAAGGGAATACTTAGAAGGAATATTGATAGAAGGGCATAAGGAAGCTGTATGAGACGAAAGAAAATGAATCATGATTTGGGCCTTTTTTCTGACGTTATTATTATAGTTTCATAGGGCTTTAGATAATCTAAAATTCTAATATATTATTAGGTAATTTGCAAGTTATTTGTGGTAATGAGTTCCTTTATGGATTTCAATTGTTCGGTAAATTTGCTCAATTAAAACAAGCCTTGTAATTTGGTGCGTAAATGTAAGACGAGAAAGACTGATTAAATTGGTTTGTTTTTTTAGTTCAGAAGGAAGGCCTTCCGCTCCTCCGATAATTAAGGTTAATCGAGACCCACCCGCCTCCCATTTACGCATAAAAAATGAAGAGAACTCTTCACTTGTGAATAAATGTCCATGAGGATCTAAACAAATGTAAAAACTTTCTTTTTGAGCCCATTCGATGAGTTGGACATTGTCCTTAGCCCATTGACATTCGACTTGAACAAAAGGCATCAAACGTTTGACATATTCCTGAAAAGCATCCTCCAACCATTTTTCTTTGGTCTTTCCAATCGAAATAATTTTGAGTTTGAGCATATATAAAAAGGCTACTGGTGGTGTTTCATAGCCTGTTGCATGCGGCGTTTTTCATCGCGTTCCTTGATATCGGCCCGCTTATCAATATTTTTCTTCCCTTTGGCCATGGCAATGCGCAATTTTACCCGCCCCTGTTTTAAATACATTGCAAGAGCAATAATGGTGAGGCCCTTTTCTTGAGAAGCTACTTTCAAGCGATCGATTTCCCGCTTATGCATGAGAAGCTTGCGATCCCTTTTTTCCTCGTGGTTATAAACGTTTCCAAAGCGATAAGGGGCGATGTTACAGCCTATCAACCAAACCTCTCCATCAAAGACTTTGATGTAGGATTCTTGCAGTGTGGCTCCATTGTCGCGTATGGATTTGATCTCTGTGCCTTGAAGGACAATCCCAGCTTCAAAGGTTTCTAATATTTCATAGTCATGCGTAGCTCGTCGATTGGATGCAAGATCACCTGTTGGTTGGCTCATTGTTTTTCCTTTATTCAGCTTAGGCCAAATGTTAACCTATTTAAGACTAAGTTTCAAGGAGACATGGGAAGAGTAAAGACTTTTTTAGTTCCGTTAAATGAGTCTAACAAGCTTGAGTCGGTGGTTGTGATAAATACTTGCCCTAAGCTTGCAAGTCGATTCAGTAAACGCTCACGACGGTTATCATCAAGGCTTATGCCAATATCATCCACCATAAAGAGGGGAGTGTCTTGTGCTGTTTGTTTAAGACGCTGCCATTCGCCCACGTGCAAAGCTGCAACACAACTGCGCTGCTGTCCTTCACTGGCAAAAGAGCGCACGTCGAATTCCCCGATGCCTATCCATAAATCATCTTTATGGGGACCTTGAAAGGTTTGTCCAAAAATCATTTCACGGTGGCGATTTTTTTGAAACTGTTCTAAATGAAAAATCTTAATATCCTTTTCTTTTTAAGTCTGCCGGGACGCTGCTGCGGTATTGAAGCTTCAAATGTTCAGTTTCCCGGGTTAGATGGGAATAGAAGTCACGACAAGGGATTTCGAGGTCTTTTACAGTTTCGCGTCGTTGAGTGACAATGTAAGCCGCTGCTTGAGCCATTTCCTGTTCCCAAATTTCGATTGTAGCAGACTGTTTTTGCTTTAATAGTTAATTGCGCTGCCGCATAGCTCTTGAATATCGTCCTAGGTGATGGACATATAGAGGGTCGATCTGAGCTATTTGAATATCAAGAAATTGACGACGTAGTGCAGGAGGGCCTTTTACTAAATTGACATCGTCGGGTGTCATGACAACACCTTGAATTAATCCTAGCAAATTGGAAGAACTAGCTAACGCGGTGCTGTTGTAAATGATTCTGCGCTCTTTTGCATTAGCATGAAGCCGCAATTTTTGATCTACATTGTATTTGCAAAAAATAGCTTCTAAATAAAAGGTGTCACAACCTACTTTAATCAGATCTTGATGATGCCCGGGGCGGAAGGAACGGCCAATCATCAGATAGTGAATTGCTTCTAAAAGGCTTGTCTTGCCAAGTGCATTGGGTCCGCAAATAAGGTTTAAGGAAGGAGAAAATTCAAAATAAGCTTCCTTATAGTTGCGGAATTGCTGCAAAAAGAGGGAGCGTAAATGCATTTATTCCTCAGGCAGACGCATGGGCATAATGATAAAAAGCGGAGAGGCTTGATTCAGTAGGCCGGCAGGGCTTCCATCTGTGATAATCCCGGGATTGTAAGAATCTGTCAGTCCAAGGGTGGCTGTTTCTTCTTTGCAGTGCCGTAAAAAGTCAATAAAAGCACTGGGGTTGAAGGCCATTTCCAATTTAGGTCCGTAGTAATTAATCGGCGTGCTGACATGACCTTCACCGATCTCTTTTGTATTCGCCGACAACTTCAACTCTCCCTCAGCAAACGTTGCACGAACCGGATTTTGTTCGGTTATGAATAATGAAATTTGACGCAAAAGTGTAGTCATCTCTTCGCAGTGTAGAGAAATAATGATCGGAGAGTGCTCTGGAATGACGCGGTATAAGTCGGGATAATCTCCACCCAATAGCTTGGTTAGCAAGATGGTTCGATTAGCTTCAACCGCAACTTTATCTTGCATTAAAAAGATTTTAGCATCTCCATCATCCGATAAATTTTTTTGAATTTCCTCAACTGCTTTAAGCGGGATAATCGATTGACTTGTAAAGGATGCAGGGGTTTCTATGGAAGCCCATGCTTGGGCTAAACGCTTCCCATCAGATCCTAAAAATGTGACTTTGTTATTAGCGATATGCATCTGCAATCCAGTCAGGGCGTAGCGGCTATCGTCTTTAGAGACAGCAAAGGAGGTGCGGTAGAGCAAATCTTTCAGTTCTTTTTGTTTAATAGAAAAGTAATCGGTGCTAGTTAAATCAGGGGGGGAAGGAAAACCACTTTTATTCATGCCATTTAGCTTAAAGCGCGAAGAATTGGAAATAACCGTTGTGATATCATGCGCATTAGAAGAGATTTCAACATTCGGGCTTGTCAATTCACGGATCAATTGGGCGAACCGTTTAGCTGGCAAGGTCGTTGCTCCTTCTTCCAGAATTTGGGCTTCTGTATAGCAGCGTATGCCAACAGTTAAATCAGAGGCGGTTAAAACGAGTTCATCATTACTTGCTTCAATCAAAAAATTGGATAGTAGGGGAACTGTGGGTTTTGGACTGACAACATTTAGGAGTTTGCTAAGGAGATAGTTAAGTTCTTGAGTAGAGATGACAAACTTCATAATCTCGATTTCCTGTAAGACTTAAGGGTTCACATAAAGCATAAGAAGATAAGGGATCAAAGCACCTGAGTCAAGGCAAAACGTGAGTTATAAAGTTAATGAATGAAATGATTGCCAAATTTCGTTAAGCAAAAACAAGGAATCCCTTGATAAAAACCGGTGAGCACAACCCCTAATTCACTTAGACGTTCCATAATTACAGCCTTTATAAATTGTTTTTCTTGTTCAGTGTAGGAGGGGATGACGTATTTCCATTTCTTGCCTTTGTTTTTTAAAGTTACCAACTCTTTATTTCCAATTGGAGTGATGAATCCTTTTAGAAAATCATCTAATGTCACCCACTCATTAGGTGTCAAACGTTTTAGACTCTTTTCTATTAGACGTAAATTGCGAATATTCCATAACGATTCAAATTCGGACATATTAGCAAGAGTATTGGAGGGATCAACTGCCAAATTTGTGATCTGCTCGTGAAGCGGTTTTGATAGCCAAACCTCTCCTTTTGGGGTAACAACCATTCTATTTTTGCTACTTTGTTGAGCAAATCCCGCTTGCAAAAGCTTTTGCATAGCCATCTTGCACTGTGTAGTCATTTTTTGAGGAGGCATTTTGTTATCTTGAAAGGCATGAAGAAGATTCGTCAATTCATTGATAAAATCAAATTCTGTCGCATATGTTTTTTCAATAGGCCCTTGAATGGGGATGGGCTTAGTGCTTTCCTCAAACTGTAAATATTCCAACCATTCTGAAAATGGGGTTACAACTTCTTGCCAGTAATCGCCTATTCGATTATACCGCAAGTAGCAAATGAAGTGGTATTCCAGGAGCATGAGATACTCCTCGAATTGTTCTCGAGAGAGTTTATGTTTTGAAATAAGGTCGGAAGAGGTAATTTTAAATTGCGGAGCTTGATAGACATCTCGAATAATGGCATGTAAAATCGGATCATCAAATTGAAGCTCGCTTATATATAGACGATAAATTTCGGGAGTTAGCAGATATTTTTCAATAATGGATGCCACAATATTATCTGATGAACGGGGAATAGCGTACCAAACAGGCAGAATGGGAATAGGTACTTTACTTAAAACATTTTGCAAAAAATCTAGATTGGGTTCAAAATCTTGGTCGAATTTCTCTATTTGGAATTCAAAATATTTGCGGGCTTCTCTATCAACGATAAGCACCAACTCTTGACGTTTGAATAACTTTAAAGAGCTTAGTTTGTCTAATACAGGTAGGAATGATGCAACTGAAACGTTCAAAGTGTCAGCTAATTGTTCGATAGGAATCCGGAGTGAGTCATGTAAGATCTCTTGAAGGACTTTGACTTCAAAATCACTTAATTGCGCCATTAAAAGACGATTCTCAATATCGCGTCGGAAAGAATAATCCGAAAGGGTTATTTTAATTTTACGAGGTGGTTGCGAAGATTGCATAGATATTTAATCAATTAAATTTTAGTATGAATCGAATATTGATGAGTTCTGTCCACGATAAATGATCGATAAAACGAGCGATTGGCATCCAAGAGTGAGAGCAATAAAATCGACAAGCTTATAATATTAGGAATGATGATTTAAATCAATCTTAATAATTTATTTATCTTTTCTTGGTGGTTTTTTTTTGAAAATTTTATCATTAATTTTTTGAGAAAACAAAGAGGGAAAATGCGACAGCCTAGGAGAAAAGGGAAGCAAAAAGACTCAGAGGAATCGGAGAGGCAAGATCAAGATCTCTTTGGAGAATTGGCTGAATGTATAGTGGAATCGATTAAAGAACAACACGAAGCTGATCCGTTTGAATTATACGTGCATCAATTAAAGGTTCGCATACTCGATGATGTGCCAAGCTATCGTCAACGCTTGGCCAAGGGATACAGTGTCTTATTAGAAATTTTGGGTTCTAACCTCCCAAAAGAATAGGCGATGACTAATGGCAAAAATTGTGTATTATATAAAAATTGCATTCCTTTTGATTCTTGTTCACTCTTCTTGCATAAACGCCCAGCATTTCTTAGACCCATCTTTTGATGCTTATGTTGAAGAGGCGATGCAAGATTGGTCTATTCCCGGAATGGCACTTGGGATTATTAAGGACAACCAGGTTATCGTCGCTAAAGGATATGGCGTTAAAAGGATCGGCAATGCAGATCCTATAGATGAATGGACTGTCTTCCCATTGGCTTCGGTAACAAAGTCATTTACAGCCACATTATTCGCTATGCTTGTAGAGGAAAAGAAGCTTGACTGGGATGATCCTATAGTCAAACATTTGCCCGAATTTCAGTTATACGATCCCTATCTGACGAAAGAAATAACAATTCGAGATCTATTATCTCATCGCGCAGGTTTTGGACGTGCCGAAAACCTATGGTACTTGACTTCTTATAATCAACAAGAAATCTTAGAACGGCTAAGATACCTGAAGCCTAAATGGAGTATTAGATCTCGGTTTAGCTACAGCAATATATCTTATTCAATGTTGGGGCTGCTCATTGAAGCTGTCACGGGGAAGTCATGGGGAGATCTCATTCGTGAAAGGATTTTCAATGCTTTAGGAATGACTTCCAGTATTGCGGACATGAAAAAGCTGCCTTTATTACCCGATGTTGCTACCTCCCACATCCTCCGCGAAGGCAGACTAGAAACCAGAGAGTGGCTAAACTTTGAAAATTGCGCTCCTGCGATTGCTATCAGCTCTAATGCCGTTGATCTGCTGAAGTGGGTTTCCTATCATATGCAGCACGATACCGGTTTTCTTTCTGAAGCGCATTCGCCACAGACCATTATAAATGATCCGGTTATGTCCAAATACTATCCGGAATCTAGGTTCTTAACTTATGGATTCGGGCTTTTTGTTCATGATTACGCAGGGAAAAGAATTGTGCAGCACATGAGTGCTATGGAAGGTGCTAATGCCTTAATCGCCATGATTCCTGAAGAAAAATTGGGAATAGTCATCCTCATCAACAAAGATACATGGGGTACATTTCCGCAGAACATTTGCTATAAACTCTACGACATCTTTTTTCATTCAATGACTCATAATTGGAGTGAAGAATTTTTGTTATTTTATCAGAAAATGGTCAATGATCGGAAAAATGGAGAAATTCAACGCATAGAGAGCTCTGTAAAAGGGACGACAACTTCGCTGCCGCTTTATCAATATACTGGAACATATAAGGATCTTTTATATGGCCAGGTACAGGTAAATATGATCGATGATACGCTTTCACTATCATCAGCTACTTTCAATGGTAAATTGGAGCATTGCTACCTTGATACTTTCCGGCTTATTTCTAATCAATTGTCAATAGAGAATTTCTTTGTTACCTTTTCAATCAACGCTCAGGGCGATGTAACTGAGATGCAGGTCGAAACCCCGGAAGGTGTTAATTTTATAAGAAGCACAGGGCAGTTGCATGAAGAAACTTTTGATCTGACGTGCTGCTATTGAGGAGTTAAGGACTGTTAGTGATTTTTTGGAGTGCGGTACGGCTCCTCAAATACTCGTAGGGGGCGATCTTGCCGTACCGTTTTTTTTAAAGTCCTGGAAGATACGAAGGTTATCGATTTTTAATCAATTGATGGATTGCTGAAAACAACATTGAGGCTGTATTTGAAACAATGCCGCCAAACAAAAAGCGGTACGGCAAGGTCGCTTCCATATAATTTCCTGGGGGCCGTACGCGCACTCCAAAAAGGGGGTGCCCCCCTTAAACCCCCTGTTGAAATACCGCCTTTTGTAGAGCTCAAGCGGGGATGTACGGTTTTCTATTAATCTTGTCAAACACATCATTCCTGATGGGATCTATTAACTATCAGCGTACTTTTGCATTATGTTTCCCTTGGATAAGATTCAGTATAATCGAGCAACCTCAAAGGAATGCCAGAAGGAGATAACTTTCATTGATCAAATAGAGCATCCATCTTGATTTCACTGTCGATGACCCAAGATGCCGCTTCCCCTTTTTTAACTCCGTAGGGAGTCAGTAATGTTGTAAATAATGTTTTCTTTGTTCCCGTTATTTCTCGAAACAATTGTTTTTTGTGCTCTAGTTTTTTGGCATATTCTTTTGTTACGATAAAGGGACCTTCTGCATATTTGATTTCGATCAAGTTAATGCATTTATCTTGGCGATCGATGACAAGATCGATTTGAGCTCCAAGTTCTTTGGAGTTTTTAGGGGGGACATAATGCCATTCGGTTTCTACTGTGTTTACACCAGAGATGCCAAGCGCGCGTTTGATTTGTTGGATATGCTTTAAGCAGAGCATTTCAAAAGCATAACCGGACCACGATTTCCATGTTTGAGATTGATGCATTCTTATCCAGTGATCCTTGTCCATGGTATCTAGAATAATTTTTCGAGCATTTTCTACCCATACGAGGTAAAACAGACAATATTCGTCGATCAGGACATAGCGTCCACCAATTTTTTTTTTGCTGTATTCAGGAATATAGGCGATAAATCCAGATTCTTGGAGTTCTTGGATCATGCGAGAAGAGCCCCACCTGAAGTTAAACCCGATTTGAGCAAGAGTTCTGTTTTAGTAAGGCCAGAAAAAGTTGAAGCTAAAGCTCGGATCATCTTGATGTGAGATTCATAATGATCAAATAGTGATCTAAATACGCGATCAAATTCAGGGAAAAGATCTGCATTTGGTTGAAAAAAAAGCTCATTGATGGCCATTGCTGCTGATACACCTCTCTGGACCATGCTTAAGATAATACGGAATTCCTCCAACAGCCATTGCTAAATCAATCATCTGCTTGCGATCAAAAAAGATAGATGTGCATGCAAATACTCTTCAATTTCTCTTAATTGGAAGGGGAGAAGTCTGAATACTTTTGTTAACCTTCCATATAGTCCTCCGCGGTTGTGGATGATTTTTTTGATCATCCAGGATGAAGCAGATCCGCACAACACTACAATGATTCGAGGGTCTTTGAAAGTAACGGTTCCAGTAGTACTCAAGAGTGCTCAAAAAAGTAGATTTTTTCGGCGCAAGCCAGGGTAATTCGTCAAAAAAGAGAACGATCCGGGATTCAATGGGTGATTTTTCGAGTTTTTGGAGTAACAGGTCAAATGCCAAAGACCAATTTTTTGGAGTATCAATGGGAGCATCTTGTGGAAATATCTTTTCCATAACACGCACAAAATTGAATAATTGTTCAGTAGACTTTGCCTTTCTTGCTCCAACAATTTCAATAAATAGCGCCTTATTTGAGAAGAATTTCTGAACCAAAAACGTTTTCCCTACGCGGCGACGGCCATAAATTGCTACAAGTTCCGGACGTTTAGAATCGTACACTTGTTGAAGTATGGCTAATTCTCTTTGACGACCTATAAAAGGATCCATAATTTCACTCCGTTCTTCCTAATTTACCTCGATACTTGGCGAAAAGCAAGAAAAAATGGTGAAAATCGCCACTTATCAAAACAGATTAAATAAAACGGTAGGGTAGGATCGCCCCATATGAAACGTGAGATGCCGTACCCGCGCACTAAATAGGTAGGTTACCAAGAATTGATCGATAGGGATATGTTTATCAAAAAGCTAAAGCAGGCAGACAGCCGTGAAGGGAATTACCTAAAATTAATTAGGGAATTTTTTGGTTCTCATTAATGGAATATGCAGAGACCTTCTCTTTTTCTTCCCTATCGATGGTTTCGCCTTCTTCTTCCTCTTCTTCATCCACTTAAACTGTTAAAACAAAATATATTTAAGCCTTTTCTCTTGTCTGGCCCCCTCATTTCTTCTTATGCTATTAATAGGCAAAAACTTGATAAAATGAATCGAGCTCTAGGGAATTGGATAGATGAACAGATGCAAGCTTGTGATGATGTTGAACAAGCTGCTTTTATTTTAAAAATTCTGTTGGCTATTCAACAAAAGTTCGGCATTCTCAAATAAAAGTTGCAGTGAATCATTGGCTCTAGGCAAAAAAAAGTTTGATTTATCTAGTAAAGCCGGATGGATTTGTGATTTTTGTACACCACTAATGTGGGCTGCCCTGTTTACGAAAGATAATGCTTCTTGCGTCAAAATTGTCAAGTTGCTCTTAGATTAAGGAGCCGATCCTAGTATAAAAAATTCAGAAGGCAGTACACTATTAGAGATCGCTTCTCAATTATGAAGACAGCTAGAAGGGCCCGAGGTTGCAGAACATTTTAAAATCATTCAACAACATTTATCTTCAAAAGAGGCACAACTTGACCAGGAAAGATCTAATCATTCTATGATCCAAGATAGTGAGTCGATAGACAGTTTCGTCGTTAATCGAGATGAAATGGATACATCGGATTGATTTATAAAAATATTAGACTTCTTGCGTAATTAATTTTTTTGAACGCGGAGACGGGGAGTCGGGGAGACGCAGAGATAACCGATATTATTAAAACAGGTCCTTGTAGTTGCGATTGAAGTTTACCCTACTTTAGGTGGTTAAGGAATATTAGAAAGCCTATATGAAGATGCTCTCTGTTGTAAGGTAGGGGCCTATAATTCCTCTGCGTCTCACCGACTCACCGTCTCTGCGTTCTTAGCTTAACGCATATGGACACCAACACGGGCTCGAAAAGGAAGTTATGCAAGATGTCTATTCAATTTTTTATAGCTTCAATGACTAAAATCTCAGTTTGAATGTATTCTGTTTTAAAATGATCTGGTAGTCTAAGTTGTTTGTTGTCTAGTTCCTTGGTTAAATTATTATCGGGTAGATTATATTGATTAATAGATCTTATATTTGTCTTCGATAAATATTGAAGATCATACACCACTCCTTTTTTATCTTTTGGACGCTTTACGACTTGGAAGGATGCGTGATAATAAATTTTTGCTTTATAACCACTCTGTTTTAAATCCCAAAGATTATATCACCCCATACATTATCCTGCTATGTGAATTGTCAAGCCATATCGATCACTCCACCCAACTATTTCTCTAATTAGATTACTTGATGTCGTTCGTTGTGCCTTAAATTTTTAAAGCCTACCTGCTATTCGTGGTCAAACTCGTAAGTGCGCCACTAGTTTGTTTTTTCGAACATTTTAAAAGTGGGGTGCTCTAAACTGCCGCACGTGATGCACTTTCATGCTCACTAGGATAATGTACAGAGTCACCCCGAAAGTCATCAAATTTTTCTTTTCAGGATCTTTGTTGGTTTATTTTTTTTCTAACCCTACGAGTCGTAGGACTTTTGCATCTGTTGCGATTCTTGCCATTTAAATAGACTTTAAGCTAGCCATACTGGCAAGAATCGCTTCTGATGCTTAAGTCCGGGCCTCAAACGTTACTACAAGTCAATTGAAGTTATAAAAAATGTTATTTACCCCCTCAAGAGAAAAATGCGATCGATGAAGCCGATAGGCGTAGTCGCATCGCTCCGAGATTGTGGTTTCTAATAATTTATTAATGGAATTTACCAAGGATAAAACCTTTCAAGCCACCAATTTATCTTTGTGTGTGCGTTGTTTTTTGTTTTGCGATGTTTTATTAAATTTTAAGGTCGCCCGCTCTACCTTCTGAGCTTCGTAAAGTTCTCCTGTCCTAAAGCAAGCTCTGATGCGTCCAATTAACCTTCTAGCGATAGCAACAATTGCTCTTTTAGCTCCTGATTTCGCAGCAATTCTCTCATAAATAATCTGAAGTTCTTGGTCATGCCGTATTGCTACCCAAGCAGCTTGAACAAGTATTTTCCTCACAATAGGCTTCCCTTGTTTTGTAATATGCCCTTGCCTCGTGTGCTCTCCGGAAGAGTGTTCGCTCGGAGTAAACCCTATATAACTAAATAACTGTCCTTCATTCTTAAATTGCTGTAGATTGCCCAATTCATTAGCTAGCACTCGAGCACTTGTCGGGCCAATTCCACTTGCTGTTTGGTACATTTCATCAATTGCACGATCCTTAATAGCTTGTTTTCTTATCTCTATGTCTATCTCTTTGATCTTTGCATTGAATTCAAACCACATTGCTACAAATTTTCCTACAGTAAACTTAACTCCTGGCAGCATTTCAAATTCAGAAACCCTCTTAATCCATTTTAGACTGACTTTTTTCTCGTCATCAGCAGATATCAGTCCATGTAGAAAAAGAAGGGATTTGATTTGGTTGCCAATCCGGGATCTTTCTTTACAAAAAGTATCTCTCAGCCTTGTTACGGTTCGGTGGTCTTCTTGTTCCACAGTCGGAATATGAACGTTTTTTAATTTACCCTCAGACAAGTGTGCCGCTATTTTAAGAGAATCTCGTTTATCTGTTTTTACTCGGCTATTTGACGTTTCTATACCTGCTGCATGAGCAACAATATTTTCAATTCCGGCGGCCTCTAAAGTTCTATGTAAATGAAAGCCGCAAAATCCCGCTTCATAAGCAGTCTTAATTTTTCCCGAGCCAAATCGCTTTTTAAGGTAGGCAATCAAACCCTGAGGTTCGGCTTTTAATGTGTCTCTCTTAACAATAGTTCCATCGCATATCGCCGTTACTGAATAGGTTTTTTTATGCACATCCATTCCTACAAAAATACTTTTTCCGGTATAGTCTTTCATATGCGAACCTCCATTTTGGATTTTGGTACAAATACCGTAATTGGAGTGTTCGCTCTTTTTCAAGAGAAATTTTCTTTAAAGATATACTAGAAACTCAGCATAGCAACTGCCGCCGGAGGCGATCCTGCCTATCCTGTTATTTCTTAATGTTGTCCCTGAATTTTCTTTATTTATTGGCTTTGGATTTGGTCTTCTGCTTTTTTCATCTCTTTGGCTTTTTCCCAAAGCTTTTGTTCATCGATGCTTTTACGCCAGTTTAAGACATCTTTTGTGGTACAAAGATCTAAGTAACGTTTTTTGGATAAGGTAAAAAATTCTGGGCGCTTAAGACGACGGATTTGACTATCGGTAAGAGCGCGCTTTTTGAAGTAGGTCGTTTTTACGCGCGCATTGTTTGATTGGTTTGATTGAGTGGCAATTGTAAGTAAATGATCGAGACTCTTAGCGCGTGATGAACCGTCAGGCGTTTTACGCCTTAGTTCATTTAACAATAATTGATACCTAGGCATTCTTTGGACAGGAACGATCATCACGTCATCAAAATCATACAGATTGTCTATATGCTGCGTAAATGCTCTGTTTACTTCGTTTTTGATGATATTTTTGGGATCTGCAGCATGATAAATATTGAAAATGCGCGTCATTTCGTCATGCAACTCTGCAAACATACCAAAAAGAGCAAAATTGCCCGCTTTGAATGTGTCGTGAAACTTCTCAAATTGCACGGTCAATTCCTGCTCCAACAATCCACTTTTAGCTCCTCTAGCTCTTTAAAAATCTTATCCGATAGGGTTCTTAACCGATCGATAAGTTTAAACAGGCGTGCAAAGCATTTTTTCACATTGCGCATTTCTTGGGGTTTGACCAATTCCATCCACTCTTGTTTTCTTTCTTGATAAATGTCTCCAAATCGCGCTAATTTGTCTAGGTTTGACTTATATGTTTTTTCTGTCTGTAAAATTTCATTAAAAATAAAAGTCAGTTTTTTTCTCTCTGCCTTCTTTGTCTCATCGATCTCTTGATGCGCAATGCCTTTGTCTTCGATGTTTGCTTCGCAAGTTTCTGGTGTTTTAACTAGCTCATCGTTTTCTTTGGTTTCTGTTTTTACTTTCGTGTCAGCCTTATCGGCAGTACTGCTTAAAGGTTTTAAATAACGCGTCAATAAGTACAAAGCAGCCAAACATCCAAAAGCCAAGGACGCAACTACGAAAATTATCTTGTGTCGAGCGATCCAAGAAGGAACAATTTTTATGCTAAAAGGCGGGACGGTAAAATGAGAAAAAAGATGAAAATGAATATTCATGATAATAGTTTTTTTATTGCATAATTTTAACATTTTCATTGGTTTACGTCAAGGCGATGAAAAGCATGACAAAGCAACAAAGTTAACGTGTTTGTAAACTGTCTATTTCATCCATTTAAAGCCAATCGCAGATCATTAAGGGATTATGGGC
>CAWCVY010000055.1:0-75652 GCA_963799115.1 uncultured Chlamydiae bacterium | reverse complement strand
TTGCCTTATCCATTCCTCCAGCTCCCGGTTGAGCGGCTTCGTTGAGAAGTTGACCAATCGACAAGCCTGCATCTGTTAAATAAGCAACGATATTTGTTTGTATGCCTTGCAGCAGGTCTTCATAGCGTTTGATTTTCCATTTAATACATTTTGGCTCATCCGACTGTTTGGTGGCATAACCAAGAGTGTTATCCCATGTTGCTGCCAGTACCCCTTTAGGTGCTAATCCTGCTTTTTTTCCAATAATATCTTCATCTGAGGATGAAAGATCACTAGCGGAAATGGTGTCATCAGTTTCTTCTGGATCAGAATCAACTTTCAAATCTTTAGGTTGCAAATCGAGACATTTTTTTATTTCCTGCATTAAATGGAGATAATTTACCCATTCTCTTCCATCATAAATCCCGGAGGATAAATTTCCGAAAACATTTCTCTAATGCTTTTAAAGTGATTTTGAATTTTTTCTTTGAAGTATTCTGGTACATCTCACTATCGCCTGTCAGACACCCGCCATCCTTATATATATTTTTTTCGGTACTCAGATAAGTTGCTAAACCTCTAACAATGTAGAGAGCTTGCGTTAGGCCAGAGTTATCACCTTTTAAATCACGATAAGGTTTTGTTTCAAATGGATATCGCCATAATGTCCATTGTTGCTTCTCATGCTCATTTTTTTTCGTATGATAATCGTTTGCTTTTCCCACCAGCGACATCCCTTCCACATGTTTAGCCAATTGCTTCAAATCATCGATGAGAATTTGAGGGGCGTGATCTGGGCAGCTAAATAATGGCGTTGAATTTTAGAGGTGAAAACACCTAAGCGAAGCGCTTGGATATCTTTGAGATTAATTTTAGTCCCAGCCTCAGGTGGTTTGGTTAGGGAAGAGATACTAAAATGAGTTTGTGCTTGCGCAATACCATGTTCAGTTGCAAGATCAAGTAAAGTTCGATAGCAAAGTGATTTGCAAATGATCCAAGCTTTCATCAAACTCTAAAACCCTCTGCTCATTAGTATGTGAAGCAAGAGCCTGTGCTCCTCCTAAGACCGGATTATTAAATGCTTGAGCTCGCCGTTCAATGCCATGAACCACGGCGCCCATCTCTTGTTGTTGTAAACAACACATCAGATACAGGACGCGAATACGTATCAATGGTTCAATGTGGCTGGTTGGACAACCCGCTTTTTGGGCAAGTTCTGCGATCGTTTCTTCGTTTACAAAACATGCATCTTCGATAGTCTTGCGCAGCGATTGTAAGAGTAGGGGTTGATCCCCTGCTTTGATAAGGGCCTCCTCAAACATTTTTTCCAAAATGGCGGCTGGAAATTCTGAAGATTCCCATACATTGCCATCTACCTCCTCCTCAAAAGAGGATATAGCAGAACAAACCAATGGACATTTAAAAGAAGCAGTTATTAATTCATTCAATCATCTTATATGTAATACCCGATGAGATAATTTGTATAGATATCGCGTACATGTGCTACCCAAGCTGATTTCTCTTCGCCTGCAGCTTGACCGCTTTTAATATCAACTTGACCAGGCAGCTTAAGGGTAATGCCAGAATTGCAAAGCCAATCTTGCAGATAGGTATTTGCTAATTGGTGCAAGCGATTTCTCATCTGGCCTGGCTCCAAATTATTTGGACCAATAGAATGATCATATATAAAGGATTCATCCAGTAGCAGAAGATTTTTCTGCTCCGGTGTGGCTTTCCCTTCCGTCTTTCTCAACTGAATGAAATAAGGTGAGTCCAGCTCCTTATCTTGAGCCGCTTCTCCCCCTAAAACTAGTTGAACCAAATGGGCCATTTGCAATTCTTGATTAATTCCAAGGGTGGAAGCATTAAATGCCATCAAAAAAAGCGTTCGATTGTTATGCATCATAGTATGAAGAACACAATCTAATTGTTGAAGAAGTACAAATCACCTCGCCATTATTGGAAACTTCAACAGGAGGATTAGACAATAACTTTTGAAAGGTATTGTGAATGTCGCCGAATTTATCAATCGCATCCTGCCAAACTATTTGAAAAGCTTGGTCCGCTTTACGCAAATACTCCTCAAAGCGGGGATCGGCGATTTGTTTATTTTCAATTTTTAGCTTATTTTCAAATTGAAGCAGGATGTTTAAATTTTCCCGATAGCGCTTGGCTGCCTTCTTCATTTCCATTTCTACTTCTTTATCCATCTGTTGATGGGAAATACGCGGATGCTTATGCTGAGCTTTAAATTCAGTTCCTATCTTCTGGAAAAAAGCTGTCAAAGATTCTCCATCTTTTATAGGAAAAGGTTGGCTGACAATAGCTTCAACTTCAGGCGGCAGTGGAATAAAAACGGGTTCCGCGGGAGAATTTTGCAGGGTTTTCATTTGGAATATCCTCAACCTCTAACGCTTGTTTGAGGAAATCAATTAAATTAGCCTTCTTTTCATCACCCAAGCCCTGCTCTCGTTCCCCAAATTGTTCTTCCTCTCCATTAGGAGAATTTCCCGGATTGAGGTCATCATTCCGGTTTTTCCCTCCTTTTTTTTATCCACTTGCGGGGGTGTTTGATCGTTTTTTTGCTCTTCATGATTATTTACCACAGGAACCTGCACAAAAGGTTTTACCTCTTCCTGATCACCAGCTCCATGATCTTGCTGAGGAGGCATTTCCTCATCTAACTTTCCTTGGGGGTTCGGATCAGGATCATCATCC
The DNA here is from genome assembly GCA_963799115.1 of uncultured Chlamydiae bacterium. Lineage (GTDB taxonomy): Bacteria > Chlamydiota > Chlamydiia > Chlamydiales > Parachlamydiaceae > CAWCVY01. Next base: position 72,955 of record CAWCVY010000055.1, on the reverse strand, counting down.
TTTTTTAAAGCATCTTCTTTTGTTTGTTCTTTTTGATCAGGTAGTTGATTTTGATCAGGCTGGACTAAAACTTCGGCTTTATCTTCTTCTCTTTTTTGTCCGTTTAATTTTTCAGCATTAAGTTGTTTCTTAACACCCCTTAATTCCTCTTGGATTCTTGCTATTTCCTCACAAGAAAGTTCTGAGCAGTGTTTAAAACGTTTAAAAATTTGCTTCAATTTTTTATATATTTCTTTGTCATTGATCTCTTCGAATTTATATGATTTAAAATTTTTGAAAAGATAAGCATTATTAGGATAAACCTTAAAACCATGCACAATGAAATAAGCAAGCCGATTTACCAAAATAACCAAGGTCTCGCAATCAGCTAAGTTTAAAAATCCAACAGAATAATTCTTTAACCAACTGAGTTTTTTTTCACCATCCGGATTCAAAAAATTATGATATTGCTTTAAAGAAAAATCACCAACCTTAAAAGACATAGTTAAACCTTTTTATATAATGTTAAAAATTTAACTAGATTTTATTGTAAATTATATTATATTTCAACATATAAAATTAACTGATATTAATAAAGTATTTATTATATGTTAATTATTTGTTAATTATTTGTTTCTGCAAAAAAAACTTTACGAAAAAAATAACGCAAGGTCTCAAAGGTTTTCATCACGCCATTGCATCTATTTTTTTTGCAAAAGACCCCTCCTGTTTTATTTTTCTAGAAACCTTTGATTGAATAATTTCTGTTAAATAGAGTATGCTCGTTCACTGATAAAAAATGACTGGGAGGCGGTGAAAATTACGATTTTTCACAGCTAATGCGTTTACCAAAAATTAGGATACCGAATGTTGGACCAAGATATTGAGACTCTCCTTTAGAGATGGAATTAGAGAATGCCGTCATGAACTCACTTGAAGATAATCAATCATTAGAGAAAAAAGACACCCAGGTGCCAGAACAAATCTACATCTTCCCTCTTGTTAGGCGCCCTTTTTTTCCGGGAATGGCGGCACCTTTGGTCATCGAACCAGGTCCTTTTTATGAGGTGCTAAAAGTGGTTGCTAAATCGGACCACAAGTGTGTCGGCCTCCTCATGGGTCGTGCTGAGAATATGGATATCTATAAGGCAACCTTTGCAGATCTGCATGAAATGGGAGTGCTGGCCCGCGTTTTACGGATCATTCCCATGGAACAAGGAGGAGCACAAGTTATCCTCAATATGGAAAAGCGCCTAAGTGTGCTCTACCCGATCGCAGACGCTAAAACTCTGAAAGCCCATATCACCTATCATGATGATAATCCGATACTAACCCCTGAGTTAAAAGCTTATGCCATTAGCATCATTTCTACGATTAAAGAGCTGCTTAAAGCTCAATCCCCTTTTTAAAGAAGAATTGCAAATTTTTCTTGGCCATTCGGATTTCACAGAACCGGGCAAACTTGCAGATTTTGCAGTTGCATTGACCACTGCTTCAAGGGACGAATTGCAAGATGTGCTTGAGACATTTGACATCCAACGGCGCATCGATAAAGCACTGTGTTACTTAAGAAAGAACTTGATATCAGTATTTTACAAAATAATATTAACCAAAAGATTGAAGCGACGATCAATAAAAGCCAAAAAGATTTTTTCTTAAGGGAACAACTCAAAACTATCAAAAAAGAACTTGGCATTGAACGTGACGATAAATCTCTGGACAGGGAAAAATTTGAATCCCGTCTTAAAGAACGTGTAGTTCCACCAGATGTCTCTGAAAGTGATTAATGATGAGCTAGAAAAATTAAGCGTTCTGGAGATGCAATCCGCTGAATATGGGGTTTCAAGAGGATACTTAGATTGGCTAACGATTATTCCTTGGGGTATTTATAGCAAAGAACACCACGACCTGGACGAGGCAGAAAAAATTTTAGCGCAAGATCATTATGGATTAGAGGATATTAAACAACGCATTTTGGAATTTATCGGCGTAGGACGGTCTGACAGGGGGTGTAAAAGGGAGCATTATCTGCCTTGTCGGCCCTCCGGGAGTAGGAAAAACAAGCATTGGCAAGAGTATCGCACGGGCACTTAACCGAAAATTTTACCGCTTTTCCGTTGGTGGAATGCGTGATGAAGCTGAAATCAAAGGACATCGACGCACCTACGTGGGTGCTATGCCCGGAAAAATGATTCAAGCGCTCAAATATTGCCAGACAATGAATCCTGTGATCATGCTTGATGAAGTAGATAAGATGGGAAAAGCTTCCATGGAGATCCCGCATCGGCCCTTCTAGAAGTATTGGACCCAGAACAGAATGCCGAATTTCTAGATCACTACATTGACGTACGCTGCAATTTGTCCAATGTCCTTTTTATTGTCACTGCTAATGTTCTCGATACCATACCAGAACCTCTGAAAGACCGCATGGACATCATGCGTTTGTCCGGATACATTATGCAAGAGAAAATCGAGATTGCTAAGAAATACCTCATCCCACGCAACCGGAAAGAGATGGGTCTTAAAGCATCTGAGGTCATGTTTACCAAAGAGGGGCTCCGCTCCATCATTAATGGATATGCTAGAGAGGCAGGCGTACGCAATCTGGAGAGCTTAATTAAAAAGGTGATGCGCAAACTTGCCGTCAAGATTGTACGTGAAAACTTAAACTTTGAAAAAGAGCAAGCCACAAAGAAGAAGGGTCCAAAATCCAAAAAGCCGTTGACTCTAGCACATGCTTATAAAATCAACCCCGAAAATCTAAAAGAGTATTTAGGAAAGCCCATCTTTACAAGCGACCGCTTTTATCAACGCACACCGGTAGGAGTTTGCATGGGCCTTGCCTGGACTGCAATGGGAGGGGCAACGCTTTATATCGAAGCGATCAAAGTCGCCGGGGAAAAAACAGGTATGAAGCTCACCGGCCAAGCCGGCGATGTCATGAAAGAATCAGCTGAAATAGCCTGGAGCTATGTTCATAGTGCCATTCATAAATATGCCCCTGGTTATACTTTTTTTGAAAAATCACAAGTGCATATCCATATTCCCGAAGGAGCTACACCCAAAGATGGTCCCTCAGCTGGGATTACAATGGTCACATCCCTTCTGTCGCTCTTGACGAACACGCCTGTGCTTGACAATCTTAGGAATGACTGGGGAATTGACATTGACGGGGCGAATCCTCCCCATCGGAGGGGTTAAGGAAAAAATGGTCGCTGCACGCCGTTCAGGCTTGAAAGAACTCATTTTTCCTAAAGACAATTTAAGAGATTACGAAGAACTTCCCGAATATATTCGCAAAGGTCTTACGATCCATTTTGTCGAACATTACGATGAAGTCTTTCCGCTTGCATTTCCGACTAAAAAGATGTGTTTGATTGAGGGCGAATAAATGCAATCTTTTGCTCAATGGTCGCAAGCTTGCCAAAAGAAAGTCATTCTTCCCCATCAGCTAAGCGTATCTGTCGCCAATCTGCGCGATCAGGGCAAAACAATCGCAACTCTGAACGGATCGTTCGATCTGCTACATGCCGGACATTTACAAATCATTTTTGAAGCTTCTCAAGTAGGAGATATTTTAATTGTAGCCCTTAACACCGATCTTTCGATTAAGCAATATAAAAGCCCCCTCCGGCCAATTGTCCCCTTAGAATACCGCCTACAAATGATGGCTGCGTTGGAATTTGTCGATTATGTGACTTGGTTTGAAGAAACAGACCCCCGGCAATTACTTGCCTCGATTAAACCCGATGTCCATGTCAATGGTGCTGAATACGGAAAAAATTGCATTGAGGCTGAAACGGTCCACGCCCATGGAGGCCGGATTCACATTGTTCATCTAGTTCCGGGTCTTTCCACTTCCAACATCATACGCAAAATTCAAGAAGAGGCATAGCAGATGCGCTTAATAGGGACATTGAATGATAAGCAATCGGCGCTGGCTTTTTCTCATTTTCTAGATCTAAAAGGAATTGCTCATCAACTAGACATTCAAACAGATAACGATTGGGGAGGCCCTAATTACGGTTCCAGTCAATGCCATATCTGGATTGTTGATGAAGACCAAGTCGAGGAAGCCTTAAAATGGCTGCATCTATTTATCAATAATCCTCAGGATCCCTTATTTCAATTTTCCACTAATAGCTCCTTAGCCTCATTAAGTGAAAAGCCGGGTACCACATTACCTCCATCCCCCCCTTCTTCTTCGTCTCCAAAACCCTTTCCTCAAAATGAGCCGGCCATGACAGCCTGGGAATTGCAACCGATGGGTCTGGGTGACAAAGGGGATACTTATCATTTGCTGCTTGCTGCTTGCTTTAACCGAATATTTGATGCCCTCTACCCCTGTTCCTGAAAAATATGCCGGATTTATTCTATTCACTTCCCCTGTTGATAAAGCTTTACTCTACGATTATCCTAAATTTTATGAACTCGTGGACCGTTTTATTCATTTGTATGGATACGACGCGTTGGAAAATCCCAACGAGCTTCCAGCCGAAGGGCAAGAGCTCCTGCGTAAAATCAATCATACACCTTACTGGTCAGGAATCTATCCCCTTCTTGTAAAAGGGGGATTAAAAGGATTCAAAAATAACTTTACGCAATATTCCTTATTTGAAAAAATCCGCCAAGGGCAGGCATGGCGTCTCTTTTCTCCCAGTTTGCTACATGCTGATATCTTTCACCTCTTCTTTAATATGATATGGTTGATTGTGCTTGGCAAACAAATGGAACAACGATTATAAGCGGGACGCTATCTTCTCTTTATTCTTTTGACTGCGATGATTTCAAACACAGCCCAATATCTGGTAAGCGGCCCTAACTTTATAGGATTTTCAGGAGTCCTTTGCGGTATGTTAGGCTTTATTTGGGTGAGGCAAATTCGCACAGCATGGGAGGGTTATAAAATCGATCGCATCACGTTGATTTTTATGTTTGCTTTTATCGCCAGCATGGCGCTGATTCAATTACTTTCGTTCTTTTTTGAAAAAGCGCTTAACTATGCTTTTTCACCTAATATTGCTAATACTGCTCATTTAACCGGTGGTTTGGTGGGTTTTTTCTTTGGCAGGCTAAACTTTTTTCGCTGGAGGCATTCTTAGATGACGGTAAGGGATTTAACCATTTTAGGTTGCTCCAGCCAGCAGCCTACACGCTTCAGGAATCATGGGGCCTACCTCTTGCGGTGGAATGATGAGGGCATGCTGTTCGATCCAGGTGAAGGGACACAAAGGCAATTTATCTTTGCCAATGTCGCTCCGACATGCGTTAACCGGATTTTTATTTCTCATTTTCATGGAGATCATTGCCTTGGGTTTAGGTTCCATCCTCATGCGGCTCAACCTTGATAAAGTCACCCATCCGATTCATTGCTACTACCCTGCCAGCGGTAAGAAATTCTTCGACCGTTTACGTTATGGCTCCATTTATCATGAAATGATCAAAGTCATTGAACATCCCGTCTCTCAAGCAGGTTTAGTTGAAGATGATGGAAATTTCCGCATCGAAGCAGCCTTCCTAGAGCATGGCGTAGAAAATATCGGCTGGCGAATTACTGAAGCTGATACCAGAAAATTTGACAATGAGAAATTGAAACATTTTGGAGTCAGGGGGCCTTTCGTTAAAGAATTGCAAGAAAAGGGCTCAATTGTCGTAAACGGCACGAAGGTCACCTTGGAACAGGTGAGTTGGATAAGGCCCGGCGACAGCTTTGCTATAGTCATAGATACTCTACCCTGTCAAAATGCCATCGACATCGCACGTGGAGCTGAAATACTTCTTTGCGAAAGCACCTATTTGGAAGAACATAAAGAACTTGCCCGCTTACATCACCATTTGACAGCTAAGCAAGCAGCATCAATAGCAAAGGACGCCAATGCCAAGGAACTCATATTGACTCATTTTTCAGCCCGTTACCAAAACCTGAAACCCTTTGAACACGAAGCTCGGAGCATTTTTCCTAATACCTATATCGCAGACGATTTAATCACTTTTCCATTTCCCAAAATTTCCGTAAAACCTTGAGGATAAAAAAAAGATTGGACAGGTTGGACTAATTGGACAGGTTGGACAGGTTGGACAGGTTGGACAGGTTGGACTAATTGGACTAATTGGAATAATTGGAATAATTGGAATAATTGGAATAATTGGACATGTTGGAATTAATCCAATCTGTCCAATTCGTCCAAATAGTCCAACTCGTCCATGTCCAATCTTTTTTAAGTTTAAATGGATATATTTATGTTCATCCTAGCTAGTTACCGTTTCTTGGAACATCTTAGAATCGTCAAAAATGCTTCTGAACATACCATCAGAAATTATGCCATCGATCTCAATACTTTTAAATCCTATTTAGAACAGGATTGGCATGAAGGAAAAAAATCTGAAGAACTACCGGAGAAAATTTCTTTTAAAGAACCTTATACACAGCGTTCAAATTCATTTGATCAACTAATACCCCTCAAACAGATTAATCGCAAAACCGTTCGCCGCTTTCTTGCCTGGCTGCACTTAACTCAACAAAATAAACGCACAATTGCCCGGAGGCTCTCTTCTTTACGTAGTTTTTTTAAATATACCCAATCCCAAAACTGGATTCAAATAAATCCAACTGAAGACCTTGATAGTCCCAAGCTTGACCGCAAACTTCCCATTTCTCTGAGCTATGATCAAATCAGCCAACTCTTTGAACAACCTGATACGACTACTTATTTAGGGCTTCGCGACCGCACCATGATGGAACTATTCTATAGTTCTGGGCTTAGGGTCAGCGAACTCGTCGCCCTTGATCGGCAAGATTTCGATTACTCTAACTTCACAGTCAAATTGCGTGGCAAAGGCAAAAAAGAGCGGATCATTCCTATTACAAAGAATGCTGCAGATTGGATTAAATCCTACTTAGCTCTTCCCGAACGCTTCTGCAATTCCACTAATCATAGCCCTCAAGCAGATCCTTTTGCTATCTTTCTCAACAAACATGGAACTCGTTTAACCACAAGATCGGTTGATCGTAAGTTCGACTTCTATTTAAACCAAAGTGGATTAGCAGGTAAGGTGACTCCGCATACACTTCGGCATACCATTGCTACCCACTGGTTGGAAAATGGTATGGATCTTAAAACCATTCAAGCCCTTCTCGGCCATAGCTCCTTGTCGACAACCACCATTTACACTCAAGTATCGGCAAAATTAAAGAAAAAAGTTTACGACAAAACCCACCCTCGGGCCTGAATTAATGAAAAAAGTTTTGATTTTAAGAACCGTTGATTTTATAATGAGCTTTTAGATTTTTGTCAAAAAAGCAAAAAGTACCACCAATTTACAAAAGAGGTTTATTATGGACCTTCGAAGCATTAATCTTGAATTTCAAGCAGTCTTGATGAGCTTTGAAGCTAAAAACACTCATCTTATTTACAAAAAAGGTGAGGGCTTTAGTACAATTGGAGGGGGTTCCGTGCGCTCCTTTAATAAGGGAGAATACGTTGTCGATGCCCCCCTTGTCCACGAAAGAGTTAATGATTTTATTAAAACGAATCAGGCTCTTCTAAGAAACATCCAACTCGAACAATTAAAGAAAAACCTGACTCACCAGATTCAAAAAATCAATACCAAGACATCTGGTCTATTAAATTTATTGTTTTATCTTTTTAATCCCGAAAGCAAATCCAAACTATTGGAAGAAAAACAGCGGATGGAGAACTTAAAGCAGACCATTGAGGATTCCTTAAAAAATCCTGTCAGGAGAATTGAACCAATACCTGTAAGAATTGAACCAATAAATAAAGAGATTCAGGAGAAATTGGGATTACAGCCGAACAAAAATTTAATGGGACAAATGGATCTAGTGTCTGAAGAGAAAATAGATTCTCCTCCACAATCTCCCCAACAATCTTCTCAACCGTCCCCTTTTAACACACCTCCAAAGCCACCTGTAAATCAACAAGTACCAATTATCCCCACACCACTTACCCCCATAGGGCAACCTAATATTCTAAGCGTACAAACAACTCCCTCTAATAGTACTCCAGAGATACCAACCACACCTTTTGCAATACAAACTCCTCCTCCTCCTTCTATACAACCTTCTTTTCCACCTGACATAACTCCACCACCTGAAACACCTTCACCCCATGCTCCACCCCCACCCCCTCCTCCTCCACCTGCTCCAACACCTCCGCACCAAAATCAATTAATCCATAGAAACCATAAAGGCAATGCTCTTTTTCCTAATGAGCCATCACTTTTAAATTTTGACAGGCGCAAGTTTGAGAATTTGGAGAACCTCGAAATTAAAAATCAAATTCAGCAAATTACTGATTATCTAACGAAAATGAAAGCTATGTTTATGTTTACGCTATCTCCAAATCTGAAGGAATATCAAGGCCTCAAGGCGAACTCTGATTTAAAGTATACAAGGAAACCTCTCAAAAAAGCAGAAAAACTAGAAGAAATAGAAGGCCGCTTGCAAGAATTGGAAAGACACTTAAAACAATGCCGGACAAATTTAAAGGAATTGGAAGAGGGAAAAAAGACTGGAAAAGTTGTTTATTTAAAATATAAGAATAGTAAGGAGGATTACCTCCCATTTCCGTTCTTTCCTGATCAAATGTATGACACCATTTATAAAGAAAATCAAGAGGTTCTTAAAGCCAAGTTGGGGGCAGGCAAATTGAATACTGATGATAATGACCAACCCCCTGAACCCTTGGAAGATGATCATAATGCAATAAAAAACATGTTTCTTCAGAAATTCATGAATACAAGAAGGTTATCCATTAGTGGTCTAATGGAACTGCAGGATGAAAACAATCCTCTTCAGCCGCAGCTGTTGTATTCTCCTGTAAAATTATCTGTAGCCATTGATCATTATAAAGATCGTATTGATGAGCATATACGAAAAATCGCTGCCATTAAAGCGGGGCAAACAAAGAAGCAATCTTCATTAGAAAAAATCCTTAAAGACATAAAGATGACTGTAGCTGAATTAAAAGAGGTTGTAGAATACAAAACTAAATTAATTGATGACTGGGAACGCAGCAAAAATAGCCGTGAACAGTTGATTAATAAAAGGGAAGAGCAAAAAAATCTACTAAATCGCGTTATAAATGATCCCAAACAAACTCCTCAAATTGTTAAAAAGGACCCCAAACAAATCATTGGGATTGATGACAAATATCCAGATTTAAAAGTTCTTATTCAACTACCCCAACATATCCAAGCTCAAATAAGAAGTGAGGCAAAAAAGAACGGACTCCCTCTAAGTGATTTTGAAGGCAGCCTTTATCAAAAATTATACTCCGAAGTATAATTGAAGCAGCATTGAAGAGATTCTGAGGATGCCAACATATTTTTACGTATAAGGTTTTTTGAAAAAATCCTGGTACAGATTTTTATTCAGATTTTTCATTTAATGAATTTTGAAATGACTCATTTGATGCTAGTGTCTGGATGAATGAGCCTGAAGGGCTCTAAGTGCAACAGCCCAGGGCATCACCCTGGGTAATGTTTAGAATGATATAGTAGCCTGTAAGGCTGCTAGAGAGCGATAATGTTTAATATAAATTTGTTTGTGATTAATGAATCATTCTAGCAGCCTGTAAGGCTACTAGAGAGTGATAATGTTTAATGTAAATTTGTTTATGACTAATGAATCATTCTGGCAGCCCTTTGAGGCTGCAAATTTTCTTTTATCCCTACCCAGGACGATGCCATGGGCTGTTGCAATGCGAGCCCTTCAGGATCATAAAAACAGCCGATCAAGAAAATAAGTTAGCGCTTATGGGGCAATCACCAGGTTAGTCTATTGCACCCCCAATCTCTCGGAGCCCCAGGTTAGTAAAAAAAGTTTGATTTTAAGAACCGATGAATTTATAATGTACTTTTAAATTTTTTGCTAAATATTAAAAGCTTCTCCAATTTACAAAAAAGGTTTTTTATGGGCGTTCCATTAGTACATCATCAACTTAATACCATCTTAAAAAGCTACGAAACTAAACATACCCACCTTATTTTCGACAAAAGAGAACGTTGTTTTTATACAATCGGACAAGGTTCCGTGCGCTCCTTGAATAAGGAAGAATATGAAGCAGGGGCACCTCTGGTTCACGTAAGAGTCAACAATTTTATTAAAGCTAACCAACCTAACCTCAATAATCAACAACTGAAGCTATTAACGAAAAAACTGACAACGCGCATCCAAATAATCGAAACGATGACAGCCGGTCTATTAAATTTATTATTTTACTTGTTTAATTCTGATAGCAAAAACAAGCTGTTGGCGGAAAAACAGCGGATGGAGACGTTAAAACAAATCATTGAAGAAGCTTTGCGAAATCCTGTCATAGAAAAAGAAGAAGAGTTTGAACCCGAAGTAAATATAAAACCGGAAGTGAAAATAGGAACCCCTCAGAAAAGTCCATTTAAAAAAAATCCCGCTACTCCTGCTCCACAATTTACTCCAAATAAACTAGATCGATCAGTTTCAAAACAATCTCCAAATGGACAAGCGGCAACTTATCCACAACAAACCCCAATCCAACAGCAAATACCTGATGCATTAAGTACACCTGCAACGCCTCAGAAAGAAGCACCTCCCCCTCCTCCTCCTCCTATGACCCCGTTTAAGAACTCTTTTTATTTCACTAAAGAGCCTAAAGAACTAGATTTCCCCATGCTTCTCTATAAACATCTGCCAGAAGGTGAAATTCTCAAACAAGTTCAGCAAATTGATTCATATGCAAATGCTATGGACCCCATCCTAAATCCTATTGAAGATTATACCTTGAAACCTGACAGTTTGAAGGGAAAACTTTCAGTAGTAACGAATGAAATGAAAGAGCTAGAGTCAAAATTAGCCCATTATCAGTCGATGTTTGAATATCTACAAGGATGTGAGGCTGAGAACCAGAGTGCCTTTATAACTTATAAATATAAGAATGGAAATGAATACAACTTCATTCCCTTTTATACAGATCAAGATTATGACGCCAGGATTGCCAAAATTCAAGAGACAAATAAAAAGCGCATTGAAGAAAAAGAGAGGCTAACAAATGAAATTCAGGCAAAAAAACAGAAAATCGGTGATCTACAAAAATTGATCAAAGACGAAGAGGAAAATCAGAACCGAGAATTGCAAATTAAATTTTCAAAAATTCAACTTCAAAAGGAAGAAGCAAGTTTAGACAAACTTGAACAATCTCTTAAAAACATTAAACCACCCTTTAATGAAGACCTTCTGAAACCTGCTTTTAAATTATCCAATGCTAAAATAAAATATGAAGAAATTATTGAAGAATTAAATGAAAATCTTACCAAGACCCGGCATAAGCAAGAAAAAATAGAAGCAAAGCTGGCACATTTCGAACAATCTCTCTATCTCGGTTTGAATTTTGCTGATTTAAAGCTAACTTTGAGCAGAAAAAAGAAGTCAGTTGAAGATTGGAGACGAAATAGCGTTTCTCGCACACAATGGATCAACTCAAAAAATATGGCAAATGAAGCAGTGCAAAAGCCCGGACAAATACAAAAAGAAAACAATAATCCTGTCATCCTCCAACCTGAAGTTATCAACGATCATCCTGACCTGCAGTATCTTTTCGATATGGACCATACCATTGAACTTCAAATTAAAAATAGAAATACTTGTGACAATATGGAAGGGGGTATCTATTATCAATTACAAGTGCCATCCATGCAGGCTTAACAATAAGGACTGTTTATTGGACATGGACTAATTGGACGAGTTGGACGGAATTGGACAGCTTGGACCACTTCCAACATGTCCAATTAGTCCAAGATGTCCGATGCTATTGAATTTACTCATACATAAAATAAGAAGCTATATGAAAAAAGATTTGATTAAAAATATTTATCATGATAACATATAACTTTAACCTTTAAGAGTTAGCATGTTTTTTTATAAGCTCAATTTAACCTTAGTTTCTTCTCCCCTTCTATCTTTCATCATGCCCATGGCTGGGCAAACTTAACCTTTCCTAAATTTTACGTTTTTATCATCGGCCAATGCTAGACCGCAACCTGTCTCAAACTGGAGTTTTGGCCGTGTAATCTCAGGTTTTATACTAGGTATTTTATGAAAGATATTTTAATCGAATTGAAAAGTCTATCCAAGCAATTCCCTTCTCCGCATGGGGGCTTTACTCCTACTTATGCCCTCAAAGATATTCATCTATCTATCCCCAAAGGGTGCATTTATGGGATTATCGGGATGAGTGGAGCAGGCAAATCGACTCTCCTGCGTTGTTTGACAGGTTTAGAAATGCCTTCACAAGGAACGATCTCTTTTGAGGGAAAGGAATTTCCTTACCGCAACTCGCAATCTCTTGGATTATTGCGCAAACAAATGGGAATGGTATTTCAACATTTTCAATTATTTTCTTCTCGCACAGTGGCTGGCAATATTGCTTATCCCTTAGAAATTACGGGCTTGAAAACCCGGCAACAGGATCAACGAGTAGATGAGCTGCTGGCTTTGATTGGGTTGGAATCCAAAAAATTTCACTATCCTTCTCAGCTAAGTGGCGGCGAGAAACAACGTGTAGGCATTGCACGGGCTTTAGCTTCACATCCACGCCTCCTGCTATGCGATGAACCCACTTCGGCATTAGATTCTAAAACCACAAGGGATCTTTTGCAACTGCTCAGCGATCTCAATCAAAAGCTGGGTTTAACTATCGTGATCATTACCCATCAATTGGAAACCGTTAAACAAGTGTGCCAGCATGTTGCAGTCCTTTCTCAAGGCCAAATTGTCGAAGAAGGATACGTCAAAGATATTTTTACCCGTCCTCAACATCCCGTCACTCGGCATCTTCTGCATTTGGATACAGGGCACCTCCCCGCCGATCTTTTACTGCATCGCCCCCCGGGAAAATATTTAGTGAGATTGGGGTTCGAAGGGTATCAAGCCAAACAACCCGTTTTGTCCCATATGCTTAAACGCTATGACATTGAAGCAAATATTTTATCCGGTGGATTGGACTATCTGCAACAAACAATTGTCGGCCATTTGTTTGTCGAATTGTCAGGCCTTCCGGAAACAATCGAAAGCGCTTTAACCTTCTTGCGCAGTCAACATATTATCTGCGAGGTAATCCCATGACGAACCAATTACAATTAATTTGGACACTTGTTCCTTTGGAACTATGGAATACGATTTATATGGTCCTTGCCGCAACCTTGATTGCAATTTTCATCGGCCTCCCTTTAGGAATTATCTTAACAATAACCGAAAGAGGGCACTTGAAAGAAAATCCTTTACTTCATCAAATCCTTGGATCAATTGTGAATGTGGGACGCTCTTTTCCCTTCGCCATTTTGATGATATCCCTCATCCCGCTCACTCGCTGGATAGTTGGCACAAGCTTGGGCACCACTGCTTCTATTGTACCCCTCTCTTTTGCAGCCATTCCGTTTGTTGCAAGGCTTGTTGAAGCTTCTCTAAAAGAGGTTGATAAAGGCATCATTGAAGCGGCAATTGTAATGGGATCGACCCCATGGCAGATTATTACTAAGGTTCTGATACCCGAAGCGCTCCCTTCCTTGATTCTCGCCACTACAACGACAATCATCAACCTTATCGGGTACAGTGCAATGGCAGGAACGATGGGAGGAGGAGGCCTCGGCAAAATAGCCATACAATATGGTTATCAGCGTTTTAACGTCGTTTTGATGGTAGTAACGGTCATTATTTTAATTATTCTTGTTCAAACAGTTCAAGCCCTTGGCCATAGATGGGCAAAACATATTAATCTTAAAAGAGGCAAAGGATTAAGCAGATGAAGCAAATTTTTTATCCCCTATTTTTTCTGTTAGGAATTCTCCTACTGCTGACAGGCTGTAGTGAAACATCAAAACCAACCCTAAAAGTCGCTGCAACTTCTGTTCCCCATGGAGAGCTGTTAGAATATGTTAAGCCTCATCTGCAAGAACAAAACATCAACCTAGATATTATCATCGTCGATGATTTCAATACTCCCAACCGTGCTTTAGCAGATGGTGAAGTTGATGCTAATTTCTTTCAGCATCTGCCCTTTTTAGAAGCCCAACAAACAGATTTTGGCTATGCACTTGAAACTCTTGGGGCCATTCATATCGAACCTATGGCCATCTATTCAAAAAAGCATCCCTCATTATCAGATCTAAAAGAAAAAGCCACTGTAGCTATTCCAAGCGATCCTACAAACCAAGCCCGCGCATTAGCTCTCTGTGAACAAGCAGGGCTTATTACCCTTAAAAACCGAGAAGCCAAAACAAGCCTTTTGGATATAGAAGACAATCCCTATCATTTAAGTTTTATCGAGATGGATTCACCCCTTTTAAGCCGGGCTCTCGATGATGTGGATGTCGCAATCATCACAACCAATTTTGCGCTTTTGGCCAGACTTTCCCCTCAAAATGATGCCTTGGCAATTGAAAATGCTCAATCCCGCTTTGTTAACCTACTCGTCATCCGGGAGGGAGAAGGCAAGCGCACCGATCTTCAGGCCCTTAAAACTGCCTTAACAAGTGATCGGACACGCCAATTTATTAGGGATCACTATCAGGGAGCCATACTCCCTGCATATTAACCAGATTGTATAAAGTCGAGTTTACTCGGCTTTATACAATTTCTAAAACTATTCTCCTAAGAGGCGTTGAGAATTCAGACCCTCTTTTTTCTAATTCTGGCTAAAAACAATCAAAAAATTGATTAAATATTTACAATCTGTTAATATTTTGAAAATATAAAAAGCAGAATATCACATTAATTTTTAATATACATTCAAATATAATAGGTTAAAATATGGATTTTGTAGTTGGTGGTTTACATCCAGAAGAATATAATTATTATTTAAATCCTAAAGAAAAGGAAGAATCTCCTCGTCATCAATCATTAGGCTTGATTTTGTTGTTCAATTTTGTAAAATCGATAAAGCCATCCGATTTGACAATTTTAATGAAAAGAACGATCTATTTTATTAAGCATCAGTTCAAGGAATATCCTAACAACATCTATTTATTTCAAAAATTTAAATCCCATCAATTCACTGATATCATCAATAATGAAGAATACGAAACAGCTAGGGATATCTTTAAAATATTTAAGAAGTGTTCTGAGATTAATCGAGAGGATTTATCTGTAATAAAACAAAAACTCAAACAAGTAAAGCAACAGTTGGACAACCATGCAAAAAATAACGAACTTCAGGAACTTTTCAAAGATTTAGAACCTTTAAAGAAAGACTTGCAGGAACCTTTAAATGTAGAGATAAGGGAAGATGCTGATGCAGTTTGCGCCGAGGAGCCAGAAACTCCCATTGAAGCTGGCCAAAAACTTGCTGCAAAGGAGAACCCTGCTGAAAATCCTGCGGCAGAAGAAGTTCATTCTATAGAAATTGCAGAACCTCAGCCCATTCTCCCCATTCAGAAAGAACCAGATGAAAGGACAGCCTTCATTGAAAAGCAAATTAACATCTGGATCAATCAACATCAATTAAAATGCAACAAATCTCAATATGCCTCTTTCTTCGATCGCTATGAAGATTTCGTCGACCAGCATAATGGGGATGTTCAGGCGGCTGAAAAGTCCTTTATTACTTGGATGGAGAAACAATCTAAAATTTTCGAACGGAGCGAGGATGTGCGGTCCTTTTGGAATGCCGGTGTTATCCAAGGCTATGCAAAGCCCATAACATGCGGAACTTTTTTGAAGAACATTGCAGAACAATCTCAATCAAAATCATTAGAATATTTTTGCGTTCTGCGATTAAGCAGTCTCAATGGGGTTGACGATGTTATCTCCGGAGCTAGGTTTTATCGAAATACAGAGCACGGTGGATTCTATATCTCATCTTTTCGTTGCAAAGAACCCGGGGATATCATTGATTTCGCTTGCATATTCTTCGTCAGCGGCCAGCATGAATTAGAACCATGGGAAAGGATTACAGAAAATAAGCTCATTACAGCTAAAGAGCTCATTAACCTTGAGATTCTTCGTAATCCTAAATACATCGAAAACTACACCATGCCTCTTGAACACATGAGTATGGCGGGGTATTTAGGTACGCGCGATAATGATTTTGACATACATATGAGAAGACCTGAAGATCCTGCGTTCTATTAATTTCAGTTTGTATATCCGAGAAGCTGAAAATGAGCCTGAAAGGCTCTAATTGCAACAGCCCAGGGCATCGTCCTGGGTAAAGTTTAGAACAATATTGCAGGCTGTAGGGCTGCCAGAGAGCGACAATGTTGAATGTAAATGTGTTTGTGGTTAATGAATCATTCTGGCAGCCCTTCAGGCTGCAAAAATTCTCTTAATCCTACCCAGGGCGATGCCCTGGGCTGTGTGCGAATCGCTGGTATGCGATACTAAGTCTTAAACGGAATGGAGGAATATGAAATAAATATAAACTCTAAGCCTACCTATGCGAGTTCGTCCTCGTGTAGAAATCATGACTCGAACTTGTGAGAACAAGGTACGGATCAGCTAGCGTAATCAAGCAATTGATTATGACGAAGGAGCCAGGTCATGATATTTTGGGAGGAGCCACATTCTGGCCTCTATGTCTGCGCTAATTTCCACGGCCTAATGAAGCGCTGGAATCCAAAGATTCCATCTGGAAGGAATAGACGACAAAGTCCTTTTAGGATCATAGGGGTTATAAGTGACTTCGCCTGAAGAAAAAGGCATTGCATACTTACCGAGGAGGGCCTACTTCCTGATACGCCAGTATCGAGTCTTAGCTATAAGGCCAGTCCGAAATGCGAAGATGATAGGATGGGAGGAACAGAATTAACTTCAATTCCAACCTCTTGAGGTCCACAGCGTCCCGGAGATGATTATGAGTGTAATCATAAGGGACACCGAAAATCAGAGATAACGAACGTAACAGGTTCGGATAAGTTAGACGTCACGCTGAGAAAAACCGCATAGGTTATCCTCTTCCCTTTTTCAGGAAAGGTGGGGCAGATCTCTAAGGAACGATCCTATGAACTTGATACGAAGAGTTATCCAACAATCACTAGTATTAGGAGAAACCAATACGTGAAAATAACACACGATAAGCAAAAAGTGCATTCTCTCACTGGGAGAATCACAACAAAGCTTATGCATGAAGCGTTCAAAGCAGTAAAGAAAAATCGAGGAGCAGCGGGAATTGATAAGATCTCAATCAAGGCTTTCGAAAGAGACCTAGAAGGAAATCTTAGCAAGCTTATGAATGAACTTAAAAAGGGAACTTATAAGCCCATCCCACTAAAAAGAGTCCATATCCCGAAAGGGAATGGAAAAACAAGACCTCTCGGAATACCTTCTGTGCGATGTCGAATTGCACAAGAGGTTGTGCGGAGATTGATAAACCCTATTTTTGACTGTCAATTTCATGACAACTCATACGGATTTAGGCCAGGAAGAAGCTGTCACCAAGCTGTTGAGTGTGTAGAGCTCTACATTCAACAGGGTTACACATATATCGTAGATGCAGATATCAAGGGTTTCTTTGATAATATACCTTTACGAGTAATCGTAGAATCAGCAGAAGCCAAGATAGCGGATGGTAATATTCTCTCACTTATCGAAAAATTTCTCACGTCTGGAGTAATGGAAGAGGGTGAATTCAGACCTACAACAAAAGGCACTCCTCAGGGCGGGGTCATATCCTGCCTACTTTCAAATATGGTCCTCGATCATTTAGATAAACAACTAGATGAAAAAGGATATAAATTTGTCCGTTATGCGGATGATTTCGTCATATTATGCAAAGACCAGAAACAGGCCGAAAAGGCGCTGGAAGATGCGCAATCTTTCCTCAATGAACTAGGACTCGAACTCAGCCAAGAAAAAACGCATATAACGCGTGCTAAGGATGGATTCGATTTCCTGGGTTTCGAAATAAATAGCTGGGGAGCAAAGATGCGAAAGAAATCAGTGGAGAAATTTAAGACCAAAGTGAAAGAAATCACCATACGGTGTCATAACCTAGATCAGAAAGTAGTTGAAAAGCTGAATCAAGTCATAAGAGGAACTGTCAATTACTTTTGCACACGCACTACCAATGTGATAGGTCAATTCAGGAAACTGGATAAATGGATTAGAAAACGGATCCGATGTATGAAATACAAACGGATATCGCACTACGATAACAGCCGGTTTAGGAATAAACACATCACAAAACTTGGAGTGTTGAACTGCATTGAACTATGCCGAATGCGATTGAGGTACTAGCATTGTTCCTCTACTTGAGGATAGGATCGAGGCGCCGCCCATTGCTAGAAAGTTGCACGATGGTAAATAAAGGGAATTGACCCTTTTGCGGCAACGGGGAGGGACTGGGAAACCCAGTCCCTAACCCACTTGCAATTTGAGCCCTTCAGGCTCATTTATCCAGACACTTGCATCAAATGAGTCGTTTTAAATTCATTAAATGAGAAATCTGAATGAAAATCCGTGCTAGGATTTTTTCAAAAAAATGCGTAAAAGTATGTCCCCGACTAGCCGCCTCTGCGTTAGTCCTTAGCTTAACGGCACACGGGCACATCATCAATTATTCGTTTACAAAGTGTCTATTTACTAGGAAGATACCAAGGCTTTAATCCGATTTGAGTTAAGTAATCGATTTTTTCCCATTGAATATCTAACCAATTGTCTGCCACAATTCCGCCAGTATCTCCGCTATTGGCATTCCAAGACCAATAAAACCAATGGGAAATAGCAGTGTGCTTGCCATCAGATGCAGCACTGCTTAGTGTAAAATATTTTGCAATATCATTCATGGATTGAAGATCTTTTTCCTCTTTAAAACGGGAACCAAATTCTCCAATTGCAACGGGAAAAACTTTGCCTTGATAACCTTGCTGGGTTAAGTAGCCAAAAGAAGAAGATAAGCGGTTCCATAAACCATCTCCTTTAAAATCTTGAGAAGCATATGTCACAGAGGGTGGATAGACATGGGGCGAAATCACAATCTGATTGACATAAGGTTTATGCAATAGAGCTTGGAAAAAAGGATTGGGATCGCTTAAGCCACACTTTTTAATTAAGTCAGGATCTGTAGTAAAGCCATCTCCCCAGTTAGCATTGATTCCCCCTTGGCCCGTTCCTTCAATAAAAAACAGAAATTGGGGATTGACAAGGGATAAGGCATCCATAGCCGAGAGATATAAATCTTTTAAGCCAGGCTTTTGACCCGAGCTTTCCCACCGAATTCCAAAATTATCAGGTTCATTCAAAAGATCAAGCATGACATGATCTTTGGCAATGGGATCTTGTGCAATTGCGGTAGCAAGGTGAACCCAATACTGTACCCATTTTTGAGAATCTTCTAAAACAGTCTGGTCCTCTCTGAGATGGTTATCAATTAAAACATAGAACCCATTTCTGGCAAAAAAATTGACAACCCATAAAAAACGATTGAAAGTCGAATCATTGGGTAAATAATCATTGATCATCCCTGCCTGGCGATCAGGGGGTGCAATCATCTGTGGAATGGCTCGGTTATCTCCAATGGGGTGGGAAGGATGGGTCACACTTCTTTGAATATGACTGATGGTGGCTACTTTTCCATATTGAGTATAATTCCTAGGAGAAATATGAAATAAATCCTTAAAGCTAAAAGGAACACGCACAGCATTAAACCCCAAAAGGTGCATGCGATAGACAGCGGTTGCAAAATCATAAGAAAGGCTATCAGGCCCGCCCCATAAACCATCTACCATTGTAGATTGATTGTTGAATCCAAACCAATTAATCCCTTTTAGATTAATGGGCTCGCCAGCTGAATTGAAAATTTGACATCCCTTTGTGGTCATGCCAGAGAGTTGTAATGTAAATAAAATGCAAATTAAACTAATAACAAACTTTGTAAAATTATTTTTCATAATTTATCCTTTATTTGATTAATTAAAAGCAATTTATCGATTCTAATATGTTTTATGTTTATTTGTAAACAGCATTAAGAGTCTATCATCTATGCGCATCCAATTAAGTTGGAAAATTAGGCACGAATATGATAGCATATCACTAGTCTTTCTGCTGATTTTTAATATCATGTACGGTTTTCAGAGGTTTATTTTATGCAAAAATTATCGCATTGTTTCCTTTTTTCATCCTTTCTTTGTATTTTCTTTTTCATATCTTCTATCCACTCTACAGAAACAAACTTGGAATCGGAATTAGGGAATCTTTATCAACATGTCTGCGATCAAAATCCCTATTTTGATGGAATTTCTTTATTAGAGTTTTCAAATCTCAACGTTGAAGGTTGTTCGGAAACTAATATGGACGAAACACCATATGATTATTCAGGAGAAATTTCCAAATTATCTGCCGAGCAGATTCAAAAAAGCATGAACTTAACCGAAAATCCAAAATGGAGTGGAGGCAGCGCAGAAAAGGTTCATCACTATTATACCTCTCATCAAGAAAAGAGGCTCGACCACATATTGGGCTTTATTGCCTGCCGCCTAGGTGTTATTGTGCATGGTAATATCAACCAAGCACAGCTTGCCATCAAATTAAAGAGCTTTGACATCCAGAAGCTTTTAGTTGAAGGCCCCATTCCCAGCCCCGTTTTTTCTCTGCAAGCGCAAGAATTGCTTTACGACAGCCTCCATGATATGCCTCGCATATTTGATATCCATTTACACAACTTGGGTTATGATGAAGGCAATTACTTGAATCCCAAAGCTGCCGCTCTTGGAGAGGCAGCCTGGATGGATTATTTTACTTTTCTCGTTTTACGCTATGCTTCCGGCATGTCTTCACCTATTGGTTCCACGCATGAAGCGCGCAAGCGCATTCATCTTTATGCCGAACATTTCCCCGGACTATGCGGAATCATTTTGCCCATCCACAAAGCCATTTTGCCAAACGGAATCATCGATTGGGATAGAACCGGCTCTTTTTTAAAGAACCGTTCGGCATTATTGACTGCACTTAGTTTTGAGAGCAGTCATTCAGAATTGCTCACCGCAGTTTCGGTCCATCCCTTTGATTCTCGTTGGCAAGAGAAATTGTTAAAGGCACATGCAAAAGGGATTCGCTTAGTTAAATGGATGCCACCTCAAAGCATTCCGCCTGATTCTGATCTTTTGGATGATTATTATCACTGCATGAGGGAATTAGGAATGATGATAATTGCACATGCAGGTCCGGAACACACCATTCCCACAAATGAAGACAATTGTGAATGGGAGGATTGGGGCAATCCGCTCCGTTTTAGAAAGCCTTTACAAATGGGTGTCAATGTTATTTTAGCCCATTGCGGCCATAAAGATAAAATCCCCGATCTTGATCATCCTGAACTCATAGAAGTCCCGGGATATCAATTATTCATCCGCCTAGCCAGAGAAGCCCACCTGAAAAATCAAAGTGGTGAATGGCCAGGTAAGTTGTTTGGCGATCTAGCTGCCGTGACCACCCACTATGGACCAGAATTTATAGAAGAGCTCTTGCTTCATGCTAATGAGGAGGGCATCCGCTTAATTTATGGTTCTGACTATCCTTTTACCAATCTCGTTAAACCTAGAAATGACGCCTATGACATTTGCGCTCAATATGGATTGCTACCCTTTGAAAAAGTCAAGCCGCTGAAAGAAATCAGGGCCTGGAATCCCCTGCTCGCCAATTATGTCTTCACTAAAAATTTAGAGCTGCGTTTATCAAGCGGTGAAGTCCTCCGATTTCCTGAAGCGACTTTTACAGGTGAATTTAAAGATGCAGAATTAAACCTGATTGATAGGGAAGCGTGGAATGTGAATCGAAACAATCATTCAAAGGCAAGCTATCTTCAATAATGGAACGCAATCCCTATTTTTTTCTCGAAATTAGGGATTGCATTCCACTGTTATAGCTGATAGAATGGGATTGCATTCCACTCCTACTAAGTCTGTGATGGCATGGAATCAGGCATAAGAGCCAAAATCCCACTGTGGTGTTTAGTTTTTATACTAGACATCTTGCATAACCCTTTTTCGTATCCGTGTTCACATGCTATTACCCATAAGTCCTTCTTGCAGCCCTACGAGGCTGTCAGTAAATTAACGAAAGTGATAAAACGGCCCTTTTCGTCCATCTCTTTTTTTGACCAGTTTTTGCCTACTCTACTCGAGTATGTCAAAAACTGGTCAAAAAAGATCTGAACAAAAATTACATATTTTCTCACTTTTGTTAATTTACTGACAGCCTCTACAGGCTGCTAAATAATTTTTGATCCTACCCAGGGCGATGCCCTGGGTTAGGTTTAGAATGAAATAGCAGCCTGTAGGGCTGCAAGAAATGCGAGACGATTTGTGGGTAATAGCATGGGCACTGTCACGACAAAGAGCTTATGTAAGAGGCCAATTAATCAACTCTTGCTAGAAAGTGAAGAACGGAAAACAGCTATACTTTTCCGCCAATAATCAACGTGTTCCATGATGTTTGGAAAATGTTTTGGACATTGAGGGTTTCTTTTGTCATGAAATTTTCCTGTAAGAAGATAATTAGCCGTTTCGTTATTAACCCCCTCAGCCCAAGTTAGAGGTGGGTTTTGAGGGATTTCTTTTCTTTTAAAATGATCCTCATCTACATGTTTTGCCATGGCCATCAGATCCTCTGCATTGCGATCATTATGAACCATCCCAGAAACCTGTTCCTGATAAATCTGTCCCCTTCTTTTAACCTCACCTAATTCGGCATAAAAAACATCTAATTCCCATCTCAACCCACAATCAAAATGTAGAGAAATCCAGTGATCGGAGTGTTTTGCTTCTCTCACTTCTCTCCATTCTCCGAAGAGATCGCGGTGGTGCTGTTTTAAACGCTCTCCAAATTCCTTTACCCTATTTTCTGGAAATTCCCCCAAAAACTCTTCGAGCTTCAGGCTAAATGTAACTGCATTTAAATGTTGAGCTTCTCCATTTAAATTTTCGCAGGCTTTCTTGAATTGAGCTAGCCAGTCTTCGATCTCCAAACAAGTCTGCTCCAATTTTGCTTTTGCTCTCGCAGTTTGCTCGAGATGAATAGTCGCTGAACCTATTAAACAAATCATGAGACCAGCTCCGCAAAGGATTACACTGGGAATAGAGACCCAAAAAAGAGATATTCCCACTCCAATGAACAAAGCAATAGCAGTAAGTTTACATAGCTTTTTTCTGCTTTTTAACTGCTCTTCAGACCAATTTGCTAAACGGGATTGAGCGATTTGGTTAATTCGATCAGCGGGAACCGGCGTATTTTCCCAACCTTGTGGAATATTCATTTCTCTTGGTAACGTAATATAAAAATCGTTCATGGCAAACCTTTATTCTATTCTGTTTAGAAAAGTTAAATAATAACATGCTTTTATTTTTAAAACAATAATAAACGCAGAAGCTTAGAAAATCGTTAGTATGCAAGGAAAGTTAACAGAGGGTTCATTAATTTTTGTAAAACTCATATCAAGCAAAAAACTTGTTGAATGAGCCTGAGGTGCTCTCGTTGCAACAGCCATGCACGGATTTTCAGCATAATCAATTCTTTTTAGAAAGTGAAGAACGGAAGACAGCAATATTTTTCCGCCAATAATCAACGTGTTCCATGATGTTTGGAAAATGTTTTGGACATTGGGGGTTTCTTTTATCATGATGCTTTCCTGTAAGGAGAAGATTATCCGTTTCGTTATTAACCTCCTCAGCCCATGTTAGAGGTTGGCTTTGAGGAATTTCTTTTATTTTAAAATAACTCTCATCCACATGTTTTGCCATGTCCATCAGATACTCAGAATTGCGCTCATTATGAGCCTCTCGAAAAATCTGTCCCCTTTGTTTAACCTCTTTTAACCCGGCATAAAATTCACTGAATTCCGCTCTCAACCCAGAATCAAAATGTAAAGAAATCCAGTGATCGGAGTGTTTTGCTCTCCATTTCTCTTCCATACTCCGAATAGCATGTTATGGTGTTGAGTTAAACGCTCTCCAAATTCCTTGACCCTATTTTCTGGAAATTCGCCCAAAAACTCTTCAAGCTGCCCGCTAAATGCCTCTCCATTTAAATGTAGAGCTTCTCCATTTAAATTTTCGCAGGCTTTCTTGAATTGAGCTAGCCAGTCTTCGATCTCCAAACAAGTCTGCTCAAATTTCCTTATCACTTCTAGATGAATAGTCGCTGAACCTATTAAACAAATCATGAGACCAGCTCCGCAAAGGATTACACTGGGAATTGAGGCCCAGATAAGAGATATGCCTACTCCAATAAACAGAGCAATGGCGGTAAGGTTGCATAGTTTTTTTCTGCTAACTGATCTTCAGACCAATTTGCTAAACGGGATTGGGCAACTTGGTTAATTCGATCCGCGGGAGCTGGGGTATTTTCCCAGACTTGTGGAATATTCATTACTCTAGGCAACGAAATATAATAATCGTTCATGGCAACCTTTATTCTATATTGTTTAAAAAAAAGTTAAATAATAACATCCTTTTATTTTTAAAAGCAACAATAAATGCAGAAGCTTAGAAAATCGTTAGTATGCAAGGAAAGTTAACAGAGGGTTCATTAATTTTATAAAACTCATATCAAGCAAAAAACTTGTTGAATGAGCCTGAGGTGCTCTCGTTGCAACAGCCATGCACGGATTTTCAGCATAATCAATTCTTTTTAGAAAGTGAAGAACGGAAGACAGCTATACTTTTCCGCCAATAATCAACATGCTCCATGATGTTTGAAAAATGTTTTGGATATTGAGGGTTTCTTTTGTCATGAAATTTTCCTGTAAGAAGATAATTATCCCTTTCGTTACTAATCTCCTTAGCCCTAGTTAGAGATGGGTTTTGAGGGATTTCTTTTATTTTAAAATGCTTCTCATCTACATGTTTAGCCAAGTCCATCAGTTTCTCTGAATGGATATGAGACTCCCGAAAAATCTGTCCCCTTATTCTAATCTCATCTAATTGGGCATAGAGAAGATCTAATTCCTTTCTCAATTCCAGTGCAAATTGTTGTAAAATCCAGTGATTGGAGTGTTTTACATCTTTTATTTCTCTCCATTCTCCGAATAGCTTGTTATGGTGCTGAGTTAAACGTTCCCCAAATTCCTTAATCCTATTTTCCGGAAATTGACCAAAAAACTCTTCAAACTTCAAGCTAAATGGAACTGCATCTAAATGTAGAGCTTCTCCATTTAAATTTTCGCACGCCTTCTTGAATTGAGCTAGCCAGTCTTCGATCTCCAAACAAGTCTGCTCCAATTTTGCTTTTGCTCTAGCCTTTTGCTCGAGATAAAATCAGTTTTCGCTGAACCTATTAAGCAAATCATGAGACCCGCTCCGCAAAGGATTACACTGGGAATTGAGGCCCAGATAAGAGATATGCTACTCCAATAAACAGAGCAATGGCGGTAAGGTTGCATAGTTTTTTTCTGCTTTTTAACTGCTCTTCAGACCAATTTGCTAAACGGGATTGGGCAACTTGGTTAATTCGATACCGCGAGCTGGCGTATTTTCCCAGTCCTGTGGAATGTTCATTTCTCTTGGTAACGAAATATAATAATCGTTCATGGCAAACCTTTATTTTATATTAGTAAAAACAAAGTATAACATCTTTTTTGTTTAAAATCAATAATAAACTTAGAAGCGAAGAGATACGCAATAACGTCTAAGAAAATTGAACTGTAAAAATCACTGCGTCATCGCGTCTCTATCTTTTCTTAGTTTATTATTGCTACTTTACAAATATTATCAAATCAAGCAAAAAAGTAGAATTTATTATTAGATTATTTTTTAAAAACTTACAAAGATTTACTCCATAGTAAGAGTTTAATAAAGACTAATCTAGCTTATTTCATTAATATTGAAAATTCACAAGAATGGACCAAATACAACAAACAATCGATAGAAATAGGGAAATTAACGCGATGGGCGAATTTTTCTTCAGACAAACCCAGCATAAAAAATATATCTAAGAAGATTCAATAATTGACATTGAAGAGGATTAATTAAATAATTCATAAGACCCCTCTCTGTGTTCTCTGTGATAGTTTATTGTATCTAACAACCTACTAAAAGTCTTTTCACTAGCAAAACAGTTTTGTTAAACTGTTCACGATCAATATCACTAGGATAGGAATAAGGCATAAACACCT
Source organism: uncultured Chlamydiae bacterium (assembly GCA_963799115.1). Taxonomy (GTDB): domain Bacteria; phylum Chlamydiota; class Chlamydiia; order Chlamydiales; family Parachlamydiaceae; genus CAWCVY01. Next base: position 46,880 of record CAWCVY010000055.1, on the reverse strand, counting down.
GTAATTATTTTAAAAAATAATTACTTATACAAAAATAGAAAGGTTTTGAACAGGCTCTTAGATATATTTTTATGCTGGGTTTGTCTGAACAAAAATTCGCACATCGCGTGAACATTTGTTTTGTAATTATTTTTTAGCAATACATGCAGGGCTAAATAATGCTCATTGACTGAATTTCTTTTTAGTTATGAGTCAGAGCGAGGAACGGAAGACGGCAATGTTCTTTCGCCAATATTCTGCCTCATCCATGAGGGTTGCAAAGTTCTCAGGACCTTGCGGAGGCCTATTATCGCCTAAAACACCTTCGCGTAAGTCATTATCCACTGCATTGTCAATTGCTTCTGCTTGAGGATTGGCTTGATTGCAAGCGGTATTATGTAAAGAGAAATCGTATACCCATTTTGCCGATAAAATGAGGGATTCACGATTTTCTGCGTTTGGTTGATTTTGATAATCTGCAAGATGTTTATTGAGAGTTTTTAGTCTTATATACAAATGGGTTACGTGTGTTCCAAATGTTAATAGAAAAGGATTGTCCATCCAGTTGTATGAGTATTGCCTCTCCCCTATTTTTCTCATTTCTCCAAACAATTTGATATGATGCTGAATGATTTGCTCAGAAAATTCTTTTACCTTATTTTCCGGTAATTCATTCAATAAGCGTTGTAAATGCTGGGCATTATCTGTTTCAGTTAATGCCTTTCTTTGACCCTCTGAAATGAGAAGATTTATAGCTTCGCAAAATCTATTAAGTTGCTCCAGCCAATCCTCGATCTCCAAGCACGTTTGTCGGCAAGCCGTAGTTTTCTCGCACTGTGCGCTCATTTCTGATAGCGGCTCCCCCAATCAAACAAATCATAAGCCCTATCCCACAAAAAACCGCACAGGGAATTAAAACCCAAAAAAGAGAGGCTCCCAATCCAATAATCAAGGGAATCGTACTGACATTTACTAACTTTTCTCTGCTTTTTAATTGCTCCTCAGACCAATGGGCTAAACGTGATTTAGCGATTTGATTGACACGGTCTTGAGGAAGTGGAGTTTTCTCCCACCCTTGTGGAATGTTCATTTCTCTTGGCAAAGAAAGATAATAATCATTCATAAGAACCTCTTAATTTTAAAAGATATAGATTATCAAAATTATTGTTTAAATTACAATTTTTTTCGGATTTTGATGTGCTTTGCGTCGCCCTCCACAAAACCCTTCATACTCCGTAACAGTTCAGATACCCTCCTTCGCCGGGGTATCTGTATTAGCCTGAAAGGCTCTAATTGCAACAGCCCAGGGCACCGCCCTGGATAAGGTTTAGAACAATATTGCAGCCTGTAGGGCTGCCAGAGAACGACAATGGTTAATGTAAATTTGCTTGTGATTAATGAATCATTCTGGCAGCCCTTCAGGCTGCAAATTTTTTATCCCTACCCGGGCTACGCCCTGGGCTGTTGCAATGTGAGCGCTTTCAGGCTCATACAGATACCCCGACGAAGGGGGGGATATCCGAACTGTTACCATACTCCTTCAATCTGCTCTTTGCTCCTCTCCCTTCCACTATCAAATGAGAGCTCTTACTATTATATAGTTTTTTACACGATAATTGATTTGCTATTATTTTTTTTAAAAAATTGAAAAAATTACTTTGATTTTAGTTTGAAGAATTTATTTTTCCTTTATAGATTCTTCATAAATGACAGTCATAATTGAATCCAAACTATTTTAGGAGGTTTTATTATGGGTTCCATTAGATTAAATAATTTAAATAATTCTAATAATATGATTCACCAGGCTCAACCAGAATGCTTTCTTCGGTTCTGAGTCATCAAAAATGGTTATTCAACGCGGAAGAACAAAAGAGTATTGCCAGAGTCCAGCAAGGGAAACTAAAGTGAAAATGAATCGGCAACAGCCGCTGACCGCAGAAATCTGGGAAATGTGTTCAAGCTGACAAAGTTTTTTGAAACGGAAGCCAAAAAGCAGCTTCCTATTCCAATTATCAGAAAGAATCAAACAGAAATTCCTCATCGAATTAAAGAAAGGGATATAAGAAGAGAAGGAATTCAGCTTGAAAAGCCGATTGAAGAAATACAAAAAAAAGAATTTGAAAAAGAAGTTGAAGAAAGTATTATTATACTTCTTCGGATTATCGATAAAGCTTTGGTTTACGATGATGCAGATTTAAAAGAAACTGTATCTAATGAAATGAAAGAAATTGTCAATCAATACAGAGAAAATGTATCAAAAATCCAGAGAAAGAAACTTACAAGTTATTCCAAAAGCTTTATGCATATTCAACCTCAAAAATTAAAGAAACCGCCGATTTCAGTAAAATGATTCATGAATGTGCAAATAAAGAACAGATTCCAGTGGATGAATTCTTTAAAAGAAATGGGAAGATGGAGTTCAATGAATTTAAGTCCCTTTATCCTGAATATCCGATCCGTTTTAAAGAACAATTTGAACTTGTAAGAGATTTTACTCAAAATACATGTGGGATGGTTCGCCTCTATAAATCTCTAAAAGCCCTAGGCATAAACTTAGAAAACTATAAATAACTAGATTGGACATGGACGAGTTGGACTATTTGGACGAATTGGACGAGTTGGACCGAATCCAATTAGTCCAATTAGTCCAACTCGTCCAACTCGTCCAAATAGTCCAATTAGTTCAACCCTCTTGCCCATGTCTTTTTTTGGTTTAGTTATATGTTTAAGATGGGTATAGGTAGAAGTAATGATGAAATCAATGCTTTCGTACATATTTTATAAGGGGTTTTGATGATTCGTAAACTTAAGTCAGGACAATATTAGGATCTATTCGAGATCCGTTAATGCTAAAACAGGTAAACGTCGAAATCTGGGTACATTTGATACATTAGAAGCCGCCAAAAAGCATGAACAAGAAATCCAATATTTTAAACATCACCACTGACCAAATGCCTAACTTCTCAGAAAGAGGTGGCAGCTAACGACCTAGCTAGAGGTTCATTCTTTCATCAAATTCTCTAAGCCCAAAATCACTACCGAAACGGAGATGGTGATGGCAAATTGCTTACAGAAAAACCTAGCTTCAATTATTTTGATGAATTAGAGCTTGTGATTAGGAGACCTCTTTCCTCTCAACTTTGCAACGCCAGAAGTGGTAACCTTCGTCTTTGCTATTGCGTTCCAAAAAGATGTCTACCACTTTTCCTTTTCATATTGAAAGGGAGCTCCGCAGACGCTATAATACGGTCTGCTTGATAAGCATAGATTGTAAGATCTAAACTATACAAATCGTTAATGAGGGCTGCATCCAATTCCAGTAAACCAATATTGGCTATCTTGGACGACCTTTTGATATGCCTTTAATGCATTTTTTTTTGTTGCTAGCTGCTTGAATGTTAGATCTTTTTTATCTAGTTGTTCGTTATCCTTTTTTATTTTCCCAGTTAACTTATTAATTTTCTTTAAACTATCAACATCATGATCTTTTATTGTATTACCCTCTAATGTCTGTAAGTATTCTGTAAGTTTTGGAATTTTATTCTCAACTGTCTTAAACCAATCTATTGGGTATTTAAGCTTACACTTTCCGAAAATAATCTTTTTGAGATTGGGAAATGAATTTTCTTGTTTGTCGAGAAGATTTTTACAAAGATTTATAAAAACAATAACCAGTTGTTTTTTATCCTTTGCCACTTTCCTTTTTAGATCTTCCCTAAATACAAAGACTGGGCTAAGTTCTTTTTTATAGAATTCCTGTTTTTCCCAGATTATTTTGTTTGAGGCAAATTCTCCAGCTGCATTTGTTTCACGTAGAATCTTAGCAAGTTTTTTGTAGAAACCTTTAGATTTTTTCATATTTAGATCTTTAGCAAATGTAGCACGTGCAGTGACATCATCCTTGTTCCAACGATAGAATCCATTTCGATCTTCTTGCCCTAGAATCGCATGGAGAAGACATGCTCCATGACCGGCTGTTTTAACTGGTATGTAGATAGCACCTTCTATCTCAAAATTTTCAGGAACTCCACTTAAACCCTGAGGTAGCTCTTTAAAATCTGCGTCAACTTCTTGTTTAGTACTTTCTTTTTCCTTAAGAAGATTGCCATGTGCTGAAAGAGACACGGGTTGATCTGTCATGCAAAATGAGGAAGTTGTAATATTCGCTTTGGGAGCCGAATTTGATGAATTTAACTCAAATTGAGGTTTTGCTAGGATAGCGATGGAATCATCAAACAATTTTTTAAATTCTTGGATTGTTTTTGAAATGAACTTTTTATTAAGTTTAGGGATTTTATAGTTTTTTCTTACCTCAGCAATTTTTGCATTGCAGTATGGAATAATATAATGAAGATAAAAAAAAAGTCCATTTTCCACTTCAAATTTGTTGTTATCTTCGAGAAGTTTTTCAGCAAGTTTCTGCAATTTTTCCTTACATTTGGCTAGAAATTCAGAAATATTTTGGTATTCTTTCAACCCCTTAGCAGTTAAATCAATTTTATTAACTCCCTTTTCCATCTTAATTATTTTCTCAATTTCTTTCTTGTTTTTTTCTTCTTCTTGACTGTCTGCTGAGTAGATAGACAATAAATAACGAGATTGAAAATTGTTTAGTTCAATTTGATCATTTTGTTTTTCTTCAAAAAGTTCTTGAATTTGGATCGATATTTGATAAACGGCTTTCTTTAAAATTAACTTGGAAATTTCTGGTTGAACTTGCTTATACGGCTCCTTACAAAGGTGTTCTGTTGTTTCATGCCATACATGGTTTAAAACACTTTCTGATACAGAAATCTGTGGAAATTTGAAAATCAACATCTCACGTAGAATATCTTTCACTACTTCTTTATCACCTAGAGAATTAACTTGAATGACATTAAAGTATAGAGACCAGGTAGGGTCTGAAGCAATACAATCTTGAAATTCTTTTAAGGTGGTCGTTGCAATGAGGAGTGGTAACCCCTTAGGGCCTGTACCTAACATAGATTTTAACAATCCCCCAGTGTGTGTGCCATATCGTTTATTCATTAAAAAATGGATGTCATCTAAGGCTAAGATGATGTTATTTTTATAAGGCCCGATATCCTGAAGGAGTTTCTCTATTTTATCTTTGGTTTTAAAAAGAAGAGCCGATCCGCCAAACATAGTGATTTTTTTTTCGAAAACTTTACCAACAGCTTGAGGAAACTCCCCCATTGAAATTTGACGAGCAGTTTCAAGCAAAATTGCCGATGTTTCTACACCAGCCTGACAGACAAGGAGTGGGTATTGGTTTGCAGAACAGGGTGTCGTATTCCAGCATGAAAATATCTTATGAATGGTATCATTACGATTTAAAAGAGGATAACTTTTTGTTTCAAGAGCATCTTTTGTATAATTGCTAAGAGGTTTAATTTGTGTTGGAATGGACTGTCTAAAGCCTTTATATAATATAAAGCTTAAATAAAAAAATATTAACGATAAAATTACCATGGCCATAATTATATCAGCATCGGCCCATATAGGTAAAATTTTAACCTCTACCACTTGTTGCACAATTATTACAGCTACAACAAATGGGATAATGGCCAACAAAGACCTTAATGCTTGAAGCCTTAGGATTGCTTCCCACGGGGTTTTACATTTAAATAAATCAAATATGCGAACCAATTTAAGACCAGAATTTTTGATTTTAGAGTGGATGGAAATGGTAGGTTGCTGATCAAAAGGTCCCTTAAAACCAGCCATATTTGCAATGATCGCCTCATACTTTTTGTGGAGATCTGGATCTATATTTTCTAATATATCTTTTAGAGGAGCTATTTTTAGAAAATTGTCAAGGCCCAAAGGCTGACCTGAGAAAGTTTCTTCAACTAACATGCTGCACAGTTGCTGGAACCCTTCTGTGCCTAAATCTAATAACTTTACTTTGTATTTCTGTATTGTTTTGCTAGACAAACATGTGTTGAAGGGAAAATGTAGAGAGAAATGTTTTTTTTGTAGATCCGCAACTATGGAGTCAATCTTATTTCTGGTTTTTTCCTCACCTATTTCAGCATAAGCATTTGAATTGATTGTTTTGTTTGTGCCCTTTTCCAAACGATCTTCTGTTGAATTGCCTAACCCAAAGAGGTTAAAGCATGAAGCCCCCCATCCGCTAGTCCCAGTATCTAAAAGCTGATATCTATTTTCCATATTTAGAGCCTTAAAGATGTTAAAAATCAAGAGTGCTAAGAGCGCTCAGGGCATATTAAAAAATCGGTTATATTACTTCTAGGAAAAACAACCAAGAAGTAAAAATTATAAATATTTATCTTAATTAACGCGATGTGCGAATTTTTCTTCAGACAAACCCAGCTTAAAAAATGGGTCTATGGGGTTGTTCCAAAAAAGCGATCCCCAAAATCCCCAAGGCCTGGCACAATGTATTTTTTTTCATTGAGCCTATCATCGAGGGCTGTCATCACAATGTTGATGTTTTGAAACTGCTGACTCAATTGCAGCAATCCTTCAGGTGCTGCGCAGATACAGGCAATAATAATGTTTTCCTCTTTTACCCCTTGTGCTTTAAGCAGCTGGATAACCATGCAAAGAGTGCCTCCCGTGGCAATCATAGGTTCTGTGATAATTACCGGATGATCCTGAGCTATGCTTGGGGAAAGTTTCATGTATTTAAAAATAGGTTCTGCTGTTTCTTCATCTCTTTGAATTAGTATTTTACTGACATTCGCTTTAGGAAAATGATCGATAAATATATCCAGCAATGCATCTCCGGACCGCATCACTGAAACCAAATCTAATCTGCCATCTAAAAATTCACCTTCACATTTTGCAACCGGAGTTTCAATTTCCATCACTGTTGTTCCCATGCAACCCACCACTTTTTCTACTAGCAATTCTCCAATCTTTTTAGCTGCATTTCGAAATTCTTTGGTTGAGCTTTCTTTATTTCTTAATTGACTCATCAATATGCGTTCATATTTTCTGGGTTTAAAACAACAGCGAACGGTCGGAAGCAATTTCTTAAGAATAGCTTCATTATCCCTATTAAGTTGAATGATTTTTAACGCTTCACCAAATGGTAGTGGGCCTTTGGGTTCTCGACATTCGCTCCAAGAACTTAACAGCATGAAACTAAGTATTAACCCACATGTCTTTCTTTGCAAAAATTGCATATGCATAGATCCCACCTTATCTTTTTTTTAGCTGAGTAATTTGACGAAAAACACATCTATATGCAAGAAAAAAAAATTCATTTTACACATTTAAATGGTGTTTGGTGGTCTTCATAATCCTTGTCTGTGATCTCCTTTTTTGATATCCTATAAGTTTCTTTCGTAAATTTTTTAGCTTAACGGGTAAACGATGATTACGCTTTCTAAAATTTCCAAGAGCTTTGGTAGCCGCATCCTGTTTGATGATGTGACGATTACCTTTAATGCTGGCAACCGCTACGGTTTAACTGGACCGAATGGATCAGGGAAAACCACCCTGCTTAAAATCATCATGGGTTTTGAAGAGCCAACTGCAGGAACAATTACTCTGCCAGATAGGGTAGGGATTTTGCGCCAAAATATCGAAGCCTTTAAAGAAGAAAGAGTGCTTGATGTGGTCATCATGGGAAATAAACGCTTGTGGGATTCTTTTAAAGAACGTGATAGCCTTTATGAAGTGGAAATGTCCGATGATGTGGGCATGCGCTTGGGTGAATTGGAGGGCATTATAGCCGAAGAAGATGGCTATTCAGCCGAATCGAATGCCGAAGTGATTCTCGCAGGCATGGGCATTCCGCATGAGTACTTTCAAGAAAAAATGCATGCCATTCCTACTGACATTCAGTTCAGAGTGCTTCTCTGCCAAGCATTGTTTGGTGAGCCGCAAGCCCTTCTGCTGGACGAACCTACTAACCATCTTGATCTTGAATCGATCGGATGGCTGGAAACTTTCCTCCATAACTATAAAGGAACGTTGATTGTCATTAGCCACGACCGCCATTTCCTCAATTCCGTAGCCACCCATATTGCTGATATTGATTATGAAACGATTATCATTTATCCAGGAAATTATGACGACATGGTTATGGCCAAAACCTCGGTGCGCGAAAGAGCAGAGGCTGATGCCAAATCAAAAGAAAAAAAAATTGCCCAATTACGCGAATTTGTCTCTCGTTTTGGCGCCGGTACACGAGCCAGCCAAGTCCAGTCGCGCAAGCGTGAAATGGATCGGCTGCAACCGCAAGATTTAAAAAAATCAAATATCCAACGCCCCTATATTCGCTTTATCCCTGCGGAAAAAAGTCCAGGAAAAATTTTATTGAAAGTGGACCACCTTAATAAAGGCTACGAGGATTTGGAAGTGATTAAGTCATTTTCCATGGAAATTGATCGCGGAGATAAGGTAGGGATAATTGGAAATAATGGTCGCGGAAAGACAACTTTGCTAAAAATGCTGGCGCAAGCCATGGGGCCTGATAAAGGTAAAGTCGAACTTGGCCACCAGGTGCTCATCAATTATTTTCCTCAAAATCACTCTGAAATTGTTGAAAAAACCGGCACGAAAACCGCTTTTGATTGGTTAAAAGAGAGAAGACCCAACATCTATGATCAAGAAATCCGCAGTGTGATGGGGAAATTACTCTTTGGCGGAGATGACGCGTTTAAACCTGTAGCCACACTTTCGGGGGGAGAAACAGCTCGTTTGATTTTAGCTGGCATGATGTTGGGCGAACACAATCTTCTTATCTTAGATGAGCCCAATAATCATCTCGATTTGGAAGCTGTCTCAGCTTTGGCTTGGGGATTGTCAGAGTACAAGGAGGGAGTTATTGTGGCCAGCCATGACCGCGATTTAATTTCCACCGTCGCCAATAAAATCATTGCCTTTGAAGCAGATGGCATTCATGTTTTTGAAGGGAAATTAGAAGAATATTTGTCTCACAAGAGTGCATAGGTTGCCCATATTGACATGTATGATTTCACCCGTATAAAATTCCAAGCACTGCCTTTTAGACGAAAACATAAAAAATGCGCTGAACTCTTAAGACGCCTTTATGTCAATCTACTTGCGCAAAAAGAGTGGGCCCACGATTGGGAAGTCTACCAACAATTGCTCGCATGGATGCATGAAGCCATCCCCGAAAATCCTACTATCAAGAGCGTGGCCGATCGCTGCCACTGGCACCAAAAGCAAGCCCAAGTTTGTCAAAAAGAGCATCGTCTACTCCCTTCTGTCCGTCAAACAGACAGAGCCCAAGGAGCGGCACCTTGGCCTATAGCTATTTATCTTGATCGTTTGCGTTCTGCTCATAATATCGGGAGCATTGTCCGCACAGTGGAGGCATTTGCCTTAGGCAGCATCTATTTTTCTGCTGAAACCCCTTTTATCACCCATAAACAAGTCCAAGATACCTCAATGGGATCTCATCAATGGGTTTCCTGTCATCAGGGAAGTGAACTTTCTTCATTACCCCGACCTATTATAGCTTTGGAAACAAGCAATGAAGCCTTGCCGCTTCATTCATTCATCTTCCCCTCTGCTTTCACTCTCGTCGTTGGCAATGAAGAATATGGGTGTTCAGATGAAACCTTAAAGCTAGCAGACAATCTAGTCGAAATCCCCCTGCGTGGGCGAAAAAATTCCCTGAATGTGGCTAATGCATTTGCCATAGCAGCTTGGGAGATCAATAGACAAAAATGCTCGAATGTTTAAAGGAGCTGTATGGCCAAAAAAAATAAAAAGGATCAATCTTTAACCTCGCGAACATCGACCCCCTCGCCCGCCGTGACAAACTTCCACTATCCCTTAAATAGGAAACGACAGAAAGCTTTGACTGATGAAGAGAAAATTGACTTCATAGCTCAGCGTTTTAAAGAGATCATGGAAGTTCTAGGGCTTGATTTGGACGATGATTCATTGACCCATACTCCTTATCGGGTTGCTAAAATGTATGTCAAAGAGGTTTTTTCAGGTCTCAATGAAGACAACTTCCCAAACATCAGTTTTTTTAAAGAGGAATTCCATCACGAACATAAAGCCAACCTGATTTTTATTAAAGTTGGCTTCACTAGCTTTTGCGAGCATCACTTTGTCCCTATGACAGGCTATGCCTATGTAGCCTATATCCCAAGATAAATTGATTGGCTTATCAAAGATTCCCCGCCTCGTCCGTTTTTTTGCCCGTCGCCCGCAATTACAGGAGCGGCTAGCGGCTCAAATTGCAGATAGTTTGGCCATATTGCTCGAAACAGATAATGTGGCTGTTTCCATCAATGCGCGTCATTATTGCGTGATGGCCAGGGGTATTCAAGATGAAAATAGTCATATGATTACCAATGTGTTGCGCGGTGAATTCAATGCCAATGAATCTATCAAACGCGAATTTTTTGAAGCGATCAACCGTGAAGATTTAGATTGATTGATCTCAAAAATAAAACAGAGTGTTCAAAGTGATAAATTTTAACAGGATAGGCAGGATAATAACAAGATAGGTTTTAAAGAGATTCCATTAATTGAAGCTCGTATGAAGCTATTAACTGCTTAAAGGAGCCTGTAGGGCTCACATTGCAACAGCCCAGGGCCCCAGATTTGGCCCCCATAAGCGCTAACTTATTTTCTTGATTGGTTCTTTTTATCAGCCTGGAGGGCTCTGTTTATGAGCCTGGAGGGCTCTAATTGCAACAGCCCAGGGCATCGCCCTGGGTAGGGATAAAAGAAAATTTGCAGCCTGAAGGGCTGCCAGAATGATTCATTAATCACAAACAAATTTACATTAAATATTGTTGCTCTCTAGCAGCCTTACAGGCTGCTATATTATTCTGAACCTTACCCAGGGCGATGCCCTGGGCTGTGTGCGAATCGCTGGTATGCGATACTAAGTCTTAAACGGAATGGAGGAATATGAAATAAATATAAACTCTAAGCCTACCTATGCGAGTTCGTCCTCGTGTAGAAATCATGACTCGAACTTGTGAGAACAAGGTACGGATCAGCTAGCGTAATCAAGCAATTGATTATGACGAAGGAGCCAGGTCATGATATTTTGGGAGGAGCCACATTCTGGCCTCTATGTCTGCGCTAATTTCCACGGCCTAATGAAGCGCTGGAATCCAAAGATTCCATCTGGAAGGAATAGACGACAAAGTCCTTTTAGGATCATAGGGGTTATAAGTGACTTCGCCTGAAGAAAAAGGCATTGCATACTTACCGAGGAGGGCCTACTTCCTGATACGCCAGTATCGAGTCTTAGCTATAAGGCCAGTCCGAAATGCGAAGATGATAGGATGGGAGGAACAGAATTAACTTCAATTCCAACCTCTTGAGGTCCACAGCGTCCCGGAGATGATTATGAGTGTAATCATAAGGGACACCGAAAATCAGAGATAACGAACGTAACAGGTTCGGATAAGTTAGACGTCACGCTGAGAAAAACCGCATAGGTTATCCTCTTCCCTTTTTCAGGAAAGGTGGGGCAGATCTCTAAGGAACGATCCTATGAACTTGATACGAAGAGTTATCCAACAATCACTAGTATTAGGAGAAACCAATACGTGAAAATAACACACGATAAGCAAAAAGTGCATTCTCTCACTGGGAGAATCACAACAAAGCTTATGCATGAAGCGTTCAAAGCAGTAAAGAAAAATCGAGGGGCAGCGGGAATTGATAAGATCTCAATCAAGGCTTTCGAAAGAGACCTAGAAGGAAATCTTAGCAAGCTTATGAATGAACTTAAAAAGGGAACTTATAAGCCCATCCCACTAAAAAGAGTCCATATCCCGAAAGGGAATGGAAAAACAAGACCTCTCGGAATACCTTCTGTGCGATGTCGAATTGCACAAGAGGTTGTGCGGAGATTGATAAACCCTATTTTTGACTGTCAATTTCATGACAACTCATACGGATTTAGGCCAGGAAGAAGCTGTCACCAAGCTGTTGAGTGTGTAGAGCTCTACATTCAACAGGGTTACACATATATCGTAGATGCAGATATCAAGGGTTTCTTTGATAATATACCTTTACGAGTAATCGTAGAATCAGCAGAAGCCAAGATAGCGGATGGTAATATTCTCTCACTTATCGAAAAATTTCTCACGTCTGGAGTAATGGAAGAGGGTGAATTCAGACCTACAACAAAAGGCACTCCTCAGGGCGGGGTCATATCCTGCCTACTTTCAAATATGGTCCTCGATCATTTAGATAAACAACTAGATGAAAAAGGATATAAATTTGTCCGTTATGCGGATGATTTCGTCATATTATGCAAAGACCAGAAACAGGCCGAAAAGGCGCTGGAAGATGCGCAATCTTTCCTCAATGAACTAGGACTCGAACTCAGCCAAGAAAAAACGCATATAACGCGTGCTAAGGATGGATTCGATTTCCTGGGTTTCGAAATAAATAGCTGGGGAGCAAAGATGCGAAAGAAATCAGTGGAGAAATTTAAGACCAAAGTGAAAGAAATCACCATACGGTGTCATAACCTAGATCAGAAAGTAGTTGAAAAGCTGAATCAAGTCATAAGAGGAACTGTCAATTACTTTTGCACACGCACTACCAATGTGATAGGTCAATTCAGGAAACTGGATAAATGGATTAGAAAACGGATCCGATGTATGAAATACAAACGGATATCGCACTACGATAACAGCCGGTTTAGGAATAAACACATCACAAAACTTGGAGTGTTGAACTGCATTGAACTATGCCGAATGCGATTGAGGTACTAGCATTGTTCCTCTACTTGAGGATAGGATCGAGGCGCCGCCCATTGCTAGAAAGTTGCACGATGGTAAATAAAGGGAATTGACCCTTTTGCGGCAACGGGGAGGGACTGGGAAACCCAGTCCCTAACCCACTTGCAATTGGAGCCCTACAGGCTCATAAAAAGAGATAATCAAGAAAATAAGTTAGCGCTTATGGGGATATTCTCTGGGCTGTTGCAATTTGAGCCCTTCAGGCTCATTTTCAGCATCTTAAAAATCCCTGAAAGTCTTAAATTGTATTAGCTCATATGGATAGTCAGTTTGTTGATTAACCAATAAATTGCTCATCCTGTTCATCCTGCTCACCCTGTTATTTTTTTGTTACAAGGTTTATTTGTTGAAATCTAAACCCCAAGTTTTATAATGAAGATTATACACAAAATCTTGCGCAAGGGAGTTATTTTATGTCCCGGATGTCAGATATTTTGATCAGCAAGTTTATATGTTCAGGATTAATCTTGATTCCTATGGCTCTTTCAGCCGTTTATTGGGGGGGAAATGGAGGACAATGGACGGAGAATAGTTATGCGCCTATGAATAATGCCCAATGGAGTAATGAGCCAGGGCCAGGTCTTAAAGGCCCTCTTTGTCGGTATCGATGGTGTAGTCGTCTTCATCATCATTGCTGTCACTGCTGTCCAGGTCCTCGTCCTTACTACAATCCGTATGTATACGACTCTCCTTACTATAACAATGACGGGGGTGCAGGAGTTTACTTTCGATTTGAACGCTGAAAAAACAAATGTTGGAGGAGGTTTTTATGTCTCGGCCATTGATTTTTTTAGTAAGGGGATTCTTAGGGTGGGGATTATTTCTTTGTCCTTCCCTACTGTTAGCAAACTGGGCAGATCATCATTGGAATCATCATTATCGTTACCATGATCATAATGATTATTATTTCAATAACTACTATTACGTCGATCCCGATTATGCCAATCCCGATCCCTACTATATGTCCTACTACAACCCTTACTATGATCCTAGAGCTTATTAAGTAATTGGACGAGTTGGACTAAATTAGACATCTTGGATTTGTCCAACTAGTCCAATTCCGTCCAATTAGTCCAACTAGTCCATGTCCAATAAAAAAATCTGGGAAGACGATAAGCCGGATCCTGTTCAGCTAATCGAGATTAGCTGTGCCATCATTCATCTAGGGATGCAGTCGCCTGCATCCTCAAGCAACTCTTCCTGGGCCCTGCGGAGAACAGTATTGCCCAAATTCGGTCTTGCTTCGGATAGGGTTTATCACCGTTTGAGTTTCCTCAAATCAGGCCAAGCTCCTAAAGCCGGCATTTCACCCTGTCTACCTAACTTTAAGTTAGATAGCGGGATATTTTCTGTTATACTTTCCGTAGCCTTACGGCCCCCAGTTTTTCACTGGTATCCTCTCCTGTGAAGTCCAGACTTTCCTCTCCCCCTTGCAAAGAAAGGGCAGCGATGACTTGTCTTCCCAGATAAAACTTATCTTCCACGAGGGTTTGTCAAACCTTAGAGCGGCGGCGCCGTTGTTTTGTCGCCAAAACAGTATCTTCTAACACCTTACTCTCTTGCCAATAGTGGATGCGAGAACAATGCTCGCAAAACACAAGGCGTTCCCCCTTCCGCACCAGATTCTCGTGTTGTGCTGTGAGCATAATGTGACATCCGCTGCAACAACGATTCTCCAAAGGTACAACCACTCGATCTTTCTTATTGCGTAAAAGGCGTTCGTACACTCTGAAAACATCCGGATCGGCCTTCTCAACAAGCTCATCCCGCTGTACTTTGAGGACTCGCCCTTCCTCGTTAATTTGATGGATACTCTCATGAATTTCTGATTCTAGAACTTTAGAGCTATCGATGGTTGAATTGAGATTCTCATTTAGGCTTTTTAGAACTTCTTCTTCTGCAGCTAATTTGTCATATAAATCGCTTAAGCGCTGCTCTTTTGCTAAACGTTCACGATCGGCAGATGAGAGTTCATGTGTAATGGCATTGTATTCATCGACCTTTTTAATGGCACTTTGCTGCGCTTCCAATCTCTTTAATTTGGCAAGGACTTCATTATGCTCACCCTCCGTTAAACGGATCATTTTTTTTATTTCTAAGATCTCGGCTTCCTTATCACTCACACGCTTGCGTAAAGAATTTTTATTAGCATTGATCTGATCCAGTTCCTTTTGCCTTTGACGCTTCAAATGCATGAGCTGAATCATTTTCATGTCTAATTCCTGGATTTCGAGGATTACTATTAAAGCATCTAGCATAGTTTTTCCTTAAGGTAAAATTGGCAAGGCAAGGGATTAATGGAAATAGTTAAAAATCTACCCTTTATACCATACACTAGAAAGAAGATAATTTTCAACGAAAATTTCAACCTACAAAATTTTTTATTGACATAGATTTCTATTGATGTCAATACAATAAGAAATGTACCGAACTAAACCGTTCAATTACGAGGTGCCTATGTTGACAAAAAAGGATAATCTTAAAAAAGAAGTGAAAAGCAGCAAAAATGACAAACCTGCTACCAATAGTAACATGCAACCGGCAATTGCTCCTAGCCAACAGCCAGCGAAAATATATGCTTCTCAATTTACCGATCAACATCATGAGTCTTATACCGACAAGAAAGCCCACTCAAAAACACGCATCACAGTGAAATATGATGTGGGTTTTTCTAACCAACTTTACATTCGGGGCAAAGGGGCCAATTTGTCCTGGGATAAAGGGCAGTCGATGAAAAACACAAAGTCTGATGAGTGGGTTTGGGAAACAGAAGCTCATTTTACACAGTGCGAATTCAAAGTGCTTCTCAATGACCAAAACTATGAAGCAGGCGATAATCACTCCGTAAAAGAAGGGTCTTGCTTCGTGTATACTCCTCATTTTTGAAACTTGCATAAAAACGTGTGAGTAAGACACAATGAACCTCTTATCCAATTCGCCTTAGTCACCGGAAGGAGGTTCAACATGTCTCGCCTGCAAAAATATCTTGCCAAGCACCCCCCTAACCCCTCTCATGCGGCCACAATTGCCTATTTGGCCGCCTTAGATCATATTGAAACAATCGCCCCTCCCGTTACAGCCAGCATTGTGCAAGAGCTCAAAGATGAACGCTCTCATCTTAAGCTGATTGCTTCAGAGAATTTTTCCTCTTTGGCGGTGCAATTGGCTATGGGCAACTTACTGACAGACAAATATGCTGAAGGTTATGCCCATCACCGGTTCTATGCGGGCTGCGATAATGTAGACGCTATTGAAGAGTTGGCTCAACAAGAACTCATCCAACTTTATCAATGTGAACATGCTTATGTTCAACCCCATTCGGGAGCAGATGCCAATCTCGTGGCTTTATGGGCGATTCTTTTGCAGCGCATTCAAAATCCGGCCCTTGAAAAGCTTGGTAAGAAGCTCGATGAATTGACTGCTGAAGAATATGAAACAATACGCCAACAACTCGTCAATCAAAAGCTTATGGGGATGTCCTTAAATTCAGGCGGTCATTTGACCCACGGCTATCGCCACAACATTTCCTCTAAAATGCTGCGCGCAGTCCTTTATGACGTGGACCCTCAAACCGAATTGCTCGATTATTCTTCACTTGCTAAACAAGTAGAAAGAGAAAAGCCCTTGATTTTGATGGCCGGCTATTCGGCCCACCCTCGCCGGCTCAATTTTGCTAAATTGCGAGAAATTGCAGATAGAGCAGGAGCCGTCTTACTTGTCGACATGGCCCATTTTGCAGGATTAGTCGCAGGTCAAGTCTTTAAGGGGGAGTTCAATCCGATTCCCTATGCGCATGTGGTAACCTCCACCACCCATAAAACCCTTCGAGGCCCTCGTGGAGGTTTTGTGCTATGCAAACAGGAATTTAGCGAAGCGGTTGATAAAGGTTGTCCAATGGTTTTAGGAGGCCCCTTGCCCCATGTGATGGCAGCCAAAGCGATCGCTTTCAAAGAAGCCAACCAACCAGATTTTAAAGCCTACGCACAAAAAATTGTGGATAATGCCCTCGCCCTGGCTGAGAGCTTTTTGCAAAAAGGGGTGCGGTTGGTTACAGGGGGAACGGAAAATCATTTAATCCTTCTCGATATTTCTCGCTTTGGCATAACAGGACGACATGGGGAATCGGCGTTAAGGGCTGCCCACATTACTGCCAATCGTAATGCAATCCCATTTGATACCCAAGGACCTTGGTATACATCTGGCATACGCCTAGGAACCGCTGCATTAACAACACTGGGTATGGGTCCAGACGAAATGCATGAAATTGCTGATATCATTGTTTACGTTCTTTCCCAAACACAACCTGCTATGGTCCAAAAAACAGGGCAGCCTAGCAAAGCGAATGCCATTACACCGCCTGAGGTTTTAGATGTTGCTCAAAAGCGGGTTTTGCAATTGTTAAAGCGTTTTCCTCTCTATCCCGAGATTGAACTCGATTAGGACTTGAAAAACTCAAATAAAAGCAATAGAATGATATAAACCCTCTAATAGATTTAATCTGGAGATTTTCATGCCCAAAAATGACAAAGAGGTCCCACCCTCCAAAGTTTATGATAAAATTGAACAAACCATGTTGGAGGCGCGCCGTATTTTTATTTCGGATGCCGTCGACAATGAAACAGCCAGCGAGATTATTCGCAAACTTTGGTATTTAGAGTTAACTGATCCAGGCAAGCCCATTCTTTTTGTGATTAACAGCCCCGGAGGGGCCGTTGATTCAGGCTTTGCAATTTGGGATCAGATCAAAATGATTACTTCTCCTGTGACTACCCTAGTTACAGGATTAGCTGCTTCCATGGGTTCGATTCTCAGCCTCTGTGCCGCTCCCGGGCGCCGCTTTGCGACTCCGCATTCCCGCATTATGATCCATCAACCTCTGCTATCTGGGGTAATTAAGGGTCAAGCCACAGATCTTGAAATTCAAGCTCGTGAGATGATCAAGACGCGTAATTGTCTTATTGAAATTTACGTTCAGGCAACAGGTAAGGATTTCGCAACCATAGAAAAAGCCATTGATCGCGACACTTGGATGACAGCTGAAGAAGCACTTGAATTTGGCCTCTTAGATAGCCTGATGTACTCTTTTGAACAATTGAAATAAAAGTATGCATTGGCCTTTTACCAAATTTGTGGGAAGCGGTAATGATTTTATTCTGTTTGACAATAGGTCAGCAAGCTTTCCCTATAATCAATCCGGGCTCATCAAAAAACTTTGTCATCGACAATGGGGTATAGGAGCCGATGGAGTTCTTCTACTCGAGCTCTCCATGCATGCTGACTGCCGTATGCGTATTTTGAATTCCGATGGTACCGAAGCAGAAATGTGCGGCAATGGATTGCGTTGCTTTGTCAAGTGGCTCAAGGTTTTGGGCTTTAGGCGCCAGTCTTACAGAATAGAAGTCATGAACCAAATTGTGGCAGCTTCGCATGTTGGGGAACAAGTTTGCATTGAAATGGGATTTATCCGTGACATTTGTTGGAATATTCCTTTGCAATTTGAGGATGGTAATTTAATTGTTCATCATTTAAATACCGGCGTTCCCCATACTCTTTTATTTGTAGACGATGTCGACCAAATCGATCTTGCAAAGATAGGCCCCTATATCCGCCAACATCCTATTTGGAAGCCTCAAGGAACCAACGTCACCCTTTTGCAGCAAGTGGAAAGGCATCGCCTCAAAGTTCGAACTTTTGAAAGGGGAATTGAGGGAGAAACCTTAGCTTGCGGAACAGGAGCGACAGCGGCGGCTTTATCGGCAGCCTATCAATGTAATATGACCGGTCCAATTGTAATCGAAACACGTTCAGGCGAAGAATTAACCGTTAGTTTTTCGTTGCATGATCAACAATTTTCGCATGTGACCTTAACAGGGAGCGCACATTCCACCTTTGGGGGGGAAGTTGATTTGGATTTGTGAAAAAATTGGACATGGGCGAATTGGACATCTTGCATAACCACAATTCCTTGCCCGTGCCCCTGCCCTTGCCCTTGCCCAATTAACGAAAAGATGTGGTGTTTTCCTCTTCGAGAAGTCCTTTACTTTCAGCCTCTTTGATAACCGCTCTTTTTTGATTTTTTTTTGGGCATGGGCATGGGCAAGGGCACGGGCAAGAAAATGAATTATGCAAGAAGTTTAGTTCTAATTAGTCCAACCCGTCCATAAAATGAGATTTTCTTTCCTTTTCGATTGCTTGTAACTCGGCTCATTCAGTAAAATCCTAAATAGACCTATCTTGATTATTTCGAGGATTAAATTGACATGTGTGCCAAAGTTAAACAAGAAGCCCAAAACCCTCTTATTCTTCGTTGCCATCGATTAATGGAGGCATTTGCAAAATCGGATGATGAAAGAGATTTTTACATTGACCGTCAAGAAGGATTTCTCCTTTATGCCGATCTTGATAAACCCCAAAATGAACTGGAGATTTTGGAAGAAGAGCTCCATCTAAATCCAGACCGCTACTGCCCTATTCCGAAGCTCTCCTTTTACGAAACAAAAAAAATTATGGAAGGTTTTGTCAATGAGAAGGTCTATGATATAGACACAAAGGAAAAGCTGCTTGATATTATTCAATCCAAAGAGGCCAGGGAAAATTTTTTAGAGTTTATATACGACCATCATGCGGAACAAGAAAAGTGGCAGCAATTTTATCAGGAGCGCTCCCGTATTCGCATTATTGAATGGCTCCGTCTCAACCACTTCCACTTTGTTTTTGAAGAAGATCTAGATTTTCCACGACAAATTCTTGAAAAACTAAAGCAATCACTTTTTCAAGTTAAAGTCGGCAAAGATATCCAGAATGCTCGTAAAAATTTAGTAGCGAGAGCTAAAACCTATTATTCAAATGAAGCGCTAAATCCTAGACCTAAACGAGGACGCCCCCCTAAACAAGCTGCAAAACCAGACATTGAACCTCAAATTACCATCGATATTTATACGACCGTGCCCCCCTCTGTGCGTCCCTTTCTATTTACCCCCGAAGTCAGTGTTTCCTCTCCTTTTTCAATCTTCTCATCTAAATTTGATACCGATGAAGATCTGTTAATTCGTAAACCCATCGGCGATACTGATGCATCGTTAAGCCAAAAGCTTGCATCCTTGCGTTCTCTTTCAAACAAGTGGGTTCCCCCTGCCAAAGAATCTACTCCCTATCCAATGGACAATAGTTTTAATGACGATGAAATAGATGAGGATGAGGATGATGAGGATGAGGATGAAAATTCCGTTGATTTTCCGAAAGATAAAGTAAAAAAGAAAAGTAACAAACCCAAACCAAAACCAAAAAATAACAGTTCTGGCAAACCACCCTCTTCGAAAGCAAAAACTGCTTCGGCAAAAAAAATGAAAAACGAAAAGCCTAAAGCCAAACGCATTATGCCTAACAATAAAACAAAGCACTTGAAAAAGCTATTGCCCAAAAAAAAGTAGCTTAAATTTTTACGGGAAATTATACCGCAACCTGTCCCAAACTTGGATTTGGCACGGTCCAAATTCCAAGTTTGGGACAGGTTGCGGTATAGCATAGTAAACCACTATTACTAAATGGGGGTAGCCGCAAGACTCCCTGATAAAGTTCGCAAGTAAGGCATTTGCCATGAATTTTGCAATGATCCCTTTCTACTCAGCTTCATTTTTCCTTGGAGTTGCATCTCTTCTGCTTTTGCATTCCATAGGAGCCAAAATAAATAATGTTAACGAAACTTTAGTGGAAAATCACGCACAATCCTCAAAGCCCCTACATGAAGTAGCAACTCTCGGAGCAGCGACTACCGGACCATTGCTTGAGGGGGTTTCCGGTGCCATAAATAAAGGACGGCACCGCCATTTTGATTGCTATTCAGCCAACCCTAAGCCGGGATTTCTTGGCCCTCAAACCATTGCCAAACACCCAAGAGTGAAAGATCAACCCGGAGTTTTTCCTGCTCCCTTGATGGGTCCGGCCTCGCTTACTTTTACTTTCTCAAGTCAAAGTAAACATTGTGCACTAACACCTGTCATTGTAAGGCCAGATGGAACGGCATTTCATGGTCTCCCCTTAACTCCTGATGACTCCTCCCAGACTCTTGCGGTCTCATCCCCTGCCCAAACAGGCATTTACACGCTATTTGTTTTAGGGCATCAAAAAAACCAATCAGAAGCACATGCCATTGTAAAGGTAACAACCAGTACTCAAACCCAGCAGGTAAATACTTTTCATCTCTTTCCCTTTGATCTCTCAGATAATCACTCCGATGAATTCAGCGCTGAATTTATTTATACACAAATACCCTGAAGAATTGGTTTTTCGGCGTTGCCCCAAAACAATTCTTCAGGGTGTTTGTGTATACACAACACCCTAAGGTATAACCGCTGCTTGAAACTGTTGAGAAATAAAATTAGACATCTTGCATAACCTCAATTCCTTGCCCGTGCCTCTGCCCTTGCCCTTGCCCTTCCCCTTGCCCGAAAAAGTTCTGGCACGCAATTTTATTTTTTAATATAAGGGTCTGCTTCTTAAATCCATCGGCCATTTATGCAAAAATACGAAGCTATACAGAAACTTTCGCCCACTGAATTTAGAAGATTAACAGGAGTACGAAAGGAGACCTTTGTACAAATGATTTCAATAGTTAAAGAGGCCGAGAAGCAGAGAATGTCCCAGGGAGGAAAGCCTTCTCGTCTCGTCGTCGAAGATAGGGCCTATTTAAGCGATCAGCTTCAACGTGCGGGTTTGTCAATACCATTGAATATTGCAGAAGGAGCGGGAGAATATTCCATCGATGAAAAAGCTCGATTTTATCGGATGGCTAAAAGGTCTGCTACAGAATGCGCGGGAATTTTGGATGTGTGTCAACGATTGCAGCTTGTGAATGAAGAACGATATACCAAAGGACGAGAACTGCAGATTAGCATCGTGTCTATGCTGGTGAAAATTGCTCAAAAACAACGCTAATAGGGCAAGGGCAGGGGCAGGGGCACGGGCAAGGAATTGAGGTTATGCAAGATGTCTATTATTCACTATTTTCTTCCGGAATTCTTCTATGTTTGTTGTTGCGAGTATATACCAAGTTAATTGATTCGCCATAATGGCTCCCCAGAAAATAAGTACCGTTTTAATTGTCATTTTATTTGATGAACTTAGCACAGCGGCCACGACTAAAGCATTATTAAATCCATGTGCTAAAATACCAACAGACAAGGTGTGATATTTTTCAGTTAAATAACCATAGGTAATTCCTCCCATATAGCACCATGTAAACTGGATAAGTGCGCTTGTAATAGTCGGATGAGGATTAGCTAAATGTGCAGCAGCAAAAAAAAGAGCTGAGATATGGACTCTTTGGGCACGTTTTTCCCTCTCTCCTATATCGGCCTTTTGAGCTAAATAAATGGTACCCAAAAGAAGGCCCCGGAATAGGATCTCCTCAACCACAGGAGAGACAACCACAATTAGAAAAATTTTCTGCGAGCTCAAATTTGCATTTTCAAGTAAAAACCGCCTGCACAGTAATTCTAAAAACATCTTGGCAGCTACAATTTTTACTATCTCTACCACCACTCTAAAGGCTATTTGACAAACACGATGAAGAATCACCGGCTCAACATAATTCTCAATAAAAGCTACGCGATTGACTGGCGCCATCTCTACTCATCAGGTGATAGGTTATACTAAAATAGGTTCGTGAACTTGCTGAGGAATAAAATAGTTCCTTGCTCGCTGAGGAATTGCGGCCCCAAATTCGGCTGCCTGTCGAACCCCTGATAAAACATAAACATCTATATTTGTTTTTGCAATTGTATAGACTGCGATTTGATTGATAATTAGGGCGATGAAGAAAAAACCAGTATATTCAGTTGGATATCCAGCTGAAGCGACAGCTAAGGCATTATTAATCCCGTGATTTAAGATACCAAGAGCTAGGGTTTGGTATTTTTCAGATAAATAAGCCCAACTTACCCCTAACATATAGGTCCACGTAAATTGGATTAGTTTTGCTGATAAATTAGGATGAGAATTAGATAAATGAGCTGCTGCAAAAATTAGAGCAGAAATATGGACGCGGAATACTCTTTCAGTCCGTTCTTCTTCTCGTTCACCTCCGCCTTTTGCATCTGATAAATTGCTCGCAATACTATGCCTCTAAAGATCAATTCCTCTAAGATGGGGATGACAACCACCGTCACAATGACTTGGTGAGAACTATACTTTGCATTTTCGGCTATAAATCGCCTGCACATAAATTCTAAAAACATCTTAGCAGCTACAATTTTTACTATCTCAGCCACCACCATAAAGGCTAATTGACAAATCCGATGATGAATCACTGGTTCAATATAATTCTCAATAAAAGCAACTCGACCAATTGGTGCCATTTTTATTTCCTTAACAATAAAAGTAAAAAATTGCAAAATTTATATTAATATAGGCTCGTGAACTTGCTGAGGAGCAAAATAATTCCTTGTCAGAATTGCTACACCAAATTCGGCTGCTTGTCTAATTCCTGATAAAACATAAACATCTATATCTGTTTTCGCGATGGTATAGACTGCGATTTGGTTGACAATTAGAGCAACGATGAAAATCGGATTACTATTTGCCGAATACAATCCACTTGTTGCCGCCACAAATAAACCATTATGTAAACCATGGGCTAAGATGCTAATTGATAAAGTTTGGTACTTTTCGCTTACATATCCAAATGTAACTCCTGCAATATATGCCCAAGTGAATTGGATCAACGCGCTACTAACATTCTCATGGGGATTACCTAAATGAGCCGCAGCAAAAATTAGAGCAGAAAGATGGACGCGGAATACTCTTTGAGTCCGCTCCTCTTCTTCATTAATCAAAGCCTTTTGGCACAGTTGAATTGCACGCAATACAACACCTCTGAAGATGATTTCCTCTAAGATGGGGACGACAACCACCGTTAACAAGATTTGTTGGGAACTATATTTGCATTTTCTGGCAAAAACCGCCTGCACATAAATTCTAAAAACATCTTGGCAGCGACAATTTTTACTATCTCTACCACTACCTTCAAGGCTATTTGACAAACGCGATGATGAATCACCGGCTCAATGTAATTCTCAATAAAAGCAACACGTCCGACTGGCACTTTCGATCCTCATAATATTATTATTGAAACAAATTTTACCAAATTTATTATTAAAACTCAATAATAAATCTGTAGTTATTTCTTAAAGAAAACACTGGAACTTCCCTCTAGTTAAAATTGCCTTAATCAAAAATTAATCATTTCACTCTTGACAAGGCATCAGAGTATTAGTAAGATTAGGATTGACTTTAAGAACTTCCCAGAGAAGACTTTTTGCATATAAGTTGACTACCGGTTATTATGATTACCTAAGGAGTATACTCATGCATTACAACCCTTTGGCCAAGCCGTCGGGGCTGCATCCTAAGCTAACCTGTTCAGCTGCTCCCTCCTCTTTGACCTCCATTCTTTTTTCCTCTATTACTCTATTTATTGTTTTTTTTATTTTCTTTGTTTGTCTCTAATTTGATTTCTTTTATTAATTTTATTGTTAGGTGATATTCATGGATGCAAACATTTCTAATCTTCCCACTTTATGGCCGCTTTATCAACAACTCCAACAAGGCCGGTTTGTTGATCTAACACATACTTTTGATTGCCACAGCCCTCACTTTGAGAACGCCACCTTTTATTAAAGGAGAGAGAACCGTAGGCCAAATAATGAAAGTCATAAGTATTTCTCTCTGTGTGCTCTGTGATCTCTGTGGTAGTTAAAATAACCACAGAGATCACAGAGCACACAGAAGTAGAAAAAAATTCGCACATCGCGTTAATTAATAACGCTTCATATAAGAAATTCCCAAGGTATTGTATATCCCTTTCAAGATAATCCATGGAATTTTCCTTCTGATACTAAGGTGTTTATGGTAAACAGCAGTATACTCAAAACAACTACTTGCTTTGCGTATTTGTTTAAACATGGAAGCGCCAGAGCTTTGATGGAAAAAAAGTTGGCTTTGATGAGCCTCAAGCATGATCACAGTTGAAAGCATGCGATAAAGCCCTACTTCTTTGGGAACATTTCGATCATAACCAAAAAATGGACATAGCATCATCCCATGGCGTTGAACATAGCCAACAATCCCATCCACACGCCCCTCTTTTTTCAAGGCTTTAAAATGCATGAGCCCTTTTTTGAGCATTAAGAATAGGAACTCTTCATTATATTGGGGATTAAGAGCAGAGTATTTATCTATGTATAAACTGCGATAAAGCTCTAAAATCCGCGGAATATCATGATCTGACAATTGTTTCCCCTCTACAATCTCATATCCGCTATTTTTTAATAACCTCATATCACTTTTAAAAAGACGGGTCTCTAAAAGAGAAGTATTTCGTGGATCAAGAAAGAAAATTTGGCGGCTGGCTATGTAATCAAAACCCTGCTGTTGCAAAGTTTGGTAGCAGGTGGGATTGGCATGGGGATCAACCGATCGGAAAACAATGGCGTGATCTGGAAAGTGCTGCTTCAAGAATTCGGCAATCTTTGCAACTTGCTGGGGCTGTAAGGGGGGATATAAATTAGTAGAGTAAAACCAATTATTGACGCTGACCACCTGATTGACCCTGCAACTCTGAAAAATCTTACCTAACCCCCATAACATAGCATTAATAGGTCGGTACATCCATTCTTGAGAGATAAAATCTAAGGATTCCTTAGCATAGGATACATAATAACTGTAAGGAGAACAAACATAAGAATTCTCATACTCTGTTTGATTTATGGTAACTGGCAGAACAAGATCACCCCAAACTAAGACACGCAGATCGGTGCGGATATTGTTAATGAAAGCATTTACCCCTTGTAGAATCAACGGAGACAAAAACTCTTTAATATATTGTCCTTCTGATGTCTTAGGCCAAGGGCAGGAATCCAAATTATGAACATCATAGATTCCCATAGGAAAATCGTCTTTTTTCCCTTCAAACTCATTTGACCTGCACTCACTAAAGAAATCCTTTAAAGAAGAGGGAGCTTTAATGCTTTGCAAGAACTCTGTTTTTAGAAATTTACGAGACATAGAAGATCAACCTGTAATATTTTTTATATTCTGCATTCATAACCTATCTGGCATATATTTCAAAACACAGTTTAATGAAGCAAACCTTTTCTTCGATATGTGATTTTTTTTTCACAGAAAACGAAAATCTCCGTTTTATACAATTACTGAACGAAATTTCTTTGAGAGATATTTCTCGGAAATTAATCACTTAAATAGTTTAAACTATTTATTTTAATAAATAGATTATTTATAATGAAAATATAAGAATCGTATAATAAAAATATGTAAGAGGTTAATTATGGAAGATTCTGGATTAAAACCTAGACCTCAAGAAACTATCCCTGTGGTTCCCGTTGTCCCCCAGGTGGAAGTAAAGCCGCCAACCCCTCCAAGTAATAAAGTTACTAATATTGCTAAAGAAACTCTTCTACAGGCTTCGAATTCGGATACAGAGAGGATAGTTAAAGAGCGCGATTATTCTGTTATGCCTGAACCGGGGTTTTTTAATGCATTAGTAAGATTGTGGCAAAAATATTGTGAAAGGCCAAACAGCGAAGAAGAAAACCTTTACAAAGTAATTTCTAGTAAGACAACGGAACTCGAAAATGATTTGAATACAGTGGAAGGTTCAATTCGAGACATGCAGCGAACAGAAAAAAAAGTTTCAGGAGTTAGCCAAAAAACTTATGATTTAACCCTTGAAAAATCAAATAACGTTAAAGGAAACCTAGCAAGGGCTAATGCAACCCTGGAAAAACTGCAAAGCCAATTTGGCCCTAATATCAAAACCTTAAGTGATAAACCTCGATATGAAGATTTAAAAATAACAGTTGAAAAATTACAAGAAAGAATTAACTATTTAGAAGGAAGAACAACGGTTTCGGATAAACTTTTAGAAATTGAAAATCAAATCTTATCTTATAAAAAATTGGAAGATAAAGGTGGAGAAGAAGGATTCCGACAATTTCTTCAACTTCGTGAAACAATTTTTCATTTAGGTCATGAACTTATCCCTGGTATTGTAAATACCACTATTTTAGGAGAAAATCCCAAAATACAAAAGTCCTTAAAAAGCCAGCCCGAGAAATTTTCAGCCGCACAAACAGTTCGCATGATTGAACTTACTTATCCCGGTTTGAAGGGTCAGATTGAGCGTTTATTTGATAGTACAGTACAAATCCAAAAAGAACGATTGGAACATTTAAATCATCACCAAAAAGACTTAAACAAATTATTTTCACAGTATAGAAGTATATCAAACAAAATTAATACATTAGAAGACAGTCTTTATAACCCTTCAATGCTCGGAAAGTTTTTCGAAAAAAGAACAAAAACTAATCTTGAAAAAGCAAATGAAGAACTTAGAGTAATTTATAATAAGATAAAAGTAAAAGGTAATTTTATCCCAGATGAGAGGAGATGGCTTACAAATTTTGCCGATAGACATTTAGAACACCGCACATTAAGCATGAATGTCACCAAAATGGACAAAACCTACGCTTATCTTGAAGCTAGGAACGAAGTTGCTAACCATTTGAATAAATTAACTAACCTTCTCCGTGATTATAAAGCCTTTAATAGGCCTGATCGAATGGTGAGACCCCAAGAAACGTTAAATATACTTTCTAAAGATATTTCAATAGAGATGGAAGAAATAACAACTCTTCTTCATTCAGATGCAGCACAAAAGATAAGTAAAGTACCTCTTCCTCCAGATTTTGAAAACCTTACTTCTTTGGAACAATTTAAAATTTTAACAAAAATGACTTTTCCTCTATTGGATCATAGAATTGACCATATTGTAGCTATGATTGAAGACAATAACGTAAGTCTGGGAGATAAACTAGAGGGAGCAATAAAAGTGGAAATACCACAAGTTGCTCCATTAGTTGAAGAGCCTAAAGAGATCGTTGAAATAATAGAAGAGCCTAAAACTGAAATAATCGAAGAGCCTAAAACTGAAATAATCGAAGAGCCAAAAATAACAGAAGAGGTTAACACAGCCGAGATACCTCCAGAGCCTCCTCCTTTGGCATCTCCATTAACAGCAACTGAAGAGCCCCCTCCCCCTCTTCCTCCTCGTACACCCCTGATTGCACCTGATGAGACTCTTGCTCAGCCTACTCAAGCAGCAACTTTTGTGGCCCCTTCTCCTCCTCCACCCCCTGAGCCCCCACCAACTGCAAAATCTCCTTCTTCTTTTACTGAGACACCTATTGCACCACCACCTCCTGAAGTTACTCAACTATCTTCTACATCTAAAACTCAAACTCCTATTTTGAAGGACATATTACAAAACAAACGCCAACAACTTAAACAAAAACCCACAGTAAAATCTGAAGCTTCTGGCGAACCTGATTTATTTGGAGGGCTCCGAAAGGCATTAGATAATAGGAGAGATGCTTTAAAAGAAGAAGATATAGATGATATAGAAGAATCAGATTGGAATGATGATGAGAGATATAAGGATCTGTAAATGCGATTATTTATTTTAAATCTATTTGCGTTTTAGGAGA
This sequence comes from uncultured Chlamydiae bacterium, assembly GCA_963799115.1. GTDB lineage: Bacteria > Chlamydiota > Chlamydiia > Chlamydiales > Parachlamydiaceae > CAWCVY01. Next base: position 18,610 of record CAWCVY010000055.1, on the reverse strand, counting down.
AGGATTTTATGGATAATAATTCTTCTTCATATCAATATCCCCTTTCCTATAAGGGAAATATTGTGTGGTTAATTGTTTTTTTGCTGATTTTCCCTCCAATCGGTGTGATTTTGTTATTCTTAAATTTGTGTTTCCGAAAAGACGGAATTTGTTATTCGCTCAAATACCGTGGAAGTAAATTTTGGCTGATCTTTTGGACCATTGTATTTTTCCCCATCGCCATTTTTTTAGGTCTGATCCGAGGTTTTGACGTGATTAGCGACAATCAACAATAGAACCCACTTTATAATAATTAGACTTCATTTCCTTGCCAGTGCCCATGCCGTTGCACTTGCCTTGCCCAAAAAAACCAAAAAGACCTTTTTCTCAATTCAATTTAAGATGGTTCAGAAACAGCTTTAATCGGGCAAGGACACGTAACCAATTCTTCATTCGTGATGTATATCATTAATCCCTAGCTCATTTTACTTGTCTCTTTCCTATATAATATGTTAACTTATCTCTTTTTACCGGTTTTATCCACAAACAACCTAAGGAATCGTTCAACTTATTTTTGCACACTTCCTAAAGAATTGTTTGTATATATTTTTTACCCTTCGAAGGTCCAATGGATAAACGTACTATTCTCTTTGTGCTTGCACTTTCTCTTTCCCTGTTTGGTGTAAATCTCTTTTTTCAACATCAAAATATTCAAAAGAAGCAAGAGTGGATCCAGCAGCAGCAAGTTAAACAAACCCAAAAAGAAAAACGACAGCAAGAGGAAATCTCACAACGCACTGCTCAACTCGATTCCCTGCCCCTTGTGAGATTATACAAGGATGCTCAAGAACATGAATTTGTACATTCCGGAGTTTTTAACAATAATAGCATCTTGACTCTGTCTTGGACTTCTTCCCTTCCTGAGTTTGTTTTCGCTCAATCGCCTGTAACAGGCGAGGCTGAGAAATACCAATTATCTTACCAGCAAACAGGTTTGGGTACCCCCGCCATTTATCAAGCCCAACCCTCATCTCTTTTAAAAATCGGAGCTTTGCCAGAAAATGGGCATTATGATCTTCAACTTATCACCTTTAATGAACAAAATGATCAAAACCCCTTCGATGTTTCTCTTGGTGAATACTCTGATGGCCAATTATCAATCCCTACCAATACTTCTATAAAAGAAGCAGCCAATAAAATGCCTCCGCGGAAATACTCCGCTATTGCTTTGCTGAAGACTCCTCAAGGATATTTGCCTGTGGGGGTTTATGATGCGGCATACCTTAGTATAATTCCACTCTCTGGAATAGAAAAACTATCTCCTCACCTTGAACAAACCGCCCAAGCCCCCTCTCGTCCCGCTAAAAAAACTGAACAGAAATTTTATGTGCTTGAAACTCCTTATCAACAGCTTGTGTTTTCCAACTACGGGGGAGCCCTTGCCGAGATTAACCTTCCTTTCCGGACAAATGAAAATCAATCGAGTGTGGTAAGAGAAATCCAATTCGATCGCGACATGATCAGCCAGCACCCTTATAATGCTTACTTTCCTGCTCATTCCTACTATTCACCTGCAGTGGCCCCAGGAGGAGAATCAAGCTTTCACGAAAAAGGGAAATTAGGAGGCTATTACCCCCTCCTGAGGCGCGATCTGATCGTACAACCACCCCGGCAAAGCGTTCAGGTGAAACCTCAATACTATGCTTTAAATATCGTTTCCGAGTACCCAGAGCTGGCCGAATTGCCTTATGAAGTCAAGCATTTTGACGAACGGTCCATTACCTTTGAAGCGAATCAAAACAACCGGCACATTACGAAGACATATTCTCTAGGTTCCGGCAATCATGAAGAGGTCCCCTATTCCCTTAATTTGGAAGTAAAAATCGAAGGTAATGGCAAAGGGCTTTGGCTGACATCTGGCGTGCCTGAAGTCGAATGGATTTCAGGTGCCTCTGCCCCAGCGATGAAGTTTCGTCAGACAAGAAATCAAAAATCTGAAGTTGAAAAAATTGATCTTCCTCGTGAAACAGCCACTGTCACCTCTATCTATCCTGACTGGATTTGCAATTCTAATGGGTTCTTAGGAATGATTCTTGATCCCCTGACTGAGATTGATCCTGGCTATCGTGTACAATATGTATCGGGATCCACTGTCCCCTCACGCCTCATAGAAATAGATCAATCACACGAACGCTTTAAGCCAGAAAATTTGCCCGGTTACATGGCCTCACTCCCCCTCAAGTCTCAAGGGGGAGCAATGAAGTTTCACTTCTTTGGCGGACCCTTCGATTCGGCAATTTTGAAAGAGGTTGACGCAAAGTATGCGGATCCGGCAACAAACTACAATCCCGATTATCTCGCTTGCCAAACGATGCATGGCTGGTTTACTTTTATCTCAGAGCCTTTTGCTAAATTTCTATTTATCTTGATGAATCTCTTCCATACTCTCACAGGTTCTTGGGCTTTATCGATCGTCTTATTGACCCTTTCCTTGCGCTTAATGCTCTATCCTCTCAATGCTTGGTCGACTAAGTCAATGGTGCGCATGCAGCAAATTAGCCCCGAAGTAGCTGCCATTCAAGAAAAAAATAAAAAAGATCCAAAGAAAGCTCAAATTGAGATTATGAATCTCTATAAGGAGCGAGGTGTTAATCCGGCTTCAGGATGCTTGCCGCTTTTAATCCAAATGCCTTTTTTGATTGGAATGTTTGATTTGCTCAAATCAAGCTTCGCTCTACGCGGAGCTTCATTCATTCCCGGATGGATTGACGACCTTACCGCGCCTGATGTTTTATTTCGTTGGAACTACCCCATTTTCTTCATAGGAACGGAATTCCATTTGTTGCCCATTTTGCTAGGTGTTGTTATGTTTCTTCAACAACGACTATCGGCTACCGGACCTAAAGATCCGAAGATGATGACCGATCAACAGCGCCAGCAAAGGATGATGGGAACCATGATGGCGGTAGTCTTTACTGTGATGTTCTACAATTTTCCATCAGGATTGAACATTTACTGGCTTTCATCGATGCTAATAGGCATCCTTCAGCAATGGTATACAACGAAACAAATCCAAAAACAGCCGATAAAAAAAACTGCCCCTACTCCAAACATAGCGGCACCGAGACGAGGCAAATCGCGATAAATTCGCCTAGGTGAACACATCTTATGCAAGCGTGGGAGCAATTTCTAAAGCAGCAAGAAAAGGAACTTGGCCTAGAAACCGTCCAAAAATGGCTAAGAAGCTTAAAAATTCAACGCTTCGATGCTTGCAATCTTTATTTAGAAGCTAAAGATGCCTTCCAAGCCCTTTGGTTTGAAGAGCATATGCGCGGTAAAGCACAAGCGGAACTCGTCAATGGCAACAACAAAAAGATTAAAATTCACCTTTCCGTGGTCAATTCCACCCCTGCCTTAAAAAAAATGCCGCACAAGTCTAAAACTTCCAAAGAAGGACTTTCCCATCCTTTTGAATTATCTTTTAATGAACTCGATCCCCACTGCCTATTTCAACACTTCATTGTAAATCAAGATAATCATTTAACAATCAATATCTTACAAGAAATAGCAGATTTAAAGAGTTCTACTCATCTGGGAGCTTTCAACCCTATTTATTTGTATGGCTTAAACGGTTCTGGTAAAACCCATCTTTTAATGGGTTTAGCACAAGCTCTTCGTTCCCAAGGATTAAAAATTATTTATGTCCGGGCGGAAACATTCACTGACCATGTGGTCACGGCCATCCGCGCAGGTGAGATGAGTACTTTCCGTCAAGCCTATCGTAATATAGATGTTCTTTTAGTCGATGATGTCCATGTTTTTTCCCGCAAAGGAGCAACTCAAGAGGAGTTTTTTCATACTTTCAACACCCTCCATCTGGCGGGCAAACAAATTATCTTAACGGCCAATTGCTCTCCGCAAGAATTGCATTTAATCGAACCTCGCTTAGTCAGCCGTTTTGAATGGGGAATTGTGTTGCCACTTAAACCACTGATCGCAAAAGAATTGCATAGCATGTTGCAAATGAAGGCAACTTTATTTAATTTTATTTTGCCACCTAAAGTGACCGATTTTTTAGTAGAAACTTTTACAAGCAATCCCAAGGCTCTGATTAAGGCCTTTGAAGCGCTTGTCTTACGTTTGCATTTAGATGACCAAAATTCGCTTCAAACGCTCTCCCTCCAGGCAGCCAAGGTTTTGCTGGCTGATTTGCTTGCAGAAGAGCTGAAGACTGCGCTTACCCCTTCCAAAATTATCCAAGCGGTGGCTGAATTCTATGGCATTCGCGTGGAAGATATATTAGGCAAAGCCCAGACAAAGGAGTGTGCGTTGCCCCGCCAGTTAGCCATGCATATTTGCCGCGAAAAATTGAAAATGCCCTTCATGAAAATTGGGGAACTCTTTGCAAGGGATCATTCCACCGTCATGGCCAGTGTAAAGCATATCCAAAAATCTTTGGAGAAGGACACGCGCGATCTGGCAAGTGCCAGAAGCGTTATTCTCAAAAAATTACAGCCGCAATTTTAGCTTATTTTTACCATTGACAAGTTAAAAATTTTCCATGATAAGAAGGATTGATGATAAAGATTTTGAAAAAAGTCTTTAGGCATCCTTTAATCCTCTTGCTTCAGTTTACTCAGTCGCCAATGACATTTAGCTTATCTCAGCGTTCAAGAAAAATTCTGAACCAAATTTGCCATTTATTGGAATCTTACTGGCACTGCAAGAGGAATTTTTATAAATTTCATAAACTTTAATAAGGACAAAATTATGGAAGCAGGATTAGGTGTATTTGATTCTACTTTGAGCTATTCTTCTGATGGAGAGGATTCTAAAGTTGCATCTCCCCGCAGTTCAACATATGAACTCACCAAAATTAAATTTAAAGTACCGGTCTTGCCGGAATGTATTGAGGTAACAGACCCGATAAAATGGAATGCTTTTCTTGAAAGGGGCGTCTCATTAATAGGGCAAATAAAGGGCAAAATTATCGAAATTAATACGGCCAAACAATTTGCAAATCTATCTGCTCCCAGCAAAACAACTCCTCACATCATAAGCAATCCTTTTGAAAATAACGCAGAAGCAATACAAACACTAATAAAAACTTATAAGATTTACTTGGAATCTTTAGTTTTATTTTGGAAATCTGACAAAGAAGCAACAATGCAGGCTTGGGATCAAAGACAACGATGGAAGGAAAGAAATCACTATTCTGGTATTGATACCAAATTAAAACTAATTAAAGAACTCCTTGATGCAAAGCAAAGCAAACTGACAGTAAGTCAATCTGATAAAGAATTTTGTAAGCGTAAACATACGCAATTCTTAGATGTCATAGCTAGAGTAGTTAATCTTCAACCTAAAGTATTTGAATATTTAGAAGATAATGGTAAGAAGGCTTGGGGATGGTCAAAAGGAGAATATATTGAGGATAGTAAGAGTTTAGCAGAATTGTTAGAAGATGAGAAAAGAACAGGCCTTTCGATAGAAAGGCCTAAAGGAAAACCCCAGGAAGGGGACCGCGAAAATCTTGCGCAATTTTATGATTGTTGTATTAAGGTCCAAAGAGTTTTTAGAAAAATGGCTCGACTGGAAGAGGCATTAACCTTTTTTAGTTATGTTTATCATTATTGCCCTCATCCGAAAGAAGCTTCGATTGATTTTACAAGGATTGAAGAGCAATTTGACAATCAAAAAAACAAGCTGGCAAGAATGTATATTCCAACCCTTGAGGGAACATATCAAAAAGAGCATGCGGTTAAAGCAATTGCAATTCTAGAAGAACAAAAAAAAGAAATACAAAAATTCAAGAATAATGTTGAAAACCAGCTGAGTTTGAAAAGTAAATATGTCGTGGAGAAAGGTGCCCAGCGCAAAATAATTCCTACTAAATCTTTTATTGATACTAGAAGTAAAATTCGCAAAGATTCCATTAAACTCCTTAAAAAGGCATCTGCTCTTTTAAAAGAAATCCCTATTAGAGTGATTGACAAAGAAACTTATTGTGAATTTGAAGAAGCAGCTCTAAAACTTTACACTGAAGCAAATGGGGAAGCAAAAGAAGAAATAAAAGGGGAAGCAAAAGGGAAAGCAAAAGGGTTAAAACACAAAGAAATGAAGCATATCGACCATTTAGAAGAGGGGATAAAAGAAGCAAACGAACGGATCGAAAAACTGAATAAAATGGATGAAGATATAAGCAAATCAACTAAGGAATTCGAAACTCTTTTAAAAGAAGCCTATACATGGGGCATCTTCCCCTCGGCTTTAGTAATCAATCAAAGGGAAGGAAGTTGGGATGAAAATGTGGATAGAATTAAAGATATTGTGCAGGGAATACCATTAAGTTTTGAGGAAACTGAGGAAGAGGATGGGTTAGATTCGCCCAGAAATGTATCAGAGGCTATTGATATCCCACTACATGTAGATAGTCAGGAAGAGCCCGCATGGAGCAGTAAGCACAACACTCCAGATAATTCAGGAGAAAAACAAGAAGTAAAAGGGGCGAGTGAAGGTGAAGGTGAAGGCGAAGGCGAAGGCGAAGGCGAAGGGGATGGAAATGATAAAGGAAAAACGAAAACATAAGTAACTAGTTTATTTATCTAAAACGAGTCGCCACAAAGGGTTGTCAGCCTTTGTGGCGACCTTTCTTTTATTAAACGACAATGTAGGTAGAATTCGCTCCTAAGGGTATCTCTAAACCAAGCCTGCGATAGATGGTTCTAATTTGATTTGCCACCTGCGGCTCGCCTAAGAAATCAACGAGATCGGGAATTAACTTAAAAGAACTTTTAAGGAAATTCATCCCCATAGGAACAAACCAATTACCATGTACTGTAATTAAATTAACTTTATAAGTGGTGGAATTAAATAATAAATGCACTAGAGTTGTATTAAATGTAAATTTCACCGTTTCTCGAAAAAAGTTTGCATTTTGATCCCCAAAAAGGTAATTGAAAAAGGGAGTGGTTAAAGCATGTACAAGAGAAGCAAGAGCCGCGATACCTGCTGCGGCTAAAGGCCGGCCTATTTCAGGCAGACTAGGACGTAAATTACTAATAACCATAGAAATAGTAAAAGAATAGATGGCGCTTTGACATACTGTGCGAGGGATGTTATTTGGAAGTTCATTGTAATATGTTTGACAAGTCTGCTTAATAGCTTCAAATACATTCATCTTTTCACCCTAATTATTTAAATGCTTAAATCATATGATAATTATTATTAATAACTCAAGATGTTTTTGAATAAAGTAATAAATTTGGAATTAAGAACTCTTCTACCTGCCAAGGCTTGTTTTTTAAATTAAGGGGGTTTAAGGGGGCTTTCCCCCTTTTTGGAGTGCGCGTACGGCATCTCACGTATTTGTATGAAGGCGATTTTGCCGTACCGCTTTTTTTAGATTCATTGAGGATAAAAAAATTATCGATGTTGAAACAATCAATGATTCGCAAAAAAAGCGGTGTTGTATTTTAAAACCAAAGCGCCTAATACAAAGCGGTACGGCAAAATCGCCTCCATACAAATACGTGAGGTGCCGTACGCGCACTCCAAAAAGGGGGTACCCCCTTAAACCCCCTGTTCAAAGACGGCACTTTGGTGTAGACAAAGCGCACAAAAGCCTTGATGATTAATAGAAATAAAATCGCTCACCTGTTATAGCTAACCCTACCTCCAAGGATTAAAAAAAACCCCAGACATATGACTTTTCAAAAATGGAAAAATTCATTCCTCTGCCTTTTTTCTCGATCGTCCCCCAATGCTGTAAAACTTCACCAAGAACTGTGCTCGCAGCTCTTAACTTATTCACGCCAAAGCGTCCCAGAAGTTCTCCAAAGCCTGCAAAGCTCTTCGAAAGGACTTAATCAGAGCGAAGTCCACGATCGATTAAAACAGTATGGCCTTAACCAAATATCGCATGAGAAACCCCCTGCTTGGTATCATTTACTGCTCAGAAATTTTACCAATCCCTTTGTCATCTTATTGATTTTTTTGGGAGCCGTTTCCTATTTTCTTGGCGAAACAGATGCCGTCATTATTATTGCTTGCATGGTGCTCCTTAGCGTAGTGATGCGTTTTATCCAAGAATACCGTTCTAACAAAGCCGCAGAAAAACTGAAGGCTTTGGTTAGCACCAAAGCGACTGTGCTGCGCTGGAGGGATCAAGACCCTGAGCCAAAAGCACTTGAAATCGACATAAAATATTTAGTGCCAGGAGATATCATTCATCTATCTGCCGGCGATCTTGTGCCAGCAGATGTCATGCTAGTTTCCGCAAAAGAATTATGTTTAAGCCAAGCGGCCTTGACCGGGGAAGCCATGCCAATTGAAAAAGATGAATCTTTTAGAAACACAAAAGAAGATGCAAGCGCCTTAGAAATGCCTAACTTGTGTTTCATGGGGACAAATGTTCTTAGCGGTTGTGCAACGGCAGCTATTCTTCGCACAGGCGATCAAACTTATTTTGGCTGTACAGCCAAAAGTATAACCGGCTACCGGCCGGCGACCAGTTTTGACTTGGGAGTCAATAAAGTCAGCTGGTTATTGATCAATCTGATGTTTGTCATGGTCCCAGCAGTCTTGTTAATTAACGGCTTCAGCAAGGGGAATTGGTTTGAGGCCTTCCTATTCTCACTTTCCGTGGCTGTAGGCTTAACACCTGAATTGCTGCCAATGATTGTGACGACTAATTTGGCAATCGGGGCTGTTAACATGTCCCGCCACAAAGTTATTGTCAAACGCTTGAATGCCATTCAAAATTTCGGAGCCATGGATATTCTTTGCACCGATAAAACAGGCACACTTACCCAAGACCGCATCATTCTAGAAAAATATCTCAACGCCGATGGCGAAGAAAATGAAGAAGTACTCAGCTATGCCTATTTAAATAGCTTTTACCAAACAGGATTAAAAAACCTTTTAGATATCGCCGTTCTCGAACATAAAAATTTGGAAAAAGAATTAGAGCTGAACCACGCTTATCGCAAAATCGATGAACTCCCTTTTGATTTTAATCGAAGACGCATGTCGGTGATTGTAGAAAAAGATCCCCAAACACATCTCTTGATCTGCAAGGGATCGACCGAAGAAATCTTTACCATTTGCGAAACAGTCAAAACCAATGGAACCATTTCCCCTCTTACACAAGAGATTAAAAGCAAATTGGAAAGCCTAAAAAATGAATTGAATGAAGATGGCATGCGGGTCTTGGCAGTTGGTTATAAAGAAATTCCCAATGGGAAAAATAAGGAATATCGCCTGCAAGAAGAAAATCAACTGACTTTCCTCGGTTTTTTGGCTTTTCTTGATCCGCCTAAACAATCGGCAACGATGGCTATCGCCCATTTGAATGAGTACAATGTCCAAGTCAAGGTGTTGACCGGTGATAATGAACTTGTCACCCAGAAAATTTGCAATTGGGTGAGTTTACCTATTACAGGAATTTTAACAGGTTCGGAAATTGAAAAGATGAATGAAGAGGAATTGAAAAAAGCAGTGGAGCATATCACGGTTTTCGCCAAACTTAATCCCTTGCAAAAAACGCAAGTCATCGCTGCTCTTAAATCAAATGGACACATTGTCGGTTATCTTGGAGATGGGATCAATGACGCGCCTGCCTTGCGGGAAGCTGATATTGGCATCTCGGTTGATACAGCCGTTGATATTGCCAAAGAATCAGCCGATATCATTATGCTTGAGAAAAGCTTATTATTTCTAGGAGATGGGGTCTTAGAGGGACGTAAGACATTTGGCAATATCATCAAATACATCAAGATGGCAGTAAGTTCTAACTTCGGCAATGTGTTTAGCGTCTTAGGAGCAAGTGCAATTTTTCCTTTTTTACCCATGCTGCCCGTGCAATTGCTAACGCAAAACTTATTGTATGATTTCTCTCAAACAGCCATTCCCTTTGATCATGTGGACAAAGAGTTTTTGGTCAAACCACGCAAATGGGATCCTAGAGGAATTGCAAAGTTTATGTTTTTTATTGGCCCCATCAGTTCCTTATTTGATTATGCGACATTTGCCGTTATGTGGTTTTTCTTTTTAGCCAATACACCAGAGAAACAAGCTCTCTTTCAGTCGGGCTGGTTTATTGAAGGTCTGCTTTCCCAAACCCTCATCGTGCACATGATCCGCACTCAAAGAATTCCCTTTATTGAAAGCATTGCTTCCCTCCCCCTGCTCCTAACCACCTTCATAGTCATGGCAGTAGGGATTTATATTCCCTATTCTTACATTGGGCATAGCATTGGCCTGGTCTCTTTGCCAGGCAGTTATTTTTACTGGTTGGCGGCGATTATTCTGTCTTATTGTCTGCTCACCCAGCTCGTGAAAGTTTGGTATATCCGGCGCTACCATGAATGGCTATAGAGAACTATTGAGGCCGTTGCCTAATAGGTTCCTAAAGGAGCACAGGCAAAATAGATAGAGCTCTCCCCCCTTGGTTCCATACCCAACCCTATCAATCGCAAGATAGTTCGTAATTTCTGAGCCATTTCGTGATATCCCTGATTGGGAAAAAAGTGTGCATCCAACCAATCACAACTTGCGGGGTATATATTTAATAGGGTTTTTAAGAAATTAGTAGACATCATTTGGAAAACTTTCACTGATAATAAATTTACTTTAGATGTAGTTATATAGTTAATTAAAACAAATGTCAAATAACATACTACCAGTTGCTTGATCGTTTCTTGATGAAATTTAAGTTCATTATTCCCGAATATTTTGTTAAATATAGGGATAGTCAATCCGTGTATCAAAGAAGCTAATGCCGTAATTCCGGCAGCAAACAGAGGATCTCTCACATTCCACCAGTTTTCGCCTTTAGGAACGCGGATAAAGACTACGGTAAAAGAATATAATCCACTTTTTCCTACTTTTTGGAGAATATCGCTTGGCAATTCATCATAATAACCTTTGCAAACACGACCAATTGCTTCAAACATAAGTATTTTTCCTTTAAGTTTAAGTTTAAGTTTTAAATTTTTTAAGAATAAAAGTTATTGAATAATATGGTAACTAAAAGCTATTTTGTTGTCATGGAAAAAGACTACCGTATACAACAAGATTTAGACATCAATTCTCCCGAAGGACAAGCCTTGGCAGAATTGGGACGGCGGGAAATCGAAATCGCTGAACAAGAGATGCCTGGTCTTATGACTTTGAGGAAGGAATTTTCAGCTTCGCAACCCTTACGGGGAGCTCGAATCGCTGGCTGCCTGCATATGACTGCTCAAACAGCCGTTCTGATTGAAACCCTTCTCGCATTAGGGGCAAAAGTTCGCTGGAGCTCTTGCAATATTTATTCCACTCAAGATCAAGCAGCAGCTGCAGTTGCTCAAGCAGGGGTTCCCGTTTTTGCCTGGAAAGGGATGTCGCTAGAAGAATATGAATGGTGCATTGAACAAACTCTTTTTTTCGGCCCCTCGCCCCTCAATCTGATCTTGGATGATGGGGGAGATTTAACGCATCAAGTGCATGAAAAGCACCCGGAACTTTTAAAAAAAATCAGGGGGCTATCGGAAGAAACGACCACAGGTGTACGCACCCTCATCCGACGGGAGAAAAGATAGGAACTCTTGGAGCTCCTGTAATCGATGTCAATGATTCCGTGACGAAATCTAAATTTGATAATCTTTATGGCTGCCGCGAATCGCTGATTGACGGCCTAAAAAGAGCTACAGACGTCATGATTGCCGGTAAAGTGGCTGTTGTAGCAGGTTATGGCGATGTAGGAAAAGGATGCGCGGCTCTTTGAATGAATGGGGCGCGGGTGATATTTGCGAAATCGATCCCATTTGCGCCTATCAAGCTGCCATGGAGGGTTATCAGGTACTACCATGGAAGAGGCTGCTCCTATTGGAGATATCTTTGTGACCGCCACAGGATGCATTGACGTCATCCGGGGCGAACACATGGAAGGGATGAAAGATGGAGCGATTGTATGCAATATAGGCCATTTTGACTATGAGATTGATGTAAATTGGCTTAAAAGCAATCCTCAGATTGAAGGGATCCCTTTAAACCTCAAGTCGACCGCTACGTTGGAAAGATCCAGATAAAAGCCTTCTTTTCTTGCGCAAGGACGTCTAGTCAATTTAGGCTGCGCTAAGGGACACCCCTCCTTCGTGATGTCGAATTCCTTTTCCAATCAAGTTTTAGCCCAAATTGAATTTTGGGTGCATCCTGAACGCTATCCTATTGGCATTTATCGCTTGCCGAAAATACTTGATGAAAAAGTAGCTCGTCTGCATTTGGATCATTTAGGGGTGCGTCTCACGCAATTGACTCCCATGCAAGCGGACTATCTAGGCATCCCTTCCCAAGGGCCCTATAAACCAGATTATTACTTATATTAGGAATGCAATTAACCTAATGTGAAGCAAAATCTAGAGAATGAGCCTGAAGGGTTCCAAATTGCAATAGCCCTGCACAGATTTTCTTTCAGATTTTTCATTAATGAATTTTGAAAATACTCATGTGAAACATCTTGATGAATGAGCCTGAAGGGCTCCAAATTGCAATAGCCCTGCACAGATTTTCTTTCAGATTTTTCATTAATGAATTTTGAAATCACTCATGTGAAGCATCTGAATGAACGAGCCTGAAGGGCTCCAAATTGCAATAGCCCAGGGCACCGCCCTGGGTAAGGTTCAAAACAATATAGCAACCTGTATGGCTGCCAGAGAGCAACTATTTTTGATTTAAATTTTCTGAATAATGAATCATTCTAGCAGCCATACAGGCTGCAAATTTCATCTTATCCTTACCCAGGGAGATACCCTGGGCTGTTGCAATTAGAGCCCTCCAGGCTCATTCAGCCCCAGTCATAAATTATAAGTTAGTGCTTAATGACTTGTGTGAACCAGGATCTGGATGAATGAGCCTGAAGGGCTCCAAATTGCAACAACCCAGGACACCGCCCTAGGTAAGGTTAAAAACAATATAGCAACCTGTAGGGCTGCCAGAGAGCAACTATTTTTGATTTAAATTTTGTGAATAACAGATCATTCTAGCAACCTTAAAGGCTGCATTTTTTTTCTATCCCTACCCAGGGAGATACCCTGTTGCAATTAGAGTCCTGCACATCCAATCAGTCCTTAGCTTTAATGTTGACAAAAGGCAGACATTGTATTACATAAAATTTAGATATCGATGAGGAAGAATGTCATTTACACCTTCTCACCGAAAAAAATCTTAAGCTTATTAAGAAACGAAATATTAGTTTTGAAGAAATCATTGCAGCAATTGAAAATGATCAAATTCTCGATATTTTTGAACACCCCAATCAAGAAAAATATCAGAGATCAAAAAATTTACGTAATTGAACGCTAAAGAATATGTATATTTAGTTCCATTTGTTATAGATACGATGGCAACATATTCTTAAAACTATTATTCCTAGTAGAAAAGCAAAACAAAAATACATCAAGGAGAAAAGTATGAAAAAAAAAAAAAAACCACATCAAAACAAGTTCGATCCTGAAGAAAAAGAATTTTGTCTTCTTTTGAAAATGATGAATGGAAAACAGTAAAAAATTTAAAAAAGAAAAAGTACTGCACGTAAAACTGCAGCTAAAACTCTACGTAAAGATGTCCGGATCAATATTCGACTATCAGAGCAGTGATGTTTCTAATATCAAACAAATAGCTGCCTATGAAGGATTACCTTATCAAACTCTTATTGCAAGTGTCCTCCATAAATATGCTGCAGGTCATTTGAACTTACCCGATTAAAATCTGTTATAGTTGATGGCACCGCAATATTTTGTTTGGAGAAAAATGAAAGGGTGTGCTAAACTATATTTCTCGTTCGGAGCATAGCGCAGCTTGGCTAGCGCGGCTGCTTTGGGAGCAGTAGGTCGGGGGTTCGAATCCCTCTGCTCCGATCCCGCCCTATCTTGAGCTCAAGATAGGGCTTTTTTTTTGAGGAGTCAGATGTTATTGAATCATCTCAACCGGTTGGCTTACTTATACTGGGACCCCCCCTCCATAGCATTCACGGTACCCTTTATCGACCGTCCTGTTTTTTGGTATGGCATTCTATTCGTCGGGGGCTCTACGTCGGTATTTTATCTGTTATCCCCATTCTCACTCGTTTTATCAATCAATCAGGTTGTTTATCTTCAATTGACATCAAAGACTGGCCCCGTTTTATCGAGGTGTTGCGCCAGTCGCCCTCTCCCTTAGTTGCTGACCTCATCGATCACTTCGATTCTGCTACTAGCCAGCGCTTCGGCAAAGCCCGGTTACTGCGGGCGCCCAGCTCCCCTTCTGCAACAAGGAATCATCAAAGGGATCAATCAATTTTTGAAGCAATCTTCAAATTCCCGAGAGAAACTGCAAGAGATTTTTGGTTCAGCCCTTGCTACCCCTAAAGAGACAGCTAGCTTTCTTACCGATCGTCTCTGTTGGTTCCTGGTAGCCGGAGCTGTGGCCGGCGCTCGCTTAGGACAAGTATTTTTTTACGATTGGCCTTATTTTAGACCGGAATCATCTTGAAATTTTTAAAATTTGGCATGGAGGTCGGGCAAGCCATGGAGGTGTTTTGGGCATTATGGTTGCCCTCTATCTCTATCGTCGCTATATTCAACAATGGGAGCCGCAACTGACTTTACTACGCTTGCTTGATTATCTAGCTATTCCAAGCGCCCTGGCAGCTTGTTTTATCCGTTTAGGCAATTTTATAAATCAAGAAATCTCTCGGGACGCACCGCAACGCTATTTGGGGGGTTGTGTTCGGCCGACCCCTATGATGGCTCTCAGCCTGCTCCGCGACATCCTGTGCAGTTATATGAATCGGGAGCCCTATTTAGTCGCTTTTTTTATTCTTTGGCACTTTTGGAAAAGGCAAAAAATTGAAGATCGTCCGGATTTCTCGTAGGCTTGCTATTCATCCTTGTTTTTGGCGAGCCGTTTTGTTCTCGAATTTTGGAAAGCAGCTCAACCCTCAGTACTCGAAAGAGCTTCCTTTTCTTCAAATGGAACAGTTATTAAGCATTCCCTTTGTACTGTTGGGAATATTTTTTATTTGGAAATCCAAATGCCATTTTTGTTACCGATAGAAAATAAATTAAATTACAACGTGACAAAATAGGAACTAGGTGGTATAGTGTCTGATCTAAAGTCTATTAACAAGATCAAAAAAATTGAAATTTATCTCATTACATATTTGACCAAAATGAAGAAGAGATTGATTTACCCGGTGACTCTCCCATTACAGAAGCTCGTGAAGAGGCAGGTGTTCCTTTTGCTTGCACTGAGGGTGTGTGTGGAACTTGCGTTATTGAAATCAAAGAGGGAAAAGAGACTTATCTCCTCCCACCAAAGAAGAAGAAGATTTTTCGGAGAAGGCACTTGCCATGAGCGTCTAGCTTGCCAATGCCGGATCAAAAAGGGCCGCGTGCGTATTTCCTTTTAATAAGAGATTTAACGTACACTATAAGAAAACCCTTTAAGGAAAATTATTATGCCCTGCTGTTCACCAAAAAAACCTGAAGATGAGCATGAACATTCTCATCGCTCCTCTCTTGCTGCGCCGACCCCCATCAGAAAAAACAGTCATCTGAGGACCAACCCTCCTCATGCTGTTCCGATCCCCATCAGGAAAAACAATTCAAATGAGGAGTCAAACAATATCTCTTTTGCTGTTTCTGCTACTGAAACAAAGACAAAAAGCCAAAAAAATTACCCGACAGATGAGCTACTCGAAGAGATTTTAGGCATCTTTCCCTATAAAGCTCAAACGTTTGCTCAGCAAGAAATTGCCAACGCAGGCTTGCACTGTGTAGGCTGCCATGCTGCCGGCATTGTGGAAACTCTTGAAGCGGGAATGATGACTCACGGAAGAAACCGATCCCCAGATAGATGAACTCGTGCGCCGTCTTAATGCCCTTCTGGAAGAAGAAATCGATACTTCATCCATTCGTATCACTCCGCGCGGAGCTGCCAAATTTTTAGAGATTTTGGCTGACGATGGCAAACAAGGCTGGGGCATGCGTTTTTGGAAGAGATGGCTGGCTGCAACGGTTTTGAATACGTGCTGAAAAAGCCTTTCCTGCCTCAGAGAAAGCCGATGAAGAGGACCAAGATTTTTGTTTCCATGGCATTGAGATCCACGTAAAAAGGGCATGGTGCCCGCGCCTTTTAGGATCCGGAAATTGATTATCTCGAAGGCTTGCGCGGTGCTGGATTTTGAAGTTTCCGATCCGAACGTACGTTCAGCCTGCGGCTGCGGTACCTCGCACAATTATTAGGGGATGTTTTTAACTCTCCCCCTTCTATTTATTTCGAAGGCAAATTAAAGGAAAAGGAAAAGGCCGAGTTTTTAATAAAGTGGGTGCCAATTCCTATTATTGGTCCCTTTCTTCTAGATATTTATTTAAAATTCTTTCTGATAGCCTTTCGTTAAAGGCTCGATTAGACTTTGTTACAAAATTCTGCATGACTACATCATTTTTAACTTGCGCTTTTTTTAATTTTTAATTATTATTTTTTAATATTATAAACGAAGTTGTTATAAATAAAAAGAGTAAATTATGAGTCCTATAACACATAATCAATATCATGAACTTGCAAAAATAGTTTATCTTTTAGCCTGTGCTGAAAAAAAAACGCACACTTATGAAGAAATCCAGAGATTTTTTGAGGCGTGTTCCGATCATAGCGATGAGCAGCTAGAAATTCCAGTTGCTAATACTGCACATCAATTAAGATGTCTTTTTTTTGAATAGATTTAAGGAGATTCATTATGTGAACCCATAGAGAAATAGCAGTCAACGCCGTAGATGCCCAGAAGAGAGTTGGCAATGATGAGTCTTCTGTGATCATGAAAGTCGATAAACCGAACGAATCACAGTGGAAGACCAAGGGACTGGATCGAAAAATATCTACTCTTTTTTGTGCCTTCCAAAACATCAAATCCTAGAGCTATTTTTTCTTTAAAAAGGAGAAAAAGACATCAGCGGTCGCTTTGGGCAAGGTTTCCAATCCATTTTTTACTTTTTAGCCCACCACTGGAAAGGGGTATCAAAAGCCCTTTTTCAGCGTAAAGAAATGGAGATATTGAAGCTACAGTCCATTACAAAAAAGAGCCAACCCCACACCGCTCGCTTCTATAAAAAAAAGGGCGAAGATTCCACACCTGAATGCAGTCCGGTGGGATTCGGTGAAAAAAAAAATCTCTGTTTCCACACGGAATTACGAGAGTTCTTATAAGCTAAAATTTCGTGAAGAAAAAGAGGTAAAATATCTCGAAGTGCATCCAAGTGCATTACCACATAAAGGCACAAAAATAAAAGTTGTTTCCCTTTTTTTATTGGCTTCTTCAGATAAAAAAATCATAGAAAAAGTACAAGTTCTTCTACAATTTGTCCAAAAGCCCCCCCTTCTTTAAACGACATACAAGTCTATAATGATAAGCTAAGAAAGACTTAGTTTTCCCGGAATGGAGATTTTATATTCCTCTCAGAGTCGTTCAACAAAGGCGCTCAGTTATTTATCTGCGAGCAAGGAAGAACGATTGAAATCCTTGTCATTAGAAAAAGGCCCTTTAATTCCCTCAAAATCGCCCTCTATTTTGGTTCTCTACCTCTTTCGCATGAAAGAGGGAATTGATTGGAAAGACAGCGCCACCTTTAGCACACTTATGCTGGGGAATTTCAGCACTCATCCAATCCCCCTTGCCTCCAACGATAATCGCCACACTGTTAAACTCATTTGCCCCACTTTTTAAACAAGAAAAAATCGATAACTGCCATCAGATAAATACTATGCTGGATCACTTGTTCAACATCTACACCCATGGAGGATACGCCATTTTGCACGACCATTCCAAAGCTAAAAAATTGGGTGTGAAAAAAAGCGCTCTCTTCGATACCGATTATTTACACAATCTCAAAGGGCCTCAAATGATTCCTTCAGAAAAAGAAAAAATAATTAGTGTACATTCCACTGACTGCTTAATCACCTCCATAACAAGAGAATACATTGCATTCTTATCAATAATAAATTATTCGATAACAACAATCTTTACAGAAAACCTTAATCGCTTATACGTCCAAGAATGGGCAAAAGTAAGCATGAACAAACCCTTCCTTTTCTTGAGTCGTTGACGGCTAAAAAACTCAATCAAACGGCCGGTTAAAACCGACTCTGCCACCTTTAGAAAGTACTGAATTGATAGATTTAGATGATGCCTTGGAAAAATGATACTCGTGAAAATATTGGCCGAATTGATGGGAAGCAAATATTAAGAAAATTCATAAACAAATTTTTTTATTGTGATACTTTAAATTATGTAAAGAAATTGATATTGAAATGCCAGAAAACGCCATTTAAATTTTTAGTTCATTTCTTATTTATTGACAACTTTGAAACTGTGGAAAAATTGAATGAAAATGGTGTATTTAATATTTTTATCGATAGATTCAGTAAAAAATATGTTTGTAATTTCGTTCCTTTTTTTAAAAGCTCCATCTACACCAATTTTTCAATAGCCATTTACTCAGAAGAATTGTCTACGAAATATTTGAATATGTTTCCACTTTAAACCAGCAAAATGAAGTAAATATTTTTCTCTATTATTTGATAAGATTACATGCTGAATTATCTTATAAAAAAA
>CAWCVY010000054.1:0-10432 GCA_963799115.1 uncultured Chlamydiae bacterium | reverse complement strand
AGGTTTCTTCGTGCCTTTTAGTGGTATAGTGAATCAATTCCCAGATGATGAAAAAATCGTTAAACTAGCTGTTCAGAAATGCGGTTGGCTGCTTCAATATGCTTCAAATCGTCTTAGGGATAATGACAAAATTGTTCAAACAGCCGTTAAGCAATTTGGAATTGCTCTTGAACATGCCTCCCAAAGATTGAGGGATGATTATGAGACTGTAAAGTTAGCAATGGAAAAAGATAAGAAAGCATATAGATTTGCCTCGCCTCTCCTTCAAAATGATCCCTCTCTGCTGGAAATATGCAAAATAAAGGAGGATTAAAGTTTTGAAAAAACATGAGGAATTAAACAAAAATCAAGAACACTTTGGTGAGTTATGAATATTTCTTTGACCCCTTTATATCACGCAGCTTTTCATTCGCTTCGGGACGGAATAGCAAATTATTTGAATACACGCGAGAAAAAAATTGTTGCGATTGCCCTGGTGATCCTTGGATGCTTAGCTGCATTTCTCGCCATCTGTCGTTTTTTTTGCTTCAAAGCAAAAGTTCAAAATCCTGATCAAAACGCATTTCAGGGTCCAGAAGTTAAAATTGCACTTCCAGAAGCTAAAGTTGCAGTTCCTGAATTTGAGATGGAAGACCCTGCACAAGTTCCTGCACCCGATGTAAATCCCCAAGAACTTGGGCGACCAGCTATTCTTCAAGATTGGATGTTGCTTAAGGATGCATCCGATGAAATTAAGAATGATCTCGAATTTGTAAAGCAAGTGGTGCAAAAAAACGCATTGGCTCTTGGTTATGCTTCGGCCAATCTCCAAAATAATCCTGAAATAGTATTGCTTGCAGTTCAACAAAACGGATTGACGCTTCAGTATGCTTCTGCTTTACTCCAAGACGATCCTGAAATCGCGAAAAAGGCCTTGCAGCAAAATGGAGAAGCTCTTCGTTATGTCTCGCCTAATCTTAAAGATGAACCTGAAATAGTAGGCCTGGCAGTCCAACAAAATGGCCTTGCTTTGCAATATGCAAATGCTAAATTTCGAGGGGACTATTCCTATGTTAAATTGGCTGTAAAACAAAATGGTTTGGCTCTTCGTTATGCATCAGATGTTCTGCAAAATAATCGCAAAATTGTGGGATGGGCGGCCCAACAAGCAGGTTCAGCCTTAGAATTTGCTCATCCTGATCTTCAAGATGATTATGAAATTACAAAGTTTGCTATCAACCAAGATGGAAAGGCTTTTAGATTTGTGTCGCCTCGGCTTGTTGCTGATCGGGAGATGATGAAGTTGGCACTAAAAAAAGGTTTTCGAAGGGGATTTTTGCCCCAATTTCATGATGATGAGAAAATCGTTAAATTAGCTGTTCAACAAGCTGGATGGTTGCTTCAATATGCTTCCGATCGTCTTAAAGATAATGATAAGGTTGTTAAATTTGCAGTTAAGGATTATGGACCTGCCCTTGAGTATGCATCGCCTAGGCTGAAGGGGGATTATGAAATTGTGAAGTTATCTGTGAAAAAAAGCAGAAATGTGCTTAAGTATGCTGCCCCTCTACTTCAAAATGATCCCGCTCTGATCGAGTTGTCTAAAAAACATTTGAGTAGACGTGAACTTTTGAAGCGTGTTGAGGAAAATCATAAAAGAACCGAAGAGCTTTTGAAAAATATAATCATATAATGACGGTATTAAAACTAAAGGATAAAAACCCAATCAGCAATTCTTTAAATGCTTGGCAAAAAGCTGGCTTGCTTCTACTCTCTTTTTTTATCGTGGCATTCGGCCAGCCTGCCTGGAATATGTGGTTGGGATTAGTGGCTGCTTTAGGAGGATTTGCCTGTTTTTGGCGGGTTCTCTTGAGTGTGGCTAGTGCTAAAAAACGCTTTTTCATCGCCCTGGTATGGTATTTCGCGGTGCAGGCAGTTCAGCTCTCCTGGTTTCTTTCCCATCCTTATCTTTATATTTATGGAATTGTGTTCTTTTGCGCTTCTCTCATGGGGGTTCAGTGGGGGATAATCGCATTAGGGATTACTCCCAGAAATTTTCAGCATCTGTCGCGCCTCTTGGCTTTGGCTGGACTATGGACATTGCTCGAATGGTCGCGCCTATTTATTCTTTCGGGGCTTCCATTCAATCCCGTGGGCCTATCTCTATCCGGCGGTCTGTATCCCTTGCAATTTGCCTCTATTGGGGGAATTTATGGACTTTCTTTTTGGGTGATATTCACCAATCTTCTTCTCTTACGTGCCTGGATGTTCCGCACGCGGGCATCTTGGGCATTGGCCAGTTTGATCGCCGTGGTGCCTTATCTATTCGGTTGGGCCCATCTTTTAGTACATGAGCGCTCTTTTGCTTCTCACTCTCAAACATTAAGTGTAGTTTTGGTTCAAACTGCCTTGCCGATTGAGGAAAAGATGAGCTTTCAAAGTGCCCAAGAGGCCCGTCAATTCGTGATGAGTGAATGGCGGTCTATCCTTTCCACTTTGCAAAAACAAGCTGGTCAAAAAGTCGACCTTATTGTGCTACCTGAAAATCTTGTCCCTTATGGAACGTTCCATCACGTTTTTCCACTGCTTCATGTTCAAAAATTATACCGGGAATTATTTGATCATGTTTCCCAAGCCTTTCCAACTGAAGATAGTTCCTATCAAGAACTCATCCCCACCGATCAGGGTCCTCAATGGTTAGCTTCCAATGCTTATTTTGTTCAGACTTTAGCGAATCTATTTCAGGCGCATGTGGTGGTGGGGCTAGAGGATTGCGTCTATGTCGATGAAGAAGAGCGACTAGCAGAGACCTATAGTGCTGCTTTTCATTTTACTCCCAGCAATCAGTTTCCTATGCGCTATGAAAAACGGATCCTTGTTCCGATGGGGGAATACATTCCCTTCGCTTGGTGTCGCGATCTTGCTGCTCAATACGGGATATCGGGTTCATTTACCCCCGGCAAAAGAGCTAAAGTATTGGCTGGCCCTGTCCCCATGGGAGCTTCTATTTGCTATGAAGAAATGTATGGCGATCTCATGAGGCAAAATCGCGTGCAAGGGGCCGAGTTACTGCTCAATCTCACTAATGACGGTTGGTATCCCCATTCGCGTTTGCCTAAACAGCACTTTGATCATTCTCGCTTGCGGACGGTCGAAAATGGAATTCCACTTGTCCGGGCCTGTAATACAGGTGTGACGGGTGCCATCGATAGTTGCGGGAGAATAATTGGAGTTTTAGGAGAAGATCACATGCATGCACAGGATTTAGCAGATTCCATTCGCCTGGATGTTCCCCTTTATCATTATCCCACTCTTTATGCGAAATTCGGAGATCTTCCCGTGCTTCTTTTATCCTGCTTTTGCTTGTTGGGATTTATAAAAATCAGAAAAACTAAATAGACACTTCTTTCGAAACTTGTAGTTGGCAGTTTATAGTCGGGTTCACCGGGGAGAGAAAAAATCTCTGCGCATCCTCAGCGTTCTCTGCGGCACCAAGTAACTTCCCTAAATTGGGACGTTATCGATAGGTGTTATTTAAAGATTATTAACCACAGAGACCACAGAGCTCACAGAGGAAGATCTACGTCGTATAAGAACATAAACCTCTCTCTGTGAGCTCTGTGATCTCTGTGGTGGATATATTTTTACGAGTAAAGTTACTTCTTGAACGGGGTTCCACCAGGGATAGGGCAACTCCCAAGTAACTTCCCTAAATTGGGACGTTATCGATAGGTGTTATTTAAAGATTATTAACCACAGAGACCACAGAGCTCACAGAGGAAGATCTACGTCGTATAAGAACATAAACCTCTCTCTGTGAGCTCTGTGATCTCTGTGGTGGATATATTTTTACGAGTAAAGTTACTTCTTGAACGGGGTTCCACCAGGGATAGGGCAACTCCCAAGTAACTTCCCTAAATTGGGACGTTATCGATGGGTGTTATTTAAAGATTATTAACCACAGAGACCACAGAGCTCACAGAGGAAGATCTACGTCGTATAAGAACATAAACCTCTCTCTGTGAGCTCTGTGATCTCTGTGGTGGATATATTTTTACGAGTAAAGTTACTTCTTGAACGGGGTTCCACCAGGGATAGGGCAACTCCCAAGTAACTTCCCTAAATTGGGACGTTATCGATGGGTGTTATTTAAAGATTATTAACCACAGAGACCACAGAGCTCACAGAGGAAGATCTACGTCGTATAAGAACATAAACCTCTCTCTGTGAGCTCTGTGAGCTCTGTGGTGGATATATTTTTACGAGTAAAGTTACTTCCTGAACGGGGTTCCACCAGGGATAGGGCAACTCTGCGGTTATTCCCAGTCTAAAATGCCTGGTCTAAAATCGGCAGTTCTGGTTGTACCTACTTCGAATCTCAGTAAAAATTAATCAGCTTGATTAAAATCCCAAGAGTTCATTACCATTCTTACTGAACATCTTAGATTTATCAAAAGGCTGACATGGTAACTGTCAATCCCTCATTGGAAACCATTGTTCGCAAACAGCGGACATTAAAAGACTTGTCCTCTTTTTCAGGTATCGGTATTCATACTTGCAAAGAGGTGGGGCTGCGCTTTTGCCCGGCCAAAGAGGGAACCGGCATCGTTTTTAAAAGAATCGATCTTCCCGGTAATCCAGTTATCCCCGCAACTGTTGAATATGTGCAAGATACCTCGCGCAGTACCACAATTGGTATTAAAGATATCCGCATTCATACAGTCGAGCATGTCTTATCTGCCGTTAAAGCTTATAACATCGATAATCTATGCATTGAAATTACCAGTATTGAGCCCCCGGTTGGTAATGGGAGTTCAGATGTTTTCGTGGAAATGATTGAAAAAGTCGGCATTCATGAACAAGAACATACCGTACCCATCGTTAAATTGCACCAACCTGTCTACTGGTCGGAAGGTGAAATTCACCTAGTTGCTTTGCCTTATGAAGGTTTTCGCATAAGCTACACCTTGAGTTATCCGGGGTCGTCTTTCTTACGTGCTCAATTTCATTCCGTATTAGTGAACGAAGAGAATTTTAAAAATGAGATTGCCCCCTGTCGCACGTTTTCCCTCTATAAAGAACTCACCGCTTTAATGGATCGAGGGTTAATCAAAGGGGAAGCCTTGATAATGCTGTGGTGATTAAAGATGAGGCGATCCTAAGTAAAGGGGGGCTTTTTTTCCCTGATGAGATGGCGCGCCACAAAATTTTGGATTTGATTGGCGATCTTTCTTTGATAGGCTTTGATTTTCATGCTCATATTATTGCCATCCGTTCCGGGCATGCGTCTAATTTTGCTTTTGCAAGGAAACTCTTAAATCACATTACGATGGAGAATCACTGATGACTCAACAAGAAAAACCTTATGCTTTGGATATCAAGCAAATTATAAGTATTTTGCCCCATCGCTACCCTTTTTTATTAGTCGATCGCGTGCTCGAAATTGATTTGGAAAAGGGCTATGTTCTGGCCCAAAAAAACGTTTCTATTAATGAGGGTTTTTTTCAAGGCCATTTTCCCGAATCTCCCATTATGCCCGGCGTGTTGATACTTGAGGCTTTAGCTCAGGCAGGCGGCATTCTTGTGCACCTTAAAAGTCCGGGAGACAAGATCGCTGTTCTCCTCAATGTCAATCAAGCCAAATTTCGCCATCCAGTAAGGCCGGGCGATGTTTTGCTTTTACGTGGACAAGGCCTTCATTTCAGCAGTAAAGGTGGACGGGTAAAAGTGGAAGCTCTTGTTAACGATAAAGTGGCGGCTGAAGCCGAGATCGGATTTGTCTTTGTGGATAAAAGTCAAGTTTAGAAACCTTACCCCAGTCAACCTCATGAATAAACCTTATCAAATTCATCCTACCGCGGTTGTTGCACCAGGCGTCGCGATTGGCAATGATGTGATTATTGAACCCTATGCAGTCATTAATTCCCCTCATGTTATTTTAGGGGATCGCGTGGTCATTAAATCCCATGCCTATATCGATGGGTATACCACTATTGGAGAAGGGACGACAATTTATCCCGGAGCAAGCATAGGAACCAAAACCCAAGATCTCAAATATACCGGCGAAAAAACTTTTGTGCGCATTGGCAAAAATTGCGATATTCGAGAGTTTGTGACGGTTAATTCTTCCTGCCATGAAAATTCAGTGGTGGAGATTGGAGATAGTTGCTTGATTATGGCTTATTGCCATGTGGCCCACAATTGCATCGTAGGCAATCGCGTCATCATGGCTAATAATGCCACTTTAGCTGGGCATGTGACTGTAGAAGATTGTGCCATTATTGGGGGCATGACTCCTATCCACCAATTTGTCCGCATTGGACGTTATGCGATGGTTGGAGGAATGAGCAGAATTACGCATGATATTCCCCCTTATACAATTGGTGCAGGCATACCCTATAAATTTGGAGGTCTGAATATTATTGGACTTAAACGCCATGGATTTCCGTTGGAAACCCGCCGTGAATTAAGTAAAGCCTTTAAATTGCTTTATCGCTCCCAATTATACATGGAAGAAGCTCTCAATCGCATGGAGAAAGAACTCAAACCTTTGCCCGAAGTGCTCCATTTTCTGAAGTTTTGCCGCCAAACGCGGCGCGGTCTGATGGGTCTTCAAGGGGCAGTTGAAGAGCTGCCTCAAATCGAAGAAGAGGAAGATACCGAACCCTCATTTTCTACCAATCGATAGGAAGCATTAAGCAATGCGGGTTATATTTTTCGGAACACCTTGGTTTGCAGCGCATGTGCTCGAATACCTGCTGCAGCAAGGCGTCACAGTCGTAGCTGTCATTTCTAAGCCCGACCGTGCCAAAGGGCGTTCTGCCACTCCTATTCCGACACCGGTCAAAACAGTTGCGCTTGCCCATGGCTTGCCCTTGTATCAACCCGAGATTGTCTCCGTTCCTGAATTCGCTGAAGTTTTAACGCCTTATAAGGCAGATCTTTTTGTGGTGGTTGCTTATGGAGAAATTATTAAGCAGCACTTGTTGGATATGCCTCGCCTGGCCTGTCTCAATCTGCATGCCAGCCTTTTACCAAAATACCGGGGCGCAGCTCCCATTCAGCGGTGCATCATGGAAGGGGAAGCGGAAACAGGGGTAACGATTATGCATATGGTCAAGAAAATGGATGCAGGCGATATGATTCGCACAGTTTCCATGTCTATTGGACCGGAAACCACCTTTGGCGAACTGGAAGAAACTCTTTGCCTAAAAGGCGAGCAGCTTTTATTGGAGGTAATTCATGCGTTCGAGCAAGGGGTGCAGCTGCCCCGCATTCCGCAAGATCAGCAAGCTACTTTAGCCCCCAAAATTGAATTGGAAGATTGCGAAATCCGTTGGGAACGGCAGGCACAAGAATTACATAATCTTATCAGGGGAGTGAATCCCTATCCTGGAGCTTGGTGTTATGTCACGATTAGAGGGGAAAAAAAACGTCTTAAAGTGATTCGAACGAAAGTTGTCTCTTCTGAGAAAAGTACACCGGGCATTATTCTTAACCCTGATCAAAACAAAAGCAACTTAATCATTGGGACGGGAACGGGAAATCAGGCTTTGGAATTGGTGGAAGTGCAGCTAGAAGGTAAAAAAAGAATGTCCTCCGAGGAATTAACCCGAGGGTTTCCTCGTTCTCAGATTTCTTTTTAATATGTAACTGCACAAGCCTGAGGTAATTTGTACTTTTGCTTCTTCTCGGCTCTTCTGTTTGAACTATGCTAATATTTTCTCACAACTTCATCTACTAGCACAGATTCTACTGTATTATTCTTTAGAGCTGTTGCAGTTTCATTTCCACTAGGAATCCGCTTAGCAACCTCTTGTGCTTTAATATCTTGTGAATAAACATCCTTTATTTTTAGTGTAGGAACCCTATCATTTTCTGAAACTTGGGACCAGTCTTTCATAAATTCTTCTTTAGACATCGAAATTTCACGATCTACTTTGAAGAAATTACTATAAACAGCTCCAGATAAATCGGCTTTTGCTTCCTTCATCGCAAATATATAAGATGCCGATAATTTAACTTCTTTTCCTTCTTCTTGGATAGAATATAGAATTCTTACTGGACAGCCAAAATTGATTACCCCAAATAAGTCATTTAAAGTATTAGTCAGATCACTAGACAAAGATTGAACGAGCAGTAAAGACATATTTTTGAATCCATTTTCGCCAAAATATTTTTCATCTTTAAATCTGTTAATTTCAGATTCATCCATTTTTTTATTTTGCCAAGTATAATCCCCCCTAACTATATCTTTTTTAAATTGGTCAACATCAGTAGCCTTTCCTTCTAAAAGCTCTTTGACTACCTTCTCACCAGTGTCCTGACTTTTTTTTGATACATCTTGTAAATTTATAACCTTAAAACTAAATAAATTACTAATTGCCATCTGAATTTTATTTACAAAATCAGTAAATTTTTTTCCAATTTTTGTTAATGCGAAACCTGCCAGTTTTATGGGTCTACTTAAAATTTCAAACCAATCTTTCCGGCTTTGTTCAGTTTTCTGTATGGCCTTATCTTGCGGGGTATCTGGTTCTTTGAGATCTTGTGTGGATTTCACAATAACTTCACGTCCTTCAATTTTTCCTGTTTCCTCAGACACTTCTTCATGTTTTTTAGCACTCGGCTTTTGAAATGAGACATCAATTGGTGGAGGTGTAAAATCCTTAAAGTCCATAATTAAACCTCCAAGTTTTTTTATTTTACTAATTATTACTACATATTATTATATAATTATTTTTTAAATTACAAAATATTTAAATAAATTTTATTAATTACCAATATTTACACGATTTTAATTGGAAATAAATATAAAAATACGGTATAATTTAACTTTAATAAATCATTAATATTATTTAAAGGAGAAATGAAATGAAATTAGTTGATTCCATTTCCAGTTCCATAAACTGTGGTACTACGGCTGTAATCCAAGCAGTTCATAAAGTTGCAACGAATCCGTCAGCTGTAAAAAAAGTTTTACAAATAGCAGGAAAAGCAATTGCTGGATACGATATCTATTCCGGAGTCACTCACCTCCCTGAATTAGCGAAAAATCTAAAGGGGACCGCCGATTTTATCGATTTTTATGGGTCATTTAAAGACATCGTTTACTGGATAAATCCTTTCTCCAAAGAAACGCTTGATCAAGACGAATTACGCAACTCTCTTTTACTTTCTGTGGCTGATTCTGGAGATACTAAAGAGAAACAAGAAGCTTTAGTCAACTCAGTTTTTCAAGAAGTGATGGCGCAAAAAGCTTATCATGGTAAAGCGGAAGTTTTAGAAAAGTTAAAAGCTAGCTTGATTACGAATGGTTTTGAGGCAGCAAAAGTTGATGAGGTTGCAACAAAAATCATTGTGACACAGAAGTCTCGTCCCTTGATTCAACACATGATAGCGGTTTGCTTTACGGTTGCCGATTTGGGAGGCAACCTCCTGGTATTGCAAAAACACAACCTTGTGGATTTAGCTAAGTATGGAGCCAAATTAGGAACTCAATTTCCCATTTTGATGTTTGTGATTAAACAGGGTAGCGATACTGTTTTGGGTATAGTGGTAAGTACGGGATTGTCCCTATCTGTAGGGTATGCTCTTTATCGTGCAGTTAAAAACTATCATGATATGCACAACGCTGCTGATCCTGAAGTAAAGGAAAAAGCATATAAAGAGTTAAGAGGTGCCATTCTCGATATGATCTCCAGTGGAGCAGACCTCATTAATGCTGCTACTCCTCTCCTTTTCACTCTCAACCCACCGGTGGTCATAGGATTGGCGATTTTTGCTAAAGGAACAGGAATAGTTTGCATTCTGGTACGTTAATACCAGCCTTTATTTAGACTTCATTCCCCTATAGCCAGCATAAGAAATGCTGGCTATTTTTTTAGGGCTTCGGTCAATTTTTATGCGGTGGTAGTTGCAAACTTTTTTATTGAATATACTTATATTGTGTTTTAACTAATTAAATTAATTAGTTCGATTAATAATCATATATATTATAATAAACTTTAATGATCATTATTTTAATAAAATAAGGAGCTTTATGAACAGTTTATCAAACTTCATGCCAATTTCAAACTTTAATGCCAGCGATCTTACAATCGAAGAAGTGCAAAGTCAATCTAGTCAACTTCAAACAATGGTAGATGCATTGAGTAGTCGTATCAATCAAACAGGAGGATCAATAGGACAACGGTTAAGTTTGGATTTGATGACGAGATTAGTGGTAGTGCTTAATAATCGGGTTAATTACATGCAATTGCAACAAAATTAGCAATAATCAGTTCCTGCACACGTAGCAGACACCAAAGAGAAGCAGGATCAATTGGTTAATTTAGTTTTTCAAGAAGTAATGGTGCAACAAACTTACCATTGCAAAACGGAAGTAGTCAAAACATTAAAAGCCAGCTTACTTATCTTTGCTTAAAAAATTTTTACTGTCGAACACTTCAAC
>CAWCVY010000053.1:0-18812 GCA_963799115.1 uncultured Chlamydiae bacterium | reverse complement strand
CTTGTTCAAAAATAAGGTCGATACTTTCAGGATATTCAGGGAGAATTTTGTAAAATATTCAAAATTGACTTTTTTAAATGATTGAGAAAAAGCTTCTTTGAAGTAGGCGAGGCAAATTTCGATGGCCTCTGTCTCCACTGATCTTTGCCAATTTAAAAATTTGCACAGCTGTGGTTATTTTCTCTTCTTTGAAATCTGCAATCTTAATGAGGTGACTTATGGTTGTAAGAGAGACATTTTTAATTCAGGGATATTCAATTCGACAGTATCATCCTTATGGTTATAGGCATCAAATAAAACCTTTAATCTTTCCCAATCTGGAATAGCTTGCTGGGTCAGGTTCTACCTCTTGATGCCCTTTGTCTGCCTTTTCATGAAGGTTTTGAGGAGGGGGATTTTCAACAGCCTTTTGATTTTCAACAGCCTCTTGCTTCAACGGTTTGTTTTCCTTTTCTAAGGGTCCGATTTTTCTTTTTTTTCAGACAGCAACAAACTAAATATACTCCCTACAGTTAAAAAACTAATGGCAAACAAAAAAATAGCTATCATTCTTTTATATTGGAGGGATGAAATCTATTTTTGATCTCCATTCCGATATTAAAAAGTGATGCAGAAAAAATAATCGTCCGAATATCCGATATTTACCTACTTTAATTTATTAAGTTAGGAATTATAAGTCGCTATTAAGAAAATGTCAAGCATTTATAGCTTCTTTGTAAAATTTAAAATTTGTACAACACCAAAAGATTGGTAACTATAAAGGTTTAAACGCAAAAAGGAACAACAAAGAGGCGCAAACACGCAAGACGGTAACAATATCTTTTCTTGAATCCTTCAGAAAAGATTGCTCCTTATCCTGACGTGAGCGGCAGTTGCTATGCTGAGTTTCGAGTATATCTTTAAAGAAAATTTCTCTTGAAAAAGAGCGAACACTCCAATTACGGTATTTGTACCAAAATCGGAAATGGAGGTTCGCATATGAAAGACTATACCGGAAAAAGTATTTTTGTAGGAATGGATGTGCATAAAAAAACCTATTAGTAACGGCGATATGCGATGGAACTATTGTTAAGAGAGACACATTAAAAGCCGAACCTCAGGGTTTGATTGCCTACCTTAAAGAGCGATTTGGCTCGGGAAAAATTAAGACTGCTTATGAAGCGGGATTTTGCGGCCTTCATTTACATAGAACTTTAGAGGCCGCCGGAATTGAAAATATTGTTGCTCATGCAGCAGGTATAGAAACGTCAAATAGCCAAGTAAAAACAGATAAACGAGATTCTCTTAAAATAGCGGCACACTTGTCTGAGGGTAAATTAAAAAACGTTCATATTCCGACTGTGGAACAAGAAGACCACCGAACCGTAACAAGGCTGAGAGATACTTTTTGTAAAGAAAGATCCCGGATTGGCAACCAAATCAAATCCCTTCTTTTTCTACATGGACTGATATCTGCTGATGACGAGAAAAAAGTCAGTCTAAAATGGATTAAGAGGGTTTCTGAATTTGAAATGCTGCCAGGAGTTAAGTTTACTGTAGGAAAATTTGTAGCAATGTGGTTTGAATTCAATGCAAAGATCAAAGAGATAGACATAGAGATAAGAAAACAAGCTATTAAGGATCGTGCAATTGATGAAATGTACCAAACAGCAAGTGGAATTGGCCCGACAAGTGCTCGAGTGCTAGCTAATGAATTGGGCAATCTACAGCAATTTAAGAATGAAGGACAGTTATTTAGTTATATAGGGTTTACCCCGAGCGAACACTCTTCCGGAGAGCACACGAGGCAAGGGCATATTACAAAACAAGGGAAGCCTATTGTGAGGAAAATACTTGTTCAAGCTGCTTGGGTAGCAATACGCCATGACCAAGAACTTCAGATTATTTATGAGAGAATTGCTGCGAAATCAGGAGCTAAAAGAGCAATTGTTGCTATCGCTAGAAGGTTAATTGGACGCATCAGAGCTTGCTTTAGGACAGGAGAACTTTACGAAGCTCAGAAGGTAGAGCGGGCGACCTTAAAATTTAATAAAACATCGCAAAACAAAAAACAACGCACACACAAAGATAAATTGGTGGCTTGAAAGGTTTTATCCTTGGTAAATTCCATTAATAAATTATTAGAAACCACAATCTCGGAGCGATGCGACTACGCCTATCGGCTTCATCGATCGCATTTTTCTCTTGAGGGGGTAAATAACATTTTTTATAACTTCAATTGACTTGTAGTAACGTTTGAGGCCCGGACTTAAGCATCAGAAGCGATTCTTGCCAGTATGGCTAGCTTAAAGTCTATTTAAATGGCAAGAATCGCAACAGATGCAAAAGTCCTACGACTCGTAGGGTTAGAAAAAAAATAAACCAACAAAGATCCTGAAAAGAAAAATTTGATGACTTTCGGGGTGACTCTGTACATTATCCTAGTGAGCATGAAAGTGCATCACGTGCGGCAGTTTAGAGCACCCCACTTTTAAAATGTTCGAAAAAACAACTAGTGGCGCACTTACGAGTTTGACCACGAATAGCAGGTAAGCTTTAAAAATTTAAGGCACAACGAACGACATCAAGTAATCTAATTAGAGAAATAGTTGGGTGGAGTGATCGATATGGCTTGACAATTCACATAGCAGGATAAGGACAAAGGAATAAGTGAATCTTACAGTCACTGTAGCTTTGTGTTGTTTCCTTTGCGTCCTTCGCGTCTTTTTGTTGTTTCTTTGCGTTAAACTTTTTTTTTCTAAGATGGAACAAACACGATTAATCAGTTAATGAAAAATTACCATGCCGTGAAGCCTCCATCTACAGTGAGTGAAGATCCGGTAGTAAATTTAGCCGCGTCTGAACACAGGTACAGGACCGCTGCGGCAATTTCCTCGCTGGTCCCGAGGCGTCCGATCGGATGCGCGGCCACCAATCCATCGCGCTTGGCACCCTCCTTGCCAGCAAAGCGGTCGACCATGTCGGTCGCAATTCCGCCCGGTGCCACAGTATTGACCCGGATGTTCTGCTTGGCAAATTCTAAGGCTACGGACTTGGTAATGCCCTCAACAGCATACTTTGAACCCACATAAACGCTGATTTGAGCCCCTCCCACATGACCGAAGACGCTAGAGGTATTGACGATGGCACCACCTCCGTTCTTGAGCATGACGGGGATTTCGTATTTCATCGAATTGAGGACACCCCAAACGTTGATGTCAAATACCGACTTGTATTTCTCCTCCGTGACGTCACTTAGTGGCCCTAACATCTCAACACCAGCATTGTTAAATGCCACATCAAGTCGTCCATAGGTATTCACGGTGAAGTTGACGGCCGCCTGCACATCGGCATCTTTGGTTACGTCAGCTTTAAAGAACGACGCAGTGCCGCCGCGCTTTTTAATTTCGGCGACAATCTCGTTGCCTTCCTTTTCGCGCCGTCCAGTCAGAACTACCTTAGCGCCCGCTTCGGCGAAAGCAATGGCGGTGGCTTTGCCGATACCGGAGGTGCCACCTGTAACGAGGGCAACTTTGTTTTTGTAAGAATCAGTTTTCATAATAAATGTTTCTATTGGTTAAATTTATTGATGAATTGCGGGGGGCTCGTTTCGAACCAGGTTTTGACGTCTTCGTGGAATGTTGCCCCAGATCTAACTACATTATTAGATCCTACCAGTCTTTTAATAAGCGACCGATGATCTCTTGTCAAAGGCAAAATTGAATTTTTATTAGTTGGATTTTTTGACTAATTTAGGCTAGTCTAATCTGTTCGATCTCAACACTTTATTTTGGTTGGCTTCCGGAAGCCCTGACAATTACCCGCGCCATCCGGTTAGGCACATAGTGATAAGGGATGATCTCGATGTCAATGATTCTCACAGTTTTGTAATCGGCCCCTTGTTGAATTGCAGCTTGAATGGCTTGCTGCTGTAAACTTTCGAGCATTTTTTGCCTCTCTTCTAAAGAAACAACCGTATCGACAGTGCCAGATATTTCTGCCAAGGCTGCTCCATAGGCATTGGCAATATTTGCATGGGAAGGGATGATAAAGCGCCCACTGAGCATCGATTTGGGAATAAGAGAAGATCCTCCTCCGATCATGACAATAGGCAATTTATTTTCCTCCGGACCGATTTTTGAAATTAAGTTATAAATTCTTTTTATGGCTTCGTAAATCACTCCCTTACATGCCTGCTGTGATAAATCGAGCTTTTTTAGCCGCGCTTTGGGAATATCGATGTACCCCAAGGCCAAGGCCACATCAGTCAAAGTCAATTGTTTCCCTCCAAATGAAAGTGCTTCTGAAAATGTCTTTCTGCCGCAGCTTCTTGGCCCTATTTCAATAGAGCCTCCTTGATTGAGGCTGATATGGCTTCCTCCTCCCAAAGCGATGGAATAAACATCTGGCATATGAAAATTTAAGTCGACCCCGCCGATTTTTGAGTTATTCAAACAGCGTCTTGGAAACCCTTTTTGTATAATTCCTACATCAGTAGAGGTTCCTCCTATGTCGACTACAATGACATCTTCCAATCCAGCCAACCTCATTCCGCCAATAAATGAATTGGTAGGCCCTGCCGAAACTGTTAAAACAGGATATTCAATGGCATGTTTTATATCGAGGATGCTCCCATTATTTTGCGTGATCCATATGGGGCAAACCAATTCCAGTTCTGTGCAGATGTTGACAATATTTTTAAAGACATTAGTCATAACCTTTTTGAGTGCCGCATTTAAAATCGTCGAGTTTTCCCGTTCAAAAAAACCAGTTCCCCCGATTTGATGGGATAAAGAAATAGGTAAATTGCCTTTGCTCACATCCAGGCCAATTTCTTTGACAAGTAGTTCTTGTTTGGGATTTAAAGATGCAAATACACCCACTACCGCCAAACTTTCGATCTTCTTTTTTAATAGATCATTGATGGCAGATCGAATTTGGGTAGGATTCATAGGGGTGATAGGATCCCCATGGCATTCAAATCCTCCATCGACATTCACAGTGTCGACATAAAGCATTTTCTTAAGTGACTCAGGCCACATGTAGCATGAAGGCATAGATTGAGGATAGTGTCCTGCGATGCGAATGACCCCGACGCGATATAAATCTTCCTGCTGATGGATAGCATTAGCAGCTTGTGTGGTTCCTAAAAAAATGCCTCCAATGTCCTTTTTGCCATTTACCTCTTTGATGATGCGCATTAAAGCGGTTTTAACTCCACTGTGCGTATCAGAAGTGGTTGGAGTTTTAGCATAAGCAATTATTGCTGCTTCAGAATTAACCAAAACAATGTCTGTATTCGTTCCACCAATATCGATGCCTATTCTATATTTTGGCCTTATCATAGGGGTTAACTCTCCTTTCTTATGACTTTCTTTTTGCCAACTTAATTGAGTGATAATCAATGTCGTAGCCAAAATAATGGGGACTCACAAGTTCTAAACCGGGGGATGTTGTCCATATCTTTGGGGCTGGAATCCCAATCAAATTGACTTTCAGACCGTATTGCAAAGATTCGCTCGTAATTGGAGTCCCTGTATCTTGCTCAAGAAGCATAAGAATATCCGGTGTTGTAGCGATGATCTTTCCATTGGATTTTGCGATCAAGTATTCATTTTGAAAAACTAGTTCAAAGCAATCATTGTGTTCTTGGATCACTACATTGCCATTTACAAAACCTTGAGAAATCTCGCGATCAATGTCGATGATTTTTCCTCTGCCAATGCATATCCCTTTGCAAATCTTTAGCACCGTTTCCAAGGGATCATTTCCCAACTCCCTAGCTTTTCGATGAGATTTTCCAATGGCAATGGCTTGAGAAGTGGTTTTGGGGATAAGGCACTGTCCCACTTGTTCAGGGGTCAATGGCTGGTAGGCAAAAGCCGACCACGATCCCATGCCAATGGTTACTTTACGCCCGATTCTTTCAAAAGCATAGACATCGTTTGGATATAAGACGGCGATATTTCCTAAGGCATCGGTCATAAATGCTGGAAACATATTAATTCCGCAAACATGTGAAGAACACATTTGTGCCTCAGGAAAAGCTCTACCAATCATATCGCCATCTAAAACGCGATAGCCTAGCTGAGCGGCTACCATCAGAGGTGTGAAAGCAACGGCTCCTCCAATCTCGGCAGCCATGACGACGCTGATTTTTTTCCCTGAAATTTTTTCGATTAGCTTACTTAAGCCTAAATATTCGCGGCCGCTTGGCATTTTTTCTGTTTCAGCTAGAGGCGCTCCCATATAGCATACAGGCAATATGTACTCGTCAGGTTTAACTTCCGAAAGTGAAATGAGGGGTACCGACCCTATTTTTTCAATTTCATATCTTGCCATCCGATGGAAATAGGTAGGATCTCCGCCGCCGCCGGACCCCAAGATAGCGCTGCCAATAGCTAGGTCATCTAAATCGTCAATTGTAAGTTGTTTCATAACATCCTCTAGGAATCAAAATTAATAGTGTTCCTAAACTAGCCCCTAAAGAAGAATCCAGAACAGCGATTGAGGTCAGCGAAAATCCTGCCATGCTTAGGAAACCAATAATAACGCCCAACAGCCAAGCCAAAAAGTGCAGCTTTTGATCTTGTGATGTGATTTTAAGTCCCATATATTGCATGATGAGATAGCGCGTAATGATCACGACACCTATGCTAGCCACCAACACCCCCATAATATCTAAAACGAATTCTAAGTGATTCAATAAATTGAAACAAGCTAACAGTGAACCCAAGAGGCCAAATAATAGCGTCAAGCTAGTCTTAGAGTGCTTTTTTAAAATGACTGCCAAACAGACGACCCCCGAATACAAATTTAAGTTGTTGGTCGTCCATCCTGCCAAGACCAGGAATAGTGACACCCATAAGTTCCATAATGTGGCATTTTCCCGTTTGAGGACATCTAAAATCGTTCCGCCTGCCGTTCCATAGGCAAGTAAAACGCCCACAATTTGCAGAAGGGGAGTGGCAATTCCAAAAATAATGAGGATGCTAACCATACCATCCTTTGCAGAACATGCATGACGAAAGTAGGTAGGCAAGTCAATGACGACAGCAATGGACATGGCAATAACTACGGAGACTCCTGCAAGGGAAAAAGAATGCTGAGGAATTGGGATGTCTTTGTTTTCTGCAGTATATAAGGCATAGCCTATCATAGCAAACAATAAAGGCAAGCTTATATTGGCCAGTAAGTTCAAAGCTCGGATACCATAGAGGGCTGTAGCAGTGGCGATCAATCCTAGGCTAATATTGAGGAGGATGATCTTCATAGGTTGCGCAGCATCCATGGAAAGCAGGTCCATGACACCTAAGCTCATCATATTGAGCTGAATTCCAAACCACCCTAAAAGTGAAATCGCCATGGTGGCAGCAAAAATAGCCACACCCTTTTCTCCAAAGTACTCTAAAGCATTTTCCACTGTTGTGCCGCGATTCTCATAGCTCATTTTTGCGGCTGCTAAGCCTAGTAACAGTAAAATAGCATTGCCAATAAGAATACAAATAACGGCAGGAACAAAGCCATAAGTTTGGCTAAGGGTTTGGCCGAGTATAAGGACTGGAAGGCAAATTGCCCCACCTATTTGTATGCTGGACAATTGCCACCAATTTTGTAAGGTTATTGTATTGTCCATCTTCCCACTCCTTTTGTCATTTCATTTGAATGAAGGATAATAATGAACTAGCATTTTTTTAACAGTTCTATTTGGACTATTTGGACTAATTGGACGAATTGGACTAATTGGACTAATTGGACATGTCTTACTGGGATAAAAAGAGTTGCTTATTTAAAAATATAATTTTATATGACTCTATAAGAAAATTGCGAATTTATTCCATAGAAGTAAAAGGGATAGGAAATTTCATTATGGTTCATTATGGATAAGAAAATTATAGATGAAAGCTCCTGGAGAGAGGCCAGGCTCACCGATCATATGGCAAATGAAAGGACTTTCCTTGCTTGGATTAGAACAAGTTTGGGAATCATGGCATTTGGTTTTGTGATTGAAAGATTCTCTTTTTTCACGCTGCAAGTAGCTAATTTTTTGGGAAAATCTCATATCCAAGAATCAACAAATTCCTCCTTATCTCTTCGAGAATATTCTTCGAATTTTGGAACACTCCTTGTAATCATTGGGGGGTTGATATGTGTGCTTTCATTTATCAAATATAAACAAGTTCAAAGAAATATTGAAAAAGGTGTCTATAATCCCTCAATGCTCCTCGATTTATTGCTTACATTATCGGTCTTATCGATAGGAATATTCCTATTATTTTTTTAAACCCTTTGTGACTTGGTCGTATCTATGTATTCAATAATTCAGCAGATCGTACTTTGATTGGCATCCCAATTTGTTTTTTATGTTCTCAAAATAAAATTCAACGGTTCTTTGTGATAAGTTCATTAAGGCTGCCGTGGCTTGTGCAGACCTTCCTTTCTTAAAATGCTCTATGCAGCGTTGTTCTTGAGGGGATAACCCTGAAATTTTCCTTAAAAAAGTGAGAACTTGGGGGTCTTGATGTGCAGCTAAAGGCACTACGGAAGGGGTTTCGAAAAGCACTTTTCCACGGGTTGAAAGCAAATCGAAACGATCGGCTTTCATGCTTCCGATTAAATCCCGGGCTTCTCTTTGAAGTAGCGAGTGAATTGGGCGAATAGATCCAAATGTGAAAGATAATTTTTCCCATCCTTAGCTCCTACATTTTCCTCAGCAAAGATAAATCCCTCCATCTTAGTTGGAGTTACCTCTAAGGAAAGAAGAAGATGATCAGCCGAAAAGCGAGTTTTAAGAATTTCTCTAGTTTTTTCATCTAATGTGCAAGGAACTAAAGCGTGTCCCGAACGAAAAAATGCAGGATGGGCAAAATAGTGATTTGCAAGATATACCTGCTCGGAGAAGAAATATTCGTTGCAGTTCTTTTCATTAGTGAGATATCCAAAACTGCCGTCTGCTTCAACAAAGTAATAGGTAAATATAGGAATATTTAATTGTTGAGATAAAGGCGAACAGATTTCCTTAATTTTTTTATCATACTTAAGTGAATAATTTTTGAACATATGAAGGAGATCAGACATGGCTTTTCTTCCAATTAATTTTTAGGTATAGATTAGTTGAAAATTAATTAATTGACAATGACAAAGAATACTGTAAATTTTACGGTATATTTTTTTAATAGTGACTTTTCTATCATTCTTATTGTATTAACCAAAATGGAGAAAAGTCATGCTAACTTCAATAAATGTAAATCTCTTTCAAGAAATGAAAGAACAGCTTTCTGTACAAAAACGAAGCCCTCCATTTGAAGCTTCGCGACATTCCTTTAGCCAAGGAATATCTATTCAAAGAAGGAAAAGATGTTATTCATCAATGCAGCAAGGTCCACACTTACATGCAAATTTATTTTGAACTTAAAAAGGCAAAAGAAGAATTTGATGGCATTGGGAAAGAAGAGCTTTTTGATTATGAAACAGATCTGATCCAATTGACTATTTATGAAATAAAAAGAAATACAGATGGGTTATTTCATTTAGCAGAAAAAATTAGCCAAACAGAAACGCGTCTTTTTTCATCAAGCAAAGATCATTATATTAAAGCCGTATCTTTAGATAAGGAGGGAAAATTATTAAAAAAAATGGCCTCTAAGAATAAAGAATTGTTCATTAAGATAAAAGGTATTTTTAATCTTTTGAAAATAAATATTGGAAATAATTTCAGAAATGCCTATTGTGTTTAACCCCTCTTCAACAGCATGCAATCACAATCTCAACGATAAAGCACATTGAAAATCGATGGGTCTATCATTTGTTCAATCAGTTAGGGGAATTTGAAATACCCATCCCTAAATTAGAAGCTTGGGAAGAAGCCTATCTCAAATTATTAACAGCCCAAGAAGCAAGAGGCATGCATCCTATTCATGAGGACAATCCTGATGTCTTTTGGCAGGTAGCGAATGACTTTTATAAGATTTTTTCAAAATGCCCCTGAGAATCAAAAGCGCGAACTTCTCAAAAAATCCTTGTTTCCAAAAGGTTCGAAACATTCTTCGACTCCCCATCATACACGCCCCCTTAATTATCTGATTTTTACTGGACATATCAAAGCTCTTGAAGCTATCGAGACCTATCTAAAAGATGAGGATTGGCTATGCCGAGGTCCATACGAATCTACCTTTGTCCATTGCCTAATTGCTGGGATGGAGAAAACGGTTACAAAACGAGGCGATCCTCTGGCATGTTTGCATTTGCTACTTAAAAAATTTCCCTCATTAGCTTGGAAAGTAAATGAAATGGGCACAAAGCCTAAAACTTATCTGGAAGTTGTTTTGCCAAAACTGAGAAGAAATCTTGTCCACGTTGAAAAAACTGGCAGGGAGAAAAAGTGGGAATTTGGCACATGGATAAGTGTAAGAGATTGCAAAGAAAAGCCCTACTGGGAAAGTTACGATGAAATTAAAGACACCATTGAAGCTGGTGAGAAAATGTTAGGATTGCTCTGATAAAAGATTGGACGGGTTGGACTAATTGGACTATTTGGACATGTTGGAATTGGTCTGTCCAATTCCGTCCAATTCCGTCCAATTCGTCCCATTCGTCCAACTCGTCCAACTAACTCGTCCATGTCCAATCCCCCTTTGTGTGTATGGGGGCTTGCCCACTTATCATGTGGTTTTAATGAATTTGCCTTCTTTAAATTTTCCTTTTGAAACTTGCCCATCTAGTCTAGTGAGTGTACCTTGACCATGGGGCTTATAATCTTGTAATTCTCCAATATAAACATTTCCGTTTTGAAAAGTCATCGTCCCATTAGAAGGCTTCTTATCCTGAAATTTTCCCACATAAACATTCCCGTTTTGAAATGTCAGCGTACCATTAGTAGGCTTTCCATCTTCAAATTCTCCTATATAAACACATCCATTTTTGCCAATCATTTTACCATGGCCATGACATTTACCATTTTCAAATTGCCCTTCATAAACATTTCCATTTTTATAAATCAGTTTACCTTCTCCATGCCGCTTACCTTCATCAAATTCCCCCTTGTAATATTGATACTCGGTTTCCTCCTGATAGAATATTTCCCCATGTCCATGGCGTTTTCCATCTTCAAAATTCCCCGTATAGATAACCCCATTTTTATAAGCCAATTCTCCAAGGCCCTGCGGCTTTGAACCTTCTAGTTCACCCTTATAGATGTCTCCATTTTGATAGGTCAGTGTTCCTGTCCCAATGGGTTGTCCGTCCTCAAACGTGAAAAACATAGATATTACCCTTTCTATCAACTAATTTCCCTTCTCCCTCAGGCTGACCATCTTTAAATTGTCCTGTATAGACTTCGCCTCTTTTATAAATCATTTTCCCCCGTCCATGGGGTTTGCCCTCTTTAAATTCCCCAGTATAATCTTTATAATAACTTTCGCTATTATAAGTCAGTTTACCTTGACCGTACGGCTGGCCTTTCTCTAATTGCCCTTGATAAACATTCCCATCCTCATCAGTTATATTACCTTCAGTAATTGGTGGATTTTCCACCAACGGCAGCTCCAAGGCATCTTTTTCATCAACCTGAGGCAGTTCATCTTGATCGGTTGGTGGACTTCCCTCCAACGGCTGCTCCAAGACATGTTTTTCATCAATCTGAGGCGGTTTACCTTGATCGGTTGGTGGAATTTCCTCCAATGGCTTCTTCAAGACAGGTTTTTCATGAACCTGAGGCAGTTTAACTTTACCGTTTGGTAATCTTTCCTCCACTGGCTTTTTCAAGGCATTTTTTTTGTCAACATGAGACAGATCACCTTGACCGTCCGATAAGCCCTCTTTAAGTTGATCTGTATAAATATCCTCATTTTTGTAAGTCAGTTTCCATTTATCAATGAGTTGAAAATGATCAATGTCATCTTCATAAAGCTCATCTTTCTCAGATTCGCCATCCGGAAATTCCCCTTGATCGACATCTTCGTCAGCAGGTTTTGATTTCACCTCACCAGTAATTTCACCCTTCTCTTGATCATGGGGTAAATTCTCTTGGAATTCATCTTTCTGGACATCTTCATTTAGATTACCTTTATCCTTTAACGAATTTTCTACCCCTTCCATCACTATATCAGGAACTTTTGGTTTATTTTGATCGTTCGCATGCCTTTTTTTTATGATCCCACGTCGGACCTCATAAGTCACCCACGCAGCAGCGAAGAAGGCGAATAGTATGGCAGCCACTTTGACAATTCTTTTATCTGCCAGTTTTATTGCCCTTTCTTTGCAAAAAGAAAAGCAAGATTTCACAGAAGTTTTTACAGATTCAATATTCACAATATTCATGTTAAATCCTCAGATAATCTTATATTGTTACAATCATTAGGCTTGACATAGTAACCTAAATTCAGGGGCAAAGCAAGAAAATTCCATGATAATGTGATGCTCAAGTAGTTGTACTTTTTCTAAATAAACAGAGTTAGCAAAATATAAGAAAAATGCTAGAGTGCTTTTTTGATAGTAATCAGTTGAGGCTTGCATGATGAATATCTCTTGGGTAATTTCTTTTTCTAATAATGCCATTCCAATTTTCAAGGAAAAGATTGCATCTTTCGTAAAATACCAGCAAAAGAGAATTGGTCTCATTGTTTT
The DNA here is from genome assembly GCA_963799115.1 of uncultured Chlamydiae bacterium. Classification (GTDB taxonomy): domain Bacteria; phylum Chlamydiota; class Chlamydiia; order Chlamydiales; family Parachlamydiaceae; genus CAWCVY01. Next base: position 6,209 of record CAWCVY010000053.1, on the reverse strand, counting down.
TATCGCTTTGGCTGCTTTACTCGATTGTTACACATTGAGTCGTTGTTTTTGGTTCAAAGCAAGAAAACTCGGTCACAACTTTATTGGTAATCAAAAATTGCAAGAAAATTTGGAGGAATCAGCAATTAAATATAAGGATATTTTGGCATTAGAGCCAAAAAATCCTGATGCTTTAAGAAATTATGCAGTAACTTTACACCAGTTAGGGAATTTAGAAGAAGCAAATGCTAAATTCAATGAAGCGTTGACCTTTGTTAAAGAAAAAATCCCAAAACCAGTAATCAGTTTTATTTAAAAATATCAAAAGCCAAAAAATGCGACTTTAAATCTTAAAGTAATAAGAATTAAATCACACTTTATCTTCTTGTACTTTCAAGGCATCTTTTATTAGCATACATTTAATTTGTAAAAAATACTAGATAAATGTTATAATTTTTTTTATTATAAATGTGAGGGAATATGAATTTTGATAGCTGCAATCATTTATCTAATTTAATTAGTCAGTTAAATGACAAGAATTATATAGGAACTCCAGAACCCGAAAGTTATATTACAGATCTTTTCGTTACTGACGAATTTTCCGACAAGGTCATAGATCAAAATGATATTGAAGGTGTAACCCGTGATGTTGTCAACAACATTTTTCGCCTTGGAGAAACTTGCTGTTCTTCTGATGAGGTTGAAAAATTAGTTTTGTTTCATCAACAACTTCTACAGACCAAAACTGAAGAATCTGAACTTTATAGGATGAACACAGCTCACGCTCTAAAATTCATTATAGCCGATTTAAACCGATATCCTGGATTAGTTGCAAATCACAGATGGCAAACTTTAATTGAAGATCTGAAATTTACAAAATCCTTAGCAAACCAAATGGACTTGGCTCAAGATGAAGAGGAAGTAGTGAAAGCTGTCGCAAGTAGAATCTATGATAAGGTACAACTTTTGTCTCAGAAAGAGGGACCTTCATCGGTGATTATTCCAGCTGGCTTCAAGGATCATAGGATTTATAATCAAATTGAATGGAAAGAAAATGGATATGTTTTTACGACTTTTAATACTGGATCATACGCGTATACAATAGAAGATTCTCTTATAGCCATCTTACAATGGAATCAAATCCCTCGTGAAAAATTAACTAGAAAATTTTTTGAAGTGATCATAGCTAAAAACTTTGAAGAAGGCACAGATGACCTCAAGATGAATTCCGACGTATCCAATTATCTGTATAGTAAAGAGTTAAGAAATGGTGCGTGTGTTCGTGTGCAACGAACTCAGGCTGGCGACTCTTGTGTGACTAAAGCCTTAATGTCTCTATTTCGTTATAACCTTGGCACAAAGGAAATATACTCTTATAAGGCTTGGTTAACTGAGACGAAAATTGAATGGCTTAAGTCAATTGAAAGCAAACTGCAACCCGCATTTTATGAAAGAGAGTTGGATTTTGCGCAAGAGGCCTTAACCAGAAGAAAAGCCAAAGTGCTCTTATATGAACCTGTACCTAGAATCCAAGTGCTTTCTGTTTTGCAGGGGCTGTTCAGCGCCACTCAAAGCCAAATTAGCGCGTGTCTTAGAAATAGCCCTTTAGGTTTCATCCTGCAATTGTGATCATAGATAAAAAACAGATTAGTGTATGCTTCCAAATAAATGAAAATCTTCTCACAAAAATACTAGCATGTTTACAGTTGATCCGATTGGTTATTTTCATACTTCTTTGAAAGCTCCCTATGAAGTGCCCCGTCAATCAGGAATATTGGCCCAAAATGAAGGATTGATTCAACTAAAAAAGGGTCATCAATTCGAACAAGCTTTAGAGGGCTTGGAAGGATTCGATCGAATCTCGGTCCTTTTTCGCTTCCACCGCCATCAGCATTGGAAACCCAAAGTCCTTCCACCCCGCGGAGGAAAAAAACAAGGTGTCTTTGCCACCCGCTCTCCTCACCGGCCTAATTTTTTGGGGCTTTCGTGCGTAGAGCTAAAGGCTATTAAAGGGCTTAGGCTGTTTATCGTCAATCATGATTTAATCGACGGCACACCCATTTTAGATCTCAAGCCCTATCTAACTTATGCAGATGCTTTTTCTATTACTCGTCAAGGATGGTTGGAAGAGCTCCCTCCTAACCCTGCCCTGAATTTGCAATGGTCTCCATTAGCAAAATCCCAATTGGATTATTTAGCAGCCGCATGGAATTGTCATTTGCAAACAGCTATTGAACATCGGCTTTTCCAATCTCCTTTGCCCTATGCTAATAATCGCATTAAGCAAATTGGAGAAGGCCAATATCAGCTAGCTTACCGCACTTGGCGCATTGAGTACAAATGCGAAACGGATGTCCTGACCATTACCCAGCTTAAGAGTGGCTATGACTATGAGACATTGATGGGATATAAACCATCGAAATGGGATGATGTCCCTATTCATCAAGCTTTTTTAGAGAATTTTCAGTATCTTAATCATCTGAACGAATTACAAGCCAGCTGCTGCTCTAATTCTGGGATCATTCTTCAACCTTTCAGAGGCATACTTTAAAGCCTTGGGATTTTGTTTCACCGCTGCAAGCACAACGCGAAGATCTAGTTTGAAGAATTGACTAGCACCCTTTAGGGCTAAACCATTTTGTTCAACGGCAGCCAATACAATAGAGCGGGCATCTCTAACGCCATAGTTGATAAGATTAACAGGTAAATATCCTAAGGCCAAACCATTTTGTTGGAGGGCATCACAGGCAAAAATAGCATTATTCTGTAAACTCTCATTTGCTTCCCCTGTAAGCTCTGCCATCTTGTTTTATAGCTTTTGAGCATAAATTCAGGATCATTCTTTAAGCTGTTGTCTGCATACTTTAAGGCAAGCCAAACCCATTTTCATTGCTTCTAATATAAATAGGGGATCTTTCATTAAACTTTTATCTGCTTTTCTATGTAAGAACCATGGATTTTTATTGCTTCCAACATAAACTTCGGGTCTTTCTTTAAGCTTTTCATCTGCATCATCTATCGAAGACTGTGAGTCAGTCAGTTTCATTCTTTCTAACATAACCATGAATCTTTCTTTAAACTCTCGTCTGCATATATAGAAAAAGAAGAATCTAATCTTATTGCTTCAAGCATAAATTTAGGGTCTTTTTTTAAACTCGCATGGCCTCTTGTATGGAAAGTTTTTTAATTTTCATTGCTTCAAGCATAAATGCCGAATCTTTCTTTAAACTTTCATCTGCATGATTCAAAGCTAGGCTATATAATTTCAATGCTTCAAGCATAAATATAGAGTCTTGCTTTAAACTATTATCCGTGTAAGCAAAGGCAAGGTCAGGAGTTACTTGAATAATTTCAAGCATAAATTTTGAATCTTTTTTCAAGCTTTCATCCGCTTGTTTCAAGGCACCCCTTTGTTTTTAAGACATTGTCAGTTAATTTTATCGCTTTCAGCATAAATTTAGGATCTTTCTTTAGCTTTTCTAGAATAAATTCATTTTGTTTAAAAGCTGTAAAACACATTTCCTCGGTTCGTATATCTTCTGGACATACTCTAGAGCAGACCCCTCTTTTTGGACAGCAACGAGACAGTATTTCTTTTCAGTTCGCTTATCAATTGGTACATCTTGCAGAGCTAATTCACTATTTTGGACAGCAACAAGATATTCTTCTGTTTTTCTATCTTTCGGAACATCTTGAAGTGGTAATTCACTATTTTGGATAGCAGCAAGATGATCTGTTACAAGAATTTCCTCTTGCCTTTTGATGCGATTTTCTTTTGCTGCACTACTTTCTGGCTTTATCTCTTCAATTTTAGGTTTTTCTTCTTGAATAAGCCTTTCAAACTTATCCCTAAGGACTTTATCTAGTTCGCCAGGAAGTTTTTTTTTTGCTCTAATACAGAAATAATAAATAAGAGACAAGTTGCTAGAGCACTAAGAGTTGCAATAGCAAGGAGAGTAATTTTTTTTTTGGAAAGGCTTAATGGAACTTTAAAGGGGGATAAAATATCGGTTCTCATGAAAGCGTCTAAATATGCAATAGTATTTGAAAAATTATACATTTCTTTTCACTCTCAGTAGTTATAATCCCTGTTCATATCGAAAAGTCGAACAGACAAATTTTTAGATTTGCTGTGATTAATTATGCAATAAGAGATTATTTAAGAATCATAATTTTATCAAATTTCATTAAGATTTCATAGTAAAATAATTGGCTATCGTAATCTTAAAATCGCAGTCTCGTAAGGCTACAAGAAATGTGGCTGGGTTGTGGGTAAAAACATGGGGGGGGGGGGGGGGATGACCCATAAACACTAACCTAAGGTTTTGTAAGCATTCACGGTGCAGTGATGTCGTCATTGCCGCTTTGCTGAAGACCTGAAAGGTCGTTTTGCAACATCCACTTCCAATAGGCACTTTTTTCTTTAAAAAAATCTTTGATAGGTCTAGTCTCAAAAACTTATTGGACTTAAAGAACTTCAAGGAATATTGCACCAAACATGAGTTGTCAGAGAAAAATCATTCTTCAACATCGCCCACAACGCAATCAAGTAGCGCAACTAATAGCAGCCCTGGATATAGTGTTAGAGACGCCAAAGATAAAGGAATGCCATGATGGTCAAAAATTAACGTATAGAAAAGCAAAAATCAAAGAAAGTAGCAATCTATGCAAGGGTCTCTTCTCTGAAACAAAAAGGTGAAGAAACCATAGAAAGCCAAATAGATTCTATTAAACTTTATGCCGAACAAAACAATTACTCTATTGACTCAAGATATATATTCCTTGACAACGGAGAAAGTGGTAGTACATTGCAAAGACCCGCTCTAGAAGAACTTAGAGATCTGATTCGTTTTGAAACTATTGAAGCTGTACTTATTTATTCGCCTGACAGACTCTCTAGAAATTATACCCATCAATTAATTTTATTAGAAGAGTTTCGTAAACGTGGTGTAGAAGCACGTTTTTTAAAAAAACCTGCTGTCTCAGATACGCCTGAAGCTAAGATGTTTCAACATTTCCAAGGAATTTTTGCTGAATACGAACGAGCTGTCTTTATGGATAGATCGCGTCGTGGAAGACTCTACAAGGCAAAAAACGGAGATGCTTCTGCTCTTCCAAGCGTACCTTTCGGATATCGAAAAGTTATAAAAGAAAATAGCACTTGGTGATAATAGTAGAAGAAGAGGCCATTGTCGTGAAAGAAATCTACTGGCTTTATTTACATGAATCAGATTCCTTAATGGATGTAGCTCGTAGAATTACTGCAAAAGGCATAAAACCTAGAAGAGGAGGGGCTAAATGGGACATGGCCACTATCAGAGATATCTTAAAAAATCCTACATATATAGGTACTGCTATTTCGCAAAACAGAGCGTTGCGAAGGGAAATCGATCTTATTAGGAAATATGCCTCAAAAGTATATAAAAAGGCTAAATATGCAAAAAGAAGGCGTCCCCAAGATGAGTGGATAGCTATAAAAGTACCGGCAATTATTAATACAAATGATTTTGAACAAGTACAAGAAAAATTGAAAAAAAATAAAGATCTTTCTCCTAGGAACACAAAGAAACCAAGTCTTCTTCAGGGATCGATCACTTGTGGTTTATGTGGCAGCCTTTTTATAAAAGAACAAAACGAAATAGAGGAAAGGACATAGGATATTATTATTGTCGTGGGAAGGATAGTAAGAGATACAAGAAGTGCACAAATAAGGCTTTGGTCAAGATAAAATTGATGCGCATATTTTGATGAGGTTTTACACCTTCTGAAGAGCCGGCTTTGATAGAGAAAGAGCTATCTAGAAGAGCTAAAGAGGCATCAAATGTCGAAAAATTAACACCGAGAGAAATTATTTCAAAAAAAGAACTTTCTAAGCTATCCCACGAACAAGATAGACTTCTGGATGCATATCAAAGTGGGGTAATAGATTTGAAGGAACTGAAAAAGAGAAATTTTAATTTAAATGAGCGCAAGAATAGTCTAGAGAATGATATTCAAGGATTACAAGCTGTAAGGTTACAGGTAGAAAGTTTGAATTTGGAAGCCTGTTTGACAACATATTGGAAAAAATGCAAACAAAAGCAAATGAATTATCTTTTGACGAAAAAAGAAAGCTAGTCCGACTTTTAGTCGAACAAGTAGTAGTTTAGTCGGACACAATAAACCTAATTCATTGCATATCACCAAAATTTCTCGCTCAGGAGGAGTGCCTATTGGAAGTGGATGTTGTG
>CAWCVY010000052.1:0-150734 GCA_963799115.1 uncultured Chlamydiae bacterium | reverse complement strand
GTACATAGCTCGGACTTTACCTGGTCTGAAAAGTACATGACTATAGGAATTGTAGATATGGAGGCTTTCTGTTCAAATTTAAATGTATCCTTAAAACCCTCCAGCAATATATCTCGCGGGTATGCTAACGGCAAGCACATGCTTAGAGAAGAAGGATTGGCATGCGGAATTTCCCTTTCAGGAATTGAAGGCTGGACAGAAAGCTATGAAGAAGGTTATGCCGCAGGATTCAACGGACAAATTCCTTCTGAGGCTAATCATTTTTTTGAAGTGTTAGTCTTTGCTGAATGGGTAGAAGAGCGTTTGTGGTCAATGCTTAAAACAAATAACATTGATATTGATTTCGCAGACAAATGCGTAGACTTACTGGAATACATGATGCAACCGCGTCCCATAAAAGCATCCACCAAAGCTACTAAACCTATGGAGCGTAATTTTCTTGGGGATGAAACAGGTGCTGGGAAAATTCCTAAGTTAACAACAAGAGCCTGCAAAATAGATGATGCTAATCATGTATTTGTGGAGAAAATTTCCAAGGCAGCTGAAGAAGACACCTCACAAATATATCTTCAGTGCAGAGAGTCACAATATGTTTATAGCTATCTGATAGGGTATGGGCAAGAAAATTGGATCTCAAAGACAGCTCTAGCACATGCATTAAATCCCCACAACCACAGCCAATTATTGCGGGTTCTCACTAGTATAGAACAGGGAAAGAGGGTTAGGATTCAAACTGTTAATGAAATTGTTGAGGCTTTAAATATTTTCTCGTGAAGAATTGCTTTCCGCACCTAACTATCCGACAGAACTTTCACCGGAAGTCATAGATTTTATTAATGTAATGAAAAGACAAAACAGGCCTATTGCAAAGGTGTCTAAAGATACGGGGATTCCAGAAGATAAAATTGCGAGCCGTCTTTAACCGTGAAGAGGTAAAACTTGATATAGGTGAACTTATTCAGCTTATTGATATAGGTATTAACATCGCTCTAGTTGTTTATTTTGTTTCTCCTGATGTTGGTGTGAATGCAATCATGAATACCGTGCAACGAAAAGGTCTTGGAAACTGGGTCTCTCAATACCAAGCTGTAAAAAAATTGATGAAAGGAGAAAATATTAGATCGAAACAAATTATGCGATTTGCTGGGAGTGGATGAAATAGAATTAAAAAGAATTCTTGCCGACAAATAATTGGCATTGAATATTCCCAGTTTTAACTAGAGGAATTCCCCCCTCCACTTAAAGAATGGAAGGTTATTTTATCCTTTCTGAATTTATCGGAAAGTGATGCACGTATAATGGGAGAGTATGGGCTGACAGTCAAACTGCTTAGAGAGTTCCAGAAAAAGTGAAAAGTTTTTAAGGTCCTGTTTAGTTAATCCACAAACACCCATTTCAGAATTAAACCTTATTCAATTTTTTATTGGTTTTCAATTTTACGCATAAACGGAAAATTCACCTTCGAAAATTTTAAAAATATGATCTGCGAATTGGGAAATTGGGAAATTAAGCACGATATTGAAGAATTATTTGAATTCTATTTAACAAGTAATACTCATAAGGCTGCCTTAGAAAGCCAGTAGCCCAAAGTCGCGTGCTTTAGCCTCCGAAAAAATCGATGATTCGAAGGATGTGTTTGCTGAGAATATTTCTGCAGCTGTTTTAGAGGAAGAAAGGGATTTATTTTCCTTTGGAACAATGATGAGAAATTTCCTTCAAGACGAGTTTGATGTGGTGGAGTTTCCTGAGAGTCCAAAGAAGCGATTTTAAGACTTGAAAGTTGTTGAACTCCCAGAGTCTTTACATCAAGAAGAAATGATTGAAGAAGGGGAAGTTTCGGAATCAACCAGTGATTCTGAACCTTATTGCAGTGAGGTAGGCAACATCCCAAAAGGAAATCTTTCAAAAGCAGAAGCAAAAAACGTGCGTGGTCATTTGATAAGAAATTATGAAAATAAAAATTGGATGACAAATGAAAAGATCGCCTCTCTCATTTATTATTCTTATCGAGTTTGGGATATTCCATCAAATTACATTTGTCGAAATTATTTGGGGAGTTTGCAATTCTTTAAAAGAGGGAAAGACTTATTAGCTATCAATCGTTGTATAAAATAGCTAAGGTATTGAAAATTCCTCCCGCTATATTGGTTTCAGCGCCAAGTCATAAAACACTTTCACCCTTAGTCCAAGCTTTTATTGATGCGCTACCTGAAGAAATTAGATCTATAGAGCAGGCTTCTCAAAGAACAAACATTTCAATACCTAAGTTGAGAAGAGTCGTTAATTATAGCAGGGGAAAATTTGATGGCGTTGAAGTCGTGCAGCTTAATCAAAAATTAGGCTCAGAATGCATGTACTGGCTCCGCACGCTTCTTTAAAGGTGAATGTCATTTCTTTAACACAAAATTTACCCTCTCAGATGGTAGATAAACCAGACGGAGTTTGTAGCCGTAGGGCTGTTAAACTTCTTCTAAGAGAACAAAACATTGACATGGGTCAGGTAGGTGAAATTTTAGGCAAAAATGAAAGGGATTTACAAAAAACCCTTCGTAAAAGAAATGGAGAAATTAACGATTTAGAATTAGCAAATTTATTTTCTCCTGAAAATATATGGCAAGCCATTTTATCTCTGCTCCAGGTATCTGAAAGCGATACCCTTCTTATGGGAAGATATTTACTTTCTCCGCAAGTATTAAGAATAGCTCAAGAATGTGAAAAGCTTCTTAGAGCATGCTTCGAAGATCCCAACGCCTTTATTTCGATAGAGCAGCAATATGAATTTCTTGTTGCAATGACCCATTTTTGGGCAAGCACACCCTCGGGAAATTTTACAAGCAAAGATATTGTGAATGTGGTTAAGAAAATCGGCAATTGGAAAATCAAAAGGAATGTCGCTAAATCAATTGCAAAATACATTGAAAGTTATGCTAAGAAGTCCAACATGCCACTGAGCTGTTCAGCGAAAATTCCAGAAGAAGTTTTCTCTGAAAGAATCGATGCAACAGGCTCAAAGACATCAGAGATGCTTGAACATGAAAAGACATCAAATTCATTTGAAACCATGACGAGGAATTTTCTTGAGAGTGAATTTGGCGGGGGGAAGATTCCTCAAATCACACCAAGAACTAAAGTAGAAAAAAAATCCCAGGCGATCTCAAAAGACAAAAGAAATATGCTATCACAAGAAGCACAAAATGTTTTTGCCAATCTGTTTATTTATGCTCAAGAAAACTGGATCTCAAAAAAAGGGATGGCATTTGCATACAACCCCTACCACTCCGTTCCCTTTTTGCAAATACTGATAAATTTAGAAAAGGGGAGCAACTAGTATGCAGAATGTGTATAAAATCGCTGAAGCTTTAGGTATTTGTCCTGACAAATTGCTCTCAGAACCTAACTATCCTAAAGAACTTTCACCGGAAGGCATTGATTTTACTAACGTAATGAAAAGACAAGGCAAGCCTATTGCAAAGGTATCTAAAGAGACGGGAATTCCCGGAGATAAATTGCGCGCCGTCTTTAACCGGGAAGAGTTAAAACTTGATGCGGATGAATTTACTCAGCTTATCAATATAGGGATAAGCCCTATGCTGCTGGTTTATTTTGTGGCTCCTGAGGTAGATGTGATTGGGGTAATGAAATCACTTCAAAGCAAGGATCTAGTCATACAGGGCTTTCAAATAACCGAAGATCTAAAAGAATGGGAATATCAACGCAAAGCTGTTAGAAGATCTATGATAGAAGAAAATACAGATCGGAAAAAATTCTGTAAGCGGTTTCGCGTAGATGAAATAGAATTAAAAAGGATGCTTGCTGAAAAGATTAGCCATGAAGAGACCGAATTTAAACTAGCGAAGATTCCCCCACCAGCCAAAAAATGGGAGTCTTTTTTATCCTATTTTGGATTATCGAAAGCCGATGCCCAGGTAATGGGAAAGTATGGACTGACCGTTAAACAAATTAGAAGGTTCCAGAAAAGTGAAAAGTTGTTAAGATCCCTTTTAGTTCATCCTAGAATAGCCATTTCAGAATTTGACCTTATTCTAATTTGTATGGGTTTCATACAGCTGTGGGCAAATACGCCTACTGGTAAAGCCACCTTCAAAAGTATGGTAGATGTGATCCACCAAGTGGGTGATTGGGAAATTAAGTATCCCATTGATAAGCCCCCTGAATTGTATTTGGAAGACTTCACTAAGGTGTTCAGTCATGAGCCGGTCTTAGAAAGCCAGCCTGAGCCCCGTTCTTTAGCCTGCAAAATAGGGAGATCTGATGATGTATTTGTGGAGAAAATTTCTGACACAGATTTAGCGGAAGGTAGGAAGCTATTTTCCTTTGGAAAAATGATGAGAAATTTTCTTCAAGAAGAATTGGGGGCTGTGGAGATACCGCACCAAAAATCAACAGCTTCTGAAAACAATGTCTGGAGCCTCAACGATAACGCTGCTGATAAGTTTCAAAAGAAAATAGGTGGTACGCAAAATCTTTTACTGCCCTTTTCTCCCCATCTTCCGAAAGTGCAGAAAGTGATCGATGGTTTGTATAAGATTGTAGAGGGGCTACCCCTTGAAAATAACAAGCGCCTTGGCTCCTATTTTCATTATTCAGAGCATGAAATATCCAAGATCCTTGCAAACCTCTCTCATTTAGGAGAAAACGATCAACAAATTTGGCTTTCCATGATTCAAAAGGCGAGGGGTTCAAAGGCGCACGGTGTCTTCAAGATCGATTACATGATAAGCAACCCTTTGGATTATCAGGGATTTGATTGTGCAAAAATTCAGGCGGAAGATGGATTTTCCGTGATGGTTAAACAAAAGGATTTTCACTATTTTATTGAGGAGGTAGTGGGGATGGACATTCTGCATTCCCTTCAGTTGGAACATTTCAAGCTTTCTCACCTCCTTGCTCTTGGAAAAAATGACGATAAATATGTAGTTGCGAAAACATATCCAGAAGGTGAGACCTTTCTTACCTACCTCGACAGGATAGGGACTCAACCTTTGGAAAGCCTTGAACGTCGCCTCATTTTACAGAATTCTCTACAGCTTGCTACGAGGCAGGAAAAGGGATGGGAGAATTGCATGCTAAAGGATTCGAGCGGGGAAAGATTCGTGTTATGGAGAGAACTTCATTAGCTTTGGTGTTGAAGAATGGGTTTTGCATAGTCTTATCGAGCTATTGGAAAACTCAAATTACAAAGCTCAGGCCGCGGATTCCCCTGGGGCATTTTCATTTGCTAGCCAGGAATTTAAAAAACAGTCATGAAAGATATACATTTAAGTCTGAGGACAAGATATGCATGGCGATCAATTCCTCTGGCAGCCCGAAAGTGCTTCTGTAGCTTATGTTGATAATCAGCATTTTATCTATAATTTGGATAAGTTGAAAAGACCTGTGGGTTATGCGGCAATGGATTTTTACAACTTCCTTGCCATTTTAAAAACCCAAGGGATCCTTAAAGGACTTGTATTGAGTGAAATCGATATTGTAGATGAAGCTTTTACACAGGGATATCATTGGAGAATACGGTTGAATTCACGATAGCCTCTGAGCAGTTCTTTAAGTTTAATGCAAAAATTATGACTTTGCAGCGTTTGGCAGCCGCTTTAGCTAGAGGAATTATTAAAAATAGAACTGTCGTAGAAGAAGTGCTCAGCCAATTTAACCTAGAGGCCAAAGCAAATAAAAATTCAACAAATTGGCTAGGGAGTTACAAAACTCTCTTTGAAGGCAACTTTTTCAAAGGGGACTGAATGCCATACGCATCAGGCTAATTTCAAAACTTCAAATACAAGATATTTATAATCAAGTTCTTAAATAAATAACAGGATCGGCTAAGGCCGGCAGGATAATTAAGATGATGGGTCATATTCTGTATTAGTCTGGGACATTAATAAGATGCTTAGCCTCTTTTAATTGTATCCTTAAAGGATAGGAAATTCAAGCCATGCTGGTAAAATAAATTTTTCTAATCACTTATCTCGTTAATTTTCTTTTTAGGCGGCTTACTTTTGGATTTAGCTAAGGAATATTTTTCAAAATCCTCAGCTAATTGTGAGGGGGTCACCTTTCCTCCAGTAAGTTTTTCAATTTTTGTTGCCAGTACTAAGCTGGGTCTTCGGTTCCCATTAGCAATATTTTTCAACGATTTTATGTGAATGCCGAGCAATTCGGCAATCGTGAATAGGTTATCTTTTCTTCTCTCAGATAGTCTTTTATTTTCATAAATTTTCTATTGACTTTTGGTATTCAAACAGAATACCATCTGGTTTTATCAAAATATTCAAGTTGGTTTTGACACGGTATCATAGCAGAGGTGTAATTTCATGAACGTAAAAATTTATGAATTTGGGATTTTAGACGTGAAATACCAGCATGCTGTCGAACACTTAACCTTTCAATATCTCACTTATGAAGTGCTTGCAGAAGATTAGGAGAAGGCTGTCAAGAAAGCTCGACACTTTACATGAAAGGCGAGAAAGAAGAGTCTTGCGAAGAGTTTCCTTTCTTGCTTAAGCTCTTTGCTGGAGCAGAGCGAATGAATCACAAGAGAACGAGACAATAAAAAAAGCCTGGTTTACAAAAAGTATCTATTCGGATACAATAGAACTGGAGTGAGATAGCGAATGTACGAAATAGACATTTACAAAACAGCTCGCGGAAAAGAACCTTACACAGATTGGCTTGAAAGTCTTGATAGACCAGTCCGTGCAAGAATAAAAGCAAGGTTTGCGAGGATTAGGGTCACAAACAATCTTGGAATTTATGATCCTGTTGGAGATGGTGTTTTTGACTGAAATTTGATTTCGGTCCTGGCTACAGAATCTATTTCGGATTTAAAACGGATAACTTTTTGATTTTACTTTTGGGCGGTAGTAAAAGACAGCAACAAAAAGACATTAATAAATCCAAAGAATACTGGAAGGACCATCTTTTGATTCAATGAGAGGTAAAAAATGAGACGTTATAGAAGTTACAAACAGCATTTAATTGAAAGTCTTAAAGATCCTGAAGAATCTTCTGCTTATTTCAAGCCTGCCTTGAAGAAGCATTAGAAACTAACGAAATTGGGATATTTTTATTGGCTGTACGTGATGTTGTCGAAGCTCAAGGTGACATAACTGATATCTTTTAAGATGGATGTTGGTCGCGAAAGCCTTTACAAAAGCCTTTCCGAAAAAGGGAAACCAAGATTCTCAACTATTATTTACGCTCTTAAAGCATGTGGTTTTGAGGTTGGTATTCACCGAGCTCATTAATAACGACCTTCAGAAATCCCCAAAGAATAGGAAATTCAAGCCATGCTGATGGGTTTTTTCTAAAGGCAAACCTAGAAATTATGCTTATTATCCCTGCTTAGGTACAGATGCATAAGATATTAAGACTTCTTGCACAATTCATTTCCTTGCCCTTGCCCAATTAAAGCTGTTTCTGAGTCATCTTAAATTGAATTGTGAAAAAGGTCTTTTTTGGTTTTTTTGGGCATGGGCAAGGAAATGAATGATGCAAAATGTCAATTGAGGTCCACATTTGACCCACCTATTCTATTAAATATATTTCTTTACTAATTTGAATGGCTTTGATATTTTTTAGATTGTTGATGATTCAGAAACCTTATTTAACAGCCTGGAGACAGATCAGATGAAATTTACCATAGGTATGTTAAGCCTCCCTATCCTCATTGTGATAACTGCTATCATCCAACCGCAAATAAGTTATTGTGATATAAGTTCTCTAAACGATCAACGTATCTATCGAGTCGATTCGGAAGATGAATTTTGTTTGTTTATTAACGATAAAAATTGGGATGCAGAAAAGGATGATCTGCTTGGTGATTATCCGCATTACATTTGGCATGGATATGAAGTAAAAAATAATAACTTAGACCTTATGGGGGTTCAATTTGGCTACTTTCGAGGTTCAGGGGTAAAAGATAAGAAATTGTGGCAAGAACTTGATGAATTTGAAAGGTATACTTTAGATCGAGCCAATGATTTTTTTAAAAAATTTTCCAATAAAAAAAATTTCATTTTCACAAATATAACAGTTCGAGAAGTTTCTCGTTATGAAGACAAAGTAATTTTTGAAGGAAATTATCATTGTGATCAGGATGCTGGTTTTTTTAGGCTCAAGGTCTGGTTAAAAGATAGAGTATGTTTTGCTTATATGCATGTCCCCAGTTCAATTGAAAAAGTTAAAAGAGAAACATTATTTGCTGAAATGAATAATTTCGTAGTTCCTAAGGTGGGATTTTCAAATGTGCATAGCAAATAAAAAAATGACTAGGAAGAACTGTGGAAGATCAGTGGTATAGAAAGCATGATTTGCATTTCCTGTGTCATTGTACCTACAGCGATTTTAGGTTTATCATTACTATTCACGTAAATTAAGCCATTCCAAAAAGTTGTTTAAGTAGATAAGCTACGAAGAAAGATGAAAACAAAGTGAATTTTATTTAAATTGATCTATACTTGTAGGAAGCCCGACTCGCATAAAGAAGCGAGCAAACGATTGAGCAGTGTGTTCTAAATAGGGAGATTTTAATCTTTTTCTTATAACTGCTTTGGCAGCAAAATTCCTTAAAAAACTCACAGGAAGAGTTGTGACAATTAGAAAAGTTAAATATCTGGGGTATTGACATGCTCCTCACCGATATCTAATAACCACGCTAATCTTTGCCTCACATTAAATAGAACATGCTTCATCAACTTTGCCAATTGCGAAGGATCCATATTTGTTTTTTACAAGTCTCTCAATGGAAATCGTTCTGATTTGATAGCAATCAATAACTGATGGTTTTTGTAACCCAGCTTCTTTCAGATTTGTGATCGGAACATAAAACTGACTACTTCTCTTTCCGGTGTCATTTGTGATAGGCAATATAATGATCAAATTTAGGTGACTATTGCCTTTTTCGATTACTAAACAAAAGCGTTCTTTTTTGCTTTTCATCTCCCATAGTAGGATCTAAGGCAACTCTAACAATATTTCCCACTTCAATTGCGAAGGAAATCTTCTCCATCTACACTCTCCCACATATATTTTGGATCCGATTTCGCATATTCTTTATGAGCTTCTTGCCGCCATTTAGCACGTCTTTCCTGAGCAATTTTTCGTTTTAATTCTTCGCATGCGAACATCAACGAGCTGTGTAACTGTGGAAAAACCATATTGTTTATAAGCCTTGATAAAAGCTTCATTTTTAAGTTTTCCTAAATGCATACTTTTGTCCCTCCCTCTCATTCTACCCTAACCACTCGCTCTGCTAGCTTGCCATAAGCCGGCCAAGAGACAAAACAGGGTTGTGGCAATTATCATAGCCTTCATAGTGGTTGCTCGTGCCCCTCGGGTGATTTTTTTTACAGATTTCTTTATTTGACCATAAGTTATTTGGGTAAGGGGTTTAATAGAGACGAATATTGCTGCAGTGCTTCCAAACAGTCTTGCACAAACAGAGCTCCCCACAGCCGCAGCTTTAGTCATTAATAGGGGTCGAGGTAATAAGAAGGCAAATAACGCTGGCATTGAAAAATTAATTAAAGTCATAAGCACAGGTTCCTGAACAAATGTATTCCACTCTTGTACTATAGCCGGGACACGGAAATCCTGCCCATGCTGCTTAGCAATTGTTTCCATCAGAGCGAATAATTGGGGTGCTAGCAGGACAGCAAGACTTGCTCCAATTATGATTTCCCCACCTACCCGACCGACCGACCTACCAGCCAGATCTCCATGGATAGCTGCATTCTGCCTGGAGTTTTGTGCTGGAAGGCTTACCTGCATGCGATATTGATACTTAAAGCTGTTATGTAACTCGACTATCTGTCCATACCAGGCCTTCCATGTTAAGTTGTCTGGTTTATGGTGGTAATCATTTGGGAAATCGTTCTTTACGCACTGTTCCCACAATTTTTCATCGTTTGCGTGAACCAGGCAAGCTTTTGAGGCACGCTCAAAGCAGCATATATCTTTAGCACCGCAATGAGGTAAAATATGGTCGATCATTTCTGGGGGTAAACTCAATAGATTCATAAATCTTGTCTTTGGTTTTCAGTATGTTACAATATAAAATAATCTAGTGGTTACCCATTTTTCCGTCAAGACGCTTTCATTTCCCAAGTTTTTATGTAACAGTTCAGCTTCCTACCGGGATAGCGCCCGGAAGCATCTACAAATCACCGGGTAGTTATTTAGAAGATACCTCTCCTTCGTCGGGGTATCTGAGCCCATTAGAATCAGGCCGAGACGGCCAGATTACCTTCGCTCAGATACTCCGACGAAGGAGAGGAAGCTGAACTGTTACTTAGTATTTTTTGTTAGCTTAACGCGAATGGGGCATCGTCCTGGGTAAGATTCAGAATAATTTAGCAGCCCTACGAGGCTGCTAATCATTTTTTTTGCTGAGGACATCGCATAAGATCTCAAACACAACATGAGAGTTCTGTAAAAGGCATTTCATTTTTTTAGCTATCAGCCTGTTAAAAGCAGGATCGTGTAGATTACATGGAGAATTCTCATCCAAATGGCTCAATTCATGCGATATAGTGTCAAGCCATTTGACTATTAGCTTGCTGTGGTTTTTCATAAAAAGAGCTGGGGAGACTTTGCCATATTCATCACTCATTTTATGGAAATCTCTGAGTTCTTCGGAAAAGCAATTAATCCAAATTTTCTTCAAAGGAGGTGTAACGTGAGCAGTCGCTCCATCAATCTCTGCATAAAATTCAACTTCAATATCTGTCATAAAAAACTCTTGAGATACTCGTAGACAAAAGGTGGCCAACTCTGGAGAAGGGGATTGCTCTCCAACCCTTGTTTGCTCGACCAAGACTTCCCTCCAATTTAGAGTTGTTTCTTCAAACTTTTGGAGGATCCTGCCTATAAAGGGGAGATGCCTTAAGATTTCCACATATTGTTTTCAAACTCTCTGAATCCTTTTTTGCTTCTTTCTCCACATCCATCATTTGAGCTTGGATTAAGGAACGAAGCTTATACAACGTTAAGCTCTCAAAGAGAGCAGAATGCACTAAGAGAGTTGTGCAGAAGCGCTGATCGTGCAGGGGCCCCGTTTCGGCAAGTCTTCCAAATAGTTGTTGAAGCTTTTCCAAGGATCCTTATAAAATCGTCAAGGGAGGTCTCTTTCTCACCATTTGTTTCAGGCAATTCTTCCGCTTGGCCAAAAATGAAGCCTTGCGTTGATTCGAGTAAAGAGGGAAGTGGATAAACTCTCTCTGGCTCGTCAAGATTCCAAAAGTCTTCTGCAATCAAATCCAACTTACCCTTTTTCCACTATTCTAGGATATTGCGTAAGGATGTCTCAAGGATGATCTTTTGCAAAGCAGATTCTAGTACAGGGTCTAAAATGAGGTGAGAGCGTCCCATCACTTCCTCTGCTATTTCAATCGAAAGGGAGAAAGACATGTATTCCTTTTTGTAACTTTCCCGAATGAAGGGAGGAAGACCAGCCAAATACTTTGTAGGAAGATCGCAGACTTTAAACCCTTTGGAATAAATTCCGCCAGAGCCTTTGGGCACAATTTCAGCTTTGACCTTTTGCGGTCTTCCCAAAGCATCAACGCAGGTTTTTTCCAAAGAAAAAAACTTCCTTTCCCCACCTTGGATTAAGGGTTTTCCATTGAAGGTGATCTCCATTCCTGTTAAATACTTACAATCATCGATGAGAGAAGAAAATATGCTGATTCCTAAATAGGTCGGCGATTCATGAGTTTTTTTGCACAGAATCATCGTTGTTCCGGAAGCTGCACTGGTCTCTTCTTCATTATTGATTTGCTCTAAAATGCCCTCCCGGGTCTTTTCCAAATGTAGAGTATTGCATACTCCTTCCTTGGCTGTTTGGACTGTCAACGAAGAAAATCCGTTGGCAAAGACTGAGAAGATTCCCTGTCCAAAATTGGGATTGTCTGCCACTTTTCTCTTAGTGGTCACCCCTGGTGTTCTGAAAGAGATCAAATCGCGCGAACTCATCCCCGAGCCATTGTCCTGAAGAACGATTGTTAGAATTTGACTCTGTTGATCATAATAAACTTCTACATCGACCTTTGATGCATCCGCCTCTTTTGCATTTTTTATCATTTCAACCAAGCAGTGATAGGAGGCAAAATTTTGAAGACAAGCACTTTGAATCCGTTGCTTAGCTAGGAAAGAAAAGACTCTCTTTCCCACATTTTCTTCGCCGTGGATGGCAGCGATTACATGCGGATCTTGGTGGAGAAAAGAGAGCTGGCCCATCAAAGTGGGGTAGGTGTAAGAACAGTTCATAAAAGCTTCTGAAACAGACAGAAAAAGGCTGTAAATGAAAGGGCGAGCCAGAGGCGTCATCAAATTTGTACTTTCAAGTAATTGTAAAAAATGAATATTATCTTGTATCGAATGCTTTTCATTTGAGCAACTTAATTTTTTAAAAGAAAGGGATTGTTGTATCATTTCTTCAAAGGGAACTCCATTTAGAAGCAATGCTAGGGGAATTTTAATCTCAGGTAATAATTCTTTAAGCTTCTGATACAGTACAGTAATTTCAGACATCATAATGTCACGATTAGATGGTAGATTCTTTTCACCTAATGTCTTAATAAGTGGGCCCCATATTGTGTCATCAAAAATCTTCCAAGTCGAGACTCTTAGAGTAAATAAATACAAAACATCTCGCAGTTGTACAAGATCATCTTTTTGGGATGCATGAGTAGAAAAATAGGAACCACAAAATTGAATAAAGTTCTGCCCGTTTGAAGGGGAAAAAAAGTCTTCTGACTGTACCAGGATTTGGCTCAGAACTCGTGCGATGGAAAGATCCATCTTTTTTTTAGAGAAAAGCTCGGCAAGATCATAAAAAGCTTGAAGCTTCGATACAAATGCGCGTTGTATGGTATCAGGATGGCAATCTCCAGCTTCCGCCTCCATACTTGTGTAGTTTATTGAACATATCTGGATTAATTAAATAATTCATAAGACACCTCTCTGTGTTCTCTGTGGGCTCTGTGGTAGTTTATTGTATCTAACAAAAGATTTTGAACAGGTTCTTAGTGCCTTTGCGTCTTTGTGTTTGAATCTTCCTAAATTCATTTATTCTAGGCACCACTCTCCTTATTAAGTCAATATGGACCCACTTACGATCGTTCAGCCCCGGGGCTTTGGCATGCTCAAATACGTCAATTTAAGTGCGTTGGTGTACTAGTTAAACGATTTCATTTACCAAGTTTTTATAGAAATAATCTTTTCTATTCTTTACCTTATTGGTAATAGAGGATTTCCTAAACATTCCCCAAAAGCCCATTTTCAGTTCCGAAAATCTTTGTAGAAGAGGTGATAAATGAATCCATCATTAGGTGCAAATGATAAAAGACTTTCCCAGGATTTTCATGGTTTTAGAGTACCGGCGTTCAAAGCTGGTGTCCGAAAATTATTAGCACAAGCCCAAAAAGATGAGGTCAGTCGAGTCACCTGTATCACCGGGAAAGGCAACCACAGCTCAGATGGGGCTGTTCTTTTACATGTCCTTCCCCAGTTATTAAAAAAAGAATTTTCAGGAATTGTCCAGGAAGTAAAAAAAGATCTCGGTGCTTATGAGATCGTGTTAAAAAAAGAACAGCCCTACTCACTATTTGATGAAACGTTAAAGAGACTTTCTTCTTTCATCTACGATTCTGAAATAAAAGCAAAATTGGTTGAAGATGCCCACAAAGGGATCGCCGACGCGCAATATCATTTAGGGACTATGCTATTGGAAGGTGTCGTCTTTGAGAAAAATGAAAAGGAAGGCCTCGCATGGATCACCAAAGCTGCTAAAACCGATGCTACCGCACAATCACTTTTAGGCTATTTTTATGAGGTAGGTAAATGTGTTCCGCAAAGCTACAAAAGTTCAAGGGTCTGGTATAAAAAAGCCCTTACACAAGATCATCCAAGCGCTGCATTTGCTTTGGGTAAATTTTATTGGCTAGGCAT
Source organism: uncultured Chlamydiae bacterium (assembly GCA_963799115.1). Taxonomy (GTDB): domain Bacteria; phylum Chlamydiota; class Chlamydiia; order Chlamydiales; family Parachlamydiaceae; genus CAWCVY01. The sequence goes on along the minus strand of CAWCVY010000052.1, from coordinate 136,769 downwards.
AAACGTAATTCGAGATGATAAAGAAGGTCTGGGCTTAATTAAAAAAGCAGCCGATTTAGGACATGCGTGGGCCGCCTACAATTATGGCGATATCCTTTTTCAAAGTTTCAGCGCGCTTCCTCTTGATCGTTCACAAGCTCCTAAATACCTTGAACAAGCGGCTGCAAAAGACATTCTGCCAGCACAAGTCCTATTTGCTAAGATGTGCTTTTTTGGATGGAAAGTTGACGTCAATGATAAGAAAGCTCTCTTTTATTTCCTACAAGCTGCAGAGGCGGGGGATGCTATAGCCCAGTATTACTGTGGAAGATGCTTTGCTGAAGGGCGGGGCACTCCCGTGGATTCTGTTAAAGCATTTAAATGGTATGAGGCATCCGCCGCACAAGGCGATCTCGATGCTAAATTGAATGTGGCTCAGTTTCTAATGACAGGCCGCGGGATGAAGAAGAAAAAAACTCTTAGAGGGTTAGAGATTCTTGAAGAGTTGGCTAAAGTGAGCCATTCCAATAGTGTATACGCCCTTGGAACTGTCTATTTCTATGGCAGAGGTCCAATCAAACCCGATCAAGGCAAAGCACTTACTTTATTGATTCGTGCAGCACATAATAATTCTCTTGATGCTCAGCTCTTCATCGCTCGGCTTTCTATCTGCGATAAAATTAAAACCGTTTCTTGTGAACAGATTCTTATTTGGTTGCGTGAGGGTGCAAAACAAGAAGATCCCGAAGCCCTTTATTGTTTGGGGCTGTTTCTTGATCGAAAAGATGAAAGTAGACATCGCAAAGAGATTTTAAACTATTTGACCAAGGCTTCAGAGCAAGGGCATCAACCAGCTAAACTCATGTTGGCTATGAAGCTGATGGAAGAAGAAATAGCTCAGGAGGATGAGCCCCTCCTTTTAAAACTTCTGACAGAAACAGCTAAAAAAAATCCCCTTGCGCAGGCTGAATTGGGAAGAATTTATATGCTTGGTAAAATAGTTCCCTTAAATGAGAAATTGGCTTTTGCCTACTTTAAAAAGGGGGCCAACGAGAATTATCCCCAGGCTGTTTCAGATTTAGCCTATTGTTATTTATTTGGAAAAGGGGTGGAGCAAAGTGATCAATTGGCCGCAGACAATTTTTTGATAGCTGCAAAATTGGGCGACCCTTTTGCGCAAATTGAAATAGCGAAATGTTTGTTAAAAGGAAGGGGCGTAGAGGCTAATCCTTTAGAGGCTGCAAGTTTTTTGAAGGAGGCTGCTGCTCAGGGGATTGCTGAGGCCGACTATTTACTTGGCTGGATATATACAACCAGTGCAAATAGAACTTTAGCTAAACCCGCACAAGGTTTGCGTTTGTTAAAAAAAGCCGCTGCATGCGGATATAAAGATGCCGCTCGGCTTCTTGGTCAATTGTGTTTAGGTAAAGAACCTCCTCAAGTAGAAGAAGGTCTCGCTTGGTTAAAAAAAGCAGCTTTGTTAGGGGATCTTCAATCCCAAGGCTTACTAGGTACTCTATATATGAAATCTAAATGGATGGAACCTAATCTTGATGAGGCGATCAAATGGCTTGAAATGGGGGCTGCACAAGGAGATCTTGTTACTACCTTTAGCTTAGGCTCCCTCCTCTACAGTCAATCGCGGTATGATGAAGCTAAGGAGTACTTGGAAAAGGGGATTACTAGCAATTCGGACGATGAAGAAATTAGAGAAATAAAACTAATATGTTATCGAATTCTCGCGCAGATCTATGCGAAAGAGGACAATCCGCTCCTTGCAGTTAAATACTACAAATTATGCCCTGAAGAACCAGATGTGATGTATCGGTTAGGTTATCTCTATGACGTTAATGAAGACCTGGATTCTGATAAATCGCTTGCAATCAGTTGCTTAATGAAAGCAGCACAACAAAATCACGTTGAAGCTCAGTATGTTTTAGGTTGTGTTTTGGCAAAGTTAGCCGGCGCTGATTCCGCTTATGGGTCAGGTGCCTTTCAATGGTTTTCTGAGGCGGCTAACAATAAACATCTCCGTGCTTGCTTTGAGCTGGGTTGTATTTATTTAAATGGGGAGCTTGGCCAAAAAGTGGAGCTTCAAAAAGCCTGGAAGCTGCTATTACAACCCGCCAAGCAAGGGCATGCCAACGCTCAATTTTTGCTGGGTTGCATGTGCACCTTCTGGCCTGGCTTAAAACCAAAATATCCTGAGGGGGTCCGTTGGTTTGTACAAGCTGCCGAGCAAGGCCATGTGGAAGCTTGCTTTAATTTAGGGTATGCCTATCACATGGGTCAAGGAATCGAACTTAGTTTGCCTCTAGCCGTCAGTTGGTACCTAAAAAGTGCTAAGACAGGTCACATAAATTCTCAAATCAATTTAGGAGTTATTCTTTTATCAATGAAAAACCGTGAAGAAGGGATCTATTGGCTTGAAAGAGCTGCTCGGCAAGAATCGCCAAATGCAAAACAAATATTGAACACTATTTATTTGGATGAAAAAGAAGAAACCGAGAAGCGTCGAGAACCCTTCATGTTGGAACAAGAAACACAACAAAGCAAGGAAAAAGCTATTGCACTTCTAAAAACCGAGCATGAGCAAGTAGCTGGCTCAGTTGCAGTGGATTTTATTCTAGATAACCTCCAAGAAGAGACGCAGAGTATTTCCTCATGTGATAGTGGAGAGCCTGCAGAGTCTTGGTCTTGGACTTGTTCGTTGCAGTAGCCTCAGATAAATATATTATCCAAACTCAAATCGATATATATTTTTTCTCATCTCAACACTGGCGAAGTCCTTTTAAGTAATCGGTCTGCAGATTTGCCATAAACAGGACAATATGCAAAACAGGCTTATGGCTACCATCACCGTCTTCACAGAGGTAGCTCGTGCCGAATGGATGATTTTTTTTACATTTTTCTTTGCGAAGTCATAAGTTTGTAAAGTTATTGGTTTGAAAGAGACAAATATAGCTGTGGTTCTCTCCAAAAGTCGTTCGCAAACGAAGCTTCCCATAGCAGTTGTTTTGTTAATGTATCCTTGCTGTATTAGAGGAAGGATACTAAGAAAAATTGGCACTGCAATTACTGAACTGGTTTTAGCGATTTGGAAAACAGAGATCTGCTCATAAAGAAATGTTAAAAAACTATCCTCACTCTTGTTCCAATCTTCTACCATCGCCTGGATTTGGTATAAAGGTTCATCTTTTGTGGCAAGTAAAAGCGTCACTAACAGAGGAATAAAGCTGGCTGTAATAATGAGATAACCTGCTGAAAAGCCAACCGTTCTTCCGACCAGATTTCCACGGATAGCTGCATTTTGTATAGAGATTCGTGCCTGCATTCGATATTGGTAGTGGTCGCTATTTTCATAAACCTTTTGTTTGTACCAAGCTTTGCATGGTAAATTATCTGGTTTATGCAGGATATCATTTGTTAAATCGTTTTTTACGTGCGCTTCCCATAGTTTTTCATCATTTGAATGAGGTTGGCAAGCTTTTGAGACAAGTTCAAAATTGCATGCATCTTGGGCACTGCAATAATGTAAAACGTGGAGGATCAACTCCGGGGGTAAATTCAAGGGATTCATAAATTTTGTCCTTGGTATTCAATACTTTACAATAGGATATTGTAGTGATTATGTGTTTTTGAGTCGATATACTTTTTTTCTTAGAACCTGTTCAAAATCTTTTAAATAGACAATTTCTCGAAACTTTCTTTGCCTAAAAAATTTTAGTGTTGAACACTTCAGCAGTTAAAACTACCACAGAGCCCACAGAAAACACAAAGGGGGGGTATATCTTCATTTGACAAATGCCATCTACTAATCGCTTTACATTAAAATTAATAAGCAATCCTCGAGTACAGGTTCCATAAAGCCGTAAATAAGACAGTAATTATGCTTTATGTATTGGGGCTATCGCATTCACTGATTTAATTTCTATAATTACCTGATCCTCTACAACCAAATCAAGACGATAGCCACAGTCAAGCATAACATCTTTATAAAAGATGGGTAGAGGCTTTTGCGCTTCGACCTTCAATCGTCTTAGCCTTAGTTCATAAACGAGACAGGCTTCATAGGCTGATTCAAGAAGGCCTGGTCCCAACGCACGATGTACATCAATAGCGGCCTCAATGATATTACCCGTTAAAGGATCAGTTTCACGCCCGTCTATTTCTTCAGATATATCTGGATTAATTAAATAATTCATAAGACCCCTCTCTGTGTTCTCTGTGGGCTCTGTGGTAGTTTATTGTATCTAACAACCTACTAAAAGTCTTTTCACTAGCAAAACAGCAAAAGCAAGGATTACCATATGTAAGCTGGTATTGAGCTTTCTTTCGCAATTTTTCCATAACCTACGGCACTTTTCTAACCAAGCAAAGGAACGCTCTACAACCCATCTTTTGGGAATTACCTTAAAGGTATGAAGTTCGCTTCGTTTAGCAACTTCCACCTTGCAGTGAAGAAGCTCCTCTACATCATTTGCAAATGGATTTCCGCTATAACCACCATCTACAAGAACGTTTTCTACATCCGATAAGGCGTCTTTATGCAATGAAAACATTTCCAAAGCCCCACTTCGATCATTAATATTCGCAGTCGTGATATGAATTGCGTGTGGCAATCCTTGCGTGTCTACAGCGATGTGACGCTTAATCCCAGATATTTTTTTTCCAGCATCATAACCTTTATTTTCAGCGGTATCAGTATTTTTTACGCTTTGAGCATCAACAATTATAAAACTACTTTTTTCATTGCGATCGTTATTTTGTCGAATCTCTCCGACTATTTTTTTTTAATACCTTCTCAAGTATGCTCTCTGATGAATCGTTTATTTTTTCACTCCAAATAGTAAAGTAATAATGACAAGTTCGCCATTTGGGAAATTCTTTAGGCAACATTCGCCATTGACAACCACTTTTTAAAACATACAAAATACCACAAATAACATCATACAAGTCGATTGTTCTAGGTCGTGTCTTTTTTTTTGCAGATTCCAAAATAGGCTTAATTTTGTTAAACTGTTCACGATCAATATCACTAGGATAGGAATAAGGCATAAACACCTGTAATTATTTTGAAAAATAATTACTTATACAAAATTAGAAAGATTTTGAACAGGCTCTTAGTTTGATTCTATTGTAATAATAGACATCTTGCATAACCCCTTTACTTTTTAGAGGGAAATGGGTAGTTAAATCATCCAGGCGGGAAGATAAAGAATGCGATTTTCCTCATCAAATGAAAAGTTGCCCATATAGCAAAAAACACCGAGCGAAACGTTGGGAGTACTTTTCATCAATGCTTTAAGATTATTTAGTTTTTTTGTGAGAATTTGAGGAGAATAGGTAACCTCAAAAGGGATGACCTGGTTTGCGAAGGAAACCACGAAGTCTACTTCCGCACCTGTAGAGGAGCGCCAAAATGAAATTTGATGCCTCTCGGTGGTTGTATCCATCCAGGTTTGAATTTCATTGAGAAACCAATTTTCAAACCTGTTGCCTATGAGACCTGTTGTTTTCAAAATCGAAAGGTCGTGAAGCCCTGTGAGATAGCTTATTAATCCGTTGTTAATTAAATAGCCTTTTGGAGATTTCACCAATCGTTTAATTGAGCTTCCGATATAAGGATAAAGTTCAATATATTGCAATGTAGCAAGTAAATAATCGCGATATTTTAAAAGTGTATTTCTTGAGCAATGCAGAGCATCGAGCATTTTTTTGTCATCACGAATAGATCCCGTAAGTTCGGCGCATATTTTCATCAAATTTTGAAACAATTGTAAGTCGCTAATCGTTTCTATCGCCCGAATATCTTTTTCCAAATAGGTTTGCAAGTAATCTCCCAAATACTTCAAACGGTATTTACCTGATTTTTCCTCAAGCGCTTCGGGTAGTCCACCCCAAAGCAAGTGGTCTTCTAGAGATTTTTGAAAAAGATTTTGAAAGGGTCGCAAATCAAAAAAAACCTCCTTCAATTTTTCCGGATCCTTTGAGTTAAAGATCAGGTCGAATGCAGTTTCTGGGGGCAATTCGAGATCCTCGTGCTCCAGAAGAGTCATTTCTTTTAGATTAAATTCTCGTAAATGTAAAAGCTCCACTCGCCCGGCAAGAGATTCGGCAGTCAGTTTATGCAAGTTAAGATGTGCCGATCCTGTGAGAATAAACTTCACATTGTTTTTGCCTTTATGAGCATCGTAAATCAATTTTACTTGATCGAACAATTCAGGACACTTTTGAGCTTCATCAATAAAAACCCAGATTTTTTTTGGACCCCCGATCTTTTGACAAGCACCTTGTTCAATCATGAGTTCAAGTTCTTCATTAGTCACACCATTTCTTTGACCTAACACATCCATATTAAGACTAACCCATACATGCTCTGGATGGAGTTCCTGATAATAACGACACAAAGTTGTTTTGCCCACGCGTCTGGGACCAAGAAGCGCACTTATAAAGGGGCGTTGAAATGAGTCAAAAAGAGACTTTTCGTTGACACGAATGATATATTTTTTCATATAATGACAATTTTTCGTTGTAAATGTGATAGTCCAATGATAAATTTACCATACAATTTTGTCAAATACTCATTTCTTTATTTCGTTGACCACAATGCGTAGCACTTTCTGTAGGAGGGTATCAGTTTGAAGGTAATGACGAATTCGCTTGGGAAAACTCACGACCCACTGGCGAATGGGATTTACATGGAGGCGATAGTGCCGTACCGCTTTTTTTTAACGCGAGTTTTGGATAAGCAAAGCTTTTTCAGGCCCCTAACAAGTTCGGGGCCTGAAAAAGCTTTGCTTATCCAATAATAATTAAAATTATTCTGAATATAAGTTGTTTAGGGTTGAAAAAAAGACCTCCACAGTATTAAAAATTTGTTCACTGAAACAAATAACCTTTAACACTGGAAGGTCAAGATGATTAAGCGAGATATTCTTATACTTATATCAATTTTTTGCGATGTGGACGATTTTTGCAAGGAATTTGAACCAGAATGGAGAAAAATATTAGTTGAAAATCAAGATCGAGGATTAATCGGAGATAGAAAGAGAAGGAATCGCAGAACAGAATTATCCTTAAGTGAAGCTATAACGATTGTTACTATGTTCCATAAAACTCGTCATAGAACATTTAAAGATTATTATGAAAGATATGTTCTCGCTTTCTTAAAACCTTACTTCCCTAAATTGCTAATTTATAGCAGGTTTGTAAATCTTATGAAAACTTGCTTGTTTCCCCTTTTTATTTTCTCTCAGGGTTGTTTAGGCGAATGCACTGGAATCTCTTTTGTTGATTCAACCATTCTAACCGTATGTCATGCGCGACGCATAAACTCCCATCGGGTGTTCAAAAAAATGGCAAGACGTGGAAAAACATCTACAGGCTGGTTTTATGGATTCAAATTGCATTTAATCATCAATAATGTAGGCGAGATCCTTGCCTATATGCTGACTTCAGGAAATATCGACGATCGAGTTCCTGTTCCAGAACTATCTAAAGACATATTTGGTAAACTTTTTGGAGACAAGGGTTATATCTCTCAAGAGCTGTTCTTTAAGCTATACGAAAAAGGACTACAGATTATTACAAGAATTAAAAAGAATATGAAAAATAAATTAATGAATCTCGTTGATAAAATATTGTTACGAAGTCGTGGAGTTATAGAAAGCGTTAATAATAAATTAAAAGCTGATTGCCAGATCGAACATCATCGGCATCGAAGTCCATGGAATTTCCTTGTCAATCTTGTCAGCGGAATAGTGGCGTATGCTTATGATCCATGTAAGCCAACTGTACATTTGACGAGAAGGGAGAAACAACTGTTATTAAGCAAAATTATTGTCCACAATGCAATTTAAACCAATTTTTGATAAGTAAGCTTATCCAAAACTCGCGTTAAGCAACATCGAAGCTCATTCCCCCGTGAGATTCATGTAAAATAATCTCATAAGATTGACATCTGTTATTCTTATGAGGTAAAATTAAGAACTTTTCTTACCTCATAAGAATGACATGAAATTCATTGGACGCAAGAAAGAATTAGAATCATTAGAACTTCTCCTAAAGAAGAAATCGGCCAGTATTGTGATTTGAGAAAGAAGATAGATCGGGAAAAACAGACTAATTTCCGAGTTCCGACAAATAGTTGAGTTTTGACCCAAGTAATCCCGAAGATTTTAGCTCAAGAATACGTACAAACAGGAAATGTTTGACCCAAGTTTGGTGCAATTCAATGCAACTGAAACTAAATCACCTACATTCGAAGTTCTATCTTCGCCGTATTATACCCGTTTTTTTCTTCCTATTTTTTACAAACTTTGCAATAATCAGTTTTGTTTTAAACCAACCCTCAAGAAGGTATTTATGAATTTTAATTTTAATTTATTAAATCATCAGCCTATCATTGGAAGATTTTTATTTGATTTTAATAACCACATACGAGAAATCCAAAACACAATTATTGCAATTACAGCGATTAGTTCAATGACTCTCGACATTTATCGAGAAACAATAAGGGGTTTAGATCAAAGAATGCAAAGAGATATTGCAAATATTCAGAGGCATATTGCAAATCCTCGTCCAGCATTAAATCATCTACAGAATGGATTACATATTATTCATGGAATAGCAAGGATTAGATTTAACTTAGCTGAAGCTGATGCTAGAAGGATGTGGGGATTTTAATTTGATTTAATATGAGCTTCTTACAACTTATTGCAAGACTGCTCGTTTCATGCAATTTTGATTCCTGGTTATCCTCATATGCGGTAAAGCTGCCAAAAGTAGCCCATCGTTGTTTCAAACAAAAAAAATAACAAATAGATATTCATCCTTGTCTTTGCATATTCTATGCAATTGGGAGGTTATATGATGAATATACAAAAAAAAGATTATTTCTGCCTTTTAGAGTAAATCAAACCTTGCCATTCCTAATCGGAATTTAATTCTTCTCTTTTCACATATAAATGGTTGAAACATCCCCTTCAAGCATGGGAAGATACATTTTAAGCAACCGGGCATAACCAGTATCTTTTACGACCACCATTTTTGGATTTTCATCGCGAATGCTATCTCCCAGACGAATTTTTTCAAGTTTAAACTCCTCGATTTTTTTACACATTGCAAAATGTATTCCAACTTCTAATAAACTATTATCGGTCGCATCTAATTTAAAATAAATGAACTTATGTTCATTAATAATGTTTTTTCTTCTTTCTATTGTATGATTTTTCCAAATTTCAGGATTTAGTATATCTACTTTTAAGTATTTTACCGCTTCGAGTGATTCGGATTCGGTAATTCCTTCAACAAGAGCCAATCCAAAACTAGCTATATACCCTGGAATTATCTTAAAACTTGGCTTTACCGACTGGGGTTGGGCTATACTATCATGACTTGGAGGTGGAACTGTTGGGCTTTGGCCTACAGCCATCATAAATTTTCTCCTTTTTTTCAAATTTTTACTTTTTTCCTGGTGGATAGGAAATTTACAAAATTTTAGCAGTTTAAATCTTAAATTTAATCGATTTAATGTGCAAATGCGATTCAAAATAACGCTCTTAGCATGCATTTGCGTCCAAATCTTCATAGTACCCTAATGATTAAATAATCCTTGTGTTGCATTTTGACATGAATCTGCCTAGTATAACTTGGCTCCCTTTGTTTAAACTCACCCAACTTTTGACAACGCTAAGTTTAACCTTTACAGAGGCAGCAAAATCCTTAACGTGCTTTATAATCCGAATTCTGAGCTAAGCCAGGATTAGCGTAAGTTTTCGAGCCAATGATTGGCAAACCACTATTACAATTTATCTGCAAATTTTTCTATTATCTGCAATATTTCTTGAAATGTAGGTTTTTCCTTGTAATAGAGGGATTGACTTAGTTCATACTCATTCTGATATTTCTGTCTTACTTCTTTTTCTCGGAGGAAAAATGCCTCATTCTCCAATATGATTGGATTGTCTCCTTTACGGAACCTCTTTTCTTTGTGATCCTTATACTCCTCTGTTAAAATAAACTCTTGGATTTCTGGATTTTTTAGCAAACAATAAGCATCATAATAATGCCGCATAAAATTCTCAGAAAACGTGCCTTGTGCTTGCTGTTTTCGGAATTTCGTAGAAATAGTTTGGAGCTTTTCGACAAATGTATATCCAGGGTGATAGCAAAGTACATTTTTGGCTCGATTATCGCGAATATTTACCTTCTTTGCAGCATAGTTATATGCCCAAGAACTTACTGTTTTGGGGAAATTTGGTGCTATATCATCAAACCCAACTTCCAAAAGAACCCCTTCTTTGAGGTCCTTTGGATGGTTGTGGGCCGTTTTGTAATAAAGCCGGATTCCGCCACTTCTATACTTGTCATCATCAAATGCCGTATCACGTTCAATTTTTACAATCCCGTCTATTTTGATGTTTTGAGCAAGCCAATCATAAAAGAGTCGGCGACTGTCTTTATGAACATCTTTATTTTGATTTCGTCCTACATAAACGGATATTTCTTTAGGTGGCTCTATGAGTATATCGATATCCTCAGAAAATCGATGAATGAGATTATACCCTTTGGAAAGAGAGGTGCCTCCTTTCATTTGAAAATTCAGTCCTTGATTTTGGAGTCCATATAGGCAATGCATAATCCAATAATCCTTAACTATAAGAACAGGACTAATAGACAATTCATTTGATAAAATTGATATAAGGTCGTTGAAATTGTAGTGGTTATGCAAATAACCAGTCATTGTCTATATTTCCGCGATGGATTTAAACATTTTTTTTGCGCGCACTCCACCATAATTTAAAATGGCACTTTTAAGATATTTTTGATTCATTGATTGTGCTTTTCTCTTTACAAGATTTAAGATTCGTTCTCGGTTTTCAGCCAATTGATTGATATGATCTACAAGATCAACCAACAGAAATTCGTCAGAGAGATCCGATGGGAAGTGGTGTTTTAAGACAAATCGAAAAGATCGCACTCCCAATTTGAAGATACCATGGCGTTTATGGTTGTATACAACAGTTTCATTATAAAGCTGAGTTGTCCCAACTCCAAGGCTATTATAGGCATTTGGGGTCGTCAAGAGGAATCTATCATCCTTAAGGAAAGCTTTGACAAGTTCATAATCACTTGGAGGTACTGGGCCAAACGGAGATTTCTTTGGACAATAGTACATACCACCTGATAGCTTAAACAGGGTTTTTTCTTTTTGAAGCTGATTCAGATGACGATCAACGGCATTCGACCATTTTTCGATGTCAGCTCGCCTATAGACTTGTCCGGGATTCAGGTGAACCCTAATTTCTTGCAAAGCTGTCATTCTGCAGTCCTCCTGCAATTAAGTATAACACATTTTCAGAATATTGCAAGAATTATAATGTAAAATTCATGCAAACTTTGGATGGATTCTCCCTCGCTCGATTTCAGTCGAGGGAGTAATCTAAAGACCGGGTAGGCCCTAACTGGTACCAGTTAGGTCTTTAAAAACCCTTACAAAGATATTAAAATCCTTAGCGTGCTTTCTGGGCTGACCAATAAGACTCCTAGTTGGGTCCGAAAGATCCGAAGTGATCAGTAAAAATAAGGCATCTGATTTCTTGGAAAAATAGGGGTATTTATTTGTAAAATACGAGCATTTACCTGTAACTTTACAAATATTTACGAGTGAAATTTCTGGTTGGGCAGTTATTAAAAGAATTAAAAATCTCAAGAGCTGATCTTTACCCAAGGAAAAACGAGTGTCAGTACATGGTTTCCGAGTTCCGACAAATAGTTGAGTTTTGACCCAAGTTTGACCCAATTAATCACGAGGATTTTAGCTCAAGAATACGTACAAATAGGAAATGTGTTGACCCAAGTTTGGTGCAATTCAGTGCAATTTTTTGCTGAATGAAACTAAATCACCTACATTCGAAAAAATCCAAGAGAACTTGATGGCTGATTCTAATTTTAGTCAAATATTTTAGAAGGTCGTTATGCAGTTTTAAAAGCATCTTTACAAATAACGCCTTAGTTAAATTGGGTTTTATGCCATTCTTTTTTATTGATAAGGAGTCACAACTGTCTTCGAATCATTCTCCAATCTTGGATTTTTTACTTCAGTTCCTTCTTTCAAAATTCTATCAATCTCGCTTTTTTCTATTTCATATTTTCCAAAAACTTTGGAAGCCTTTATTTTGCCATTTTTGAGCAGTTTTGAAAAAAACGAAGTCGAAATTCCAAGGATGCTCTTTACCTCTTCGAAAGAATAAATTTCACTCTTTGATTTTTGAAAACGTCTAATTTCGTCCATTGTAATTTGCTTTTTCCCACCTATGGATACAACATTAATAAATCCTTGTTTTACACGACGATGTAACCACCCCCAAGACACACCCATAAAATGAGCCGCTTCCTTTAATCCGAAAAATTTTTTCTCACTGATTGATTCAAATTTTTTATCGATTTTAATTTTTTTGGAAGGATGCTTCTTTAAATTTTCGGAATTTTTTAACGCTTCCAATTTTTTAAAATCTTTAATTGAAATGATAGCAACAACCTCATGCCCATTTTTTGTAACGATGCAGGGTGTACCAGCAAAAGCTGTTTTGATTGATGATTCCAGTCAGGTCTAAACGTAATTTTGAGACTTCTATCATCATAGAAAAAAACTACTCCGGGCATGATGTTATTTCAAATTCAAGTTAATCAGATAAGAAAAATGACTCAATCAAAAAGGTATGATTTGTTCATTTTTGAGGAATTTTATAACAGGAAGCAGAGCCCAAGATCCTAATGTCTTATATGACTAAGCTGCTTCTCTCATAAACAAAATTCCATAAAGATCCCGCCCTTCAATTTCTAATTGACGACACCTTAAGCAATCATCAACGTCATAACCGACTTTATAAAAAGCACGATAAACTCTCTGAGCGATTGATTTTGGACAAAGAAGAGTGAACTGAGGATTATCGATCATGGCATCTCTTATCACTTCAATTTCCAAATTTGTTGGATGAAAGGCTTGAAGAAAGATAGGTAAATTTTTGTTTTATGAAAAATGGTTTTCAATGTCGTAATTTTGCGATCTTTTAGATAGGCATCAATGTCCAATTTTTGAGCATTGGGAAAAATTACCTCATCGACTAATTGACTGCGAGCAATGACTAACCCAATCTGCTGAATCTTAGAATAAGCCTCTCTTGCAACTTTCACACCAGGATTTATTACACCAGCATGTCGTAAGGCTTTTTCACAAGCTTCTATTCTGGCTTTTATTCTCTCTACTTGGTAATTCTGAGCCAATGCTAATTGGAAATAATCGATGGCTTTTTCTAAAGATTTGTCTATCCCTAACCCCAACTCGTGGCAAAGTCCAACTTGAAATTGTGCACCTTTATGACCTTGATCGGCTGCTAGTTTGAAATTTTCGAGAGCTTTTTCATAAGATTTAGATAATCCTCCTACGCCTTTTTTATAATAAAGCCCTAAATTGTGTAGTGCTACAGCGTTCCCTTTATTGGCTGCAATAGTGAAATATTTTGCTGCTTTTTCATACGACTGTTCGGTTCCCTTTCCGGTATGATAAAGTCCTGCCAAATCTATACAAGCTAGAATATTTCCCTGATCCGCTGCCAGTTTAAAGTACTTAAATGCTTCGTTGTCAGATTTTTCTACCCCTCCAATACCTCTTTTAAAATATTGTCCTAATAGATATTGGCTAGGAACATGTCCTTGATCGGCAGCACGCTTATAATATTTCAAAGCCTCTTCATCTGATTGTTGACATGCCCAACCATTTCTGAAATATTGACCTAGATTATACTGCGCATCAATATCTCCTTTGTCAGCAGCAATCTTGAAACACTTAAACGCTTCTTCATAGGATTGTTGTAAACTTTTTTTCCCATAATGAAAATTAATTCCCAAATTATAGAGGAAAATAGTATCTCCAAAGTTCATCAAGCGTTTGATATAGGCGAGATTTTCATCGTAAGATTTATTCAAATCTATCCCATAGTGATAGTTGCTTGCCAAAGCTTTCATTGCGCCCTGATCACCCTGCTCTGCTGCGAGTTTATAATACTTAATTGCCTGTTTATCTGATTTTTCAATACCCCGTCCTTCTTGAAAATACAAACCCACGTTGAATTGACTGGGAGAATAGCCCTGATCGGCAGCCCTCTTGAAATACTCAAAAGCTTTCTCGTAGGATTTTTCTAATCCTCCCAGACCATTTGCAAAATAAAAACCAAGATTATTTAAACCTAAAAGATCATTTTGATCGACAAGGATTTTGAGATATTCTAAAGCTTTTGCGTGAGATTTCTCAACCTCGTATTTTCCATTATGATAACAATGATATAGCTCTTCACATGCTTTTACATGCCCTTGCTGGGCTGCAAGAGTATAAAAGTAAATAGCAGTAGAATCATCTTCTTCAAGGCTACCATATAAATAAGCCTCTCCTAATTGATATTGTGCCTCTGCATCTCCTTGTTGGGCCTCCATTTTAAGTTTTTCGAAAGCTTTTAGAGTGGATTTGCAGAATTCAATTCGTTTGATTACTTCTTCTCTTTCAAAATCTTGTGCAAGAGCCAATTCGTAATATTCGATTGCTTTTTGAAGTGATTCTTCAGTTCCAATGCCGCTAGCATAACAACGTCCAGTATGAAACTGACCACGAGCATATCCTTGGTCGGCCGCTTTTTTAAAAAGATTAAAGGCTTCCTCTGGAAATTCTTCAGCTCCTATTCCCTTTTCATAGCACAATGCAAGATTGCATTGCCCTAGCTTATTTTCTTGATTTGCAGCCAATTGATAAAAATGAAAGGCTTCTGAAGCGTTCTTGTTAACACCCAACCCATTTTGGAAATAATATCCTAAGATATTTTGTGCTTTACTATCCCCTTGATTCGCCGCCAATTTGTAGTATTTGTAAGCCTCTTCATATTGTTCCTGCTCGTCAAAAATATCCCCAATTTTAACTTGTGCAAGACAATGTCCTTGATCGGCTGCTAATTTGAAATATTTTAATGATTCTTCCTTTGATTTGGTATTCAATCCCATTTGATATTGTGCTTCCGCATCACCTTTAGCAGCCGCTTCTTTGCGTTGTGTAAATAAAGGACCACCTACTAACTTTGTTGAAGATGAGGGATTATTAAGCGAGGGGAAAGCCTGCGCTAATTTCTGAATTAGTTGATTTGAATGATCAAAAGACTTGAAATGATGAGCTTGTTTCATCCCTTTTTATTGTATTTTCGACACGAGTGTTTTCAGCGGTTTTGGCCATTTTAAAAAAGGCATCGGCTTTCTTTTGATTTTCTATTCCTCCCATCTTCTCATAGCAATAGCCTGCTTGTTTATAACCTACAAGGAATCCATTCTCTCCCGCCAATTTATAATAATAAATTGCTTTATCTAGAGACCTTTCTGTTCCAATTCCATATTGATGACAACGTGCTAATTCGAAAATAGAAGAGGGTTGTCCTTTTTGAATATCAATCTCAGCAGCTAAACTGTAGTAATGAAAAGCCTTTTCTGGAGAATGTTCAGCTCCTAGTCCTCTTTCATAACAGTGACCTAACGTTTCTAGAGTACATGAGCTTCCTTGATCAGCAGGTAACTGGTAATAATAAACCGCCTGTTAGGGAGACTTATCAAGGCCTAATTCCCCATTTTGATAGGCATCTCCAAGTCTTTCTTGAGATAGTTGGTCTCCATTGTCCGCAGCAAGTTTGTAATAAAAGAGGGCATTTTGCGCTGATCTTCTAACACCAGTTCCTTTTTCAAAACATCTAGCCAAATCATATTGACACAGTAACATAACGGGTAGACTTACATCAGATCCACTTTGCACAATTAATTTTAAATAATGAACAGCTTCCTGCTGATTTATTTTATTTTTCAGTAAGAAATCAACAAGATCAATCATTGCTAAAGTAAATCCACTCTCCCACCAAGTTCTTCAGTAATGGATGGCCTTCTCAATAAGACTTTGCAATACCTTTACCAATAGCAAAACATCCTGCTAAAAAATATAAGCCTCTAGGGGAATTCTGCTCGGCCGACAGCTGATAATAGTAAACAGCTGAATCTAATGATTTCTCGACACCTTCGCCATTTTCAAAAAACCACCCTACCATAGCTTGAGATTCAGCGTCGCCTGCATCAGCTTCTTTCTTGTAAAGATGAAATCGTTTTTGACGATAGAAGTAGGCTTTTTCTAAAGACTCTTCAACACCAATTCCTTTCTCATAAGCCTCTGCTAAATATTCCCAAGCGATGGAGACTTCTTGATCAGCTGCTTGTTGATAACAAAAAATCGCTTTGGTAAGATCCCTTTCTACTACCTTCCCTTCTTCATAGTACTTACCCACCCTTGCTTGAGCTACTGGATTGCCTTGATCAGAAGCTAGTTTATAATAATAAAAAGCTTGGTGATAATCTTGCTGTGTACCAAGGCCATTTTCATAGAGCAAGGCTAATGAAACTAGAGCTGCACGATAACCTTGATCAGCTGCTAACTTATAATAGCGAAAGGCTGATTTATGGGATTGTTGTGTACCACGACCTTCTTCGTAGCACAGGCCGATCCGAAATTGGGCCTCTGCTTGACCAGCATCTGCCATTTTCTTACAAGCAGTAAACACTGCCTGTTCAGGTTTAGATGGTGGGGAAAACATTTGATTTAGGTGAGTTTTGTGAATTCTTATAGCATCGTGATGATGCCAATGAATGGACTCTGAAGGGCTTTTTTTATTAGGATTCATGCTTTATCCTCAAAAGTGCTTTTTTTACATAGCTACCCTTTCTCTTTTGAAAAGAAAGCCATAAACTTTTTCTTACCTGGAATGACTCCTTAATTTTTGCTTTTGAAGCAATCTCTGATATCAAGCTTGATAGGAAAGATTCTACTTTTCTGGGAATGTCGGAAACATCAGGATCGTTGATAAGAGCAGATTGAATTTATACAGATCGCTTTGTATGAACTATAATATCTATAGGAGCTTCTGGATTATTTGCGGGATGGAAGTCAATTTTTTCTTTCTCTTTTCTCATTTTCTAACGACACCTCATCCTTTTTTTTGTTTCGTCTTCAATTTGTTGTGCTTGTATATCTCTTTTTTCCCTATCAGATTTAATAATTTTCCTTTTCTTAATCCTCGCTGCTTCTTCTTGTTTTTCTTCAATCTTTTCTTCTTTAATCTGTTCGAAGGTTTCTTTAGAATGTTCTATTCTCTTCCAGTCTATAATGGAATCCCGATGATTACTCGTATCTATCATTCAGAAAATTATTTCCTTCGATATTGTTAAGTTCTTCATTATTTTCCTGAAATTCAATCCCAATTGAATGTGTTTTAGAGGAATCGGAGCCCTTTTATTTTCTTCTGCATAATTTTCCGTTCGCAAGTTCTCATCTATATCCTTATGAATGATTGGATTATCTTCAATAGGATCGGAATCAGAAGAATCACTTAATTTATTATTATAATTAATTTTCATAAAAAACCAGTTAAAACATCATCATATATTATATTATAGCAAATAAATTTTAGTAATAAGCGGCAGATTTTAGCGATTTTTCAATCCCCTCTCCATTTTCAAAAAACCATCCCACCATTACTTGTGCTTCTGCATCTCCTTCATAAGCTTCTTCCTTGTAAAGATGGAATCTCTTTTGACGATAAAAGTAGGCTTTTTCTAATGACTTTTCAACCTCAATCCCTTTCTCATAAGCCCCTGCTAAATATTCCCAAGCAATGGAGACTTCTTGATTAGCTGCTTGTTGATAATAGGAAATCGCTTTGGCAAAATCCTTTTCTACTATCCTCCCTTCTTCATAGTATTTTCCCACTATAGCTTGAGCTATTAGATTGCCTTGATCAGAAGCTAGTTGATAATAATAAAAAGCTTGCGAATCGGATGCTTTTGTCCCCAAATCCCATTTCAAAACACGATGCTAAAGAAAATCGTGCATCTTGATGTCCTTGATCTGCTGCTAATTGAAAGTATTTAAAAGCTTTTTTATAGGACTTTTTTACTCCCCAACCTTCTTCAAAACGTATCCCTACTTGGTATTGTGCTTCTGCATCTCCCCTATCTGCTTCTTGTTGCCAAGCGGCAAAACTTTTTTGTTGGCCAGAGGAATGATCCTTTGAATGTTGTGAAAAGACTAAATCTAAATGAGACTGAGGGATGCTCATTGCTCCATGGCAATCCCAATGAATAGAGTCTGATTGATTTTTGTCATCAAAATTCTTTGTAATAGCCATAAGGTCATCTCGTTAAATGATGTTAGAAGTCTGATTGACACCTTTAAGAGAAATATGAGAAGAAATTTTCGTTATTAATTTGTTTAGAGCCTTCTTAGAAATTTCTGATATTAAGATATCAGCTTGATTTATCTCTTCTTCCAATAGGCTTGATTTAATGCTTTTTTTCAATTTTAAAAGACGCAAATCGGTTTTTCTTACTTCGGCTTTTTGTTCTTGAACATCTTTCTCTTTTTTTTCCATTTGAGCATACAAATCGGAAAGTTTTTTTAGGATTAAAAAAATCTTATCAAATTTATTAGAAAAATTAATTTTTACTTCTATTTTCCTAATGTCATCTAGCCGTTCTCCACGTTTTTCCTTAATTTTATTATTATTATTAATTATCTGTTGCCTTAATAAATCGGTTTCGGCTCTTTTTTTTTCTTCCTCGGCTTTTTTTTGTTCTTCTCGTTTTTCTTCCAAAATTCTTAGATAAAAGCTCAATTGTATAGCTCGAAATGCTAGTTTGGTAACAAATTCAGTTTCAGCAGCAGTCATTTCACTGATACGAAATTCCCCTCGATTGAGCTGTCTTTTTAACTCTCCTTTTTCATCATATACATTAATTCTAGCGTATTTTTTTATTGGACCTGCCCACTCAGCATCAACTTGTATCTCGATATCTTCTTTTTTATTCTCTTCGCCAATTTTTTTGAAAACAGCTAAAGCCTTATTTTTTATGGCCCAAATTATTTCTTCCGGATTTCTCTTAAAATCAGCTTTTTTAAAATTGATATCAACCTCTTCAATTGGCTTTTTTAATTTCTCGAGCTCCTTAATTTTTTTTAATTTCTCAATACCTTCTTTGTCGATAATGTACAAATCAATATCTTTCAATTCGTTTTCTAAATTCTCTAAGTTATCTTCATTTATTTCAAAGTTGTTTTCTTTAAGTAACATTTTAGCACTTTCATTAGAGTATGTATGAGTTGCTAAATCTGCAGGAGAATGTACATTAAAGAGATCATATTGAGAAACGTCCTGTGGGAAAAAAACTAAATTTTCATCATTTTTTTGAGAAATATTATTCAGATCCAAAGAAATTTCTTCAAAGCCAAATCTTAAATGTTCGTCTGCTATTTCAGAAGAATCAGGATTTTGAGAAATACCACCACCTCTCTGAGAGAAATTTTCTGGTACTGAATTCAAAAAATCCTCAATTGGATCATAATTAGTATTAGTATTTATCATAAAAATTACCGATATTAAATTATAGCTACTTTATAACTATATTTTATTATATCATAAACTTTATTTTAAAAAAATATAATCGAATGAAATAAAAAAACCATAGATAGTTAGTTATCTATGGTTCTATGAAAAAAACAAGTTTAGTCTTTAGGAGATTTTAGCAGTAAGTTTTATATATTGATCATCGGAAACGAAAGTTCTCATCATAAGATTGTCACTTATTGGTAAATGCTTTTTGTTTTCTTCAATCACAATACCATTTACATTAGATCTATTTAGCATATCAATCATTTCTTTTGTAAGAGTTAATGATTTTATTTTGTGATCTTCCATATGAATTAATCCTATACGTTTATGCTCTATTAGATAACTTAATGTTAAAGAAGATTCATACTGTAAATTATCTAATAGAGATACACAACATCTTTTATGAGTTTCTTTAGTGTCTCTGTCAGTAAGTGAAACAATTCTTCCTTGTAAGTATACAGGAATAAAACCATTAATAATCCTTCTTGAAGCAAATATATTAAAAGTGGTATCACTTGTCGTGGAAGGGGTTACTATTGGATTTTGTGCTACGGCCATCATAAATTTTCTCCTTTTTTCAATTTTTACTTTTTTCCTAAGGGATAGGAAATTTACAAAATTTTAACAGTTTAAATCTTAAATTTAAACGATTTAATGCGTAAAATGCGATTCAAATATTTATTACATTTTTTTGAAATACTGTTCTTTAGTCTAAAATTTGGGATGGATGAGCTATATGAGGTATAGCACATCAAAAAAACCAGAATATTTGAAAAGACTTTTGCACCCATGCATGTACCATACGGATTTCATTATTCAATTTCAATAAAATTATTTGATTTTTGGACTTAAGTCCAATTCTCTGCCCTTCAATTCAAAAAAATTGTGTTAGGGCGCGTTAAGAAGGCAAAAGAGAGCATATTTAATCTCCCTTTGCTTATGGAGAAAACTAAGACAATAGTGACAGGTGAGATTTTTGCATTCTCGCGTAAGAAGTATCGTTCATAGCAACAATCTTTGGAGTTAAAACCCCACCACTATCCCAAATAACTTCAGTAGCTCCCCATTCTTCGACTTTTTTACAAGTTAATATATGCATTCCAATTTCAACTACTTTATTATTGCTTAGATCAATCTTCATATACGTAAGTCTTCGATTATCCATCACTACTCTTTGATTTTCTCCTAAATCTGCCCATTTTGCCTTATCTAAAAGATTAACCATCATAACTTTAATTGTTTTTTCTGGCGTCGCTTCGTCATGAGCAAAAGTTACACCTTGCATATATCCTGGGGATATCATAAAACGCGGTTGTGTTGGTTGGGATTCTCTAGATGTAGCCACTGGATCCTGCACTAGAGTCATCATAAATTTTCTCCATTTTTCAAATTTATACATTTTTCCTAATGAATAGGAAATTTACAAAATTTTGGCAGTTTAAATCTTAAATTTAAACTTTAATGCGCAAAATTTAGATTCAAATATTTATTACCTTTTTTTGAAGCAGTGGTCTTTAGTCTAAAATTTGGGATGGATGAGGTATATGAGGTATAGCACATCAGAAAAACCAGAATATTTGAAAAGAATTTTGCACCCCATGCATGTACCATACGGATTTCATTATTCAATTTCAATAAATTTATTTGATTTTTGGACTTATGTCCAATTTCTTGCCAATACAATTCTTGCCTGCAATTCAAAAGATTTGCAAAAAACAGAACGATCGATTCTTAACTTCTTTTTCTTGCACCGCACATTTCTCACTTTTTCCTCAAAATGAAGTTTACATAATCTTTTGATGTGCTAGGTTGTGGTAAGTGGTAAAAATTGTTGCCTACCATCTTTAGTGCTGGAAACATATTAAGCAGGTAGGAGAAGACGGTAGGCACTCTAATCGGTGTCGGGCCGATGGAAGAACTCTCCTCTGGTTTTGGCACATTCAAGTCGTAGATCGGGGTGTCTAGACTAGAGGCTCTTGATAGCATAGCTAGAAAAGGCAAACCGAGAAGGTGGCAAGGTGGGCTCGGAGTGGCGAGTTCTGGTTTGTTTGTCGGTTCGAGGCGTGGAGGCATGGGTCTATTTTTTAATGATAAAATAAAAGGCGCTATGACGAGGACAAGAACTAAAAAAAGTGAAGACGTGATGTTTCTTAAGGAAGAAGCTCCTCTAATATTTTCAAGATCACATCAACTTAAGCCATCTGTAAAGCTGGATTTTTGTGATAGGCAAGTCGCTTGGCAACTGGACATACGCTTGATTCTTTTCGAGGAATCGAATCATTCTAGGAGAAACCAAAGGCTGTTGCCTTGTCTGGCAAGTCAAATTTATACTGTCGCGAATGTCGTTGACACCATAGGAGAGACCTTTTTGATACTCTTTAACTTCACGATCTCCAAAAACCTTAGAAATTCTTACTGCAATCTCTGGATCTTGTTCTGCAAAAACAATTTTAGTCTCACAATTGCCTATAATCGTACGTGTAACTTCAGGACCATAAATCGCTTCTAATTGTGCTGGACTTTGCAAGGCAAGCAAAGCACATCCACCATATTTGCGACTCTCGGAAAGGAAAGATTCTAAATTTTTCAAGCGATGCAAGGATGGGCCATTCATCGATGATAAACTATAAAAAGAAAAAAAATTTACGTTTTTACACCATCAAACCTCTTCTCTTTTTCTCAAAAAAACTTTAATTAATTCATCGTTGTGCTAGGTTGCAGAAATGAGGAGGGAATTATGAAGCAGAAGCAAGTATATGTCCATGTAGAAGGAACCAGACCCCTGTTATTCCATCGATTTAACGTGGAAGTCTTGAACATTGAAAGAAAGACTAGAAAGCGGATCTGCTGGTAACAACCCAGAAGAATGGCGACAAACTTTCTTTTGCAATGATAATAACCAACTGTACCTTCCTGGTATGTAGATCTTCGTATGCATGAAAGCAGGGTCAGCCTATACAAAAGTTGGTCGTGGAACAATTCAGAAAAAGGTACTTGCTACTCTGCAAGTTATTGATGATAAGGTATTATTAGATCGTTTCGTTCCTGACAATATCGACCAAATTAAAACTGAAGACATGCCTAAAACGGCAGATCATCCGGTGTTTATAGATATTCGTGGTGTTACTAATCCAGCTAGTAAAGGCAAAAACGTTCGCTATCGTTTAGGCTGCTCAAGTGGATGGAATGCCAAGTTTTTAATCCAGTGGGATCCTACGATTGTTTCTGCAGAACATATGAAACAGGTAGCAGAGGATGCAGGCACTCTGATTGGTGTCGGCGATGGAAGAACACTTGGCTTTGGCAAATTTAAAGTAGTTGATTGGGTGTCTGATTCAGACACTTATTTTAGACACCACGTTAGACGGTAAGGCGAGGCCAGGAATGGCCGGTTCAGGTATGGTGTGGTGAGGTAGGGCGAGGTTTATTTTTTGAGAGGCGGGGGTCCGGTGAAGCGGGGCAAGGCCTGGTATGGCACTACCCGGTGAGGCCGGGTTTGGTAAGGCTTGGCGAGGTATAGTTTATTTTAAAAAAACTTAATTTCAGTAATAAAATTGTATTATGTTTTCATATCTAAGTGACCCATTTTGATAGGTGTTACATACTCCAATGCTGCCTAGTCACAAAATCTCCTTAAAGCGTCAGGAATGAATCTATGACTTTTGTAATTTGTCAATAAATTAAGAAAGCAACTCTATTGGATTCACCGCTTGACATTAGGCTAATGTGTCTTTAAACTGACATTCTAAACTTAAATGAGCTAGAGAAAAATTCAAACCTTTGCTTTCATAAGATAAACTCAAATATTTCAAGGTAGAAGTAAGCATGGAATCTAAAATATTATTAGAAGAACCATCTCCTTATGGAAATGTTGTAGCTGCTTAGAAGAATTGGGAAGCACAATATACTTTAATTTATTCGGACCGGAAAATGTTACTCCCTTAGGGTGAAGATCACGATTCTTGGACACATATGCGTAGTTGCTGGATTTGTAATACAGATCCTATGCCGAACTCAGACTTGGTTGATATGGATAAAATCCTGGCAACCGATGGGGACCAAGGTTTGCCTCCTAACATGCCAGCAAAGCACTGCCAACATGCTCAAAACAGGTTTGAAAATCGACAAAAATGAGTTAAAAATTGTGTGGTTTGAAGAAAGCAAGATTGTGCAGCATTATTACACAAAGGGGAAATTATAGGCCGTGATTCCCCCTTGGGCAACTCCTTCTGTTTCAGAATATGTTGGTTATGCGAAACAATTTAAGGGGAACTCATCTTTTAGGAATAGCCCCCCTAGATAAAATCTTATCAGCTATAGAACAATTAAAAACGTGCGCAAACCTTTTGGTTTAGATGGGATCAATCCGGGGACTTGGAAAAATTTTCTGGACGCTTACATGAGTATTTTAGAATCACATTTCGGCGAACGTAAGCGCTACTTTGCCATAAGACAAGGGGCATTTCCCTCCGTAAAGGATTAGCTGTTTTTGTAAAAGAAAACAGCTTATTTTTTATCACTATAGGAATGTCAATCTTTCACAGCCCCGTGTCAGAACTTTATACGGAAAACCCAGAACAATTTAGGCGTATTGAGCTTGGCATGGCAGTTGATAAAGCAATTTTAAGAGAAGTGCCGATAGAAAAAATTGGTCAATTTATTAGCAGCATTGCTGCTATGCCTTGGGATCAACTATGTTGGTTTGGACATGGACACACATTACAAAGTGAGCTTTTCAAAAATAATAAATTTAATAATTTTTTATTAGTGGATAGGGCATTAGATTTTTGCTGTTTTGCCACCTCATGAAGATGATCCTGTTAAATTGTTATGGCTACTTTCCATCACCGATAAAGAGCTTGCTTATCAGCAAGAGCATTCAGCGGAATATCTTATCAATAAATTAGAAAAATCTCAGAACGCCTGGATATGTAAACCTCGCCCAAGTGTAGTATAGCTTTGCTCCTCGTATAGAAAACTTAGCATGCTCCCATCATGAAGACACTTCTTTTCGAACCGTGAATATAAATATCATTAATACTTGTCGGGTTCGCCATTATTGCTGTAATAAAGTACCATTCTCGATTTTTTTCACATTCTTACTGAATCTTCCGAACCCAACAAGGAGTTGATGACTCTTAGATTTGATCTACCAAGTACTCGCGAGGGTCAAAAATATTTGATCGGTTAGATGGGTTAGTTGTGAGTTTAAAGCTAACTAGAATCCCAATTCTTTCTTGACTGCGGGAAGTAATGCTATACTTTGATCTTCTATTAGAACCTTAATCCCTTCTTTCGTAGCGCTTGTGAAAATGGAATAAGGAAATTTGTAAATAGATCATTGAATTTTTCTATCCGTTTGCTATCTTCAATTGGTAAATCAAAATTAAATGCGTCTTCATATTCTTTGGCTGGTTTCTAAAAAAATACCAACCTGTTTGGTTATCAGACTCGAACTTTTAGGGATTAAGTGTGCTGCCCAAAAGAGCCTTGAACGAATATTTTAATATTCAAATAATAATAATTTCCATAATTTGACTTCTGCAGTTCAAGAGCAACAAGGCATTCCTTTTGGATTCTTTAAACCAACCATTAAAAGCAGATTCAAAGCTATTGTTGCAAGCTATTTTATCAAATAGCTTTTTTAAACGTTTTTTTTATAATCAATACGTCTCCACTACTGTTTTCCAATCAATACCTTGAAATCTAGGGATAAATTTCATTTTTCCTTATATATTTGCAATTGCTTTTCCCCTAGCTTCATTGCTCGTGGATTAAAAGGTTTCAATTCGTATATTATACCTCTTACTCGATCAATAAAATCAATTCGTCTTCCGCTTGGTAAATCTATACTCTTTCAAAATAATTTACACCATCTGCTTCCCCAGCTCTATAGTTCGCGTGCTTTTCTCGCCCAAGTTTTAGATTGAACCTTGTAAAAGGTTCTTCAGCTCTTTTTAGAGGTTGTGCATTTGTTAAATTCTGACCGGTAGCTTGTTTCAACACTCTCAGCCATTCTTATCGGTGCGATTTCTTCGGTACCGGCTCTGGTAGTTACCGTTTCAACTTGTCTGCTGTTGGCTATTCTAGCACAACTCTTGACAAAGTACCACGCTAAACTGGAAGCTTTCGTAAGGGGTGCTACAACGTAATATTGTGAATAAGCTCCTGTATGTTCGCAAGCGTCATACCACCCCGTATAAACTTTTTTGCTCTCAATGCTGTGCTCTTGCTTGCTATTTGTAAAATCGGATTGCTGTGTGTCGATGCAACATTTCCTTAATTCAAATTGCCTCACCATAAACTCAGTGGAATCTTTCCGACCAGAGAGAAAAGCATCCTTGGTTTTTTGGAAGAAGGATCTGTTGTCTCTTTCACCATCCTTTCTCTCGTGAGCTTCAGCACGCCCGATTGGTTCTTCCTGAGGAGCATGGGTTTCTTCGGCAAATAACCCGTAGGCATCATATCTCATGAGAGGGCGATATCCAGAGTTAGGCATAGAGGTTCGGTCCATCGGCAGAACCAGCGGGATCGGGTGTTGTCCAGCGACCGATTTCAGGATCGTAGTAGCGGATTCCGAAATAAATAAAGCCTGTTTCAGGATCGTGGCGTTTACAAGCATAGCGCCAAGGATTGCCAGTCTGGGGTTGGGGAATGATTTCCCCTTGGGAGTTAATGATGGTCTCTTCGCCGAATGCGGTATAGCGACAAGTCTCTATCGCTTGGCCTGTAGCACTATCGATCAAACAAGCAATATGCCCTTGCTGATCGTGAATAGGAGCAAAGATCTCTCCGTGCAATTCGAGAGCAATTGCAGAACCCATTTCTGATTCCAGTCCAGAACCTAAAATGCGCAGCTCTTGCATTTGTCCTTTTTTGTCGGCACAACCAACCTCCATTTGACCTTGATAGAGGTAGCGATGAGTGACGCCTTGATGAATTTTGCTTACGCGCCGATTGAAGGCATCGTATTGATAGGTGGTTTTACCCGTCTGATTTTCGATAGAAATCAGGCGATCAAGGGGATCGTAGTCATAGTGGGTAGTTTCTGATCCTTCTCTTTTAGTGACGAGGTCACCGTTAAGGTCATATTTGTATTGGCAGTCAGGACGGCTTTCGATTTGATTCAGAACATTAATGTTGTAAGAATCAAGGTTTTTTTCCAGTCTGTTGTGGATGGAGTCAACTTGATAGGTATTCGAAACATGCCCTTGTTCTTTTGTTAAGTGATCAAGATCATCATAGCTAAACACGTAGGGAGTCTTTCCTAAACTATCTTGGATGGTGGTTGCCACTAGACGTCCGACGGGATCGTACCCATTTTCTTCCACCCATTGGGACCAAAAAGAGGTGTGCGTGTTTTTGGGGCGTCCGGCTAAATCATAAGTGAAGTTGATTTCATGGTTATTGATCAGGGTAGCAGAGAGGAAATCTCCTGATTTGTCGTATTGTGAATAGAGGTGGCGATAGAGGAGCTTTCCTTTTCGATAGCGTTGGACTTCTTTGAGATGGGCGGCATCGTAGAGGTACTGGACAGTAGATCCATCGGGGAAGGTGATTTTTTTCAAACGGTCCAATGGATCGTATTCATAACCCATTTTTAAGCCATTGGCTAGCATTTCCAGTTCAAGGCGCCCTTTGCCATCGTATGTATAGGTATTAAGAATGTCCTTGTCTTTTACCTGGGTGATTTGATGGCGGAGGTTATAGTGATAGCTATAGGAGATGCTGCCTGCGGAGAAGGTGCTTAATCTACCAAAGGGATCATATTCATGAATCAGTTCTGTGGAGTCAGGTTTGATGATTTTCCACTTTTCTCCGTAGGCATTAAAGAGAGTGTAGGTAGTTTTTTTGAGAGGAGTTCCAAAGGCTTCGGTGACGGCATCTTCTTGTCCGTTGGGATGGTAATGTCTTGTAGTGATGGAGTCTCTTAGGGGTTTGCCATGAGAATAGACGGTGTCTATGGTTCTGGTGGGCCTACCCATGGGATCGTAATAGATGCGTTGTTGGGCAATGATCATTCCATTGGGATCTTTTTTGATGACTTCAGAGAGGCGCCCAAGGGCATCGTGAATTTCTTCTGTGGTTCTGTTCAATGCATCTGTCGTGGTGACTTTGAGGACTTTTTGTTTAAGTGGATTGAGGTGGTCTTCAGAATAGGAAATAAGGGTTATTTCACCTTCTGGTGTCTCGATCTTGATGGGCTTTTTATCAGCATTATACTCAATGAAGGTGATGCTTTCACCAGCTTGTTTTTGAAGGATGATCTGATTGCGGTTGCCGTGTTCATCGTAAGTATAACAGATTTGCTGTAAAATAGTGTCATTGCCCTCTTCTATCCTTTCTTCTACGAGACGATTGAGGAGATCATAATCAAGGGCTACAATAGAGACGTCTTGTGGTCCATAATGGGATGTGATGGTAGCAATGCGGCCTAAACTGTCATACTGGTATGTTTTTTGGCTGTCACAGCATGTCTCTTCTTTTAGTCTGCCTGCGTGGTCATAGGAGAAGGTGGTGGTGCATCCTTCGGCGTCTGTTTGTGAAATCATTCTGAGTCCTTTATACTCAGATGTTTGGCTGCTTAATAGATGGCCACTTGCATCTTGTATGTCTTCTTGCAGAATTCGACCTAAATAGTCTCTTTCATAATGGGTAAAGGTGCCGTTTTTGGCAGTTTTTGTGGCTAACGAGCCATCGAGGTAATAGGTGAAGGTTTCGGTGGTTTCGTCTGGATAGGTAATGGATAGGGGAGATCCTCTTGCATTATAGAGTGTTTTAGTTTCATGCTGGCAAGCGTCTTTGATGGAAATAGGTCGGTTGGCCTCGTCGTATTTTTTTTCAATGGTGGGTGTGATTGTTTCGCCTTCATCATTTGAAACCGGCGGGTATTGGATATGGGTGAGGCGGTTAAAATCGTCATAGGTAAAATGGTTTTTTTCCCCATAACGGTTGATTGTACTGGTGCGATTGCCGATATAGTCGTATTCATGCTCAGTAGTAAATGTTTTTCCATTGGGGTGTGTTTCTTCGGTTTTGATTAAGCGGTTCACATAGTCATAGTCGTGTTTTTTGCGAATATCGGTCCGTGGTTGATTTTCATAATATGGTCCTTCTTCGTAAATCAGGTTGTCATTTTCGTCGTATGCTTTGCGTAGTATTTGTCCTAAGGCATTTTTTTCGAAGATGATATTTCCATGGGGATCATATTCCCATTCGAGGGTATGGCGGAGTATTTGATCGGCATTGTAGTGTTCTTGTTTAAGGAGATGTCCTTCTCTAGAGTAGTGGCAATCGACTCTATTGAGTAAAATTTCAGGTTTGTTGGGATCATCTAAATTGACGTATTTTTCTTCTATTTTTTCTGGCAGTCCCATGGGAGCTGTTTGTCTTGGGTGGAAATAGGTAACCAATCTTTCGGTAACATCACTTAGGCAATCTGCCCCTTTTTTGGAGCCGTCATCTTTGATGAGTTTGATTAATGTGCTGTTGTCGTCATAATAAAAGAATTGGCGCAAGCGTATCTTGCCATTGTCTGTCACATATTTGGCGGTAACGAGATTTTTTTCAGGATAGTACTCATAAATCATCCCTTTTCCATTATCTTCTAGTTCTGTGAGGAGGTTGTGGAAGGTGTCATCGGAATAGATGAAGTACTTTTTGTAAGAATCAACTCGATTGTCTACAGGTTTTTGATGCAAGTCTAGCTCAATGGGCGTAGGGTTTTTTCCGGTAAGGTTTCCATAAAAGGTCTCTTTAGTGATATTGCCCCTTTTGTCGTATTCGAAGAATTGGGCATACAGGATTTCTCCTTGTCGATTTTTGAGATACTTTCCAATTAAGTTTCCCCCTCCTCCTTTCTGTAGGATTTTTATTTTTTGTCTGGACAAACTTGCGATTAGTCGAGCGATCGAAGTTTTTTTGTTATTGGGAAAAAGTTTGTTGATAATAGGTCTGATATATTGACCTGTCCCATTTGTTTGCTCTTGTTCATCAAGGACTTCGCAAATGTCATCGACAATAGAATTGATAAAGGCATCGCTTGGGGGATGGGGATTTTCCTCGAGTTCAGTTACGTCATCTTCGGGATCTTCAGTGTCATCTTCGATATCGTCTTCAGAATCTTCAGTATCGTCTTCAAAGTCTTCGGTATCGTCTTCAGAATCTTCCGTTACGTTGCCTTCAAAATCTGCGAGGGCATGCATGCACAATTGGCTGGGATAAGCGTAGTGATCGTCCCAGACATAGCATTCTTGTGAATAAAGGTCGCCATTTGATTCGTAGTGTTTCAGTTCGGTGAGGCGATGGTCTGCATTGTATCTATAAAGGGTTTTGCGCAAATAGGCATCGTAGACTTTTGTCCATCCACTAAATTTTTTGTCTTTTTTCTTAATGGGCCTGTAACACTTATCGGCTTGGTAAATGAAGCGATGGGTAATGATAGGGTTGTTATCTTTACCAACGGGTGCTTTTAATTGTTTTACCCTGTCAATGCGAAAATCTCTTGTTCTCGAAATATTAAGTTCTCCAATTCCGTCAACCTTATTTTTACCTTTCTCGTAGTATTCGATTTTTTGAAAGCGATCGACAGGTAAGCGTATGCATGTAATTAGTGGATTGTCTGGAACGTGTGTCGCTTGGCTTGGTGGTTGATGGGAATATTCGTAGGTCTCTCTTGGTTTATGGCTAAAGCTGGCTTCCTTTAAATAATAAAGTTTAGGTGCGATTATTCTACACCCAAGGTATTTATGTTCGTATGTGGTGAATTGATAAACCCCTGTTTTACCGTCGCTTGCTTTTACACTGAGGGTGTCTTCTTTGATACGGCTAATGGCAATGCTGCTGAAAATTTTCTTTTTGGAGGGGTCGGTGGCTTTAATTCCCCCTCCAAAAAGGTAGTGGTTTCCGTTTGGTTTTCTTTCATAAAGGGGGTGGTAGTGGTCTAAACACTCACCGTGGCGTTCTTCCACTCTTCCAGGGGGCCACCATTGCCACTTAGGACGCCATTCTTGTAAATTTTGTATATGGGACACAGTATAGTAGGTTACGTTTCCGTTGCCCGAAAGGGCAGCGCAGTGATTTTCGTCGGAATCAAAATTGATGATGGTGTTGTGGAGGTTTGTTTTGGCGCTGATTTCACCTCCTCTGCAATTCGTTAAACCTTGGGTGCGACTCAAGATTAAGGGAACTATTGCGTCATGAAATTCTCCTATTGATGGCTTTGCATGGTGAATGGTCGTGCAGCCTGAAGCTTGGTTATATCGAGTTTTTAACCTTGCAATGTTGCTCATTCCCTATTCTTTTTGATCGAACAATGAGCTTCTGGGGTCGGTTGAAATTCCAATTATAGCCCATCACAACACTGTGGGATTGATCTCCTGCATATTGGCGGTTCAAAACTAGCGGTTCTGGTCCCAACACCACAAAATCGGTTTCCGAAGTGCTCCACCCTCCAGATATGGTCGAAACAGATTCGACGTTAGTGGGGAGCAAGCTTTGCATGTTGATAAGAGAAGTGGCAAAGGGCTCTGGTGGAGCAAGGTCTCCTTCTTTTTCTTCACCAAAAAGAGAAAGAGAAAATAAAAGAGTGAATAGGACCAAAATGGGTAAAATGGGGGATCGGTTCATAGACAGCCTCCTTATCATCAAGTTGCTGGGGCAGGCAGGATTTAATTTTGAATGAATTTCCATTTTTACCATTTCCAAAAATCATTTAGGTTCAGTATCTTGGCTTTCATGTTTAAGTTCAAGGCAGAAACCAATCTTCTCTACAAGGTATAATTCCTTTAGGGATAATTTTTCTTTTCTGGCCAGTAGGCATAAATAATGCGCTTTTCTACAAAGTGGTCTAGCGCAAGACTGTGTCTCAAACTGGTTCAAATCTTTTGGTATTGTAAATCTTACAATCTGCATCGTTCACCTTCTTGCTCTAACTATCAATTTGCTTTATAAAGAATCAGTTTAAATCAATCAATGTTAAAAAATTTATTTTACTTTTATTGTAATTTTAAATTTTAAAATTAAATCAATTATTTTTTAATAACAGATGAATTACTCCTATTTTTTTTACCTGCATATCCTTTCTGGAAAGAAATGTGAGCATAGGATATGCTATTGCAAATTAAGCCTTTCATTAAGCTAGAAAAACTTTAAAATTCTATTTACCCAACAATTCAACTTTCAAAGTGTTAAAAACAAGGTTAGTAAAGTCAGTAAATTGAAAGAAGGTTTAAGTTGATTGATCGGATTTCACAGCAAAAAGAAATCCTCTCAAGATCTTTCTAAAAAAGTGAAAATGATCAGCATTTAGGTATTTTAAAATGAAATATTTATCAACTTTGGCGTTACTTTTTTGCTATCTTGCAAATATAATCCATGCTGATTGCAACCAAGCAGAACTAGCAGAAAACCCCACGTTTCAGGAGAGGGGAGGAAAAGGACCTTATCTTAGTTTAATAGGTGGAATCAATTTTTTTAACCCAGACTATCACCCCGGTTACTATTTAGGGAGTGCCTTAGGTTACAAATTTGGCAATAATTTTAAGATTGAATGCGAGATTTCATACCAACGAATCGAGAGGGGCTATAGTTATTCTCGATTTGGGCGCAGACGCCAAAAGGCTGATGGCCACATAAGATCTTGGTCCTATATGGCAAACTTTCTATATAATTTTGACTTAAACTTTCCTATAAATCCCTATATTGGAATTGGTTTGGGATACTCTAGAAATCATTTTTGCAGATACGACACATTTAATCTCTTTGTACATGAAGAAGTGGATGAGAACTGGATATTTGAAGAATTAATGTGCACACGGAAAAAACAAACCGAGCCTTTAAGATTTGATGAGTTTTGTACCCATGGGGTGAAAGGGCGGATAAAGCGTGAATTCGATGAAGGAGCTTTTACTTGGCAAATTATTGCAGGAATAAGCTATTCCTTTTGTCATAATCTAAAATTAGGCCTAGAATATCGCTCTTTTAATTTTGAAGATAAGTGTTATTTCCACAGAGTAGGATTAGTACTAACGCGTTCTTTTTGAGCTTATTTATCATCCTCTTAGCAGGAACTTTAAATTTCAAAGGGATAAATCCATGCCTCCCGCTATACTCTGCTGCTTAGCCATTTGCCGCAATTCAACTTTTTGTTGAATCGCTTGATTTGTTTTAGAGATTTCTCTTTCTACAGAAAGTGTAAGCTCACCGAGTTTCTTTTCATTTATCTGATGCCCGAATACAGCAGCTAATGCTTTATCGACAGCCAAGGAATGCATTTCCTTTTCCAAAGGATCATTACCTTTGCACTGCGGCAACATTTTTGAATTTTGCAAAATTTCCTTCATTTCTAAAATGTTTGCTTTGGATGGTTCTTTTCCATATTGAGCTTTATATAGCAGAGTTTGAAAGGCTAATCGGTCTGCCTGATGCTCATCAACACCTAATTGAGTTTTGATATCCTCTGCGATCTGATTTTTTTGTCGGAAAATGGAAACGGTTTCATTAATCAATGACGATCGAATCTCTTGAGGAGTATTTTTTAGGGATTCCTCCAGTTCTGGACGTAGCCGTTCTTCTACACGCCATAGGATCTCTTTAACCTTTAGCAACTCAATTTCTTTATTGGATTTATCAACCGCAAAAGTCAAAAGGGTAATGTCTACGCTTTTCTCATTGGCGCTCATTAATAAATCTCGGATCAAAGTTTCCTTGGCTCCTGTAGGCAAAGGATCGGCTAGATCCCATTTGGGAGGAAATACTTTAACCAAAACATCTTGATCAACAACTCGAAGAGATCTTACACCTTCTTTTCGAAGACTTGAGCAAATACTTTCAGAGGCTTCAAAACCCGCTTGATCGTTGTCTGGCCAAATAATTACATCTCTACCGTGTAAGGAAGACCAATCTGTTAGAGGTGTAGCTTTAGCGCCTCCCGACCATGTTAAACAAATCATACCTTGTTCATTAAGCGATTTATTGGTTGCATCGGCAGTTTTCTCCCCTTCAACAATCACCACCTTGGCGGAGGGATTTTTTTGTAGCAGCTGTAGGTTATAAAGCGTCCTTTGCGTTTTTTGGTAAATCCTAAATTCCCAATGAGGCATTTCGTCTTTTCCTTTTTCAATTCCATAACTCAAAGGAAGAACGCTTTTTTTGCCTTCTTTGTCGATCAAACGAAGTGTATAAAACAATAACTCTCCTTTTTCATCGCAATACGCATAGCGTGCTTCTTCTCGACAGTAGAGAGCAAGTTTAGAGCCTGGCATCTTTTTTAAAGAAGGAGCGGGATGATCTCTATTTGGTTTAATAGCAATCCATTCAGATTTATCATTTACTTGCTTACGTTCCATTTTGAATTGGGAAGGAACATCTAGATTTTTTGCTTCTCCTAAGAAGCTCTGAGCCCATTCTTTCGCATCTTTGGCATCTAATCCCAATATAGTTTGAATGAGTTTAAGAGGGCCCCCTCCATTTCCTTCTTCGAAGCTATAAAAACTTCCTAATTTATCCCCTTGGCAAATGACTGCTAAAGACCCTTTTGCTCCAAAACGCCATTTTGTCCGCTCCTTTTTATGGACTTTTTGTGCTTCTTCAAGTTGGTCGGGATTATATAAATCTGGCCTTTTAAGATCAAATAGTTTAACTTTAGATACTCTATCCTTACCTTCATTGATTTTTTCCAAATTTATGGCAACACCAAAATAATGATCATTTAATATATCATCGCTTTCAAATTGGATCGTTTCATTTTCTTCGTCTACTTCATCAGACTGCTCTCCTAATTTATCTGAATAAGTTAATTTTTTTCTATCTACTGATTTCTCAAATAATGAAGGGTCTTCTACAAGATTTTCTTGCTTAGCATCTATCATATCATACGAAAATTTCCTTTCTACATTTTTAAACTCTTCTTTATCACCCTGAAGATGAAGTGGAACTCCTACTAAATGAAGCGTTTTATTCTCTTCTAAAGGATTTTCAGAGATTAGGTGTTGTTCCCCTTGCTGTGTATTTTCTTTGATACTTTCAATATCAAATGGATCATTTGTAATCGAATCATCTTCAAATGGATTAGAAAAGAAATTATCTTTACTATTATAATTAATATTCATAAAAACCATTTATTACTTCAAATTTAATTATATCACATATTCATTTTTTAAAAATACTTTTATATATTTTATATAATACTTGTTAAAGGCGAGCTATTTATTAATAATTAATATGTATGGAATATGGTAAATGAACAAACTGAAATCAGTAGATTATAAAATCACTAAAATAGTGAATATGGAGTTGGAAATATGATTCAATCTATTCGGTTTCAACCTTTCATCTTCGATGATTCTTTTATTTGAAGATCACAAATAAAGATTAATAAAAAGGCAAAAGATTTTTTGCCTTTTGAAGTATATTAAACCAATTTTGGGAGATACATTTTAATCATTTTATCATAGGACGTATCATCCATTGCTTGAATATTTGGAGTTTGACTTAGAATTCCATCTCCAAATAGAACTTTAGTAATACCCCACTCTGCGATTTTTTTACACATAGAAATATGTATTCCAATTTGGATTAGTTGATTGTTATTCAAATCTATTTTTAGATAGATAAACTCATGGTTATCGATAATACGTTGCCTTTCATTTCTAAGGCTAGCCCAATTTTCTTTAGTCAAACCATTGATACCCAAGACCTGTACTTTTTCTAAAGTTCCGTTATTATCAATGCTGACAGATCCAACATTTGGAATGTATCCAGGGGAAATCAAATAACTCGGTTTTCGCGGTTCACCATTTTGAGTAGATGTAATTATTGGACTTTGAACTACGGTCATCATAAATTTTCTCCTTTTTTCAAATTTATACTTTTTTTCCTAGCGATTAGGAAATTTACAAAATTTTAACAGTTTAAATCTTAAATTTAAACGATTTAATGCGCAAAAAGTAGATTCAAATATTTATTGCATTCTTTTCAAGTTCAGAGATAATGGTGTTATAGGTCTAAAGTTCGAGATGATGAAGCTGAGTAATTCCCAATGAACAGAATATTTGAAAAGAATTTCGTGCTCATGTATGTACCATACAGATTTCACTATTCAACTTCAATATATTTATTTAATTTCAGGTCTTATCAACAACTTCAGCAGCCCTTCCCAATACACCAAAATGAAGATTATCATTCAGATGTAAAAACATGCGACTTTAGATCTTTCAAGTCCGATGTGAATGACACTCCAACCCTTGCTGAATATCTTAAAAAATCTACAGTAAAAGCTATCGCATTTAAAAATGGCATCCCAGAAGATGCAAAAGCAAGTTTAGCTGAAGCTGTAAGAAAAGGCGGACTGAAAATCCAATATTTTGCTTAAATATATTTTTAAAATGGCTTCTTCAATTATATAGAGAAGGCTTTTTTGCTCAATATCCTCTAACCTGCAATTCCTTAAGATTTGTAAAAAAGCTTAAATCAGAATGATCGATTCATAACTTCTTTTTTTTGATATGATGCGTCCCTCGCTTTTTTTCAAATTTCATATCTTATTCTAAATCAATTATTAACAATATTTTTTAATCATTTTATACTTGCAATTTTTATGCTTCTTCTTTATTTCTCTCTTTGCCATCAAAATTTAACTTTAAAGGAGAAGAAAATGAAAATATTTTTATCAGCTTTTCTGTCACTTATAATTTGTTCATTTTCAAACGTCTTTGCTAGCTCTGAAATGGATAATCTAGAGGGAAAAATTTATCTTGATTCGCGGCAAATAATGATCGGAAATAATGGAATATTTGCCAATCTGGATGGGCAAGTTATCCAAATTGAAAGTATATTCTATGATAACGAAGGACTTTATTTCTCAATTCCTGATACGATTATCCCTAAATATAACTCATGGATATGTCCTAATAAAGTTTGCCTACACCCCAATCTGCCTTGGAGAAAAACATGTGCTATTTGTGGTGAAAAAGCTCCAAATTATAGAGATAAATAAATGAATTTAAATTGCTTAACTCTAATTCTTCTATGCCTTTTATTGAAAACTCATCTTATTCAAGCTGCAAATGTTAAGCAAATGATCGAAAATATCCCTCTAGAGGATCGTAAAGATATAGAGGGATTATTTTACAACTTAATAAATGATCAACCTTTCAGTTATACTCTATTTGGAGATAAGCCGGTTTCAATAGCATCTTATTTCAGAGTCACTCCTTGGGAAAATTTCATTGAATTAGGGCAATGTGATGAGATTGTTTTGAAAAAATGGAAGGTTTGGGAAAAATATAAAAATCAATTCCCTATGAAGAATTTTTTCATGTTTAAAGAAAGTTCTTCTAATTTCGAAGAAATAATTTTCATAAACAAGAAAGCGTTCCTAAAAACCCTCATTAACCATTTAGATATTTTTGAGAAAATTTTAGGAAAGAAGATAGATCCTAAGAATTTTTTAGCAAAAATTGGACAAGGAAAAGTCTCTTTTTATGATAGCATTCAGTCTAATGAAATATTATTAGGGATTTTTTTTGGTTATGGAAAATATAATCCCATTCTATTTTCTCAAAGAAACAAGATACTTAAAATTAGTTGTTTATATGCATTTGATAACAATAGCTCTCTTCAAAGAATCGGATCATCTATTCATTTTATGGCGGATCTCAATCATCCTGAGACGAAAGCTTTGCAGAGAAAATATCAAAAGCTCCGAGGAAAAATCTCTGCTATTTATGCTAAAGGTAATTTTCTGGAAATTACACTATCTGAACTTAGTTCTGATAGATGATAGGAAATTTTAAGATATAGTATAAAATCAATCTTGAAGTGAGGCAAGGCCTCGTGATATGAGGGACAGTGAAAAAATAGATTATAGATTTTCAACTATTTTCTCATGTGCAATTCAGGAGCATTCCCTTCGAGCATGGGAAGATAAGTTTTTAGCATTCTATCATAAGCTTTATCGTCCATTGCCTGAATATTCGGAGTTTGATCAAGAACACTATCTCCTATTAGAATTTTAGTTAGTTTTAATTCTTCAATTTTTTTACACATTGAAACATGTATTCCAATTCCTAATAAGCTATTATCTTCCCCATCTAATTTTAAATAGATAAACCTATGGTTATCAATAATATATTGCTTATGGTTAGCCAGTTGATCCCAATTTTCTTGATTCAATATATCGATTCCTAAGTATTTTACTTGATCTACACTTTCTTCAACGATAGCAGCACCACACTTAGTTATGTAGCCTGGGGATATCTTAAAATTTGGTTGGGGTATACTATCATGACTTGTTGGTATAACTCTAGGTTCTTGTGTTACAGCCATCATAAATTTTTCTCTTTTTTTCAAATATTCTGTTGGATCTCTTGCGTTTTCTTGAAATTGCTTATTGAATCAAATTCATCTAAGATCTTCTATATTTATTCAAAATCTCTTCTACAGATAATTCAATTATCTTTTTATTTTTTAATAGGTTATTCAAAAAAAACTAGAAGGAAGATATCTTTCTATTAATACAATTTGATGCATACCTTAATTCCTAACTGGGATGTGTTTTGGACCCAAGTGAATATGCTCTCCACCTTCCCTATTAATAGTTAAAAGACAAGGTTAATGCTTGAACTGCAGGTCCGTCTATTCTCTCCAAGACTGAACAAATTCGATCTTTTTTATTGGATGTTTGTTTGATAGAAAGTTAAACCATAATCACCACACTTAGTATCATATACATATTCAACTGTAAATTTGAAATCCGGAAAGTCTTTTTTCAATTTTGATTGCCATGTATCTACAAGAATCTGTGCAAGAGCTTCTGCCTTTTCTTTTCCCTCATCATCATTCTCAAAATAGGGATCGATACTAAGAAAATTCATCCAAAATTCAATTTTCTCGTTAAGCCCTACTAATTCATTGAATTTTTCTTCAGAAAAATTTTCTTTCAGAAAAACATAATTATTATAAATAAAAAAAGAAGGCCAAAATAATTCCAAAAAAGCAAAATATATATCGCTATTTAATTTTTTTAATTTTGCAACCTGGAAAAGGTAGTCGTACAAAGAAAAATTTTTTCCTTTATTCAAATTTTTCCACTTTTCTAAATCCGTTAATCTATTCATATTATCGATATTCTTGGAATTTCATCCGGTTTAGCAGGCCTTATCGTTGGTTTGCCTGGCTTAGGGCCGTTTGGAGTTTCATTAAGTTCATTTTCTTTTATATTTGGCCTAGGTATGTTACCGTGAGGTTTTCCTGATCCTCGATATTGTTTAAATGTTCCATCTTCATTAAAAGTAGTATATTTTCCCCCAGGTCCTGCCTGCTCAATTACAGTATGTGGATCGCCATTTGCTCGCGGATCTTGGTCAGCATTTGTGTTTCTTTTATCTTGTGTATTCTCCCGTGGCTCAGTCTGAACTTGATTACACCGACTGTCAATATATGTGCAGAGCTGATAGGTACCATATGCTGCCGCCACTGCAAATAATGCTGGCACAGCGTATGGACCTAGTGCGGCACAGCTAACCACTAAAGTTTCACCAAAAGCAACTTCAACAAATGGAATGGCCATAGCAAACCTGCCATCAGAATCTTTATACAGGAAAGGATTATTATGTACATAATGATAAAGGTTCAGTCCATCCTTAAATCTCAAAGGATCGGTTGTTTGCCAGCGCATTAGAGTGGGGTTGTAAAACCGATGGGCAAAAAGCAACAATCCTTCAACTTCACGCCTATTGGCAAATCCCCAGGGATTCCAGAAACTTTCATCTCCATAAAGAGTCTTAGTTCCAAAAGCCGAATAGCGATACCACTGAGCTAGAGTTCCATCGCTTTTTTGCAAGGCACAAATGTTATAGCAATAATCTTGGACAGGAAAGAAAACCTCACCGTTGAGCTCTAGGGCAAATGTCATTTCCTGATTAGCTTTTGGATGCAATAGGCGCAATTCCTGAATTCGCCCATCTTTCATGCTTCCTATTTCGCGTTCACCATGATACAACAGATGCTTAGTGCCTGAGGGATCAATGATTTCCAGGCATCGCCCAAAGGAATCGTAGATGAACGAGGTCACCTCTTTTCCTTTCTTGCAGCTGGACATACGATTTAAAGCATCATAGCTATATTCTACAGAAGGAACAGCCTGTGTTTCCAAATTACCGTTAAGACCATAAGTGTACATTGAAACACCATCGCTGGACACTTGATTGAGATCATTGATATCTCGCTCATTTTCATTCTTTTTTAAGCAATTTCCAAGCGAGTCATAATAGAACCGATTCTCTTCATGGCTTGATTCTGAAGATAGATGATCAAAGCGATCATAGCAAAATTTTCCTTTAACCTCTCCTGAGGGATCTTTTTGGGTCATCTCTTTGAGATTGCCAATCGGATCAAATTTCTCTAAGAATGCCTTCCATTTAGGATGGCTCAATCTTTATTGCTCTTCCTAAAAGATCGTAGGCATAATGCATTTGGCTAGCAAGCGATATACCCTTTAAGAGATTGCCTTGCAAATCATAAGCCGGGCACTCATAAGTATACTTGAGGTGATTTGCAGCATCATAGCGTTGGATCTTAGTTAAGTGATAAGCGCCGTATGTATAAGTAATGTAAGATCCATGTGGCAGGGCCATCTTGATCAGGCGATCGAGGTTATCGTAATCGTAGGTAATCCCAATGCCTGGGCTGATTATTTCTCGAATCAAACGGTTCTCTAGATCAAATGTACGTTCCTGGGTGGTTTGATGGATAGCATCTTCAATTTGGCAGATGTTGTCATGCAAATCGTAATGATAGATATAATTAATCGTCTTATCTGATGAATGCATCTTTTCCAATCTGCCTAAGGCATCGTATTCATAATGGATGGAGACCCCATCGGGTTTGTTCTTTTTGCTCAAACGCCCTTTCTCATAAGTATAATCCGTGGTTTTGCCAGAAGGCATTTCTTTTTCAGTTTTTAGAAAGCCTCTGTTATCATAGGTACGAAGGACGATGTATTCTCTTATGCGCTGACCGTTGTCCATGACCATGGCTTGTTCCTTAATGAGATGGCCTGCTAGATCGTAAGAATAATGAGTACAGGCAACAATATGAGCGCCCTCGAGAACATCTTTTCTAACAAGTTGATGATAGATATTGTCTGCTTCATGGCAGGGCCTTCCTAAGGGATCTTGAGTAGACCTGCATTGCACTTGTTGGCCTAGTCCATTGATATGATTGTGATTGTAATGATAGGTTGTGCGGTTTCCAAAAGGATCCTCTTGCCAAATCAAGCTGTTGTCGGAGTCATAATGAAAACGGGTGGTAGCAATTGTGTCCTCTGTCTGCCAGACTGATTTCTTGATGGGATTATTATAAAGGTCATATTCATAAGTTTCTTTGGCATAGATGTTCCTTTGAGAATCTTGAAGGGTTTTTGCTGTCTTACGATCTAACCAGTCGTACTCATAGAGTTCACAATGCGCTTCACGGTCATTGAGTGCACGGCTGATTTTAATGACTCGCCCGAAATCATCGTATTGATAATTAATGACTTTATATCCACAGATTTCGCCTATCTTGCGTCCTGCCTTATCATAATGATAGGAGGTGACAAGGCCCATGGCGTCTTTTTTTGTTTGAAGGAGGGGACCTTTGTAGGTCCATTCTTCTTCTTTAATAAGGATTCCCTTGAGATCTTTGGTCGTTTCTTTGAGAATGCGTCCTTTGGGATCGTAGGCATACTCAATTGAGGTGCCGTCGGCATTCCACTTTTGTTTTAGCCAACCACAAGGGAAATAGATACAGCGCTCGTTCGAACCATCCGGATAAACAATTTGAGTTGGTTTTCCATAGGTATTGTAGGAATATTTCGTAATAAAGCCATTTTCATCTTTTTCAGAGATGACTTGATCAAGAAGATTGCATTCTTTCGTAATGGTAGGATTTATGCCCTCTTCATTAATCGGCTTGATGCATACTTGTTGAAATCAGAAATACTATCTCTAAAAGAATAGAAATTATTAATGAATTTTTCCCTCTTGGAAAAGCCTGAAAGGTTAGACATAGGGCTAGCAGAAGTTCGTTCTTTCCTTGGCCATCAATCTCAAAATCAAGCACTGCTATTCTTTTTTATCTCTTACAAAATCTGGATCTAATGGGGGGGATTCGATATTTTTATTTTCAATTTGTTTAAGCACATTAGCCCAATAGGTTTGGTTATCTTGATCTCCTTTAAGCGAGTACACTAAGCTCATTAAACCTACGCCATCAGTGTATAAGTAGTCTTTTAGCGCCAACTTTAAATATTCAATCGCCTGATTGTATGAGATTGGGGGTTTACCAGGGCAATCACAACATCTAGCCATTGCAATTAATAATTGTGGGGCAGGAGCTTTTGTTTTGTCAAAAGCCCTTTTCAAAGCTTCATATCGTTCATCATATTTCAGGATGACATCATAGGCTAATCCTAAAAAAGCATCATACTGCCAAGAGGAATTCCACTCTTTTGGATAAAAATTTCTGACCTCTTCTAAAAGCTGCACGGCAAATTCCTGAATGTTTTCATCCCAAGCTCTATTGTAGAGTAATTGATAAACTAATTTTAAATTTTCCCAAAAGGAGAAAGAGTGAGCTATTTCTTTACTTGTGTAATTTGAAATTAAATCTTGCCATTTCTGTTCTTGAATTAATTTATTGATGTCCATGACTACCTATTCAGTGACAACCCAAGCATCATTTAGAAATATCTCTCCGGATTCTAAATAAGTTTCGAGGATAGTTCGTACTTCTTGACCATTTATTATCTTTTTATAATCAACTCTGATAATCCTAGGATTATCTAGAGGAAATTTTCTTGGTTTTCCTATTATATTGGCTGTATCAATAATCTTCTTTTCTTCCAAAAAATTTAAGACCTTTTTGAAATCTTCCTCGATATTACCAGTAAGTTTTATTAGCTTATCCCAAGCATGTTTTTTTTGCATAACATGAAATTTTACATTGGGGTTTTTTATTAAGATTCTGCCTTTGGCAGCCTTAAGCAAAGTCTCTCTGGTAATGACTCGTTTTGCACTTTCTTCTAAGACTGCTGCTCGTGTGGCCTGTGAAATTTCGCAGCATTTTAGCGTACACATTGTGTTCGCTCTTTTTAATGCTCGAAGTTTACTAACCCCCTTAATAGCGCCTATTGGAATAAAAGCTTCTAAACCGTACTTCCCGATGATATAGCCAATTTTTTTCCCTCGAGAATAATCATCTATCTTATGCCAAGAAAGGGAAA
Source organism: uncultured Chlamydiae bacterium (assembly GCA_963799115.1). Taxonomy (GTDB): domain Bacteria; phylum Chlamydiota; class Chlamydiia; order Chlamydiales; family Parachlamydiaceae; genus CAWCVY01. Next base: position 94,001 of record CAWCVY010000052.1, on the reverse strand, counting down.
GTTCTTTTAATTCTGGAACAACACATTCTAAACATTCTATCGTACTATGTAAGCTAATATATTCCCCCATAGCATAAGATGCAATTGCCATTTCTCTGCTAACTTCTTTAGGGGAGAGGGCAAAAGCCCAAAGGCCATTCAGAATTCCTCTTAAACTGCTTAAAGTGGATGGTATGAGTTCTACAACCATTACTTTTCCTCCCTCTAATGTTCCTAATACCAGCCCTTTAGTAAAATCTTTCTTATTTTCTGGAATATATATAGTAGGCGCAGTCTTAATAATAGCAGGCAAAGTCGCAGCTTGTTGGTATTCTTGTTTAAATGGTGGAATAATCTTCAGCTGCTTAGCTTTCTCATAATCTTTAAGGGCTAACTCGAGTTGATTTGTCTCAAAATAAGCAGTAGCTCTTTCTATATAAGCATCTCTGTTTGCAGGATTCAATTTAATGGCATCAGTTAAATATTTAATTGCATCCTTATAGAGCAATAGATCATTTAGAAAAGTACCTTGTTCTAATCGAATCTCGGACTCTATTGAAAAAGATCGTAGAATAACACTAGGATCTAAAGAAAAAAGTGTATTAAGAGAACATTCAAACTCATTTGAATATCCTTGAAGAGATTGACCAAGCTCTGTTTTGACACCTTTATTTTCTAGTTCAACTGGCTGATGAGTGGTTTCTAAGTTATTTATTATAAACTCGCTTACATCATAAGACTTATTATCGTAAGAGCTCAAGAAGTCACAGTTTATTTGAGATCTAGTCACGTTCCTTGTCAGGAACATCATGAGGCGAATTTCTTGCTCTATATTTGAACTTTTATGTTTTGAATAACAAGTATTATGAAGAGCAAAAAATTTGGGGTATAAGGCTTCTAAAATATCCTCTAACTTATCTTTAATCTTTGCAACTTCCCTTTCTTTGTATTTAGCTTTGGCATAGTTCTCAATATCCTTGCATACATGGTAGTAATCAGAAAATCGAAATTGCTGAGCTATAAATGAAATAGTTAAACCATGTTTATTTAAGAACCACCCTGAATTGTCAACAAAGGCTCTTTGCTCATTTTCGTCATCTAATAGGTTTGATAAAGCCGTTGTTGAAATTAAATCTTTAAATAAGAAATAAGCTAAGTTGCTTATGTCAGCAGCTTCTGAAGAATATTCAGGCCAGTAGCAATTACAGTTCGTATGTTGTTCGGAATGCTTTAGCTGTTGCTCTAAATGAGAGCGATATTTTTTGTAATCAGGATCAATATATCCTAGATAAATCGATTTCTTATTACATCTCCGACATGTTGGACCTGTTGAGGGAATATGATCAACCAAACTGGAAGCAATCCAATCTGGAGCATTTGGTGCATGTATTAAGCAATAAGGATAATAATAATTCTGATAAGCGTTATCTTCATCACAGTCGGTCTTATAATCCCTATTCAATCCTAATAGATTTGAAAAAACAATCAAAAAGAGGGCTGTAAATGTTGTTAAGAAGGTTTTCATATTCTACCCAATGCCTTAAATGTTTAAAGATAAAGTAGTTTATGAAAAATGAATTTGAAATGGAACTTAAAGGAAAAAATAGCATATGGAAAATTCACATAAAGGGCTTATATCTAACATATAATGAATCCAAAAAATCATTTTTGTGTTAAAGAAGATTGCTATTATGAGCATGGCATATGAAGGCATTTTTTCTTACTTGTAGCAAAAACTGCTTTGGTTAAGACCCACTCTTGATTATTAAGCAACACGAGTTTTGGATAAGCGACGTTGATCAGGAGTTGGCGAAAAAAAAAGTTGATAGATAAGGGCCTTGTTCGTTGTTGCAATTGCGTCGAGTCCAGAGCTGCTAGGGCGAAGGTGAAGAGCCGAGAAGCAAGCAACAACCGAGGGGTAAATCGTCCTTAAGTTATCAAGGCGTAGCTCTCCATCGTAATTGATGGAGGCCTTCCAGACATAGATGCATTTGTTTGCAACGCCGAATAAATGAAGAGAATTCTTTTTCGGATCCGCAATTGGTAGTATCTGAAGAGAGTGAAGAGGAAGCGATTCCAATGTCAATGAATTTGTAAGAGAGAGCTTTTCCTGTTTATCGCAACGCCAATTAGAGAGCTGAACTCCCTTATTTGCAAAGCTCACTGCAAGGGTGATTCCGGCCGGTGTTGAATTCGCGGAAAAGCACCAGACCTGTTCGTCCAGAGAAAATGCCTCAGGTATTTCCAGGTGATTCTGGCCTCTTAGTTGGGCAAATAGAAGCTTTTTTTCATTGTGATTCCTGATTGAGACTCCTATTGCATAAAACTTCTTTCTGTAACGTAAAGCCTTCCATTGATAGCTTGAATTGTCGCATGAGATACTTCCGAGAGAGGAAGCTAAAACCTTGCCTCTTCGAGTTTCCTGGATCTTCCAGAAATGGACAAGTTTTTTTCTTGGCCATATCGTAGAGATGGTTGCCTCCGTAAGGGTTCTATTGATAGCTACTCCTTTGCAATAAGGAATGGCCACCTTTTTCACTCGTTTACCTGTGGTACTATCGAGGAGATGAATTTTCTCTTCGGACTGTTGCTTCACAACGATAAATTCCCGCTTCGTTGTTCTAAGCAGGTCAATAGGTTCATAATGATAGACTTGCCAGATTCGCTTTTTCGGGGAAAGGCAAGAGAGGCCGCCAGGTTGAGTAAAGACAAGTAGATGCCCTTGTTGATTGGAGCGAGTGAAAGAAACTCTAGGGAATGTACCGACACCAGCTAACTCTTTTGGAAGATATGACCTTAACCAAGTTTGCGATTCGAGAGAAAAGAGGCCTACCATACCGTTGCTACGAGAGATAAAGCAGGTTTTATCCGCCGTTAGGTTCACGTCGTAGTGAAAAAGAGGACGCCACTCTTTAAAAGGGCCGCTTTTCAACCATATCTCTCTGTCTCCGCGTAGCTCCTGTGGGGGAGCTGCCATTCCCACATGAAGAGTCCGTACAGAAAATTCCTTCTGACAACGATCTTCAAAGGCAACAATAGCAAGTCTTTTCCAAAGTTGACAAACCTTTTGCGCGCGAAAAAGATCCTTAGGATTGAGATACTCGAAGATGCCAAGGACAAGCTCATTTGTTGTTAAGGGGCTGAGTGAAATCGCATGTATTTGCATATAATTCTGGGCTTTGTATTTTAAAAGCTCTTGAAAGAGCAGATTTTCAACAAGATTTTTTCACATTATAATTTTTAGGGAAAGGAATTTCAAGCTGTGAAGGGGGCTTTTTTCTAGAAAAAGCCCCCTTCTTGGCTTGAAATTCCTTTCCCTGAGATACAGAAGTGGAAGTCTCAAGAAATTATCCCCTCTATCTTCAAGATTTTATTGAAGAAAGACTGAATGACAATTTAGCTAAACCAACGGAGAGAAAAACGACTGGACGGGGAGGCACTTGGTAGATTATAACTATCTCAATGAACCAAAGTATTTGAAAGAGGGCTTTTATAAAAAGCAGGGTGATTATTATCACCCTGATTCTGTTGAATAGGCGCACTATCCTTTATCTACAATTGTGCGCAAGAAGTCTATTCAATTCTACTTGCCATAAAAGGACCAGTTCACACTTCCTTACCATGGAGTTAGGGTTCATTTTCCTCAAAAAGTTGTCTTCTTTGTATATGGAGTATATTGTTGACCACGTTGCGTAACAGGTACAATACCTGCTGGAGTTGCACCATAGACATGCCTCGTATACGACCTCACCTTTACCCCTTCTTTTTTTATTTGGCCTTCAATTTTGAAAATTTCAAATATAAATTCCGTGGGCTCTCGGAAGATGGGATAGAAAAAATTGAAGCCCCCTTCTCTTTTTATTTTAACTTTTTTACTACTATATCTATATTTCTCTTCCTGTTCTTGGTAGTCTCGAGCCTTACGCAAAACTTCTTCATATCTTAGAGTGTTAGCGTTTGAAATTCGGAGTGTCCTGAATTTCGACAAGGCTTGTTCCATTTGTTCTTTGGCTTTTTCCATTTTAAGACTGTTATAATAAACGATGGCGGAAGTAGCATAAAACGTGGCCAGCTCTTCAGGCTCCATCCCTTCTTTTGGGACAACCCCTTCAGCCCTTTTTTGATAGTCATGTGCTTTTTGGATGTCTTCTTTATCATTGACAAAAGCTGAGTGACAGAGATGAAAGTAAGCAAGTTGCAAATACAAAGAAGCCAGCTCCTTTTTATTAGCTTGCCCTTCCTGTTTTACCTTTATTTCCAAGCATTCTATAAGGTATCCGAAATCGGTATGAGCATCAACTCTTTTTCCTGTTGCTAGATAGCAAAAAGCCCTTTGATGAAGGAGGGGAATTAAGCTTGGGTCTCGATAAGCTGTCTCTCCTCTTTGCTTATTGATGGCTCCTATTAATTTTTCAATTGCAAAGGAAAAGTTTTTTTTCCTAATTTCATTTTTGGCATCTTGAAACAGGACATCAGCTAAAGGGTGGAGAACAGTTCTCGAATTATTAGAAGAAGAAACCTGGGGACTAGGCACTTTAAGAGATTGTGGCTGTTCTCTTTCTTCTCTGTCATCGTTATACTCCAAGGATTTGCCTTCTCCTTTCCGATGAACGTCGTACTCGAATTCGGAAGGAGGTAGCCAACTCTCTCTGTCGTGTTGTTTTGCTACTATTCTATCTCTTTCAGTGACAATAGCGCCATACTCGATTAAGTATAAAACGACCTTCCGTTGACCGTTGCAAAGGGCTAAATGCATGGGCGACTCATTATTTTCACCCGACTTAGCATTGATATCCGCTTCACTTTCAAGCAACAATTTTACGGCTAACAGATTGCCCTTATTGGCTGCAAAGTGCAAAGGAGTGTGTCGTTTGTCATCTTCTGCGTTGACATTAGCTTTTGCGTTAAGTATCACCTTTATGGTTTCTATATCTCCAATAAACGCAGCATGATGCAGAGGGGTTCTTAATTGTTCATTCACACTAGTGACTTTTGCCCCAAGCTCGATCAAACAGGCTACTGCTTTTGCTTTTCCATTATGGGCTGCTGAATGCAGTGCAGTCCATTGATGACTGATTTGGGGATTTTCAATCTGTACCCCCCACTTTTCCACCAGTAGCTTAATCATTCCTATTTGTCCACCTTGGGCTGCTAAATGTAGAGGCGTTTTTCCAATTTTGTTTTGAGCATGGACATCCGCTCCTTGATTGTGCAAAACTTCGGTGATCGCTGTAGATCCCCACAATGCAGCCTGATGGAGAGGTGTATTTCCTAGTTCATTGCGAGCATTGACATTGGCACCTTTTGTGATCAGTAGACTCACTATTTCGATGCTATCTTTTTTAACTGCTGCGTGCAAGAGAGAATTACCCCCTTCACCTTGAGCATTGATATTTACCCCTTTTCTTTCCAGCATGGCAGTCACTTCATCTAATTGTCCTTTTTCGATGGCCTTGAAAAGGATTGTTTCTTTCTCTACTTGGCTTTCCTTCTTAGGAACATTTACAGGTACATTTTTAGCAATGGAATCTCTCACTTGCTTAAGTTTTGATAACATTGTCTACCTCCAATTTTCTGATTAGGTTTTCGATTCAAAAAAGCAAATTAATTAAAGATAAATTAATGAAAATTGAAATTCAAATAAAAGATTGGTGGGGGCAGGGCAACCGCATTTTTTTTCTTGCCCTTTAAGCAACTTTTTCATCATGAATTAATATCTTTTCCAAATATTCAACATTTACAGTAGCCCTGTAAACGGAAATAGGTAAAAGGTTCGCGAAGCGTATGGAGTGCGAAACCTGCCATCCTAATTGTCGCTATATAACGAAATGGTCTCCTGACCAAATCCTTACAATAGCTTGAGGATATTAAATCATCCAGGCGGGAAGATAAAGAATGCGATTTTCCTCATCAAATGAAAAATCGCCCATATAACAAAAAACGCCGAGTGTAGTGTTGGGAATGCTTTTCATCAATCCTTTCAGATTGTTTAGTTTTTTTGTGAGAATTTGAGGAGAATAGGTAACTTCAAATGGGATGACCTGGTTTGCAAAGGAAACAACGAAGTCTACTTCCGCACCTGCTGAGGAGCGCCAAAAGGAAATTTGATGCCTCTCGGTGGTTGTATCCATCCAGGTTTGAATTTCATTGAGAAACCAATTTTCAAACCTGTGGCCTATGAGACCTGTGGTTTTCAAAATCGAAAGATCGTGAATCCCTGTGAGATAGCTTATTAACCCATTGTTAATCAAATAGCCCTTTGGAGATTTCACCAATCGTTTAATTGAACTTCCGATATAAGGATAAAGTTCAATATATTGCAATGTAGCAAGTAAATAATCGCGATATTTTAAAAGTGTATTTCTTGAGCAATGCAGAGCATCGAGCATTTTTTTGTCATCACGAATAGATCCCGTAAGTTCGGCACATATTTTCATCAAATTTTGAAACAATTGTAAGTCGCTAATCGTTTCTATCGCCCGAATATCTTTTTCCAAATAGGTCTGTAAGTAATCACCCAAATACTTTAAACGGTATTTACCTGATTTTTCCTCAAGCGCTTCGGGTAGTCCACCCCAAAGCAAGTGGTCTTCTAGAGATTTTTGAAAAAGATTTTGAAAGGGGCGTAAATCAAAAAAAACCTCCTTCAATTTTTCCGGATCCTTTGAGTTAAAGATCAGGTCGAATGCAGTTTCTGGGGGCAATTCGAGATCCTCGTGCTCCAGAAGAGTCATTTCTTTTAGATTAAATTCTCGTAAATGTAAAAGCTCCACTCGCCCGGCAAGAGATTCGGCAGTCAGTTTATGCAAGTTAAGATGTGCCGATCCCGTGAGAATAAATTTCACATTGTTTTTGCCTTTATGAGTATCGTAAATCAATTTAACTTGATCAAACAATTCAGGACACTTTTGAGCTTCATCAATAAAAACCCAGATTTTTTTTGGACCCCCGATTTTTTGACGTGCACCTTGTTCAATCATGAGTTCAAGTTCTTCATTAGTCACACCATTTCTTTGACCTAACACATCCATATTCAGACTAACCCATACATGCTCTGGATGGAGTTCTTGATAATAATGACACAAGGTTGTTTTGCCCACACGTCGGGGTCCAAGAAGCGCACTTATAAAAGGGCGTTGAAATGAGTCAAATAGGGACTTTTCGTTAACACGAATGATGTATTTCTTCATAGAATGACAATTTTACGCTGCAAAAGTGATAATCTAATGATAAATTTACCATGCAATTTTGTCAACAAAGATAAATAAACCCCAATCCTGGGTAGGATTGGGGTTTATTTTGCCTACCGGGAGTTCCCCGGAAATTTAAGTGGAGATCCCTCGTCTTCTTGAAGAGTCAGACAGGGTTTTAAAAGAGATTTAGGCACTGGGGTAATCTTTGTTCTGGGATAGAGGTGCTGAAGGTATTGCAAATAGCCTCCTTCAAACATTTTTACCCTAATAGAAAGATTTTTGTTCACTAGACATCTTGCATAACCTCAATTCCTTGCCCGTGCCTCTGACCTTGCCCTTGCCCGAAAAAGTTCTGGCACGCAATTTTATTTTTTAATATAAGGGTCTGCTTCTTAAATCCATCGGCCATTTATGCAAAAATACGAAGCTATACAGAAACTTTCGCCCACTGAATTTAGAAGATTAACAGGAGTACGAAAGGAGACCTTTGTACATATGATTTCAATAGTTAAAGAGGCCGAGAAGCAGAGAATGTCCCAGGGAGGAAAGCCTTCTCGTCTCGTCGTCGAAGATAAATTACTTATGGCCCTGGAATACTTAAGAGAATACAGGACCTATTTTCATTTAGGACAAAGCTATGGGGCTGTGTGAAAGTGCCTGCTATAGAAATTGCAAGTGGATTGAAGACATCTTAATTAAAAGCAAAGAATTTTCTCTTCCTGGAAAGAAGGCTTTGCTTAAAAGTGACACTGAATTTGAAGTGATTTTGATTGATGCTACTGAAAGCCCGATAGAAAGGCCAAAAAAAAGATCCGATGCAAAAATCGGATCAGAAATAGAAATAACAAACAGAAAAGATATTATTCCGGGAAAAAGAAAGGCATACGCTAAAGAGTCAGGTCGTTGTAGATAACCAGTCGAGTTTGATCATATGCACGAACTTTTGCAATGGGAAGAGACATGATTTTAAGCTATTCAAAGACAGTAAGGTACGTTGGGTTCAAACGGTTCAAGGAATCGTTGATTCTGGGTATACCGGAATAAAAAAACTTCAAAATACGAGTCTATTGCCCAAAAAACGATCAAGAGGCAAAGCTCTTACAAGAGATGAAAAGCAGATGAATCGTGATATTTCTTCAAAGCGAGCTTTAAATGAAAATGTAATAGGGCGCTTAAAACGATTTAAAATTTTGAGTGATAAATATCGAAACAGAAGAAAAAGATTTGGATTGCGATTCAATCTGATCGCAGGGATTCAAAATTGGGAGTTAAAATATGACAATCGCCATTTCTCCAGTGCAGAAACGAATTCTTTTAGACCATGAAAAGTTAACCGTATACCAAGTGGCAATAGAATTTGTTGTACTTGCGGATGTTATAATAGAACATTTACCTCGGGGTAGGGCTATTTAAGCGATCAGCTTCAACGTGCGGGTTTGTCAATACCATTGAATATTGCAGAAGGAGCGGGAGAATATTCCATCGATGAAAAAGCTCGATTTTATCGGATGGCTAAAAGGTCTGCTACAGAATGCGCGGGAATTTTGGATGTGTGTCAACGATTGCAGCTTGTGAATGAAGAACGATATACCAAAGGACGAGAACTGCTGATTAGCATCGTGTCTATGCTGGTGAAAATGGCTCAAAAACAACGCTAATAGGGCAAGGGCAAAGGGGCAAGGGCAAGGAATTGAGGTTATGCAAGATGTCTATTTAGGGTTTGAATTTTCTATTAAGAAATTGCCAAAAAGGGGCAGGCTCAGAAAGTTCGGTATTCAGATTGCCTGAAGTGTGGGCAAATTCGGGGTGGAATTGGACAAGCAGAATAGGGTTTTGGATAGAGATGGCCATCTTTGGAATCTCTTCATGGGAAATCACAACATTAAAACCCTCAGCGAGTTGATCGATGGCGTGGTTATGGAAAGAGTATCCTTTAAAAGGTTGATCCAGAGGCAAATGGTAAGGTGCTGGAAGGGGTTCGGTTAGCTGATAATGTTGTACTTTATCTATTTGGTTAGGGACTGGGTGCAATGTACCACCATAGAATACATTCGCTAATTGACAGCCCCGGCAAATAGCTAAGACGGGCATATGTAACTTTTGCGCCTCATAGAGCAATGAAAATTCAAAGACTGTTTTTATATAACTTGGTTCACATAGGTAAACGCCTTCGATCCGTTTTTGACCAAAAAATTCTGGTTCTATGGCCTTCCCTCCTGGGAAAGCAAGGGCATCAACCTCTGCGACCATCTGCTTGGTTTGACACAAAACTTTAGAGATTTCAGGATAAGTTTCAGGATTGAGTTCTGCCCTCCTGATCACTTCATACGCATAAGATTGTGTGGGTAGAGATTTTTCTGATTCGATGATGGTCAATAAATTATAAACCTCTGCATCAAATCTATTGGGATCAATACCTGCAGTGGGAACAGGAAATTTAATTGGAATCACTTCTTTTTTTAGAGATTCGAATAATTTTGTGCTGGAAGGCTTAGATACCCATACTTCACCCACAAATGAGCACTTTTTTTGACCGAAGCTTTGTTTTACAATAATTTCATCTTGTTCGATACACCGATCAAATGCACAATGGGTTAGATCGTAATTTTCTACAAGACAATGGGAAAAATCGGCATCTATAAAATTTGCTCCTATGATCGATTCATTCGTGGTAAAGTTTTCTTTGTTGAATATCACCTCTTTGAGTTGTGCATGAGAAAACTGAGTATAATGTAGCTTGCAGTCCAGAAAATTCATCCTTTGCATCTGTGAACTGTCGAAGGAAGCATCTTCAAGATCACAATTGAAAAAATGGGTACTTTGAAATTCTGCTCGATCAAAAAGGGTATTGTGCAGTGTACAATGATCAAACAAGCAATCATGAAATTTGGAGCCACTTAAATCGACATGATGGAATGAACACTCTTTAAAGGTGATGTTTTTAAAATTTAAATTTTTAAGAAGATCGGTTCCTTCATAGGGTAGAATATTCTCCTCATCCACAGGTCCACTATAAAGAGTGCCATATTTATACGTATTATTGGGGAGAGTCTCTCCAGGCTCTTGGAGTGTCTTTCCTATGATGTGAAAATCGATATGGCTTAAAGTTGAGGAAAAGCCATGGCTCTTCAATAGATGTTCGACATCAACCAAAGAGGTGTGCGGCTTTTCGCTTTCAATTAAAGCGATGAATCTGTTTTGTTCAATTTCTTGGAGAACCTCGCCTTGCACTGATCCATAGGCACAGAGTAAAGAAAGAATGCACAATTGAAAGAGATTGGTGAAAGGCATGATAACTCCAAGAATTGACATAGAAAAAGAACAATTCTAATTCTATAAACAAGTAAATGCAAGGAAAAAACAATTAGACTTCTTGCATAATTAATTTTTTAATGCGGAGGTCTATTATAAATATTGAACAGTTATCTCGAACATTAGATTTTATCAAAAATCCCTTAGAGCCTGTTCAAAATCTTTTAAATAGATAATTTCTCGAAACTTTCTTTGCCTAAAAAATTTTAGTGTCGAACACTTCAGCAGTTAAAACTACCACAGAGCCCACAGAAAACACAGAGAGGGGGTTATATCTTCATTCGACAAATGCCATCTACTAATCGCTTTACATTAAACTTCTTGCATAATTCATTTTCCTTGCCCGTGCCCTTGCCCATACCCTTGCCCAAAAAAAAATCAAAAAAGAGCGGTTATCAAAGAGGCTGAAAGTAAAAGGACTTCTCGAAGAGTAAACACCACATCTTTTCGTTAATTGGGCAAGGGCAGGGGCACGGGCACGGGCAAGGAATTGTGGTAAATAAGACAGTAATTGTGCTTCATGTATTGGGGCTATTGTTCAATAGCGGCCCCAATGATATTACCCGTTAATGGATCAGTTTCACACCCGTCTATTTCTTCAGATATATCTGGATTAATTAAATAATTCATAAGACCCCTCTCTGTGTTCTCTGTGGGCTCTGTGGTAGTTTATTGTATCTAACAAAAGATTTTGAACAGGTTCTTAGACCCCGACTAATCCAGTTGTCTTTCATATGTAAAACTGGTGACCTGATTGGCAAACGCAGAATCTGCACTTGATCCATTGATGCCAGCTCTAAGAGCAAACCCCGACAAATCTAACGCAGGCGATGTCCATTTTGCGGGCTTGATCGAAAGCAGATGGTCGTCGCTAAGGTGTCGGCGTATGCCAAAAGGTATGACGGGAAAGGCAGTGGGAAGCAACTTTTGGTAAGCTTGGACGCGTTCAATAAAAGTGTCTGTAAAAGCCGCCCCAGCTTGGCTTATTCCAGTGAATAAGCCCATTTCATCTAGGAGGATCGTCTGCTCGAGGGATTGAAGGTGAGGAATGAGTGAAGAATCTTTCAAATAATTAAAAAAGCTTTCAAAGTCTTGATCAGCTTTAGATTTAAGCACCAAAGTTTGCAAATTTTTAAAACTTTTGAGTGCGGCTAAAGGCTCGAAATACTCTGCATTTAAAGCCATAAAGTTGAAATTGAGTCCAAGAGTAAGTTTATGAATTGCGTTGAACCTCTCCGGGATGAGCGGCAAGAAATCGGGCCAAGAGTCTTCTATTTTGCAAAGATCTTCCAAATTTAAATGGGAGAAATTCCCGAGCACGTTTTCTAAAGATGCTAAAAACTGGTTTTCTTCACTTGTTAAATTTCCCATTAATTTAATTGTTGGTCTATTCTGATCTAAATAAAGGATAAATTGATTTCCAAAAAAGAAATGGAGTCCTTTGCTCAACAAGTCTTTTGCCTTATCGAAATGTTTGGCAAAGCTTTGACAAGTGCAGAACATTTTGATTGTTTCATCAAATTTTTCATAAGAAATCCCGCTTTGGGCATACTCTTCGAATGATAGGTCGAGATTAATAAGGTTAAAAAATATTGGGGGTAATTTTGATAATTTTTGATAAAGAGAGGGGGAGGCATGGCGCAAGTCAAATCGGGTGATTTCTTTTTTGAGAACAATAAGACTTTTTTCTGTGATCTTTGGCATATTCCCAAACTTGATTGTTTGAGTACTAGGAATTTTTTTAGCTTCGACTAGTCTGCAGATATGGTGATCCTCTAACAGTTCACGATAAGGATAATTTTCATCAGATAGAATCCCTGAAGGAAAGATATTCAAAATCTCTATCATAAGAAAATCATCAATAGGTGCTGTTTGATTTTTTTGATCCCGTAATACTTGCGTGTCCTCATCGATACGGATCCAGCAAGGGGATGATAACTGCCTCAAAAATGCTGCTGTTCCGGCAAGAGATATAAGAGGCATTACAAAAGTGCTGTAAGTCCAACCTCTTGGAACTCGCCTAATGGAAAGTTGGGAAAGATGTTCATCTTTAAATTTGCGTGTTATTGCAGAAGCAGAGAACAACCAATTAAAATGAGGCAATAGCTGTTCCAGAGTCTGTATTCTCTTTAAATAGGAATTGATCTGAGTAGACTCCTCTTCTAAAGGATCCCTATCATCCAGTCCCATTCTGTGTAAAGTCCATTCAAGATCAAGAGTTTGCAATAATTTTAAGAGGGAAGATTCTCTGAAATGCTGCACAAAAATTGCAAAATCGTTAATCGAATCGCTGTGTAAATGAAAAAATTGAAGCTGGTTGAATTGCTTTAAGCCATCGAAGCTCATTTGAGGATTTAGCATTTCGAGATTAATTTTTAGACTCAACAATTCAATTTTAGCATTGGATAGCTTTTGGGAAAGGAGGGTTAAAATTTGCTCCGCCTCAATCGGTTGGAAATGTTCCAAATCTAATTCTAAACAAGTAGTCAGCTTTTCCGCTAGAGGGATAAAGGATTTAAATTGTTCCTCTTCTTTTTTCAAAAGAAGTGCCTTAAGAATCGGTTCGGATAACGTAAGAAAACTGGTTGCTTGCGGTCGCATTATAAAAGAAATTTGATCGGCAATAAATGTCGTCTGAAAGTATATAGATTCTTCGCAAAGGTTTTCGGCAACTTTTAGAAGAGTTGTAGGCTGAAGGGAACTACAATGCAAGAACAAATCCTTATTTTTTATTGGAGAACTCTTGAATTTTTCTATTAAAGCGGAGAAACAGTCGGTTTGAGAAACCTCAAGGGGTATCTTAAGAATACGTAGATGCAATTGAGGGTGTTGAAGATAAAGATGCACGTTTGCGTTTCCCAAAATAAGTTCGTCTATTTTTAACAGCTTTTCTAAAATGAACTTAAATCCCTCTAACGTAAGATGAGACATATTCTTAAGGTCGAGCATGCATGTATTAGGATCAATTTTTCCAGTTTGAAAAAGTTTTATCAAATCCTGGTCACTCATTCGCGAAAGCATTTTAATATAATCTGGGGAAGAAAGGAGGGGAGAATATCCTTGTCTTAGTTTTTCAAGATCCAAAATTTCCTCCATAGACAAAAGGGAATCATCTTGCATGTCTTGTAGCATGCGATCGCAACCGGTAAAATTAATCTGTATAGAGGAGAAGCCATGTAAAAATTCCACCATCCCACGGGCTGAAATTTGCGACAAGTTGGAAAAATCGAGAGAGAGAGGCTCTTGTTCGGGTTTTAAAGATAGCAGTTGACTGTCTGTAAGATACCCTCTAAGCTCCTTTGTTAAAATTGTAGAAGCGAGGGGATTGTATTTTGGAAATAATTTTAGGAGGGCTTTTGCCCGCTCAATAAAGGCATTTAAACGGGGTAGAGGTGCTTCCGGTAACAGAAAAATTCCTGAGCCATCAATATAAACTTCTTTAAGGTGTTGTGTGGCTTCTTGAAAAGTTTTTATTCCTTCTAACCACTCTTCAAAGTTAGCATTTTTTCCGTTGAGATTTGCATTGTTATCGTTTTGACAAATTAACTTGATCCCCGTTAATTTGGGCATTAATGAGATTTCGTAGCGTAGCGAATTATCATCTGATATATTCTCATAATAGGAGTATTTAAGGAAGATAGTTAAGCTTTTTGCTACTGAATAGCAATATTTTATTATTTTTATCGCGTTTCTGCTAACTGTCGTAATTATTTTACCACTATCTATTTCGATTACTGGATAGAAATAGCGTGGAGAAAAGTAAAACATAGAGAAGGCGATTTTAATTAATAATGGATTTTTGCAACTATCTGCTATTTCTGTAATATTATTTATATTTAAGGTGGCAATCGATCTAAAATCTAAATAAACTCGTTCGTTGTAAATAATTTTCACTGTAAGAAAATCTTTTTGTTTAGAAAAACCTCTAAGATACTTGGGTAGTCTAAAATAAGATTTTCTTGCTCCGCTTCATCCATATTAATCACTAATGTTTTCTTTTCACCTTTCGGGTTGTTAGCCCAAAGCTTTAATAATATAGGTTGTAAGAGAAGCTTAGGAGAAATCTCGATCTCTTTTAATTGTGAAGCAAAGTGAGGCAATACAGAACAAATCTCAGGCTCAAGGTTGAGAAGCTGAACCTTCTCCAATTTAGGCATCGCCCTCATTATAGGAAGGAGAACCTCGACTTGAGTGATACTAATAAGCTCTAAATTAAGACATTTTTCTTCGGGATTAAATTTTTTCTTTTCTAGAAGCAGGTTTAGATGTTCTTCTGTAAGAAGTGGCTTAAGACCCCAATAAAAAGTTTCTAATTTCGGAGGATTGGAAAAAATCAGCGAGTATTCATGACTTAAAAGCTCCAATTTTATAAAATCATCGACGCTTAGTTGGGCAAACCCTAAATCTTCTTCTGAATAGCTTGATACAGGAGTAAATTCATTGAGATTACAGAATTGAAGTCTAGGGATAGGCTGTGTTGTTAATTGCTTCTCTAAAGCTTCCAAATTTTTGTCCATAGAATATGTAGTTGAAAAAGTGACGATAACTGTCTTTAGATTTTTAAAGTTGGTAGACCAATCCAAATTTAAATTTTCAGGGTCTATCAAGATAGACATGCTATCAATTTCAGGAAAAGCATCAACCAGATGGTTCTCAATTTTTTCAAAGTCAGTTCTGGTAAGCTTAACTAGATTTAAGCAAATGCTTTTATCTTTAGGGAAATAAAAAACCAAAGGGGTTGATTTCAAATGCTTGTTTAAACAGGGTGCAAACATGAGTTCCAGTTCGCCCACTACTTCTATAATAATATTAAGTGAACCGCCTGGTGAAAAAGAGGGCCGGAACAACAAAATTCTAACCCTAAACCTTGTAGATTAGCAACCAATGCTTCCTCAATGATATTAAAGGACAGGTTGCGATAGATCTCTAACTCTTTTAAGGAAGTCACCCTATTGAATAGGGGCACAAGTTCAGCCAAACTCTTTGCGTTCAACTTTTCATCAAAACTTCTTTCACAATCTGTAATCAGTTTTGGAATTTCGAAGCGATGCGCCGCTTCAATAAAATCGAAAATTTCTCCCACTTCCATTTTATCAAAATGATTGCCAAGCGTGGGGTTTTCGATCCATGCCTTTAACACCTTAAAATGGGCATAACTGATCTCTTCTATCTTGATGGGTTTATCGGTACTTTCTTCATAACTGCCTGACAAAAGAGCTCTAAAATAGGGGGATTGACCATTTAATAGACATGTCTTCTGAATTCGAATCGTCTTATCTTCTACGATAAAGGTGACAAATTGGGAAGGATCTTCAAGGAGCCGCGCCACTTTTGCTATGCGTTTCATATGTTGAGGCTCAATCTTTCCCTTTTCTCCGAGTCCTATAAAAGTACTAAAAAGTCTCTTCACCGGATGAACATGTCTATTTAATAGGCCCCCTTCTCTGCAGATTTTCAATAGCTGAGAATATTCCGTTTGTTTTTCCAAGATGTTTTGCTTTAAAGTCTCCGAGTCAATCTCATTGATAGATTTCAAAAGAGTCTCGGCTTCTTCTAAAACTTCGGGAAGACTTTCTACTTTTGCTTTTTTAAATTTAGCCCGAGCCGATTTAAGTTTGGCATCAATAGATTCAAGCACCTCTCTATGACCCAAAAGAGTATTGGAACTTTCATATGCTTGGGGTTCCAAATTTTTGAGCTCTTCCAACAGATGACATACTATAAATCCTATATCACCTTGCGTTTTTCTCTTTCGAGGATTTACAAGAGATGGTACGCAGAGAGCTTCACTTTCTACTTTTGGAGGGCTAACCTGCGGTTGATCTTGTGGAGGGCTAACCTGCGGTTGATAAGGTTCCATTAATATTTTCCTATTTTTTTCAGAAATTTGTTTTTTTTTATAGTTATAGAGGCATTCTCGCGTTGATTTTGAGAGGAGATTTGGAAGATTTTCGATGGGATCAAGCTGCGCAAAGTTTTCGAGAATCTCGAAAATTCACAGCGGAAGTGTTATTGGTTAAGAAGATAAGGAAATATAATCGTTATCTCTATTTCTCACAATAATAAATTTAGAGAGGCTATTTATTGCCTGCAGATTCGCCATAAACAGGACAATAAGCAAAACAGTCTTATAGCTACCATCATCGTCTTCACAGATGTAGCTCGCGCCGAGAGGATGATTTTTTTACATTTTTCTTTGCTAGATCGCAATTCATTAGAGTAAGTGGTTTAATAGAGAAAAATAGAGCTGCGGTACTCTCAAAAAGTGGTTCACAAATGGAACCTGCCACAGCAGTTGATTTGACCAACAATCCCTCGGTAATTCGAGGGAAGATGCCCCACGTATAAATTAGCAATGCAATAAATGCACTATTTTTAACGAGCAGGGGGGATACAGTATTAGACTCATGTAGAAATGTTAAAAAACTATCACTGTTGTTCCAATCTAGTACCGCCGCATCGAGTCTCCTTTGTTCATCTTGCATAAGAAATAAACCCAATGCAGCTATAGGAGCAAGCTGAAGGAAAACTCCTACTAGAGGGCCAATTGATCTTCCGACCAGATTTCCTTGGATAGCTGCATTTTGAATAGAGATTTGTGTCTGGAGGCGATTTTGGTAGGGAAGGCTATTTTCATAATTCTTTTGTCCATACCAAGCTTTCCATGTTAGATTATCTGGTTTATACAGGTAATCATTTATGAAATCGTTTTTTACGTAACGTTCCCACAATATTTCATCATTTGCATAAGGTTGGCCAGCTTTTGAGACAAGTTCTAGATTGCATGCATCTTTAGCGCTGCAATAATGTAAAATATGGTTGATCATCTCTGGGGGTAAACTCAATAGATCCATAAATTTATCCTTGATATTTAAAATATTGTAATGAATATAATGATTGATTATTTTGTTGTCAATAAGGCTTTGTTGATTATTTTATAATGAATTAAATAGGGTAAAATCCAAACTATTTTTAAAATGAGATATTTTTTATCAAGAGGGAATGGTAAATATTTATTTTGTTAATTTCTAATTTATGTAACATTTATTTAAAAACAAATTGAATATTAATACAATAAAATATAAGATTAATCATTTAATTAAATTTTTAAAGGATTTTATGTTAAATCAAGTTTCTAATACACCTATAAGAAAACAATACCAACCAATCCTTCCCCGTGAAACAAAAGGGGATTCTTCGCTACAGGTTTCAGATATAGCTGTGGCTGCAATTCAAGGACAGACACGGTGTAAAACCTCTCAAGAACCGCGATCTCGGAATCATCCAAGGGAGTTTTATAAACTAGAGAAGAAAGATCAGGCTCCAAAGGTATTTAAACGACCACAAGCAAAGTCCTCTAAGAGCCTGTTCAAAATCTTTCTAATTTTGTATAAGTAATTATTTTTCAAAATAATTACAGGTGTTTATGCCTTATTCCTATCCTAGTGATATTGATCGTGAACAGTTTAACAAAATTAAGCCTATTTTGGAATCTGCAAAAAAAAAGACACGACCTAGAACAATCGACTTGTATGATGTTATTTGTGGTATTTTGTATGTTTTAAAAAGTGGTTGTCAATGGCGAATGTTGCCTAAAGAATTTCCCAAATGGCGAACTTGTCATTATTACTTTACTATTTGGAGTGAAAAAATAAACGATTCATCAGAGAGCATACTTGAGAAGGTATTAAAAAAAAATAGTCGGAGAGATTCGACAAAATAACGATCGCAATGAAAAAAGTAGTTTTATAATTGTTGATGCTCAAAGCGTAAAAAATACTGATACCGCTGAAAATAAAGGTTATGATGCTGGAAAAAAAATATCTGGGATTAAGCGTCACATCGCTGTAGACACGCAAGGATTGCCACACGCAATTCATATCACGACTGCGAATATTAATGATCGAAGTGGGGCTTTGGAAATGTTTTCATTGCATAAAGACGCCTTATCGGATGTAGAAAACGTTCTTGTAGATGGTGGTTATAGCGGAAATCCATTTGCAAATGATGTAGAGGAGCTTCTTCACTGCAAGGTGGAAGTTGCTAAACGAAGCGAACTTCATACCTTTAAGGTAATTCCCAAAAGATGGGTTGTAGAGCGTTCCTTTGCTTGGTTAGAAAAGTGCCGTAGGTTATGGAAAAATTGCGAAAGAAAGCTCAATACCAGCTTACATATGGTAATCCTTGCTTTTGCTGTTTTGCTAGTGAAAAGACTTTTAGTAGGTTGTTAGATACAATAAACTACCACAGAGCCCACAGAGAACACAGAGAGGGGTCTTATGAATTATTTAATTAATCCAGATATATCTGAAGAAATAGACGGGCGTGAAACTGATCCTTTAACGGGTAATATCATTGAGGCCGCTATTGATGTACATCGTGCGTTGGGACCAGGCCTTCTTGAATCAGCCTATGAAGCCTGTCTCGTTTATGAACTAAGGCTAAGACGATTGAAGGTCGAAGCGCAAAAGCCTCTACCCATCTTTTATAAAGATGTTATGCTTGACTGTGGCTATCGTCTTGATTTGGTTGTAGAGGATCAGGTAATTATAGAAATTAAATCAGTGAATGCGATAGCCCCAATACATAAAGCATAATTACTGTCTTATTTACGGCTTTATGGAACCTGTACTCGAGGATTGCTTATTAATTTTAATGTAAAGCGATTAGTAGATGGCATTTGTCAAATGAAGATATACCCCCCCCTCTCTGTGTTTTCTGTGGGCTCTGTGGTAGTTTTAACTGCTGAAGTGTTCAACACTAAAATTTTTTATGCAAGAAACTTGCGAATATCGTAAGTTTCTTGCATGAATTTGATGGAATTCAAGCCAAAAGTTTTTACCTTCTATCCAAGCTACTTTACTCCGATGCCTCCCTATGTCAGGGCATTCACACAAGCAAAGGGGTTGATTTCAAATGCTTGTTTAAACATTGGTATTCTCGCGCAGATTTTAGAGGAGTCTAGGAAAATTTTCGATGGGACCAGCAGCCCGCGCAAAGTTTTCGAGTCTCCAAAAATTCACAGCGGGAGTGGTTATTGGTTAAGAAGATAAGGAAATATAATCGTTATCTCTATTTCTCACAATAATAAATTTAGAGAGGCTATTTATTGCCTGCAGATTCGCCATAAACAGGACAATAAGCAAAACAGTCTTATAGCTACCATCATCGTCTTCACAGATGTAGCTCGCGCCGAGAGGATGATTTTCTTACATTTTTCTTTGCTAGATCGCAATTCATTAGAGTAAGTGGTTTAATAGAGAAAAATAGAGCTGCGGTACTCTCAAAAAGTGGTTCACAAATGGAACCTGCCACAGCAGTTGATTTGACCAACAATCCCTCGGTAATTCGAGGGAAGATGCCCCACGTATAAATTAGCAATGCAATAAATGCACTATTTTTAACGAGCAGGGGGGATACAGAAAAATAAGTCAAGAAAAAATTCTCGTAAATTATTAGTAATAAAAGGATAATGCATATCTTATTTAACTTTAATAGGGTATTTCTATGAAGAGAGCTGACTTGAATTCAGCGGCCCCACCTCCCTTAACTTTGACAGCACAGAGGCCACCTCGCAGTAATGTCGCCAATAGGGTCTATCAGTTAGGTCAATCAAGTGTTTTGAAAGCTAAATCGCCCGCTGCTTCTGCTCTGAAAAATGTAAAAAAACCTTCTATACCGATAAGTCTTCCTATCTTAATGGGTGAGGTTGAAAGCAATTACTCGTCGTTTGCAGAGCTGCTTGTCGATGAACAACTTCTATTTTTTAAATCTCTCTATGAAGATATCAGGGTTCAATTAGCAAAAGGGCAAAGGCAAAAGGGTGGTAAATCTTCCGCTGAGATCAAATTCATTTTCTGGGGTATCAATAATTATCTTCTATTGGTTCTTTATTACCCTCTCTGTAGGGCGCGCTTCTATGGAAAATTTTATTGGGAGTTTGCTGGCACTGAACCCACAGCGTATTTGCAAGTCTTTCAAGATACCCACTTAATAAAAGAGAAGTCTCTTGCCTATGTGCGAAAAGCGATTGAAAATATCGAAGAGTTAAACACATTGAATATCCCTCTTAAAAATCTTCAAGCTCGATGTACAATCCTTGAAGAAATCTTCAAGAAGGAGGGGGATTTCAGTACTACTTCAATGAATGAGAGTTTTATCTTGATCAACCACTGGGCAATCTTGCAAAGACGCTGCCAAGCCTTTCTTTTTTCATTAAAAAATTTTGGCAATATTCCTTTTAGTCAAAAAGAAAAGTGGGGAAAGCTCATCAATCAGGAGGTCGAAAAATGCTGGCAAGCCTGGATGACAGAAGCAGAAGAATGGCAAAAAATTTTGAATTCTGAAAGACAAGGAGAATGGGATCTAAATGATTTTGTAGGATTTATGAGATCATTTGAACAAAGCTGTTGTTCAATCTGGTGATAGATCACGACATCTTTGCAGTAAAATTGAAAAGGCCCAAAAAGGCCTTCCGGAAACCTCAACGTTATGTCTGGATCTTGAACTTCTCAGCAACTTAGCTGAATTCCACAATGCCTATCTTGGCAGCATGAAGCGTGAAGCGACCCTTATTTTCTGTTTAGCCGTACGAGAGCTGGATCTCTTGAGCGGACAACAGGTTTATGATTTGGGAGCCCTTTTCACAAAAGGGATCGACTTGATGGGAGTTGCCATGCGTGCTGTCATTAAGAATCGGCTACAGCATAATAGCAACCTAAAAGAACCCTATTTGGAGGCTCCTTTAAAATTTGCCAATAAGCTTATGAAAATTTGGAAAGAAGCAGCAAACGAGATTCAAAACAGCTTAAAGGCAGATGGGGGTGAAAAAAAAGAGCACTACTGAGATCTTTGCCATTCTTCAACATAAAGTCCTCCATTCCTACTTTCTTCTCGGAAGCAAAGAGGATTTTGCATTCCTTCTTGGGTTAGAGGGTCCTTTTTCTAGGGAGCTAAATAATCTATTAGAATCAAGGATGGATTTCCCAAAAGGCTTAGTAAGGCCATCGCCAAAATTCATAGAAGATCTAACCACTCAGAGTCCATCCGCTTATCAAAGTTGTTTAGGGACTTTTGTGGGCATTATGCGCAATTTAGAAATTATATTAAATTATTCTACCAGCCTTTCTTTGCAGAGAGCGATGAAACAAAAAAGCAAGCCCAGAGGAATCCAACAGCTCAAACACGAGAACGAAGCCTGCGAGAAAGGATCTGGCGAAGACCGCCACCATCCCCAAAAGGTCCAACCCCAAAAAAGTGTCGGCAAACCGAAGGTAAAAGCTAAAAAGAAACAAAGGAAAAAGGAAACTGAATCTCCGATAGAAGTACAAGAAGCTGAGAATGAAATTTCCTATCAGGCGATGTGCCTGCCGACCCTATCGGAAACAGAAGAAATCCAAATGACAGATCGTTTTCTTTCAAAGGAAAGCCTTCTTTCAAACTGTGCTGATTTGGGAAAGATGCTGGAAAAGGAAATCCCAAAAATTGCCGGTGAGAATCATTTGGAGATTAGAGAGAAGCACCTTAAGAGAGGATGGTGCCATTCTCAGCAAGGAATCGATCAGCTTTTTAGCACTCTTAGCAAGATGGGACAGGCGGAGAGCCCTACCTACGATCAAATTTTCTCCCTTTTTGAGGGTCTGCAACGTCATTTAGAAGGCCTTATTGAAGCGGCAACGAGTTACTATCCCCTCTACACATCTGAAGGTCATGTGGTAGAAAGCCTTTACAAAACAAAGGAGGGAAATACGCGGTTGATACACGATTTTGTCCTAATGGCTTCCCCGCTTTTCATAATGGCGCAAGAGGGAGGGGCATCATCCGCGCTAAGGCATTCGCTGAACGGGCTAAGAGAAGTTTTGGCCTTGATGGCAAGGTCCAACGATCTTTTGCGCTATCCTCATGAGTCCAAACGACGAAGAGTGGATCAGCAGAATAAGGAGACCGCCTCCTTCGCTAAATTATTAAGTGCATGGAAACATGCCTCTGAAGTAGGTGATGTGGGCTCCCTTTCAACTCATTGGGAAGCGGCTCTAAACAGGATCATCTTGCCGGCATTAAAAGGCTCAAATGCGCTGCATCAACTAATCCTCTCAGGGGATGCCGTTGCAGAAATGAAGCTTTCACAGCCTTTCAATCAAGAGCTTGCCAATGATCTTTTTGAGCTTCATGAGTTTGCTAAAGGGGATGATAGTGGAGAATTTTCTTTATCAGATTTTGAAAAAAAGGGCGATTGCAAAACTGGCGAGAAGAATCTACTTCTATTTCCTCAAAGAATCACCTCTTTGGAAGAAGGAATCCATACATTGGATCAGTTGCTCCCATTTATCTCTCTTCTCACACATGCGCCAGTCTATCACATGGAGAGTGAAGGTGAAAGCAGAAAAGTTCAGCGTAATGCTTCTTTGCAAGACCTTAGTCACAATTTGCAGCGCTTGATTTCCAAGCTCAAGGGGCAGCGCGATCTTCCCTATGAGCCGCTTCATGATGGTTGGGGAGAAGCAGAGCTTCTCTTAAGCTCTTTGCGCCACATTCATATTGCCCATCTCTTTCAATTGCCCCTTTATGTGGAAGGATGCCATCTTTTAGAATCTCCGGCTGATTTGGTCGCCCTCTGAGGTACAGCGACGATTTAATTTTGCTGAATCACTGCCTACACGATGCGGCGAAATATATCGATGTGCCGGAAGCCATCCATCGCCATTTAGAGCTCTTTCCAAACCTCAATGGAAAATTTTACGAGATTCTTCGTGAAGGAAGGAGATGGTTGAGCAATCCAGCTGATAGGCTCTTTAGGAAAGGGATTGATCTTCCTCCTTTTCCCCGAATGCTCAAAAAGCTGAAAAAAGCCAATCATCTGGAGAGGATTCTTTTTGATGCAGGAGAAGGATGGAATAGGGTAGAAAAGAGTGGGATCATCGATCGCGAAAAGTTTAGAAATAAGATTGAGAAGATTCAATTAAACTTAAATGAGTCTTTTTTCTTTTCCCTGGATGGAACTGCTTGTTAGAATGGTACAAGTGGGATTAGTCGGGGGGCATTTTAATAATTCAGATGCGCCTCCTTCGTCGGGGCATCCAAAGCAGAGGCTGGTAGAGTGAGCCTGAAGGGCTCTAATTGTCCTTTAAAAATTTGACAAAAGTACGCCTTAGCAAAATATCTATCAAACAAAAGACAGCTATGATAAAATCATAGCATTAAATTGATAATTTTATATGAGGTAAGTTACATGATTCCAACTGATTCGTTTAACCAAAATATTGGCATCCAGAATATTACAACAAATCAAGCAGTTAATCTCCCAACATTTTTAAATGATTTAATAGATAATTTAAATGATAAAAAAATTCAAGTTAGCTTAATAAAAAATGAGTGGTCTGACTTAATTAATGAATTGCAATGGGTATGGAGATCATCAAACGATATCAAGGAATTTATTTGCTATATTCATTTCAAATATGTTTATCCATCGCCCTTTATAAGTTCATCTGAAAAAAAAGATTCAGAAAACTGTTATTTAATGATTATCTTAATTTGTTGCATGGAAGAAATCATGTAGGAAGCAATTGTTTAGATTCCACACTGTTTCTTTATATTTGTGCTGAAATTGTATGCCCAGACGCTATTAATATAGCTTATACTAACGACCATGCTTTGTTAGTCATACAAGATTCTGTTTCAGGTGAAATAACGTCATTTTTTGAAACCACCTTTCGAAGTAATTTGGACAAGGTAACTCCATCAGCTATATGTTGGATGAATTATGCTCAATTTGCCCACCTATTAAAAGATATTAATGTTTTACAAAAATCAAGTCTCAATTTTTTCAACTGATTGAGATTCTGACAGGATTGTTAAATAATAAAAAATGGTTTTCTCCTCCAGAAGAATATGAAAGTCGAAAAATTTAATAAGTCTTAGGAAAAATTAAGATGGTTTTTAGTGCTATTAGAATAAACGACAATGATAAGAAAGAAAATCTCAATATAAGGTTTTTTTTATCCTTAGCAAAAGAAAAAATGCACAAATTAAAAATCCATAAAGCATTAAAATTTTTAGATAGAATTTATGCATTAACAGAAAATAAACCGCACGCCGATCATTTTAAAGAAGAAATTAATATTGATGCAAAAGCAATTTTGGTAAATTATAGATTTTGGAAACAAAATTATGATCAAAAAGAAAACGAAAAATTATTGATAAGAACAAAAAATTTAATTCTTAGTTGTGAGACAAAAAATCAATAATCTATTGAGTGTCAATGCCTTTGTGCATGAGGCCTAATAACAAGTATTTTAACCAACATTTGAGTCAGGTGAAGCGATAGATGTTGCCCTTCACCTTCCTCGTTTCCCCATAATCAAATCACGGCGGTATTTATGAATCCCACTGCATCTGTATCTCCTTCTGCGGGATTAAATCCACAAATTATTTATTCTGAAGAAGCGGAAATTGAATTTTTTCGCAGGTGTTTTTAGAGGAAAAGGATGTGGCATTACTCGCAATTCAAAACTTAAAAAAATTTCTTGGCATTGGAAATCGACTGAGTTTTGAAAAACTCCTGGTGGAATTTCCAACGCCCCTTTCTTAGTTTATAAATATCTAGACGATAGTAAAACCCCTTTTGCCGTTCTTAAAAATGAGTCAAAAAAACCTCAGTTTGCGGAAAAACGCTTCGAAGCCTTGGATGAACTTAGAGAAAGAGGATGTTGTGAAATTCCACATATTTTTAAGGATATAAGCGGGAATTATCTAGTCCGCTAGGAGAAAAGTTCTATTCGTGCATAGAATATCTCGAACCAGATTCTGATCAGACATGTTCTCTTGAGCAAATGTTCATGTTAGCGTCACGCTTTCATTCATGCTCAAAGAGTAGCAATTTTAAAAATGAGCTGCGTTCCCCTTCCTTAGAGAGGTACTCCATTAAAAACTCTACCGACATAGCTCCTGAGTTAAGGAAATGGAATCCTAGTTTGTTTGAATCAGACGCCTGGAAAAACTGCCTTAAGTGCGCAGCATATTATACTTCTCCTTCATTTCACGATATTTATGAGCAATTGCCCACCCAAGTTCTCCATGGGGACATTCATCACAACAATATTATTCTCTCAAAGGGGAAATATTTCCTTATTGATTTTGATAGAGTAAGAACGGATGTTCGGTTAATGGATTTTGCATTGTTTTTAGGCTGGACACATATCGATCAGTATATCCAATTGACTCAAGAGGGTAAACTATTTTCGCTTTTTCAATCCTGTTACGGAAGTTTAGAAGATATCGAAAAGCAAAATTTGGCCCTTATAATATCATTTAGAAGGTGTTGCGCTATGGAGTGGGCACTGGAGAACTACGACAGGCTTTATGCGACGACAATATTCCTAAAGTGCAGCAATTTTCAGAAATGCTTGAGCGCACAGTGAAATTCATAGATCAAATGTACACTTGCATTCCTAAAATAAGGGAAACTGTTGATTAACATCTTCTTACAGGTAACAGTTCGATTTCCCTCCTTCGTTGGGGTATCTGAGCTGTTACTATATTTCGGGGCTAACGCGGGAAAAATCTCATAATTGATGACAGATCGTAAAAAAGCGGTACGGCAGAATCGTTTCCCTACAAATTCGTGAGGTGCCGTACCGCACTCCGAAAAAGGGGGCAAAGCCCCCTTAAACCCCCATAAAACAGCCTTATTCACTCGGATGCCCCGACAAAGGAGGGGCATTCACGCAAACAAAGCCCTCTTCATAAACAGGACCGTTTTTGCCAATCGGCAGAATATCTTGAAAATATTCACGATAAACTTTAAGCCCCTGTTCAGCAGTTTGAACGCAATAAAAACAATTGCTTAACCATTCTGAACCTTGAATTGTCCCTGTGGTTAAATTACATTTAAAGCGGGGTGTGATTTTTTCCCGCCAATAATCAACCTCTCCAAATAATAGAATAGGGGAGGCAATCATAGAACCCACCTTGCGCCTGACTTCTTCAAGAGCATATTCAAAATCGGTTCCGATGCCGCCTGTTAGAAAAATCGGAAAATCTAGATTGAATTCCGCCTGCCGCTCAACCAATTTATCCAGTCGATAAGTCATTTTGGCTTCTACGTAAGGATTTTGAATCTGTTCATTGATAACAGCATTGCTTTCTTTAGCCACGAAATCCACTATATTAGCACAAGATAAGATATTGAGTTCTTTGGCCACGCGGTTGCCGACTTCCATTGCTCCAGGTCCTCCTCCGGTTACGAGGGATAAAGGAGTATTTTTATTAAGCAAGGGGTGATTAACTTCTGATCGCATGTCTAATAGCCCTTGAAAAAGCTCTCTAAGTTCGCGCTCAAAATTGCCGGCCATTAAGTTGGAACCATAGATGCCGAAAACTGTGGACTTAAGAAACCTCTCAACGCTGTTAAGAGGGACAAAGAGGCCTGAGTCTCGTTCAGGTTTTTGGGCGTACTGCAAAATTTGTCCGCTAGACTTATCCACCCAATAAACGGGGATGGCAAATTTATCTAAGTCGTGCAGAAGGGCACGGTCTTCGGCTGAAAAGAAGTTTAAATTTGAAAAGGAGGGATATTGGAAGTAAATCCCTTTTAAGCATCTTTGCACCTGGTCGCTTAAGAGCATCCGCTTCATCAGGGGAGAGGGAAAATAGCGGGTTAACAAAATTCCCTGGCTAGTGATGGCGCCATTATCAATACTCTTTAAGAATGGATATGAAGGCTGTTGTTCAATATACCGCTCAATCATCAATGCTTGTCGCGTACTATGAAAAAGCCCCGGAAATTCATGTAAACGTGTTTCGCGGATGACCCAATCGTCTGGTTTGAGATCTTTAAGCTGCTGCCCTTTTACAATAAAAACTGCCGCCCGGAATTCAAGGGCAGGGGAGCAGTTTCAAAAGCATCAAAAAGTGTTTTATTATCTTCTAAGCAATGTTTGGAGTTGATCCCGATCGGAGAAAAATACATATTCCCGGTAGGGCTCTAAGGTGTAAAATTCTAGCGGGATATCCGTAATTTCGCGCTTGCTTTGGCCGAATAATTCATAGACATCACCTGAGGCATATGTGTCGGGTTGTAAGATGGAAGCTGAAGTATGATGATAACCCATTGAGAGTAGGTCATCTACAACTCGAGCAAATACTGTACGGATATGCAGGGGAAGGGTGCGCACAAGCAGAATTTCATTTTCACTTACATTGCGTGGCATGAGTTGCTTCCATTCTTGATGCAAACGCAGGAGATCGCGCATTTTGGAATTAACGACCAAGGCCTTAGCTAATGTGGGAGAGAAAGCCATAGATCGAAGAATCATACGAAATTTTTCCATTTTGTAAAGTCAGATAGGCTACTGTACGCCCATCTACTTTATCCAAAATTAAATCATTGCTTCCATGCAATCCGCCTAGAGAGAGCAGGGGCTTTCCCCAGCGGTCAGACCTTCCAAACATCCGGGCAATATAATCTGGATCGCGCACACGCCGCCGTTCGTCAGCAGCAAATAATTTGCCGATGGAAGAGCCGACTTGCAATAATTTCAGCATCTCTGCTCCAATAGGTCCCAAGGCAGTTAGTTGCACTTTTACTTGGGCGCATTGATTTTTTAAATCAAGCTCATAAGATGTTCCCACACCATTCAAACCTAATTGTGCAAGAGTACTTTTAATGTTGAAGAAAATGGACTGAGGGTCGATTTTGAAACCGACAAATCGCGGCGAAATGTTTTGAATAAAAACGATTCCTTCAGCTGTGTAGTCAGTCAGATGAGTTAAATTCGTGATTGATCCATCAGGTGTTGCCAAATCATATTGGTGAGGATCTAAAAAATCTTCCATAGCAGTCTCTTGTTTTTCTTCTTATACATTACAATTCTTCAGATTGTTTATGTATATCCTAAACTTGAATTTCTTTTCGAACCAATATGACAGTGATTGCCACATGCACACGCAATCACTGATGATTGCTGGATCCTGAGAAGTAAGTCTTTTTCATAAAATAAAATTCTGCCATAATTGGTTTCAATTTACTTTTTTTGTGCCACTGAGTTGTATTAACATGAATAGAGAAAAAATTCCACGTAGCTGTGGAACACATGATGGGACTTTTCATGCAGATGAAGTGACTGCTTGTGCTCTGCTTATCCTTTTTGATTTGATAGATGAAGATAAAATCATTCGCACGCGGGATTTGACTTTGTTAGCACAATGCGAATTTATTTGCGATGTGGGTGGTGTTTATGATCCCCAATGCAAACTATTTGACCATCACCAGGTAGATTATCAGGGGCCGTTAAGTAGTGCCGGGATGATTCTTCAATATTTAAAGAGCCTTTCAATTTTAAAAACCAATGAATATGAATTTTTAAATCATTCTTTGGTGATGGGTGTCGATGCCCATGATAATGGAAGGGATCCTCTAATTCCAGGTTATTGTTCCTTTTCTCATGTAGTCTCCAATTTTACTCCCATTCGGTATGACTGCCAACCGGAAGAGCAGAATCAAGCTTTTCATCAAGCTCTTAAGTTTGTTTATGGGCACCTTCGAAGATTATGGGACCGGTTTAAATATACTCAATCGTGCCGGCAAATTGTGCAAGATTGCATGGAAAAGTCTCGAGATTGTTTAATCTTTGATCAAACTCTTCCTTGGCTAGAGATCTTTTTTGAACTAAGAGGGATAGAGCATCCTGCCCTTTTTGTAATTATGCCTTCAGGGAATCATTGGAAATTGCGAGGAATTCCACCTTCTTATGAGGATCGTATGAAGGTGCGTTTGCCTCAGCCGAAAGAATGGGCAGGATTGCTTGATGTTGAACTGAAGCGTGTATCAGGTATTACAGGGGCCATATTTTGCCATAAAGGAAGGTTTATTTCCGTTTGGGAAACCCGTGAAGATGCATTGAAAGCTCTAGAATATACACTTAAACATGCTGAGAAAGAGTCATGACCACAATCTTTGGACAAATTATTAATGGTGAAATTCCGTCGGAAAAAGTATTTGAGAATGAAAGGATACTAGCCATTAAAGACATTTACCCCGCAGCTCCTGTTCACATTCTCATTATGCCAAAAAAAGAAATTCCCGATTTGCAATCGGTCGATCCTGAAGATCTTCCCTTATTAGTGAAATCGTTCAAGTTGCCCAAGCGCTAGCTAAAAAATTTCACATAGAAAAAGGGTATCGTTTATTAACCAATAATGGAACAGATGCAGGGCAAATAATTTTCCATCTACACTTTCATCTCATTGGAGGACGCCTCTTAGGACCCATTGCTTAGGATGCGTTCGTAGGAGCTTTCGCGGGGTCCAATCTTCCAACTTGTTATTGAACATCCTTAAAAGAGAGTTTTATGCCAGCTTTTACCTTGCAGCCTTCACAAACCGTTCTTCTCATAGTCGACATGCAAGATAAAGTGTTCGATGTAGTTGACCGGGGAGCAGATGTTTTACGCGTCCTTTGCAAAATTGTGAGAAGTTTTCAACTTCTTGAACTTCCTATCCTTTTATCAGAGCAATATCCTCAAGGCCTTGGGGGTACTGTTGCACCTTTGCAAGTTTTGCTTGGAGATAAATATCAACCCTGGGTGAAATCGACCTTCTCTTGCTTGGATGATCCTGCTTTTTCTGAATATGCACTTGCGCTCCCTTACTTGCAATGGGTGGTCGTGGGAATTGAAGCTCACATTTGCGTACTGCAAACAGTTAAAGATTTACTGAGAGCAAGCAAGCAAGTCACTGTGTTAAACGATGCCATTACCTCGCGATCCATTTATGATTTTTCTACAGCCATTGCTGAAATGCGCGATGCTGGTGCACGGATTAGCTGCGGGGAAACTGTGTTATTTGAATTGCTTAAAGATTCTAGGCATCCCCAATTTAAATCGATTAGCCAATTAATTAAAACCCCATGTTGTTGCTGAGATTTCTTATATACCCATTTAAGTTGAAGAATTGTTTTTTTCGTGCCCGTGTGAGTGCCTGCGCCCGAAAAATCGAGCATGGGCACGCACACGGGCACGTAGCCAATTTTTCATTCATGATGTGTATATTCTTAATGGGGACTTTGTTTGGGGGATCTTTACAGGCTGCTTCGGAACAGTTGCCTGATGGTGCTCTATCTGCATCCAGACGCATCCAAGCCCATTTGACTTTAAAAGACTATGCTGCTGCTAAAGAAGAAGCTCAACTAGCTTTGGCAGTTTACCCTCAAACCCTATTTCTGCATGAAGGATTCATACGAGTTTTATCCCGGTTGGGAGCGGAAAAGGAGATGCTGCAGGCATGGAATATTTATGTCGGGCTATTTCCTGAAAAAGCTCTTAATCGTGAGTTAATTGAGGAAATGGCTTGGGGGGTGCTCAATAAAGCTTCTAATTCCTCATCGCTTGTCATGCGGGAAATGGCTCTTCTTGCAGCTTTCTTCAGCCAGGACTCTAAAGGAGTCGCAATTTTGTATCAAGGAATGCGCGATTCAAATTATGCGATTAGGCAAGTTGCGGTCAAATTGGGGAGTCATTTTCGCGACCAAAAGTTGATCGACCAGGTCAAGTACCTGTTTAAACACGAAAAAACATGGTCTGTACGTCAGAGAGTTTTAGAAGCTATTGGTAAAATGAAAATTGAGAGCTTGCGATTAGATCTAGAAGCGCTGGTTGCTTCTGAAAACAGTTTGCCTAAAGAAAAAGCCTTGGCTATAGCAGCGTTGGTGGAGTTGCTTGATCAAGTCAACCGCCTTGAAATTGAGCGTTTAGCTCAAAGTAATCGGTCAGGCTTGCGTCAGCTGGCTTGTCAGGCAATTGCTCACTTTCAATCTCTTCGCGATTTAGATTGTTTACTGAAGTTGGCGCAAGATGCTCAACCAGATGTCCGTCTGGAGGCTTTGCAAGCCATTGGACAGCTTAGACCTGTCAACGAAGTTGAAGCTGTTCTAACGGTTGCCCGTTACGGGATAAAAGACGCCCATCCTCAAGTTGCCCTTTCGGCAGCTTGGTTACTTACTCTCTACGCTCCGGAAGAGGGTAAGCAAGCTTTTATCCCTTTTTTGGCAGATGATCGGCTGGATGTCCGTTTGTTGGCCGCTGCGGCTGCCAGTACTACCGGCAGTTATGGCCTGTCTCTAGTTTTAGATCAATTTCACACTCACTCTGATCCTTATGTACGTTTGAATTTGGCTTTGGGATTAATCGGCCAACGTTTGAATGTACAAGAGGCTGCGGCTTTCTTAAATCACATGCTCATGACTGAAAAAGATAAATGGAGTACGTTGGAAAGCGGACTGTTCAGTGCAATCGTCAACAAACCCCAAAGAAAAGGAAACGAATCTCTAGCGACGTCTGAAATAGATAATCAATTATTACGACTTGAGCTGCTTAATCTGTTGGCTATTCTCAAAGGTTCGGAAGCGCAACAAGCGATTCGGAACTATTTGATGGAACGTTCCTGGGGGATTTCAGCCACCGCAGCAGCGCTGCTGTTAACTGAAGGAGATGAGTCTGCTATAGATCTTGTTCAACAGCTTTTACAAGATCCTCAACCTCGCATTCGCTTGCAAGCAGCGCTGGTTCTTTCTTTATGGAGCCGAGAAGAAAGTGCGATTCAGGTTTTGGAGGAGGGCTATGCAGGCAATGATCGAGAATTAAAAGAGAGGATTTTAGAGGGTTTAGGACGTATAGGCTCGATTCATTCGGTACCCTTTTTAATTAATGCTCTCAAGGAACCCTCTCAAACCATGCGTTTGATTGCTGCGATGAGCTTGATCCAATGTCTGAATCACTAATTGGACTAATTGGACGAGTTGTATTGGTCCAATCTGTCCAATTCCTTCCAATTAGTCCAATTCGTCCATGTCCAATTAATTATAAGGTTAACCATGGAATTTTCTAAGAAACTCAAGGAAGTGCAAGCAAGCTTAATTAATGAGGGACTAGGGGGATGGCTTCTCTATGATTTTCGCCGTTCCAATCCTCTTGCACATACTTTTCTGGAAATACCTGCAGCTCAAATGGTGACTCGTCGATTTTTTTATTGGATTCCACAGAAAGGGGATCCCATAAAAATTGTTCCTCTTATCGAACCCTACACTTTGGATCATTTGCCGGGCATAAAAAGGTGTTATAGGGAATGGCAAGAACTCGAACAGCTCCTATTCTCCCTAGCAACAGAAAATATCAAAATTGCCATGGAGTATTCACCTTACAATGCATTACCGGTCGTATCGAAAGTAGATGCGGGAACTGTCGAACTTATCCGCAAAACAGGAGCCGAGGTGGTTAGTTCGGCTAATTTATTGCAGCAATATACAAGCGTTTGGACCCCTCATCAATTAAAAAGCCACTTAGAAGCAGCGAGTGTGCTTGAGGAAATTGTCGATCTTACCTGGTCTTATATTGGACGTGCTTTGCAATCTCGAGCTCCCCTTGATGAATACCTGGTTCAACAATTTATCTTGCGGGCAATGGAAGAGGCAAACTGTCAAACGACGGAATCTCCCACTTGTGCCGTTAATATTCATTCCGGCGATCCACACTATCACCCGCAGCGTGATCAATCTCTTCCCATTCGCGAAGGTGATTTTATTTTACTTGACCTATGGTGCAAAAAAAAAGTTCCTCACGCTGTATATGCTGATATTACTCGGGTAGGGGTGGCTGCAGCTCAGCCCACACCAAAGCAAAAAGAAATTTTTGACCTGGTCAAGAAGGCCCGCGATCTGGCGACTCTTTATATCAAACAGCGTTATGAGTGCGGGGAGTCTTTGCAAGGTTGGGAAGTGGATCAAGTTTGTCGTGAGGTTATTCAAGAGGGTGGCTACGGCGAATTTTTTATTCATCGAACGGGACATAATTTAGGAGAAGAAGTACATGGTCCGGGAGCTAATTTGGATAATTTAGAAACACACGACTTTCGTCAACTCATTCCAGGAACTGCTTTCACGATAGAACCGGGTATCTATCTACCCGATCAATTTGGAGTTCGTTTGGAATATGATATTTACTTAAATCCATCTGGACATGTGCAGATCACAGGGGGAATCCAGGAAGAGCTGATGTGCCTGAAAATTATTTAAAATCATGTCTCGGAAAGACCCTGCCTCTTGTAAAGCACCTTCTCTTGTTGCATTTTGAATTTCTAGTGTGAAGAAGAGACGTCAATGCCTCTTTGCTTTAATTCTTTAATCAACTGCTCAACATTGCTAAATAGGATAGCGTCGATGCCTACAGCTTGAGCGCCTTTAATATTCTCGGGTTTGTTATCAACAAATAAGAGCTCGTCAGCCGGAACATGCAGCTCATCTAACAACTGATAATAAGCTTGCGGATGGGGTTTATGTATGCCGGTTTGATAAGACAAAAGAATGGGATTGAAAAGTTTGTAAAAACCAAGCTGACTCTTGACACGTGCTTGTTCCAACCTTACGTTGGATAATAAAGCTGTTTGGAATCCTTGTTTTTGAAGATTCTTGACGAGATTTACCATACCTGGAATCTCCTTTAAAGCTTTTAATCTAGCTTGATCCAGTTGCTCCTGCCAATTTTCAGGTAATTTTATTCCGTTTGATTTAGCGTATGCTATCCAAAAATCTATTTCTTTTCCTTTTCCTTGCCTAGTATATGCTTTTAATTCATCTCGTGCTTTTAACGCTGCTTCCATTGGAACATTCAATGCTTTGGATATAAATTGGTTAACTTCTTCCCTATTGCCTTTGGCGATGACTCCTCCAAAATCAAAGGCTATGACCTTGATAGCAGTTTTTTTAACTTCTAATGGGTTATTTTTCACTTCCGGACAAGTTTGCGCCACAATTGGAGTGCATAAAAAGGTTAGACTTGCTACAAAGAATAAGAAAGTTAAGTATGTTTTCAACATAGGGTTCTCCAGCTAATTATTATATTATTTCTTCAAGGTTCATCCTTATTTTAATGGATTTCGATAATCTATGACAACATATATAAAGAAACCAATATAAAGAAACCAGAGTTGCAATCAAGGATAGGTTATGCAAAAAAATTGGTTTACGACCCCCATAAATCGTCGGGTTGTCATTATCTTTTGGCTCGTTGTACTTGTTGTCTTTCTTAGCATTTACTTCTTTGCTCCCTCTGTATATAACCAAATGAGGCAAGAATCCTATCAGGACACTCCTTTTGTAGATACTCCTTCCTCACCCTAATTTGGATATTTCTCCTGCACATATGGGCATACGGATCAGGCTAACTAAAAAAAACAGGATAGGCATGATCGCCTGTGGCGACAGGATAAAACAAAATAAATAAAAGAGACTAACTTTCACTATAGAAATAGAATATGCACTATCATCCTAATTATCCTGCCGGCGTCAGCCGATCATGTCTATCATGTTATTTGTTTAATATTTTGATTGTAAACATCTTGTGTTTCAAAATTTGGAATTTGCCTGATGCGTATGCGTTGATGGGCACATTGCCAATTATTCGTATAATTGGAAATATAATCGAAATAACAAAAAATAATCTTTTCCCATAACTTTCAAAATCTTATAATGCTGCATCTAATATAATCATTCAAAGGCGAGGGTAAAAAGTGGAGGAAATGGTAAGTCCGGTTAATAAAGGAAGATTATTTTCTGCAATTTGTTTAGTTGCAGGGACTTGCATTGGTGGCGGTATGCTTGCTTTGCCTGTGGCTACGGGAATTAGCGGTTTTATTCCCTCTACTTTTATCATGACTCTTTGTTGGATCGCCATGACTGCCTCAGCTCTTTTGCTATTGGAAGTCAACCTTTGGATGAAAGAAGGAGCACATGTCATTACTATGGCATCCACAATTTTGGGACCTGTGGGGCGGGTAGTCAGTTGGTGTGTCTATCTCTTTATCTCTTATGCTTCAATTGTTGCCTATACAGCTGCCGGTGGCTCACTTGTCATGAATGGGGCATTAAACTTAGGCGGATGGGAAATCTCAAAAATGGTGGGATGCTTGCTTTTCATTCTTGTTTTTGGCGGGATCATTTACCTGGGAAATAGAGTCGTTGGTCGAGTCAATACGATTTTATTTGTCGCCATGATAGTGGCCTATTTTGCTTTGGTGGGTACGGGATTCAAAGAAGTTAAATTAGAACTTCTAAAGCATCGACATTGGCCGACTTCTTTTCTGGCGATTCCTTTACTTCTCACTACCTTCAGCTTTCAAACCATGTTACCAAGTTTAACTCCTTATTTGAAACGAAATGCCTGGGCTCTTCGTTGGGCAATCATGGGGGGGACCACCCTCACCTTTATTGTCTATCTGATTTGGCAATGGATGGTTTTGGGGATTGTCCCTATTTCTGGATCTCAAAGTTTGATCAAGGCCCTTGAGCTTGGGGAGCCTATCACCCAATTCTTAAGGGAGCATGTTCAAAGTCGTTGGGTCTATATCATAGCCGAATATTTTGCCTTTTTTGCTTTGGTTACCTCTTTTTTGGGTATGGCGTTAGGTCTATTTGATTTTCTTTCAGATGGCCTCAAGATTCCCAATGAAGGCAAAGGCAAGGTGATTTTGAGTTTGTTGATCATCATCCCCACCTTTATCTTTGCTGCCTTTTTTGAGCGCATCTTTCTTTTAGCGCTTGATACGTCAGGTGGATTTGGAGACTCAATCCTAAATGGGATTATGCCCGCATTGATGGTATGGGTAGGGCGTTACGGACTTAAATTTCCTTCCGAGCATCGTGTTCCGGGGGGAAACCTTTGTTAATACTCGTTTTGACTTTTTTCACCTTTGCCCTTGTTTTAGAAATTTTGATTCATATAGGGTATATGTGTTCAATTTTCGATGCTTGCAAGGTATTTACACTACACCAAAGCACTTAAATTGACGTATTTGAGCATGCCAAAGCCCCGGGATTGAACGATCGCAAGTGGGTCCATATTGACTTAATATTGACCCACTTGCGATCGTTCAACCGCGGGAGCTTTCGCATAGCTTAAATACGTCAATTTAAGTGCGTTGGTGTACGAGAACAAGCTGAAGGAGTCATCTAAAAGAGGGATGGTGGCATGGGATTGAAATTAGCATTCAAGGCTTTTATTAAGGCATTCAAAGAACCTGAAAAAACCGAACAATTTTTAGAAGAAACGACGCCAAAACAGATAGAATCTCATGATCAATCGCACTTGCGCTTGCTGTACTATCTTCAGCAGGCAGGACGTTTTGTTGATTTTTTTAAAGAAGACATCAGCGGCTTTACCGATGTACAGGTAGGCGCGGCGGCACGCAAAATTCACCAAGATTGTGCGAAGGAGCTAGATGAGCTTATCTCTATCCGCCCCTTGAGAGATGAACCAGAAGGAGCGATGATTCAAGTCCCGAAGGATTACAATCCTGCGCAGATTAAAGTGGTGGGAAAAGTTAAGGGAGAGCCTCCTTTTGCCGGTACGCTGGTGCACCGTGGTTGGAAAGCGCAGAAACGTTCTCTGCCCAAAAAATCAGGAGAACAAGTGCCGGAAGTCATTTGTCCGGCCGAAGTTGAAGTAAAATCATGAGCCAAGCTTCCTATATCATTGGCATTGACTTGGGGACCACAAATTGCACCATGGCCTTTACCCCTTTTCAAGCAGAAGATCATCAGAGGCATCATCAATTGGAGCAAGCCTCGATTGCGCAGATCATGAGTTCTCAAACCCAGGGAACCTCTTTTTCGCTGCCCTCTTTTGTTTATTTCCCCTTAACTGAGGAACTCAATGCGAAGGTTGCTGAGATTCCTTGGGATGCCTCCCGCCCATTTGTGATTGGAACTTTTGCCAGAGATCGTGGGGCTGAACTCTCCACCCGCTTAATTGTTTCTGCTAAGTCGTGGCTATGCCATCCGGGGATTAATCGCCGCGAAAAGCTCTTACCGCTCGAAGCAGAGGAAGGAGAACAGCGCTTGAGCCCTTTGGAAGCTTGTGCGGAAATCTTGCGGCATTTACGCGAAGCCTGGGATTTTGCCAAACCTGAAACTCCCTTCCAAAAGCAAAAGGTGTTGGTGACTGTGCCGGCCTCATTTGATCCCAGCGCCCGTCAATTAGTGCAGGAAGCTGCAGAAATGGCAGGCTATCCTGAAGTCATTCTTTTAGAAGAACCGCAAGCAGCCTTTTATGCTTGGCTGCAGGCTCATGCTGATCAGTGGCGCCAGGAACTCAAAGTGGGAGATACCATTTTGGTAATCGATATTGGAGGTGGGACAACCGATTTCAGTTTGATTATTGTCGAGCAAGAAGAGGGCAATCTGCTCCTTAAACGCCAAGCTGTAGGATCTCATCTTCTTTTAGGAGGAGACAACATTGACTTAGGGCTTGCTTACTTAGTCAAGCAAAAGTTGGAAGCTCAAGGGCATACGATAGATAATTGGCAAATCCAAAGCTTAGTTCATCAGTGCCGACAAGCTAAAGAGGTCTTGATGAGTGAAGAGCCTCCTTCTAGTGTTCCGGTGACGGTTTTAGGTAGGGGAAGTCGTCTTATTGGGAATACGTTGACCGCAGAGCTCACCTTAGAAGAAGTACAACGCTTTGTGATTGACGGCTTTGTCCCTTTGGTAAAGCCTGAAGAAAGTTCCCCAATAGAACGACCTGCCGGGATCCAACAAATTGGCCTTCCCTATGTACAGGACCCGCGCATCTCCTGTCAATTGGCAAAATTTCTATCGATGTCTGGGGAGTCTGATAATGGACAAATGCAACAATTTGTCCTTCCTTCAGCAGTACTTTTCAATGGTGGCACTTTGAAAGGGGCGGCTTTGCGCCAACAGTTAATGACGCTTCTGAATGGTTGGGCAAAAAAATTAAAAAAGCCTACGGTGAAAGAACTTTCGGGTGCAGATTATGATTATGCTGTCAGCAGGGGGGCTGCTTATTATGGTTTGGCGCGGCAAGGGCAAGCCATTCGCATTCGCGGAGGGACAAGCCGCAGTTATTTTGTAGGGGTCGAAGAGGCCATGCCGGCCGTTCCTGGAATTAGCCCGCCCTTAAGAGCCATTTGCATTGTTCCCTTTGGCTTGGAAGAAGGGGAAGAGCGCGAATTAGAAAATCAAGAGTTTGCCCTTGTTTTAGGTGAAACGGCCAATTTCAGATTTTTCAGCCATGCGACTCCCAAATTATCGAATGGCATCGAGCCGGTTGTTGGGACGGTTGTACGTGATTGGAAGCAAGAACTGAGCGAGCTCCATCCGATTGAAACGAGGCTGGAAAAGGGGGAAACGGATGGCAAAACGGTACGTGTCAAGTTAAAGTCCAAAGTGACCGAACTTGGCGTCCTAGAGCTATGGTGCGTGTCTTCGGATGGACGCAAATGGAAGCTGGAATTTGACATTCGGCAATAGTGCAGCATTTAGATATAAACGGAATGATTGATCAGGGTCAGGCTTGGTACGGCCGGGGTCTGCATTGTTTTTGAGATTATGGAGCTCAAACCGTGAACGAGATCACACCTCAGATAGGGGAATAACCTTTAATTTGCCAATCGACAGGCTTTTTCTGAGATAATTTTGTCTTTAAATCTTCATTGTGGGAATGGGTGGTGTAACGGATCACAAGAGAACAAATAAAAACAAGGGATATTAATCGAGAGATTTTATTATGCGATTTGAAAATTGAAAATCCCAACATCATACAAACAATATCTATAAAACCTCCGCGATTGCGAGAATATTTGCTCAAATTAATACATTCAGTCAATTTTAAAACTGAAGCATTAAATCTCATTTTTCCTTCTTCCGAATCGATATTAACGTCATTTAATTTAATAGCTTTAAGCTCGTTACCAAGAATAGTATCTTTCCAAAGCAGGACCACGGTTCCAATAACTGGTACAAAAAAAATATTTTTAAAGAAAGTAGACTCAACTGGTGTATCAACAATGAATTTGTTTATTGATATCAGAGCAAACATATAACCAACCTCTTTGTGTTACTTGCATATAATTGGCTAAATTATTTATTTTTGATCATTAAAAGTCAAATCTTAAATTGTATAACGATTTCATATCGGTTCAGGGATAGGGGTAGGATGTTAAGGTAACCAGGCCGTCTCGGCCTGATTCTAATATTCGGATACCCCGACAAAAAAGGGGTATCTGAACTGTTACCGTGACAGAAAGCCAAAAATGACTTATTCTTACAAGTAAGAGTAAGGAGATTATGTATGAAAATGACAAGTAAAGGTCAGGTGATCATCCCTGCAAATTTAAGAGCTGTATATGGGTTGCTGCCTCATGCGGAACTTGAGTTTATAGAAAGCAAGGAAGGATTAATTATTAGGAAAAAAGAGAAAGAAAATCGACGAGGTAAGAAACTTATTCACACATATGGGTGGCACATCGACAGTGAAGATGACGACTGATGAAATTATGAGGCTTACGCGTGGGGATAATGATTGATAGTAATGTGATTTTGGACATTGTTTCAAAAGATCAGCAATGGTTTGAATGGTCATCTATGACCGTACAAGCTTTAGTCCAAGAAAATATATTTGTTATCAATTCCATTATTTATTCTGAAGTTTCTATTGGTTATACTAAGAATTGAAGAAGTAGAAGAACTTTTTGTTCCTAATTACTTTGTGCGTGAATCTATCCCTTGGGAAGCTTGTTTTCTAGCTGGAAAATGCTTTCTTAATTACCGTAGAAAAGGGGGAAATAGAACTAGTACATCAACCCGTCCAACTCGTCTAACCCGTCCAATTATTTAAAACTTTAAAATTTTATAAGGGTTCTGTATAAATGATTTTAAGCCTTTGCTCGCTCTACCAACATCTTAAGGGCATCTTGCTTCATTCTTAAATGAATGCTATAAAGGCCATTGGCGCGATTGGGAGTTAGGCTAGCACTAATGCCTAGTTCATCGAGATAAGTAGGAGGGCATTTAAGTACCACCTCGGGTGTTTCTCCACTATAGACTTGCGTTAAGAGAGCGGCGAGGCCAGAAGAGATCAATGCGTCGGATTCGGGTTCAAAAAAAATTTTATCCTCAAGCAAAAAAGAATGTAAGTACACTTGGCTTTGACATCCTTGAACGAGATTGTCTTTTGTTTTATATTTCTCAGGGAGTGCATGTTGTTTGCGTCCAAGTTCAATAATTTTTTCATATTTTGACCTCCTCGGAAGGACATGCTAAAAATATCTCCTTGATTTGTCGTTGCTTTTCTAAACAAGAATCAAACATAAAAATCTCTCTATTAGTAAGTTAGTGTTAATAGGGTTATTTTAACCGATCTTTTCTTTCAAATATATGGAAAATTTACAGTTTATGGACAAGGAATGAAAATCATCAAAAATTTGACTTACTGTTAGATTCCTCTTGACTTTTATATTTAATATGTTACCTTATTAGTCATTATTTCAAAGAAGGGACTCGTTCACTTTTATCGGCTGAATTTCCGACGACGATAGTGATGTCTTTGAAAAACAACGTTTTACAAGCAGGAACATGGGCAAAGAAGATACAATAAAAATTGAAGGTACGGTGGAGGAACTCCTTCCAAATATGCATTTCCGCGTATCCCTTCAGAATGGATTAAAAGTGATCGCTCATCTTTGCGGCAAAATGCGCATGAAAAACATTCGCGTTTTAGTCGGCGATGTAGTCACTGTAGAAATGTCGCCCTATGATTTAAGCAAGGCAAGAATAATTTTTCAGACAGCGCTAAACGTCGGGAAAGAAGCATAAATATTGCCTTTTTTTGTTAAACTTTCGCGCTAGCAACCCGAGTTTTAAGTTTGACCGAAGACTCAGCTTTTTGCAAAGTTAGCTTGCCCAGATAGCTCAGTGGTAGAGCACTTGCATGGTAAGCAAAAGGTCGTAGGTTCAATTCCTATTCTGGGCAGACTTTAATTAACAAACAAAACGTATACTTATACTGGAGTAACGGAGGAAGTAAAAATGGCTAAAGAAACATTCCAGCGGAAAAAACCACACGTCAACGTGGGAACGATTGGGCACGTTGACCATGGGAAAACGACGCTAACTGCTGCTATTACTAAAGTTCTTGCCGAAGCCGGCGGAGCTAAATTTAGAGATTATGCCTCTATAGACAACACCCCTGAGGAAAAAGCTCGTGGAATTACAATTAACTCCACGCACGTAGAATATGAAACAGAAGCCCGCCACTATGCGCACGTCGACTGCCCGGGACACGCTGACTACGTCAAAAACATGATCACAGGTGCTGCACAAATGGATGGCGCCATTCTTGTTGTGGCTGCAACAGACGGTGCCATGCCTCAAACTCGCGAGCATATCCTATTGGCTCGCCAGATGCAAGTGCCCTCTATTGTGGTGTTCCTCAACAAAGTCGATATGCTTGGCGAAAGCGATGCGGAACTGCTTGACCTCGTTGAGATGGAACTGCATGAGTTGCTTGAATCCAAGGGATACAAAGATTCTCCTATCATTAGAGGATCTGCTTTGCGAGCCCTCGAAGGCGACCCAAAGTACGTTGAAGCTATTAGGCAATTAATGAAAACTGTGGACGAAAGGATCCCAACGCCTGAGCGTGAAATGGATAAACCTTTCTTAATGCCTGTAGAAGACGTTTTCTCGATCTCTGGCCGAGGTACGGTAGCTACCGGTCGTATTGAACGCGGAATCGTTAAGCTTAACGATAAATTGCAACTCGTTGGTTTAGGTGATACAAGAGAAACTGTTGCCACCGGTCTTGAAATGTTCAACAAAATCCTGGACGAAGCTCGTGCAGGAGAAAACGTTGGAATTCTGCTTAGAGGATTGAACAAAACAGATATCGAACGAGGAATGTGTCTTGTGCTCCTGGCACTTGCACTCCTCACACTGAGTTCAAAGGACCTGTCTACGTTCTAACAAAAGAAGAGGGGGGACGGCATAAGCCTTTCTTTACCGGTTATCGTCCTCAACTATATTTCCGTACTACAGATGTTACAGGAACGGTAGAGCTTCCTGCAGGAGTTGAGATGGTAATGCCAGGCGATAACGTCGAAATTTCCGTCAAATTGATTGCTCCCATTGCTATGGAAAAAGGGATGCGTTTTGCGATTCGTGAAGGCGGCCGTACAATCGGTGCCGGAACTGTTTCCGAAATCATCAAGTAATGCATTGAGATAAAGGGAGGGAGAAATTCCCTCCCTTTTATCCTAGGGTGTATTCAACAATAAATTGAACACATCCGTAGGCATGATCTTGGGTGTGTAGCTCAGTTGGTAGAGCAACGGTCTCCAAAGCCGTAGGTCGGGGGTTCGAAGCCCTCCGCACTCGATACCGAAATTCGGTTGCAAAATATGCACGAACTACCCGAGAGTCGTATTAAGAGAGGTATAAACGTGAGTGTAGAAGTAAAATCCATGGAAATAAAAAAGCCCAAGCAAGCCACAGAGCGTTTCTTAGCAGTTAAGCAATTGCAAGACTTTGTTGCCGATATCAAAGGTGAGATTAAGAAAATCACGTGGACAAGTCGTGAAGAACTTATGGTCTATACAAAGATTGTTGTCTTGATGACTTTTGTCTTTGGGATGGCCATTTATGGGTTAGATCTGCTTATACAATCGCTATTGAGCAGCTTGACTATTGTTTTACATTTAATAGCAGGTTAATTTTTTGGAGCCGATTCAACTACTTGGTCAACGATAAGGTAAATACATGCATAAATGGTATGTGGTACAGGTGATGTCAACGCATGAAAAGAAAGTCAAAAAAGCGTTGAAGAACATCTTGAGCTCATGGGAATGACCGATCAAATTGAGCAAATTTTATTGCCGACTGAAAATGTTTCCGAGGTCAAA
Organism: uncultured Chlamydiae bacterium; assembly: GCA_963799115.1. Taxonomy (GTDB): domain Bacteria; phylum Chlamydiota; class Chlamydiia; order Chlamydiales; family Parachlamydiaceae; genus CAWCVY01. The sequence continues at coordinate 50,775 of CAWCVY010000052.1, read as the reverse complement.
AAAGGTCATCAGCATATTGTGAGAAAAGCGTTTATGGCCCGGTTATCTTTTGATCAAGATGAATCTTAATGATGAAACTTGGCAATATATCAAAAATACCAATGGAGTGATTGACTTTTTAGGAGGGGATAAACCAACTCCTTTGACTGATCATGAGGTTAATGAAATATTACGAGATCTTGAAGACAAGAAACAAAAAGTCACTCAGAAGCATAAATTTGAAGTGGGCGATCGTGTCAAAATTATTGACGGCGTTTTTGTGAACTTTATCGGAACGGTGACTGAAGTTTTCTACGATAAGGGGCGTCTAAGTGTGATGGTTTCTATTTTTGGACGTGATACACGCGTAGATGACCTTGAGTTTGTGCAAGTCGAAGAGATCAGCGATGATGCAGAAAATTTGTAAGATATTTAGAAACGGTGCAGGGACAGTTGACAGTAAGAAAATGCGGTTCTAGCAAGAAAAGTGTAGTGTTTTCTTTCCGTTTTTGTATACTTGTTTTCTTTTCTTATAAATTGGTTATTATCCCTTTGGATATGACTTGGTTAGGAAGTGTGCAATAATAAGTTGGACGATTGAACTGTGTGCAAGAACGGTTGAACGATCGAAAGTGACCCAATATTATAAATATGGGGTCACTTTCGATCGTTCAACCCCGGGGCTTTGAATGAGTCGAATTGTTCAACTTATTATGCATCACTTGCTTAGATAACACCTGATTGCCTCTATCGATGTGTTCATTCGAAAACCGAGTTTATCTAAAAAATACCTGAAAGAGGTTAGTTATGGCAAAAAAAGTCCTTAAAATCATTAAATTGCAGATTCCTGCAGGGAAAGCTAATCCAGCGCCGCCTATTGGCCCGGCTCTGGGAGCTGCAGGGGTTAATATTATGGCTTTCTGTAAGGAATTTAATGCAAAGACGCAGGCGATGGTGGGTGACATTTTACCTACTGTCATTACTGTGTATGTCGATAAATCCTTTACTTTTATAACAAAAAAGCCTCCCGTTGCAGAATTTTTGAAAAAAGCAACAGGGATAACAAAGGGATCAGGCGTTCCAAACCGTGATAAAGTGGCCAAAATTACCCGTTCGCAGGCACGCAAGATTGCAGAAGAAAAAATGCAAGATATGAATGCCAACGATTTGGAAATGGCAACTAACACCGTCCTCGGAACTGCCCGTTCCATGGGTATTGAACTCACAACAGAGTAGAGATTAAAATATGGCTCGTCCAAGCAAAAGAATTCGGGAGATAGCTAAGGAACTAGATGTTCATTAGGACATATAGTTTAAAAGAAGCTATCGCTATTCTCAAGAAATGGCCGCCGGTCAAATTCGATCAAACGGTGGAAGTTTCTTTAAAGCTCGGCGTAGATCCTCGCCGCTCAGACCAGAGCGTTCGCGGAACTGTTTCATTACCGAATGGAACGGGAAAAACGATCAGGATTCTGGTTTTTGCAAAAGGCGATAAGGTGAAAGAAGCCTTAGCCGCGGGAGCAGACTATGCCGGCCATGAAGAACTCTTTGAGAAAGTCAGCGGAGGGTGGACAGATTTTGATGCTGTCGTTGCGACCCCCGATATGATGCGCGATGTAGGTAAATTAGGTAAAGTATTAGGCCCTCGCGGTCTCATGCCAACACCTAAGGCCGGAACCGTAACAACAGATATAGCCAAGGCTATTCAAGAGCTAAAAGGCGGTAAAATCGAATTTAAGCTTGATCGCCATGGAGTAATCAATAATGGGGTTGGAAAATTATCTTTTAATGAAGACCAGCTCGAGGAAAATATTCTGGTATATGTCACAGCAATCCAACGTGCAAAACCCGCCTCGGCAAAGGGTCATTACATGAGATCCGCAGTTATTTCCTCTACCATGGGGCCTGGGTTAAAGTTTGATCTAAGCAAAATTGTAAGTTAAGGAGTAAATATATGAGAGCAGAAAAAGAACTCCTTAAAAGAGAAATTCAAGACAAGCTTAAGAATTTTGATTCTTTTGTCATTATGAACTATGCTGGTCTGAATGCCAATGTGGCTAATGATTTTCGTCGTGAAGTTGCTAAATTGGGCGGAGATGTCGAAGTCGTTCGCAAACGCGTACTGCTGAAAGCTGCTGAAGAGGCAGGCATCCCACTCGAATATCATCTTTACCTGGCCATATTGGAGTTGTTTTTATCGGGTCAAGATCCAATAGAAACAACTAAGATGGTTTTCAAATTTGGTCAAGATCGCGAAAAAGTCATTCAAGTCATTGGCGGACGTTTTGATGGCCGACTTTATGCAGGGGCTGATGTCGAGAGATTGGCAACCTTGCCCGGAAAAGATGAGATGCGCGCCCAACTCCTCAGCGTATTCGAAGCACCGCTTTCGCAGACTTTGGCGGTTATGGAAGCGCTTCTGGCGAGTGTTCCCCACTGCTTGATCAACAAAGGCAAGCAAGAGGGTGGAGATGCAGCTGATGCGGGCTAGTATCATTATCAAAAATTTATCAACACAAGTTTTAGAAATTAAGAGGTAATACTGTGAGTAAGAAGAAAACAGAAGAACTAGTCGAGGCACTGAGTGAATTGACCGTATTGGAGATGGCTGAGCTCAAGTCGCTCCTCGAAGAAAAATGGGGAGTTAAAGCCGCAGCTGCAGCTGTTGTTGCTGCTGCTCCTGCTGGGCGGTGCTGCTGCTCCTGCTGCAGCTGAGTCAACCGATTTCCAAGTCACTTTGTCAGAAGCACCTGCTGATAAAAAAATCGGCATTATTAAGGTTGTACGGGAAATCACAGGACTTGGGCTTAAAGAAGCAAAAGATCTAGTGGAAGCCGCACCTAAAGAACTTAAAGCAACGGCTCCAAAAGCTGAAGCAGAAGATATTAAGAAAAAAATTGAAGCTGCTGGTGGAAAAGTTACACTTAAAGGGCTTTAATCAGGTAATCAAAATGGGGAGTTTTCCCCATTTTGATCTTATTTTATAATTTCTTTTTTTAATTTTTTGCTTGACAACGGAAAGGCTTTTTTAATATAATGCATATGGAGTCGTGGAAGAGCATATCAATTATTCTTTTCCGTTTTTGTGTATTTCTTTTTTTTCCTATTACTTTTGTTTTTTTTTCGACATGTAAACTGGTTATTGAATTCAGGCGATTTTGGCTTTTGAAAGCTGGATTTGATTTATGGAATCCATTTCTCAAAATTTAAAATCAATGTTTATAATTAACGATCTGTCACTTTGACTGGCTAAAGTTTTATAACTGCAGATTTATTTCACAGAGTAAGGAAGAATCAAGCGATCTCTGTGTATAAAATCATTACGAGGAGTCCTTCATAATGTTGAAAAGGCCGCCACAGCGAGTAAGTTTTATTGAAAAGGAAGAAATCATTGATCTTCCCAATTTGATAGAAATTCAGATTAAATCATATAACCAATTTCTGCAAGTGGATAAATTTCCTGATGAGCGGGAAAATATTGGATTGCAAGAGGTTTTTACTGAAATTTTTCCCATTAAATCTTATGATGAGAAAACCATTTTTGAATTTCTGTCTTACAATTTAGGTGTGCCCAAATATACTCCCGAGGAATGTATTCGTCGTGGAATTACTTATAATGTCACCCTAAAAGTTAAGTTCCGTCTTACTGATGAGACGGGAATTAAAGAAGAAGAGGTCTACATGGGAACCATTCCCGTGATGACCGATAAAGGAACGTTTATTATCAATGGGGCCGAACGAGTCGTTGTTTCCCAGCTTCATCGATCTCCTGGGATTTGCTTCGAACAAGAACGCCATTCCCGCGGGAATATGATTTATTCATTCCGCATTATTCCTTATCGCGGAAGTTGGCTGGAAGGATCATTTGATACAAATGATCTGATCCATATTTATATTGATCGCAAAAAACGCCGCCGCAAAATTCTCGCTACAACTTTCATCCGTGCTTTGGGCTATTCCACCAATAGCGATATCATCGAAGAGTTTTTCAATACACGCAAATATAAGATTAAAAATGAGAAAGAATTTTCCAAACTCGTAGGCAAAATTCTTGCTCAAGATGTGGTTGACGAAGAATCAGGGTTGGTGTTTGGCAAAGCCTCTGAAAAATTAACCACAGCGATGCTCAAGACGGATTGTTGATGCAGGCATTGATGTCATTCGCATTGCAGAAGATGCTGATGAAACTAGTCCGATCATTAAAATGCTTGCGAAAGATCCGACCGATTCTTATGAATCTGCCTTAAAAGATTTTTATCGTAAGATTCGACCAGGCGAACCCGCCACGTTATCCAATGCCCGTTCGGCCATCATGCGCCTGTTTTTTGATCCCAAGCGTTATAATTTGGGACGCGTGGGACGCTACAAGCTCAATAGCAAGCTGGGATTTGAAATCAATGATGAAACACTTCAAACGGTAACGCTTAACAAAGAAGATGTCATTGGAGCTCTCAAATATTTGATTAAGCTCAAAAGTGGAAGAGAAGAAGCTTCGATTGACGATATCGACCATCTTAGGTAATCGCCGTGTCCGCTCTGTAGGAGAACTCATTCAAAACCAATGCCGCATTGGTTTGGCACGCATGGAGAAGATCATTCGGGAAAGGATGAACTTGTTCGATTTCTCATCTGACACTTTGACTCCAGGTAAAATTGTTTCGGCTAAAGGATTGTCAGGAGTTCTCAAAGACTTTTTTGGGCGCTCTCAATTGTCTCAATTTATGGATCAAGCCAATCCTGTGGCAGAATTGACCCACAAGCGGCGTCTTATCTTCTCTTGGACCTGGTGGGTTGAATCGCGATCGCGCGGGATTTGAAGTGCGCGACGTGCACACCAGCCATTATGGACGTATTTGTCCGATTGAAACGCCGGAAGGACCCAACATCGGTTTGATCTCTTCTTTGTCTTCTTTTGCAAAAATCAATGAATTTGGTTTTATTGAGACTCCTTATCGCATCGTGCGCGATGGTGTGGTTACGGATGAAATTGAATATATGACTGCTGACCAAGAAGAGCAGTGTGTCATTGCGCAAGCTTCGGCTCCTTTGGATGAATATAACATGTTCCAAGAGCCCATGTGCTGGGTCCGTTATCGCGGAGAACAATATGAAACGGATACCAAAAACGTCACGCATATGGACGTTTCGCCGAAACAGCTCGTTTCCATTGTGACCGGATTGATTCCTTTCCTTGAGCATGATGATGCGAACCGCGCCTTGATGGGATCAAACATGCAACGGCAAGGCGTGCCTTTATTAAAGCCTGAAGCTCCTATTGTGGGAACAGGCCTTGAAGCCCGTGCGGCTCGAGACTCTGGCGCTGTGGTCATTGCTCAGGAAGATGGAGTGGTCGAAGATGTCGATGGCTTGAAAATTGTTATCTCGCCAGATGATAACCGCCTGGAGAAAAAGACCTATCATTTAAAGAAATTCATCCGGTCCAATGCAGGAACCTGCATCAATCAACAGCCTTTGTGCAATGTAGGAGATAAAATCAAAGCCGGAGATGTCATCGCGGATGGACCTGCGACCGATAAAGGGGAAGTGGCTCTAGGTAGAAATGTACTTGTCGCCTTCATGCCCTGGTTTGGCTACAACTATGAAGATGCGATCATCATTTCTGAGAAGCTTCTGCGAGATGATTACTACACTTCCATTTATATTGAAGAATTTGAATTGACAGCTCGTGATACGAAGCTGGGAAAAGAAGAAATTACTCGCGATATTCCCAATGTATCTGAAGAGACACTGCGCAATTTAGCGGACGATGGGATTATTCGCATCGGCGCTGAAGTTAAGCCGGGGGATACCTTAGTGGGTAAGATTACTCCTAAATCCGAAACCGAACTTGCGCCTGAGGAACGTCTTTTACGTGCCATTTTTGGCGATAAAGCCTCTGATGTCAAAGATGCTTCTCTAGTGGCTCCCCCCGGAACAGAAGGGGTAGTCATGGATGTCAAGGTATTCAGCCGCCGCGACCGGTTATCTAAGACCGATGATGAATTTGTTGAAGAAGCTTCTAAACTCAAAGATATTCAGCGTGATTATAAAACCAAGCAAGCCGAATTGCGTACGGAAAAACACGAGCGGGTCGGAGCCCTATTGCTTAATGAACTTGCCCCCGGAAGTATTGTTCATCGCCGGACTGCGGAGATTATTATCGAAGAGGGAGCGCATATCTCCAAGACTTGATCGAAGCGCTTGGAAAGAGAAAACGTTGAAGATCTCTTGATGCCTGAGAATGAGATCTACAACATGCTCAAACAAACTTTGCACGACTATGAAATTGCTCTGCAAACGGTCGAAACACAATATAAAACTCAATTGGAATTCATGCGCAAAGGGGATACTGATCTTGATCCGGGCGTCATTCGTCAAGTCAAAGTTTATGTAGCCTCTAAGCGTAAGCTTCAAGTCGGGGATAAGATGGCAGGCCGTCATGGTAACAAAGGGGTCGTCTCTAAAATTGTTCCTGAAGCAGATATGCCCTATCTTCAAACATGGGCAAACGATTGAAATTATTCTGAATCCGTTAGGCGTGCCTTCTCGTATGAATATGGGGCAGCTTTTTGAAACACATTTGGGAATTGCCGCGCGGCATGCAGGCATCCATGTCAAGAGTCCTGTCTTTGAAGGATTTCCTGAAGCAAAAATTTGGGAAATGATGGTAGCAGAAGGGCTTGCCCGAAGATGGTAAATTTTACCTTTACGATGGCTGTACAGGCGAGCGTTTCGATAATAGCGTCGTTGTTGGTTACATCTACATGCTGAAGCTTAGCCATTTAGTTGCTGATAAAATTCATGCCCGCGCTGTTGGACCTTACTCTCTCGTTACGCAGCAGCCCTTAGGTGGTAAAGCTCAGATGGGAGGCCAGCGTTTTGGTGAGATGGAGGTTTGGGCGGCCGAAGCTTATGGAGCCGCCCACCTCTTACAAGAACTTTTAACTGTGAAGTCAGATGACGTAGCAGGACGTACACGCATCTATGAATCGATTGTTAAAGGAGAAAACCTACTAAGATCTGGAACTCCGGAATCTTTTAACGTCTTGATTAAAGAGATGCAAGGGTTGGGCTTAAATGTCTATACCGAGTGTGTATGAAGAATAATATAATATATGTGACGGACGCAACAATGCATGTCTGATTAATTTTTAGGAGACATCATGTCTGAAAAATCAGAAGGGCAATTCGATAAATTAACGATCAAAATTGCCTCTGATGATGTCATACGTAATGAATGGTCCCGCGGTGAAATTAAGAAAGCCAGAAACGATTAACTATCGCACATTCAAACCCGAGAAAGGGGGACTTTTCTGCGAAAAGATCTTTGGACCGACGCGCGATTGGGAATGTGCGTGCGGTAAATATAAAAAAATCAAGCATAAAGGAATTGTGTGCGATCGCTGCGGCGTAGAGGTGACCCTCTCTAAAGTCCGTCGTGAAAGAATGGCACATATTGAACTTGCGGTTCCGGTTGTTCATATCTGGTTCTTTAAAACCATGCCTTCTCGTATTGGGAATGTATTGGGAATGACCTCTTCCGATTTGGAAAGGGTGATTTATTATGAAGAGTATGTTGTCATTGATGCAGGTCAGACTGATTTAGAAAAGAAACAGCTATTAAATGACACTGAATATCGCGAAGCCCAAGAAAAGTGGGGACGCGATGCATTTGTCGCTAAAATGGGTGGTGAAGCCATTCGTGATCTATTGTCGGCCGAAGATCTTCAAACCCAGTTAGTAGATTTAAAGGAAAAGTTGCGCAAAACAAAGTCGCAGCAAGCGCGTATGAAATTGGCGAAGCGTTTAAAAATTATTGAAAGCTTCGTCTCATCGGATAACAAGCCCGAATGGATGGTGATGGCTTGTGTTCCCGTTATTCCACCCGATTTACGTCCTTTGGTTCCATTGGATGGCGGCCGCTTTGCCACTTCCGACCTCAATGACTTATACCGTCGCGTCATCAACCGAAATAACCGCCTTAAAGCAATCTTAAAGTTAAAAACTCCTGAAGTCATTGTCCGCAATGAAAAAAGGATGCTGCAAGAAGCCGTTGATGCCTTATTTGACAATGGCCGTCATGGCCACCCTGTTATGGGCGCAGGCAATCGTCCCCTTAAATCCTTATCTGAGATGTTAAAAGGGAAGCAAGGACGCTTTCGTCAAAATCTGCTTGGCAAGCGAGTTGACTACTCTGGACGGTCAGTCATTATCGTCGGGCCGGAGTTGAAATTCAACCAGTGCGGTTTACCCAAACTGATGGCTTTGGAGCTGTTTGAACCCTTCATTGTCAAGCGTCTTAAAGATTTAGGCTATGTTTATACGATTCGATCGGCCAAGAAAATGATTCAGCGCCATGCACCCGAAGTATGGGATGTTTTGGAAGATATTATTAAAGGCCATCCTGTCCTCTTGAACCGCGCTCCGACCTTGCACCGTCTAGGTATTCAAGCTTTCGAACCGGTCTTGATTGAAGGGAAAGCCATTCGTATCCATCCTTTGGTGTGTTCCGCTTTTAACGCAGACTTTGACGGCGACCAAATGGCGGTTTATGTGCCTTTATCTATTGAAGCCCAGCTTGAGGCAAAATTACTCATGATGGCGCCCGATAACATCTTCCTCCCTTCTTCTGGTAAGCCGGTAGCTGTTCCTTCGCAAGATATGACCCTTGGGTTATATTACCTGATGCTCGACCCTCTTTATATTCGAGAGGATCATGGGAGAAAACACGTGCCTTCCGTGATGCTGAAGAAGTTCTTTTGGCTTTGCAAGCAAGCGGCAGCTATAACTGGTATGAAGGTATACCTAGCCCAACGGGAGATAATCGTTGTGATTATTCTCGTGGAATGCGGATTCATGAGAAGATTAAACTGCGCACCGAAAACGGAATTATTGAGACGACCCCTGGACGCGTTGTGTTCAATACGATCGTTCCTAAGGAGTTAGGCTTCCAAAATTACAGCTTGCCCAAGAAAAAGATGGGCGAACTGGTCATGCAGTGCTACAAGAAAGTTGGTCTTGAGGCCACTGTGCGATTTTTGGACAATCTTAAGAGTTTAGGTTTTGCTGAGGCCACCAAGTCTGCTTTGTCGATGGGCGTATGCGATGTGAAGATTCCGCCTATTAAGCAAAAGATCTTAGAAGATGCCCATCACCGTGTTGCATTGGTCCGAAAGCAATATGAAGATGGGATTATTACCGAAGGGGAACGCTCTTCCAAGACCATCAGCATCTGGACGGAAGTATCTGATGTTCTTTCTGAAGAGCTCTTTAAGCTGATCAGCGAGATCAAAGATAGTGCGATGAACCCCTTGTATCTCATGATGGATTCAGGAGCGCGGGGAAATAAGTCTCAGATCCGCCAGCTTGGGGCTTTACGCGGTTTAATGGCGAAACCTTCAGGCGATATTATTGAATCTCCCATTACCTCTAACTTCCGGGAAGGGTTGTCGGTCATTGAATTTTCTATTTCTTCTCACGGTGCCCGTAAAGGTCTAGCCGATACGGCCTTGAAAACTGCCGACTCTGGTTATTTGACCCGTCGTCTCGTGGATGTTTCCCAAGATGTCATTATCACCGAGGAAGATTGCGGCACTCTCAATGGAATTGACGTTTCGGCAATCAAGCAAGGACAGGAAGAGCTGCTTCCCCTTAAGGACCGCATCTTTGGACGAACAGTTTGCGAAGATATTTACCAGCCTGGCGATAGCACCAAACTATTGGCAAAATCAGGAGATACTTTAAAAGTCCTACAAGCTGAAGCGATTGACGATTCAGGCATTGAAAACATTCGCATTCGATCGGTGCTCACGTGCGAAACACGACGGGGAGTTTGTGCCAAGTGTTATGGGATAAACCTTGCGAACAGCCGTCATGTGAGTATGGGAGAGGCGGTGGGAATCATCGCGGCTCAGTCCATTGGAGAACCTGGAACTCAGTTGACCATGCGTACTTTCCACTTGGGCGGTATTGCATCAGCCAGCATCAATCCCGAGATTGTTGCCGAGAATGAAGGGATATTGGTCTATAGCGATCTTCGTACCGTTAAAACCGAAGAAGGTTATTGGGTTACTTTAAACAAGAATGGCCGGCTGAATATCGTACGGGATGAGGGTCGCTTGCTCGATGAGTATAAAAAGCTGCTGAATACGAAGTCGATCGAACCTCTCCAATCCTTTACGGTGGAGCTGGGAACAAAGATCCTTATTGAAGATGGGGCAAAAATTAAAGCTGGTACCCGCGTTGCAGAATGGGAGCAGCACAGTATTCCCATCATTTGCGACCGCCCGGGTTACGTGCGTTACGAAGATCTGGTAGAAGGATTATCGACTGAACGGGATATCAATAAGCAAACAGGACAAGCTGAGCTGATCGTGAAACAGCATCGCGGCGAGTTACACCCTCAATTTGCAATATACGCTGATCAAGCCTGCGAAGAGTTAGTTGGAACCTATCCTTTGCCTGCCGGAGCGATTATCTCCGTGGAAGAAGGGGAGTATGCCACAGCGGGTAAGATGCTAGCACGTCTACCTCGCAGCGCTATCAAAACCAAGGATATCACGGGAGGTCTTCCTCGCGTTGCCGAGCTCTTTGAAGCCCGCAAACCCAAAGATTCGGCTGAAATTGCCAAGATTGATGGAGTAGTGGACTTCCGTGGCGTACAGAAAAACAAACGCATTGTAGTTGTACGTGATGACATGACGGGAATGGAAGAGGAACACTTGATTCCTCACACCAAACACTTAATTGTTCAGCGGGGCGACCATGTGGTCAAAGGACAGCAATTGACAGACGGTTTAGTGATTCCGCATGAAATCCTCGATATCTGCGGCGTGCGTGAATTGCAAAAATATCTCGTGAATCAAGTCCAAGAAGTTTACCGTTTGCAAGGGGTAGACATTAATGACAAACACATTGAAATCATAGTCCGCCAAATGTTGAAAAAGGTTCGGGTGACCGATCCGGGTGATACTAGCTTATTGTATGGTGAAGAGATTGATAAAAAAGAATTTGAGCTAGAGAACTTAAAAGTGACCAAAGAAGGGGGCAAGGCTGCTCAAGCAACGCCAGTCCTTTTAGGGATCACGAAGGCCTCTCTGAGTACTGAATCCTTCATTTCGGCGGCATCTTTCCAAGACACTACCCGCGTCTTAACTGAAGCGGCCTGTGCAGGCAAGACCGATTATTTGATTGGCTTTAAAGAGAACGTCATCATGGGACACATCATTCCAGGTGGTACGGGCTTTGATCGGCACAAACGAATTAAGAAGTTCGTCGATAGCGAACATGAAGAAGAGCTTGTCTTTGATTTTGAAGAAGAAGACATCGTAGCAGCTTCGTGATCAGGACCATTAGACTTCTTGCGTCATGGACGCAAGAAGTCTGTGTGAAAACAGAATTTGCGAAATATCATTCGCTTCTACCTCCATTGCCCAAAGGTAAGCGGGGAAGACAAAAACAGCGAGATAACAGAATTGGGGAGATAAAATTATACTGATTTTTGTTGAAAATGGTTGATTCGTTTCTTCCCAGACCTGATCTCAATTCTAGTTTTAAAGAAGTCTTATTGGAATGGCTTAAAATGGAATCAATCGAAATTTCAGATATTGAAGATTCAAATAATTCACTTTATCATATTATCCAATAAATAAATTTCTCACCTTTAATAGCTTCATTTATGAACTAAACCAACCAGCCAAGCCCTTGATTATACTATAGCTTGGGACATTCCTTGTAGATGTGGTTAGCTTACAGATTTTTCTTATCCGGTTATCGATTTCTGAAGCAAACTCTTCTTTTAAATCTAATGGGGCCTTTTGTTGATAAAGAGAATCTAGTTCTTGATTTGCCTTTATAAATAGCTCTATTTTTTTTATGAGCTCTTTTGTTACACCTTGGATCAACTCATCGAGTTCTGAGGAGATAAATTCTGCATTTATATTATAACCGTAAGACCGAGCTGTTTTCTCAATCGCATAGGGTTGAAAAGCAGGGTCGATGACTTGAGCTAGAATGACGCTCTTTAAACTTTCTGATGTATTCATGAACTTCTCCAAATAAATATTATCTGCTGATTCATACAAAGCTTTTCGCTTACTTACGCCACATACTAAGACAAAGTGCAATAAAAAAGTAGTTTTACCAACATCTCGCGACCCTAAAATTCCGCCAGTTCTTTTCATTTCCATGAAGGTTTTCTTACTCCCGATGACATTGCTGATAGAACTTCTAGGGGCAGACCAAAAACAGGTGATCGGACATGATGTATTAGGAAAAGCTTCCACTACTATTGGCGTAGTTAGCGAAATTCAACAGCATGGAGTTTTTAAAAAGGGGATGGAATGGGACAGTTGATCTTGTCACTTCGCATTTAATGGGAAAAGTTCCCTTACTTAGACAAGCTGTTACATTGAGTAACGTTTACAATAGCAACGTTCCTGGCCGAAAAGGCCTTGGAGTATTATGAGCAAGCCTTAACCATACTCCGTCAGGTGCATGGGGAAAATCACCCCGACGTGGTAAAGAACCTCGAATATGCCTACGCTAGTTGTTATAAATTGGGTAATATGAAAAAGGCTACGGAGTATTATAAGCAAGCCGAGCATCTGAAGCAAGCCTTGGCTAAAAAAGATAGTGGCAACGTCGGAAAATCTAGATGTATAATCAACTGACAATTTGATCTAAACACTTTGTGGTATTAAATAAAATTGCAAAAAGCCGATTTCTAATTCCCTTGTTGCAAAGAATAGTAAAGGCGATTTAACAGCAAGAAGAGATTGGATTTGCAAATTTAAACAGTCATACATCTTCAAGGTATATCCAGGGCCCTCATTTAAGAAGAATGCGGTTGCCCTGAATTTCCTTTACTCTTGCTAAAAAGATATAAAAAATATAAGTTTAACCTCCTAACAAATGGGGTAAGCTATGGCTGTTTCTTGGATAAACTCTTTCAATTCTCTTTCTCATCATACGGTCCCTATTGTCAAAGATAAAATCTTATCTTATTTGGATAATCAACAGAAAAGAATTATGGCCCTTGTTTTAGTCGCTTTAGGCTGTTTTGCAGCCTGTTATGTGTTGTATCGATGTTGTTGTTTTAAAGTGGCTGAAGCTAATGGGGTCGAGGCTCTTCATAAGCCGGAAGATAAATTAGAAGTAAAACCTGTGCCTATTGAAGAGGATTTTTATGCTTTGGTTGTCGAGGCAGAAAAGCTACTCAAGCAGGGCAAATTAAAGGATGCAGCTTGCATTTATAAAGAAGCATTAAAGATTGAACCCAAAAATGTTGGTGCATTGGTCGGTTTTGCTAAAACGCGGTACAAGCAAAATAAATTAGATAGAGCAGCTGGCATTTATAAAGATGCATTAAAGATCGAACCCAAGAACGCTAAGGCTGTGAAGGGTTATGATAAAGTCCGAAAGAAGCAAGACAAATTAAAGAAAGAGAGTGAAGGCAAGAAACATAATCCAAAGAAGCCGGACGTAAAGAAACCACCTTTCAAATTACCCGAAAAACCGACTGTATTTAAGAAGGTTACTTTGGAAGTTCCTGTTGAACCACCAATTAAGCCGGACGTAGAAAAGGAAGCACCAATCGAATTACCAGGCACAAAAGAAATTCTTCATGATGCAGAAACCCTACTTGGTCAAGGCAAATTTGAGGAAGCCGCGGCAAAATATGAAGCAGCTTTTGCCATTGAAAAACCTAATAGTGCTCCTACATTGACTAATTATGCATGGTCGTTAGGTATGCTAAAACGATATGAAGAAGCAGCGAAGGAATTCCAAGAAGTTTTGGGCATCAATCCTAAGAACCTTTTTGCTTTGAATGGCCATGCAGAAACGCTACGCATGCAAAACAAATTAGACGAAGCAGCGAAGGAATTCCAAGAAGTTTTGGTCATTGATCCTAATAACGCTTATGCTTTGGATGGCTATGCAGAAATCCTACGTAGGCAAGGTAATTTAGTGGATGCAACGAGGATGTTTCAAGATTCTTTGGGAATTAAACCTAGGAACGCTTTTGCTTTAACCGGTCTTGCAGAAACGCAACGCAAGCAAAACATATTTGAGGAGGCAATGCAGGCAATTTTCAAGAATCTGCAATAGAACCTAAGGAGGCTTCTGATCTGGCTCGGTATAATGATTTTGCTGTAATTCATTGTGAAGCCATGATAAGGCTGAAAAAAAAAATAGATGATTTAGCGATCAAATTCGATAATTATTTGACCATTCATAAGACTGCTCATACTTTGAACTTGTATGCACAAATCCTACGCATGCAAAATAAACCAGAGGAAGCAAACAAGGCATCCCAAGAAGCATTAGAGATAGAGCTTGTGAATATTGATGCTTTGCCTAGAATAAGTAATACAGTTGTTATTCTAAAGTATGAAAAACTTATAAATAATACTGTGGAGCTTTTTGTTCTAAATCCCGAGGATGGCAATGTCATCCGTCATACAAAGTCATTGGAAGAAAATCCAGACCTTGCACCAGATGGTGGGAGTAATTATTATCCCCTCAAAAATGTCAAAAACATCAACGACGAAGACGACGAAAAAGGTTATAAAGAAGTAAAACCAGCAAACAAAACTTTGGATGGTCAAGTTTCAAAAATTCAAGAAGACTCAATTACTGAAGAGTTTGATAGACGTGCATCAGAAAATGATAATTTGAGAGCCGGAATGGTTCGAATAGACGGTCAAATGAGACTAAATAGCGAAGATCGAATGATACAAAATGCGTCAAATGCTATTCTAATTTATACACCTATAACAGCAAATAGCTGTAAAATCAGTTTGCAGTTTGATGACCTACAACCAGATGGATCTTTCATTCGTTATGAAAAATTATGTCAAGAAAATGCCCCTGCAAACCCTAACGATAATCGAGAGCGCCGTGAACAACCGCTTACAGAACAGGAAAGCCCAGGATACTTAAAGCAGTATTATGGCGCTCTAAGCCTTAAAACTATAGTAATATAGTCAGAAGGCTAAACTTTGGAGGAACAAGTTACAGCCCTTCAAAGGGAAATACAGGCAGTTATTTGAAAGTCATACCTGCCTCTCCTGTTGTACCTCAAAATCTACCGGCAATCGTTTACGAATCGCCTCTAAAACTTCTTGATGTTTGCTCTGTTTCAAGAATGCTTCTTGTTCTTTCCTCTACTCAACCTTCTGGCTCGTCCAGCTATGCTCCGCAGCTTTTGCCAAGTATTCACTCGTATGATAAAAATCAACAAGATATTTCACTTTACCGCCGAATATACGTGTCATTTGATCTTCAATCCATTTTGCACCATCTCCCAAGCCATGAACTTTTGTTTTACCTCCAAAACCCACCCTCAATGCGGCTCGATATAATAAATTTCCGGCTCGCTCCACATCCCCCATCGTTGCATAAAAAATCGGTGTGATTAGTTTTGCACTTCTCGCAAAACATAAACGGGCTTCCTGTCATCTTAATTATGACAAAAATGGCCATCAACCTTATTGCCATCAGTGGTTAAGCCGGTTTCAGTTTGGCATTTAATGATTCACTAGTCACAAAAAATTTCAAAAAAATCGCTCTCTGGTAAAGCTACAGGCTACTGTTTATATATTAATCCTTCGTCATCGAATCACCCCGTCTCCATTTATTCATTGTACCTCCAATTTTATCTAAAAGAATTGGCAACTTTCACTTTTAAATACATTAGCATAGTTATACCACCAAAGAATCTCCTGGAAAATTTATATTTGAATTGTAAAATTTCCATCTTTTTTTTATTCTTTGCTTAAAAAAGGATGGAGATTTTGAAAAATATCCCAAGACTGTTCTCACCTCCTAAGGGAAGCTATTTTCTTTTTGGTCCACGTGGTACCGGAAAATCGACGTGGATTAAGAAAAATTATCCAGATTGTCTTTATATAGATCTTCTTTTGACTGATGTTCAGAGACCATATGCAGCCAATCCTGAAAGATTAAAAAAAGTTTTAGGGGCTCGAACAGAAGTCAAAACAGTTGTGGTAGATGAAATTCAGAGGGTTTTCAATAGTTGAATAAAATATAGACAAATACAGTCAGATATTCTATTTTGTTGGCATGAAATTAAGTGAAAATTCCTAAAACAGATAATACCAAACCAACCACTTTTTTAAACCCTCAAGTTGCAACAGCCCAGTCCTGGGCTGTTGCAACTTGAGAGCTTTAGGCTCATTGGGTTAGGGACAGTCTGAATGCTTTCTCGATTAATTTAATTCAAGATCACAGGAGTCCCTACGAATCCATCGGTATTCCCGTTCGAGTCAATATAGAATCCAACGATTTTTTTACAATCGTTGATGCCATTGATAACCGTTGTACCGATACCATTTGGGTCATCAATCGACTGAAAAGATCCCTCATGATATAAAAAGCCGTGCGCGCCTCCCATACTGTCTTGATAGGTTCCTACTACAAATCCATCGTTGTTCAAGCCAAGAGCCTGCGTAAGGGTAGAGTTTGGGAAATCCAGAGATGTGAACCCCTGTTGGTTTAATAAGTAACCATGATTAATTCCTCCCGAATCGATATAAAATCCGCAAACGGCCAAGGAATTGTTAATACCTGTAGCTTGCGCACTGACAGCGCCTGGAATGAAGAGTGGGAGAAAAACGCCGGAATGCTCCTACACATAGATATAGGGGAAGTCATTTAAGCTTACAAGGTCTTCCCAGTAGCCGGCAGAAAATCCATGATTATTCCTGCCAAGAATCTGATTGAAAGAGGTGTTGGGAAAATCTACTGTTCGAAATTTACCATGATTTTCCAAAAAGCCGTGGTTAATCCCTGCATTGTCAATGTAAAATCCTGCTGTACGCCCATGATTATTGATGGCAATGACCTGTGTCTGTGCCGAATTTGGATAGTTTTCGTTCTTAAATTGCTGGGTCGAGAGTTTAAAGGTAAAACCTTTGTTAATATCCATTCCATGATAACCCGCAATTTTATTACTGTCGTTAATACCCAAAAGCTGTGTGAATGTGTCATTAGGATAATTGTAAGTTTGAAACGTATAGTGTATGTTGCACTCAGCCAGCGAGGGCAGGCAGACAAAAATAGCTAAAAGACAATGAAAAGCAAATAAAATCAACTTCATATTTTTCTCCTTTTTAGGTTCTCTGTGTTAGTTTTTAAACAATTCTAGATTTTATATGCCTATTCAAAAATTATTTCAATCCAAAAATTTATTAATGAGTTTGGGTGAGTTATTCTAGTTATTGCTTCCATTTTTTTTGTTGCAGATCGCCTGCTTTTCACACATAGTGCGTAAAGGAATGCAAGAAGGTGTATGCAAACATCAGGTAACTTCTGGTTATCTAAAACGGAGGAATTAAAACTATGGAAAAGTATCATAAGCTTTCTCCACAAGAAGATTTTGTGATTAATCAAAAAGGAACGGAACCTCCTGGAAGCGGAGAATATGAAAATCTTGCTGAACCAGGGGTCTATGTCTGCAAAAAGTGCGATTCTCCCCTTTATTTATCTTCAGATAAATTTTCTTCCCATTGCGGTTGGCCAAGCTTTGATGACGAGATTCCAAATGCTGTGGAAAAAAAGCAAGATCGCGACGGACAACGAACAGAAATTCTCTGCCGTCATTGCGGAGGGCACTTGGGACACGTTTTTTCAGGAGAAAAGTATACCCCAAAAAATACTAGGCATTGCGTGAATTCCATTTCCCTCTCTTTTATTCCAGCATATACCAAAGAAAGGTATGAAAGGGCAATTTTTGCAGGAGGCTGTTTCTGGGGTGTCGAACATTTAATGAAAAAGCTCCAGGGTGTGATCCGTACAGCTGTGGGATATATTGGAGGGGCTACAGTTAATCCGAATTATAAGGAAGTGTGTTCGGGGATGACAGGCCATGTGGAAGCAATGGAGGTGGTTTTTGATCCTAAGGTGACGAGTTATGAGAAGTTAGCAAAATATTTTTTTGAGATCCATGATCCGTCTCAAAGAAATGGTCAAGGGCCCGATATTGGACATCAATATCACTCCATCATCTTTTATCTTACTGAAGAACAAAAGAAAATTGCTCAGGATCTCATCAAAATTTTGGAAAAGCAGGGGATGAATGTGGCGACAAAGCTGGTGCCTGCGGGACGATTCTATCCTGCAGAGGACTATCATCAGCAGTATTATGACAAAAACGGCCATCAACCTTATTGTCATCGCTGGACACCTCGATTTTAGTTGGCCTTCAGGCTCCTTAAAAGAATCCTAAAAGCACAAAGAAGCAAAGATTCAATTATTTTATTACTATTAGTAGTGTTATTATTATAAGTCTTTGCTTCTTTGTGTGTTGCATCTTAGTATTTAAGGGGCTTTAAAAACCTCTGCTTCGTCTGCCAGCTTTAGCTTTTCCAGTTCTTCATTGACTTTGTTGAACTGGTCGCTATTTGCTTGCCCCAGCACGGACCATTCTTGGCATAAATTCATAATATTGTTTAACGGTTTACTATCCTCAACCTCTATCAGAGTTGCCATAAAGGTATATGCATCTAAATCTTCGAGTTGTTTGATGAGTTTATTTTCTTCTTGTTCATACTCTTCTAAACTGAAGGCAGATATATAATCGTATTTTTTAGTTTTGATTGTGTTCACTACTCCATCGGTAGTATGGACATAAGTCCATTTCTCATCTGTCTGCAAACGTACAGGGGATTGCTGACGGTGTTTTGCGAGTTCAATAAGTTTTTCGTAAACTTGGCAAATAGCTTCACCTTTTTCTGATTTCGAAAGGGGTTTGGGATTTGTGTTTTGTGTGGCTTGAATCTTCTCAAATTGAGCATAAAGAGTGGGATCAATAGGTAATCCTGCAGAAAGAGCATCCATAATCATTCTCCTTGATGGTTCGAATTGTTATTTTTTACTACTGCCAAGTTACGGGGAAAATGTTTAGAAAAGATAATAGGAAAATTAATTTTTGATTAAGTTTTTTATGAGACCAGAGTGAAATGCCGATGGAACCTAGTACACTGTATAGTATAAAATATCGAAAAAAATCCTTCCCATTTTAAGTCTTGTCCTTATATTCTAATCCATCTAATTTCAGCATTAAGGATGCAAGCTAAAATGAAAAAACTTTTTTTTAGGCTGCTTTTTAGCATCTCTTTCTTATTTTCTCCTCTGAAAACCCATGCTGTTTCTGGAGCTGTGGCTTCTACTCAAGTTAACAGTCCCACAGAAGAGGAGGGGATTATTTTTTTTCTCCTCCTTTGGGATGGCATATAGCAGACCCAGCCGAACTTCCTCCCCATGTCAAGATCATGGTAGTAGGCAAAGGACCTTTTGCATTCCCTCCTTCAATGAACCTCAGTAGTGAACCTTATAAAGGAACCCTTAAGCAGTATCTGAAAGTTATTAAAAATATGAATGCTGCTCAAGGATATGAATGGAAAGATTTAGGAACTATCAACACTGAAGCGGGCAAGGCTAGCCTTTCACAGGTAGATACGAAAACACAATGGGGAGATGTTCACCTCATGCATGTGATCTTATTGAAAAATAAGACCATATACATTTTGACAGCTTCTGCTCTTAAACAAGATTTTCCTGTATTTTATAAGGATTTTTTTGCGGCTATGCGTTCTTTGCGATTGGCTAAAGATGTCTATGAGATGGTTATCAATCCACAGCAGCGCGGGCAGTTGAGAGAGGCTGGAAAAAAGGTTCAAGATCAATGGCTGTCTCTGTTAAAGCAAGAGCACCGAGAAATGCCTGAGATAGCTTTGAATGAACTTAAAGAAAACACATTTAAAAGTGAACACTTTCAAAGTGTGGTTTGGAAACCCTTTCAAGAAATGCTCGAACGGAAGCATGGCGATTTAGCCCCAGAATGGAGGTCAATACTCTTGCAAAAATTAAAAGATGATTTATTTCAAACAAACCCTTAATGTAAAAACTCGATCAAAGAATAGAGGAGGACCAATGTTTCACATCAAAAAAATGATAGCCTGTGGGTTGTTTTTCGCCCTGATAAGTATGTCTGCTCCAAAACTAGAAGCAATTACCTATGTGACAGATACCGGTGGATATGCCTATGATGAATCACGAGCTGTTACTAATTTGGCCCCTGCGATCGCATTAGCAACTCTTGCGATTGCGGGCATTATTGCAATTGCTGTGCAAAATTCTCATGGTGGCTCCTCCTCATCTACCCACTATGGGTATAATTGCTATCATTCTAGTTGTTGCTACTCTTACTCAAGTTCAAGCTCCCATTGCTATTAGGAAGCTCTTGAAGTATTAGTCAGATTATAATTCGGTTAGTAAGACTTGCCCGCATCCTATTACCGATAAGTGGCAAAATCTCGCCACTGCGGCTAGCCAATCTGACCCACATTGCTCCTCAGTAATATTTATAAAATATTGCATCGTCGCAATGTGTGCCATCTTGGCTGCTCGTGGCGATCTTTTTGCCACTTATGGGTAATAGGATGCGTGCCCGATCAATCTTTTAATCGGGTACAGGCCGTTGCTTGAACCTTTGCTTACGCTTCAAATAAATTATAAAAAAAGGTAAGCATGATCGCCTATGGCGGCAAGATATAAAAAGCTAAGCATCTCTTAAATGTCCGAGACTAATACACGAATATGACCTATTATCCTAATTATCTTACCTGGGTTAGCCAGACCCGTATATTCTGTTTTCTTAAGCTCCTTTTAGTACTTCTTTCCGTTTGTAGCTGCTCATCTTCGGTTTGCCGTCAATGGGAAATTCAAAAAGTGCTGACAAAACATCCTTGCTATAATGCTGGAAGGTTGCTTTGGGGTCCCCATTCTAATTTTACCTATTTAGAGCTTGAACTTGCTCGTAGCCGTACTGGGTTGCGCTTTTATGTCAATCTACTTTTTCTGCAAGCCCGCCCCTGTCAGGAAGATTCTGAGAGAACCTGCCTCGAGATCCTATACGATAATCAAGAATCTTGGGTTGTATATCCCTATTTATTTGAGGGGGGACAAAGGTTATTGTTACCGGGTGAAGTTGCCGATGTTCTTATTCAAGCCCTACTAAATGGACGTTCTTTTACCGTTCGTCTTGGACGCAATTGCCTTGAAATATTACCTGCAAATTTTGCTTCACTATATGAGACGCTTCTCTCGCTTCCGATTGAGGTTGAGTTGTATTAGATCCTTTGCATAGGAGTCCATTAAAAATTAATTGATTTAATTTTAAACTTCCCTCATAAACTGATTCTTTTGAACGGTTACCAGTTAAGAGGATTGAATGATGAAAAAACTGCGCAAATTATTACTTTTCACACTTTTCTTTGCTTTTATCACCTCGCTGCAAGCACAAGATTGTAATCCGGATGATGAAAATTATAGCGATGCCTATATGGAAAGTCGCAATGCAGCCCATTGGTCTGCCTATGTACCCATTACCATTTTAGTCGTTGCAGCTATTTATCTTGGATTTGCTGATAATGATCATAGGGGGAACAACTGCAGTGATACCTATGATGATGGTCTTGGCAGCTTGGGTACGCGTGGTTCGTATTATTCAGGATATTCACGCAGTACCAGTGGGTGCTACTGTCATTAGAGTCTGACAGAGAACTAGATCTAGGAAAGAGCCATTTTATCGTTATTATTAATTTTTTGACTTTAATTTTCGAAGAAATATATTGCGGAAATTTTTGTCTTAGTCCATAAATTTACTTTAAAAGCTCGAAAAATTTAGGTTATTTTCTGATCAAGAGAATTCAGAATGTTAACCTTGACATATTGCCTATTCCAAAGGATTTATTATGAAAATGAAAAAGCTGATGGCCTTGACAGTTGTAATGGCCTTATTAACAGGGCAGGTTCAATGTCAAAATTACAATGGTCAAAATAACAATCGTCAAGTAAGCAATAATCAAGATAACAATGGCCAAGATAGCAACGGTCAAGTAAGCAACGATCAAGTAAGCAATGATCAAGATAACAATGGTCAAGTAAGCAACGATCAAGGTAACAATGGTCAATATAGTAACGATCAGGGTAACAATGGTCAATTAAGCAATGATCAAGGTAACTATGGTCAAGGTAACAACGATCAAGGTAACAATGGCAAAGTAGGCAACGGTCAAGATAACAATGATCAAGAAAAAAACGATCAAGATAACAACGGTCAAGATAACAACGGCCAAGAAAAAAACGATCAAGTAAGCAACGATCAAGATAACAACGGTCAAAGATAACAATGATCAAGATTACAATTATGATGACGCAAGTGCAGCTTACTATGACTGTGGACAGGCTTCCTACATGTCTGCAATCTTGCCTATCGGAGCACTTGTTGTTGCTGCGATCTTAATTGCAACTACAGATAACAATCGTCATGGCAGCAGCTCTTCCTGTACCAGTGGTCACTCCCATTGCCATTGCAAGTAGTTTTTATTAACTTACAGATAAAAATTGGAAGGACTAATTGGACTAATTGGACATGTTGATCCAATTCCGTCCAATTAGTCCAACTCGTCCAATTCTGTCCAACCTGTCCAATTAGTCCAACCCGTCCAATTCTGTCCAATTCTGTCCAATTCCGTCCAACCCGTCCAACCCGTCCAACCCGTCCATGTTCAGCTTTTCAGGTCATTAAGTGCCATTTCAGCAGTTTCGAAGTATTGATCCACAAACAAAAAATGGTTGCGAAGCTGCTGTCCATCTGCATTTTTATTCATAATTGTGAAAAAAAACTGTCCAAAAATATAACGATATTCAAATAATTGCTGACGAAACTTTTTAATGGTTTCATCTAAAAAAGGGTTATGCTCTTTGTCTTTAAGAGCTCGTTGAATGGAAGCTAAAAAGTCTTGCAGATAGGTCTTCATGTCATTGCTATCAAGTTCTATCTCGTGGACATGAGCATACATATCTTCTTTAGTAACCCATTTCTCAATTTGCCTAAATAGGTGTTGGAAACGATCTAAACGAAAGGCATGGGAAGGATCATCCAAACCTTTTACCATGCCTACATGCATACGGTAAATTTGGTGAAAAAGGGGAAATTCATGCAACTCATGATATTTCCAGTCTTCACGCATCGCTTTAGAAAGAATGTCTTCGACATAATCAATCATTTCTATACGAAGGGCTGCCCACTTCATCGCATGCTTTCAATTGGTTCAATAATTTTTCCACACGATTGTGCATCATGGAACGAGAAATCAAAGGCTGTCCCATTTCATGCAGCAGTTTATCAATTTCCTGCTGAGCAGAATACTCGCGGGTCTGCACGCTAGTCTGATCTTGTGCAACCGCTTCTATAAAATGATTGAAAGCTGCATTTAATTCTTCTGTTGAATAAATGAGGTCGATCATTTTTTTTGCTTTTTCCGGTTCGGGTCCAACGATCCATTCGGTAAACCCCCATCTCGAACGAACATAGGGATTGGGATCTGTCTGAAGAATAAAGGTGCGAAAACGGCTCATGATATGCATCAGTTGCTGCAATTCATGATGATATTCTTTGGTTTTAGTTTTCAATTTTTCCAAAGCCTCTTTAAAATTGTCATCCTCGTGATTTAGAGATTTCCAATCCAAACTGGTCTTAAAGAAAGCCTCTTTAATTTCTCGATAGTAGGTACGCAAAACCTTCATGATGTGATCGATGCTAGCTAAATTTTTTAAAGCGCGCACTGATTGTACAGAAATCTCTTTTTTGGGATTTCGGCTGAGCTCAAGCATTTTTATTAAACGAAAAACATCGACATAAAGATTTTGATCGGTAACCTCCAGCAAAGCCAAAACCGGATAGCTCTTCATTTTCTGTAATTGATCTTCTACTTTAAGGCTTAAATCCATGTATTCATGATAATGTTGGTTGAAAGCATCATAATGATCTTTTAAGAATCTCTCGCTTTTCTCCAGATTGCGAAGCAAATCCCGGTCAAGATAGGTTTTTCCAAAGAACTGCCATCCTCTCACATTCTTTTGGAATTGTTGGGAATATTCTTTTAAAGACTGTTCCAGTCGTCGAATTGTCCACATTAGATCTTCGATGCGGTGGATGAGGATTTCCTTGATCCCTTGAACGACTTGTGAAATCGAAACATGCCAGCGATTAATAGGAACTTGTTGGACTTGTTGGAATAATTCCACCACACATCCTTCCAATTCTTCCGTAAATTCCCAAAGAGCCCCATTCAATTCTTTAACTAATTGGCCGTCGTGAGGTGGCATTTTGTTAAGACCCTCTTTCTTGATATAGCGGACTTTTTTGCTGAAACCTTCCACTGCTTCAGAAAGTTTAATAGGAGCTGATCCTATGGGTAAAATGGGGCCGCTTGTCTCGATCGGCAAAGAGGGAATGGCAGATAGAATCTGATTAGCCAAGCGAGTTTCTTTTTCTTGCAAGTACCTTTCGAGCTGCTCAATAATTTTAAAATCCAGATCAATGACACCTTGAAAGTCAATTGCCTTCCAGCTCATAGGGTCCTCCTTTTAGGGGTCATTTTCTATTTGTATATTAACAAAATTTGTTTTAAATAAATAGTTGATAACAACAGCACTTGCCCTGACGTGTAAATCCTGTTATGATGGAGATACAGTAGAATAAATAATTTTTCTCATTTCATACAGGCCTCGTTCACTTCTTCGGCGAAAGAATTTTGGCCGAAGAAGTGAATGAGGCCTAAAAGAGGGGTTTTTAGTTTCTTATGCAGAAAGGACATGTTCTTCAATTTTGTTGTCATACTTGCCAAAGACTCATACAGTTTTCGATCTTTGAACTAGAAAAACGTGAGGAGGGGATCCAATGCCCGGATTGCGGCATTGTCTATGATTTCAGTGATGAAAACTTAAAGATACAGCTGCGTAAATTTGAAAATCTCTGCCGACAAATTCAGCTTTCAGAAGATATTTTGTCTAATACTTCAGTAGGCATTTACTTAGGAGATCGCGAGATTAAGATTCCTTATAAAATCTTGTTAACACGGTTGAATTCCACACTGGATCTCATGATCGGAGACCGCCCTTTGACCATTACCTTCCGCCTGGAGCCTATAGGGGATACCCCGGTTTTGGATAACTATACAAGATTTTTTTAAAAAAAAATATGGAGTGTTTTTATGAGCAAACTTGAAAAACTAAGAAAGCTGACCACGATAGTGGTGGATACAGGGGATATTGAATCTATAAAAAAATACCATCCCACAGATGCGACTACCAACCCTTCATTGATTTTGGCGGCAATTCAAAAACCAGAGTATCAATACTTAATTGAAGATGCAATGAGTTACAGCCAAAAAAAGTCCAAATCACCTAAGGAAGCCTGCCATTTAATAATGGATAAGTTGTTTGTAAACGTGGGGACTGAAATTTTAAAAATTATCCCCGGTCGGGTTTCCACAGAAGTAGATGCACGCCTTTCCTTTGATGTAGAGGGGAGTATACAGAAAGCCCAAACATTGATCGCGCTTTATGAAGAAAATGGCATCAGCCGTGACCGCATTCTTATTAAATTGGCCTCAACTTGGGAGGGGGGGATAGCGGCTAAAGAGCTGGAAAAGATGGGCATTCATTGCAATATGACCCTGTTATTTGGTCTGGCGCAAGCGATCCATTGTGCAGAGGTTCAAGCCACTCTGATTTCTCCGTTTGTGGGCAGAATTTTAGATTGGTATAAAAAGCATGACGGGGTGCAAGGATATGCTCCTGCCGATGATCCGGGAGTCAAATCGGTGACGAATATCTATCATTATTTTAAGAAATTCGACTTTAAAACGCAAATTATGGGGGCAAGCTTCCGCAATAAAGATGAAATCCTCCAGTTAGCAGGGTGCGATTTATTGACAATTTCCCCTCAATATCTCGAAGAATTGTCAAAGGAAGAAGGCG
This sequence comes from uncultured Chlamydiae bacterium, assembly GCA_963799115.1. GTDB lineage: Bacteria > Chlamydiota > Chlamydiia > Chlamydiales > Parachlamydiaceae > CAWCVY01. The sequence goes on along the minus strand of CAWCVY010000052.1, from coordinate 24,942 downwards.
AAGTTCCGCGCCTATTAGATCCCGCTAAGGCGAAAGAGATGAGCATTCCCAGAATTAAAATGGATGAAAAGACTTTTCGTTGGATGCTGGCCGATGATGCAATGGCAACCGAAAAATTATCCGAGGGAATTCGCAATTTTGCCAAGGCGGCGATGGAGCTTGAAGAGAAGCTATGTAAAACTTGCCATGTGGGTTAAAAAGTGGGCGTAGAGGCATGGGTGTTATTTAAAGATTATTAACCACAGAGACCACAGAGCTCACAGAGGAAGATCTACGTCGTATAAGAACATAAACCTCTCTCTGTGAGCTCTGTGATCTCTGTGGTGGATATATTTTTACGAGTAAAGTTACTTCCTGAACGGGGTTCCACCAGGGATAGGGCAACTCTGCGTTAGAGTGCACCGCTGCTAAACTATATAGCATCCCCAAGTAATATTTCTTCCTGACGGGGAACCCGGCCTACACCTAAAGCTGTGATTTTTTCGAGAATATCATCCGCATCATCTTTGTTTTTCTTTACTTTATCATTTAATTTCTTAATGTTAGGAAGAGATTTAAGAAATGCTTCAGCCCTTTTCAGCTCTTCAAGAGTAGAGGGATGGTTTTTTTTAGCTTCAGCTCCAATTTTCAAACCTTCTAATTGACCGACTAGACTCTCCAAATCACTATTCAGCTTGTTGAGCTGACCTAATCTCATATTGTAGCGGCTTTTTTGCTGTGTAATTTGTTCTTGTAATTTCGCTAAATCTGTTTCAAATTTACGTTTTATAAGTTCTTGAATCGCTACATTATCAATTGGTTTAGCATCGTTCGCGTATTCCTGAAATTTTCCATCTGGTCCCATTAGATTTTTAACCCTAGCTTTCTGAAGATCATCTAAAGGTGGCTTTTGGGAGAGTTGCTCTTCAAGATCTGCTAATTGTCGATACTCTGGATTTTTATCAATAAATATTTGATTTGTTTTTAATAAAGCTGGCGGGGCGTACCGACCTTGTGCTTTTTTTAATTGCATGTACTGTTGCATAGTTTCAGAAATTCCAGATACATCATTGGATTTAGCTTCCTTCTTCATCGTCTCGATAAGGATATCAACCGCATGGTTATAATCTGCGGTTTCAAGTGGAATCTTATCAAATCTTTTAGGATATTTTGTTCTCAAATCATAGATTCTCATCAAATCTGCAATGATTGTTTGCTCTTCCAGATTATAATCTTCTCCATGGGGATGAGCCACTTTGATTTGATTTAAAGATTTTCTTACCTCTTTCTCTTTCAGATATTTTTCCGCCTTAACATCATCTAGAAATTGTTTGAATTCAGCCGGTGTTTTGCCTGACAGCCATCTAGTCCAAGAATCATTAGTAAATTGTGCTTTAGCTTCGGTTAATTGTGCTTCTTTTTTTTCAATTTGTTCTTTGATTTCTTTAAGCCGTAATTCTGTTTTTTGGTCTTTTTCAAATTCATCATAAATATTCGACCCCTCTGGCATTTTTACAACATAGGAAGCATGGGTGAGATATTCATCTTCTGTTTTATAGACGACTTGGCCATATACATCCGATTTAACGTCCTTCTGTTGTTTAGGAACAAATGCATGAGACCCACTTTGGACATAAACCTCATCGCCAGTTTTTTCATTTAGCTTAAATTCACTTGTTTTACCTTTAACTAAAGAGCTAATGGAATCTAAACGATACACGTGGCCGGTGGTCTGATCTAAAGATCCTTTAAATGTAAATACACTTTGCTTCCTCAGGTCTTCTATAGATTCTCCCTGTGCTAAATTTAACCGCCCCAATTGTCCATTACTGGCTTTAGCAAGTTCAACCCTCATATCTTTATATTTTGAAGCAAATAAAATAAGGGTTTCAGGCTCGGTCGCACTACTTTTAATATAACGCTTCAACTTAAGATCATCTTTACCCGGAATAGAAATTGTATAGGTTGCCTCGATTTTATAAAATGTCTCACCCGGATTTTCTGTTGAAGTAAAAGGTTCAGTTACAAATCTACCCTGATCTGTTTTCAGCGTTGATGAAGAAATATCGCCACCAAAGACCTTTGCTATATCATAGAGTTGTTTAAGCAGCTCGCTAGTGGAAAGTTTGGGATCATTAGCTTTAATCATTGCCTCAATATTTTTCACAGCTTCATCCGCATCATTAATAATGTTCGCCGCTTGCTGAACTTGAATTTTTTGAAGCGCAGGTTGTTGTGGCTGATCAGGTTGTGGTAGTGGAGCAGGTTGTGGCTGAACAGGTTGTTGTGGTTCAGCATTCTGTTCTTGCGGAGGGGGGACAGCCGGCTGTTCTGGTTGATCACCCTGGGCTCCTTGGTTAAGGACTACATCTAATGGAGGACCTTGTTTAATAGCATTCTCAACATTTTCTTCAAGTCCATGTAAAGGCCGTTCTTTCTGTTCGGCTGTAAGGTCAGCATTGTCATCGATCCCTTGATCTACTCGTTTTGCATCATTCCCAGCTTCTTTCACGTGAGGCATAGCTATATTATCCACCCGATTTTCAAGATTTTCTTCTGGGATCAGTGCTCTTTGATCGAATGCTGCTTCGTTGCCTTGAATTGGTCTGTGTTCTGCTGGATTAACAGGTGTACCTTGAACATTTGCCATATAAAACCTAAAATTAATTATTTGTAGAATTCCATTTATTAATTATTATTATAATCAAAAAAAAGACATTTGTAAAGAATATATTATTTAACATATTATATTTAATTATTATGATAATTGTTTTTTTTATTCTTTGTGTGATTTTCGATTCTTTTAATCCCCAAAATCGGGCACGCACATAAGCACAAAGAGCAATTTTCATTAACTAGGTCAGACTGAAAGAAAATTGAAATCAAAATTTTGTTTTTCATACCTATTCCTGAAGAGAGTTTTTCTATTTGTAAAGATCTTTCACACGCTATATGCTTTTTGTTTTTGATCAACATGGGAGTGTTTATGTTTAGAAAAATTTATTTGTTTTGCTGTTTGATTTTAATTTATCAAGCCTCATTTGTATCTGCTGAAGGGATGAATCAAAATGATTCGGTTTCTATCAATTGTTCCCCTCAATTAAGAGATATTCTCGAAACAATCCAACAATTGCCTGAAGCCAAAAAACTCATCGATACCATTCAAAAAGAAGGGGCTATTAGCATTAAAGTCAATACGTCTCAAACACTTAGGGAATTTGGTGCATTTTGGGATCCAGATCGCCGTATTATTTTTGTAAATTATTCTCCAAATGATTCAAGAGGGGCTTTGATTGGATCTATCTTATTTGAATTACACAATGCTTTAGTAAATTCTAAGATCAATTATTTTGATGAATTAGCCGCTAAAGGGCAAATTAAGAAGGAAGATTATGTGCAAGCCATCGAACATTTGGAGTACCAAAATTCATTAAATGCATCTAAGATCGCTGAAAAAGGCATTAAACTGGGAATCCTTCCTGCTTCAGCCCGATTGCCTACCTACCGAAATTTTGAGGAACACTATCTTTATCAGAAAATAGGAGGACATAGTGCTTGGATTGCAAGCAATTATAATCGCATTGTCAGTATGAGATTCTTTCGTCCCTAGTACATCAACGCACTTAAATTGACGTATTTGAGCATGCCAAAATAATTGCAAAGGTTCAGTATATGAGTTTTTCAGCATTGCGAGAGGGGCAGATGGTCAACGAATCTAATGCGCTCATCTATCCATCAGACGACTTTAAAAACAATGCCAATATTCAATCATTTGATCTATTCGAAGAAGCTAAGCAAGACAGGGAAGCATTTTGGGCAAGACAAGCAAAGCATCTCCATTGGTTTCGTACCTGGGATAGAGTATTAGAATGGGATCCTCCTTATGCTAAATGGTTTGTGGGAGGTAAACTCAATGCGTGCTATAACTGCATTGACCGGCATATGTCAACCGAGACGCGACATAAAATTGCCCTTATATGGGAAGGGGAAAATGGGAAGAAAGCCGCATTAACCTATGAGGAGCTTTTTCAAGAAGTCAATAAATTTAGCAACGTGCTTAAATCTTTTGGGGTAAAAAAAGGAGATAAAGTTGCTATCTATCTTCCTATGCTACCAGAAGCCGTAGTTGCCATGCTGAGCTGTGCCCGTATTGGAGCAATTCATATGGTAGTTTTCGGAGGATTTTCAGCCGAATCCTTAAAAGATAGAATTTTAGATGGAGAAGCAAAATTATTGATAACCGCAGATGCAGGATTTCGTCGAGGAGGGTTAATCCCTCTAAAAGCGGCAGCCGATCTAGCAGTTGAGGAATGCCCATGCGTGCAAAATGTCATCGTCGTCAATCATGCAAATCAAACGGTTAACATGCAAGCAGGGAGAGATCATTGGTACGATCGACTGATGTTGCAGGCCTCCGCAGAATGTCCGGCAGAAGAAATGGATGCAGAGGATATCCTCTATATTCTTTATACTTCAGGTACAACCGGTAAACCAAAAGGAATTATTCACACCACTGGTGGCTATATGGTGGGAGCCACTGTGACGACCCGTTGGGTATTTGATATCAAGCCATCTGATATCTATTGGTGCACAGCTGATATAGGATGGGTCACAGGCCATAGCTACGTAGTGTATGGTCCTCTATCAAATGGCATGACCGTATTTCTTTACGAAGGTGCCCCTGATTGGCCCCAGCGCGACCGCTTTTGGAAGATGATTGAGAAATATGGGATAACCATCCTCTATACTGCTCCTACAGCTATTCGCACATTCATGAAATGGGGGGAAGATCATTTAAAAGGCAGCGACCTATCCTCGTTGAGGCTTTTAGGCTCAGTAGGTGAGCCCATTAATCCAGAAGCCTGGAGGTGGTATTACACGCATGTTGGACAAGAAAAATGTCCTGTTGTGGATACCTGGTGGCAAACCGAAACCGGAAGTATTATGATTTCTCCGATTCCTGGTTTGACATCTCTTAAGCCGGGCAGCGCCATGTCGCCGTTACCTGGAATTGATGCTGCCATATTAAATGATGCGGGAGAAGAGGTCACCACAGGTTCTCTAGCTATCACCACTCCATGGCCCTCCATGCTAAGAGGGATCTACAAAGATCAAAAGCGTTATGAGGACACCTATTGGAAAAAGTGGCATGGCAACTATTATTTTACCGGGGATGGTGCTGCAAAAGATCAGGAAGGGGATTTTCTTCTTATGGGGCGTATTGATGATGTCATCAGTGTATCTGGACACCGTTTAGGTACGATGGAAATTGAAAGTGCGCTGGTTGATTATCCCAGTGTGGCAGAAGCTGCTGCGATTGCCGTTCCTGATGCGATTAAAGGGCAGGCTATTATTGCCTTTGTAACGCTTAAAGAAGGCATTGCTATTGATCAACCCTTGGAAAATGCCCTTAAGCAGCAGGTGGTCAAAAAAATAGGCTCCATTGCAAGGCCGGAAAGAATTATTTTTATTTGCGATTTGCCAAAAACGCGGAGCGGCAAAATTATGCGGCGTCTTCTTCGCGATATAGCTGAGGGACGCGTTTTAGGCGATGTCACGACATTAACAGATCCCTTAATAATCAATGAAATTAAAAGCAAATACCAAGAAGATTAATTTCTTATTCTTGATTTATTAGAACATACAGAAAATTAGAATAGGGATAAAAAGCATATAAAAACCCCTCAGGGGGATTGACTAACTTCTCCACACCCACTTCTGGATTTTCTTGATTTGATAACTTGATTCTTACTATTCCCATATTAGGGTCATAATGAAAAATTCGATTCTGCCTATCTATTTGCAATCCGAGCGCGTGACCAGGAATCTCTGAAATCCCTGGTTCGGAGAGGAGTTTCAAATAGTAAACACCTTCCAAATTTAGCATTCTATTTTTTAGATGGTTATTTTTTTGAAATAATTGATAACTATATTCTATAACCCCTAGGTAAAAAGTTAGCATCAAGTTTCCTTCTCATTCCAATTACTACTTGCATAAATCTATCAATAGAGAGCTTCATGCAAACCCACTGTCAGAGGGATAATTGGGTTATCTAGAACCATTTTTAAAAATCTCATGGTTAAACCAGCACAGATTCCATCACCTAAAACATCTCCATCACTTAGTAGACCTTCTAGAGAACTGGAACAGTTATTTTGTCCTGATTTTCTTTGAGCCATTGAATTACGTAAATATTCTCTTCTAAATTCGCAACTTTTCTTTGCGATAATCGCTTGCTCTAGGATGATTAAATCAGAATCATTTATAGCTTTTGCAATTGTTCTTGGAATCTTTCCACTTCCATTGTGACAAACATCGAAAGCAATTTTCTTCGATTTTCTTGAATGAAAAATAATTTCATTTTTCTGTAATTTATCAATAACTCCAGTTATTTCAGATTTACAGATTTTTTTAGCTATCTGGCACGAGCCATTCAAAATATGTAAATCTTTTATAGGTTTGACAAATTTATAAATAAAATTTTTCCGATAATTCCACATTCCTTTAATCAACCTTCGATGTGTTTGAATATGTCGAAGGATCACTCTAGCTATCTTGAATCTTTCTATATAAACTTTCCATCTTACCTCTTTTTTGCAATCGGCTAGTGATTGATTTTCAGATCTTTGGAATTCAATTTTTCCTCGAATAACTACTGAATTTATCAAAATTTAGAGTCGATTCTGGTAATCACTAATAGCGTAGCCTATTTTTATTAACACCAATTCTTCTGTAGGTGAGCCTATGGAAAGCTCTTGGATTACACTTAGATCTATCTAAGGAAAGCTATTTTTAAATTTAATTCATGATCTGAAAGTTTTTGCTAACTTAAACTTCGGCTAGTCCTCTTGTTTGGCTGCTTGGGCGGCAGTCTTGATGTTCCTTCGGATTTTATCTATAGAAAAAAATATTCTTTAATTTTCGAATGAGATCGAGACAGAAGGGGGAGGGGAGAATCGTCAAAATCTTCTTTTGAATAGCTTTAGTGATATGATGCAAACTATAAAGTGCAAATATGCTTATGCCAATCAAACTTATAAGAGCGATGATTGTTTGTTCTTTGGATATTTGACCGATTAACAAAGAGGAAAAAACTTGGACAAGAGAGTAATGGAATGTTGATTCTTATTTCTCAATTGAATTTTAATAATAGTATGGAAACGGAAGAAATCAATAAGATTTGCCTCAAAAGCAATTAAAACAGAAGCTATTTTACCGAAACTAAAACAATACGGCGATTGTTCGTGATTGCGCGACAACTGGAAAAAAATAGGTATTTCTCAATAATTTTTTCATTTATGAAAGGCAAAAAACATAATAAAAAACAGGAAAATTTTGCGTTAACGCAAAGAATGTCATATAACAGAACTTTTCCTATTTCAGACGGGATTTTTTCTGCAGCAAGTTAACATATAATCGGATCGCCAAAATTATGCCAAAATTTCGTTATTTAACACCGTAAAGATGTGATAAAAGATGGGATTCGTACTCTTCCAGCGACCAAGTTTTTAGCTAGCTTAATATGAGATTAATATGACAGGATATCTCTTCCTGTCTCATTCTGAAACCCTTTTATAACAGACAGTTATTTTTAACGACGTAATAACGCTAATAAATCTCGGTTCTTGGATTTTTTTTGGATGCTTGGTAAGACAATTAGATTATTGTGTGGTGCAGATGGCGATCCCTCCCTATACACATGTTTCAAACGTAATCAGTCGTTGCAAAAATTATATAAAAAATTTAAACTCACCCTCCTAAAATTCGGGGGTAAGTTATGGGTTTTTCCGGATAAATTCTTTCCATTCTCTTTCTAATCATACGGTTTCAATTTTCAAAGATAAAATTTTATCTTTTTTTGATAATCAACGAAATAGAATTACGGCTGTTATTTTAGTTGCTTTAGGCTGTTTAGCAATTGGTTATGTATTGTATCGAATTAATCGTTTTTCAGCGACTAGCACCAAAAAGTTTACGCCCCGTCTTGATCCTGCCACACTTTTACTCCAGGAAGGGAAATTAGAAGAGGCTCCGGCTAAAAGTGAAGAATCTTTGCCTTTTGAACACAAAAACGCTGATGCTATGGCTGGTCATCTAGAGAAGTCAGGGGGACAAAACAAATTAGAAGAAGCAGCGGCCCCCTTTCAAGAAGCATTAGAGAAGGAGAATGAAAATGTTTTCCCTGTAGCTCAGCATGTAGAGAACCGAGGCGAACAAAATAAATTAGAGGAAGCATTAGCGATTGAGCCTGAGTACGCCTCTCCTTTATTTCAAAATGCAGAGAAACCAGACGAACAAAACAAATTAGAAGAAGCAGGGGCTCCCTTTCAAGAAGCTTTGATCATTGAGCCTAAGAATGCTAATGTTCTGGCCGATTATGCAAACACCCTGCTCATCCAAAATAAATTAGATGAGGCAGCGAGTGCATATCAAGAAGCTTTGGCCATTGAATCTAAAAACGTTGATGCTTTAACTGGATATGCAGAAACCCTACGCATGCAAAACAAATTAGAGAAAGCAGCCATCAAATTTCAAGAATCATTGAAACTCAAACCTGAGAATGCGAAGGCTTTGGCTGGTTATGCAGATACATTGCGTATGCAAAACAAATTAGACGAGGCTGCAAGTGCATTTCAAGAAGCTTTGACCCTCGAACCAAGGAATGCGTTTGCTTTGGCTGGTTATGCCAAAACGTTAGCTATGCAAAACAAATTTGATGAAGCAGCGATTCAATTTCAAGATACATTAAAGATTGAACCTAAGAATGCTTATATTTTGGCACATTATGCAAAGACATTATTCATGCAAAACAAATTGGAAGAAGCTGCGGCCCAATTTCAAGAATCATTGTCGATTGAACCTACGATTGCTTACGCTTGGGCTCATTATGCAGAGACGTTACTCAAGCAACACAAATTAGAGGAGGCAGAGATCAAATTTCGGGAAGCTTTGGCCATTGAGCCTCAGAATGCTTACTTTTTATCTGGTTATGCAGTCTCACTACTCAAGCAAAATAAATTAGATGAAGCCGTTTTCCAATTTCAAAAAGCTTTGACCATTGAGCCTAATAATGCTTATGCTTTAGCGGGTTATGCAGATACGTTAGGCAAACAAAACAAATTAAGGGAAGCCGCGTTCCAATTTCAAAAAGCTTTAGCCATTGAGCCCTATAACGCTTATGCCTTAGCTGGTTATGCAGATACATTAGGCAAGCAAAACAAATTAGATGAAGCAGTAATTCAATTTAAAAAATCTTTGGACATCGAACCTAAGAATGCTTACGCTTTAGCCAGCTATGCAGACGTGTTACGCAAACAAAACAAATTTGATGATGCAGCGCTCAAGTTTCAAGGATCTTTGACCTTTGAACGTAGGAATGCATTTGCTTTGGCTGGTTATGCAGAGACGCTAGCTATGCAAAAGAAATGGGAAAAAGCAGCGGTCCAATTTCAAGAAGCATTAAATATTGAACCTATGAATGTTTTTGCTTTGGTCCATTATGCAAAGATGTTGTGCGAACAAAACAAATTAGACGAAGCTGAACTTAAGTTTCAAGCAGCATTAAAGATAGAACCTATGAATGTTTTTGCTTTGGCCCATTATGCAGAGACGTTCCGCAAACAAAAAAAATGGGATCTGGCAGAAATCAAATTTCAATCAGCCTTAGCGCTTGATTTTGAGAATGCGTTTGCTTTGGCCCATTATGCCGAGACTTTAAGCGATCAAAGCAAATCATCGGAAGCTGAACTTAAGTTTCAAGCAGCATTAAAGATAGAACCTAATAATGTTTTTGCTTTGGCCCATTATGCAGAGATGTTACGTAAGCAAAACAGATTAAAGGAAGCAGAAAGCAAATTTCAAGCAGCATTAAAGATTGAACGTGATGTTTTTGCTTTGGCTCATTATGCAGAGATATTACGCAAACAAGAGAAATTTGATAGGGCATTGAACTACTATCAAGAAGCTTTGGCTATTGAACCTAATAACGTTTTTTGTTTGACCGGTTACGCAGTCTCGTTACTCAAGCTAGACAGATTTGATGAAGCAGCCATCCCCTTTCAAGCAGCATTAAAGATTGAACCCAAGAATTTTTTTGCTTTGAGTTTTTATGCAACGACGTTATTGAGGCAAAAGAAATTTGATGATGCAGCGCTTAAGTTTCAAGAAGCATTAGAGATTGAACCTAAGAGTGCTTTTGCTTTGGTTTATTATGCTGAGACGTTATTCAAGCAAAACAAATTAGAGGAAGCTGTGAAAAAATACCAAGAAGCATTAAAGATCGACCCAAAGTCTACTTTTGCTTCATTAGGTCTTAAAAAAACATTAAATGCGCAAAAGGAAGTTGAAATGAAGGGGATTAAAAAAGTTCCGACCAAAGAATCTTGTGTGATGCAATGACGTATACTACTTAACTGAACTGAAGAATTGTTTTTCTTCTGTGCATTCGCGCGGGGTATACACGAGAACGAAAACAATTCTTCATTTAAGCCAGTAACCAAGGGAGTTATGTATTAAATTACTTTAATATCAGGAGTAAAAATAATTGAAGTTGCAAAAAATATATAAAAGAAAGTAAAATTTGCTTTTTTTGTTCTAATATGAGGTGGTTATGACATTTTCTTTGATAAATTCATTTAATTATTTATCTAATTGTACAGTTTCTATTATCAAAGATAAAATCTATCTCCTTTGGATAATAGAAAAAGAAGAATTACGGCTGTTGTTATAGTCTCTTTAGCCTGTTTAGTCGCCAGTATTGTATTATTTCGTTTTTGTTGTTTTACAGCAATTAGAAACAAGAAGTTCACAGCTCATCTAGGTTCTGCCAAAATTTTACTTCAGGAAGGAAAATTAGAAGAGGCAGAAGCTAAATATAGAGATGCTTTGGCCATTAAACCTAAGGATGCTAACACTTTGACTGGTTATGCAAACACATTACGCAAGCAAAAAAAGTTAAAAGACACGGAGATAAAATATCAAGAAGCTTTAGCTATTGAACCTAAAAGTGCTAATGCATTGGCCGGGTATGCAGATACGCTACGCATGCAAGGCAAATTAGAAGAAGCAGCGATCAAATTTCAAGAAGCTTTAGCTATTGAACCTAAAAGTGCTAATGCATTGGCCGGGTATGCAGATACGCTACGCATGCAAGGCAAATTAGAAGAAGCAGCAATCAAATTTCAAGAAGCTTTGGCCATCCAGCCTAAGAATGCTTTTGCTTTGACCTGGTATGCATATACGCTAGGCATGCAAGGCAAATTAGAAGAAGCAGCGATCAAATTTCAAGAAGCTTTGGCCATCCAGCCTAAGAATGCTTTTGCTTTGACCTGGTATGCATATACGCTACGCATGCAAGGCAAATTAGAAGAAGCAGCGATCAAATTTCAAGAAGCTTTGGCCATTCAGCCTAAGAATGCTAATGCATTGGCCGGGTATGCATATACGCTACGCATGCAAGGCAAATTAGAAGAAGCAGCAATCAAATTTCAAGAAGCTTTGGCCATTCAGCCTAAGAATGCTTTTGCTTTGACCTGGTATGCATATACGCTACGCATGCAAGGCAAATTAGAAGAAGCAGCGATCAAATTTCAAGAAGCTTTGGCTATTGAGCCAAAGAATGCTAATGCATTGGCCGGGTATGCAGATACGCTACGCATGCAAGGCAAATTAGAAGAAGCAGCGATCAAATTTCAAGAAGCTTTGGCCATTCAGCCTAAGAATGCTAATGCATTGGCCTGGTATGCAGATACGCTACGCTTGCAAGGCAAATTAGAAGAAGCAGCGATCAAATTTCAAGAAGCTTTGACTATTGAGCCAAAGAATGCTTATACATTGGCCTGGTATGCAGAGACGTTACGCTTGCAAGGCAAATTAGAAGAAGCAGCGATCAAATTTCAAGAAGCTTTGGCTATTGAGCCAAAGAATGCTGATGCATTGGCCGGGTATGCAGATACGCTACGCATGCAAGGCAAATTAGAAGAAGCAGCGATCAAATTTCAAGAAGCTTTGGCCATTCAGCCTAAGAATGCTGATGCATTGGCCTGGTATGCAGAGACGTTACGCTTGCAAGGCAAATTAGAAGAAGCAGCGATCAAATTTCAAGAAACTTTGGCCATTCAGCCTAAGAATGCTTATGCATTGGCTTGGTATGCAGAGACGTTACGCTTGCAAGGCAAATTAGAAGAAGCAGCGATCAAATTTCAAGAAGCTTTGGCCATTCAGCCTAAGAATGCTTATGCATTGGCTTGGTATGCAGATACGCTACGCATGCAAGGCAGATTAGAAGAAGCAGCGATGAAATTCCAAGAAGCTTTGGCCATTGAGCCAAAGAATGCTAATGCATTGGCCGGGTATGCATATACGCTACGCAGGCAAGGCAAATTAGAAGAAGCAGCAATCAAATTTCAAGAAGCTTTGGCCATTCAGCTTAAGAATGCTTATGCTTTGGCCGGGTATGCATATACGCTACGCTTGCAAGGCAAATTAGAAGAAGCAGCGCTTAAATATCAAGAAGCTTTGGCCATTCAGCCTAAGGATGCTTATGTATTGGTCGGGTATGCAGATACGCTACGCTTGCAAGGCAAATTAGAAGAAGCAGCGCTTAAATATCAAGAAGCTTTGGCCATTCAGCCTAAGGATGCTTATGTATTGGCCTTGTATGCAGATACGCTACGCATGCAAGGCAAATTAGAAGAAGCAGCGATCAAATTTCAAGAAGCTTTGGTCATTCAGCCTAAGGATGCTAATGCATTGGCCGGGTATGCAGATACACTATGCAAGCAAGGCAAATTAGAAGAAGCAGAAATGAAAATTCAAGAGACATTTGCAATTGAGCCTGGTAACCGTTTTGCTTTGCAGGTCCAGGCATTTATTCAACAGGATCTTAGGCGAAACTTGGTATAAAATAGCGATACCAATAAAATAAGGTGTGCAAGATCCCTTTTTGGCTGAATATCGATTAAATTAGTGGCAAGCTTAATATGAGAATCGGATTTTTCAAACCAAGGGTTTATCTTGCCAATAAAGCTACTTAATTTGTATTTGGGTCGAATTTCTACCGAAATGGTGAAGTGTAAGTGCATTCAAACTGAAAAATTGGTTTCTCAGCTGAGCCGCAAAACCAATTTTTCAATTCTAGATACATTTCTCAAAGTTATTCAATTAGATCATTTGATGATGATGCTATCGAAAAAGCGATGCCGACGATTTACGTTGGCATCCGCTGTGCCCATTTTAATGAGACGGTCATCGGTGGATAGAAAGCGCCAGTACACCCCGTCTTGATTGATAGGGATTAAATCTACCGCATATTTGCTTCCAAATTTCTTCTTTGAGTTGATTGGGGCAACCCTATATTCTGGATTGGCTTCTTGAATCAATTTGATAAACTTTTTAGACGATTTTGGAGCAGTGAATTCAGGATTTAAAGAAGTGATGATGGCATATCCACTGTCTTCTTCGACTTTGCCCTGCAAGGATGCGCTGCCATTTTGAAGAATCGCACTGGAATAATTCGGCATAGATGCTGTGAAGGAAAGTCCATTCATGTTGAAGTAAACTCCATTCCATGCCGCCCCTTCATATTCCATTACTTCTTCCGTTTTACCCCATCCGCCTGCTTCCAAACAAGGTATTTGCAGTGCACATATTGCTAACAGTATAGAAAAACAAAAAAGTATTAATTTGCTAAAATGATTGTGAAAAAACATATTCGATTATCTCCTTTTTAACTTAAGTGGAAAAAAAGTTATCACAAATATTGAATTTTTTGAAAAGAGAAAAGATGTGATTTATTTTACAGAAGGCTTTAGAGCCTGTTCAAAATCTTTTAAATAGATAATTTCTCGAAACTTTCTTTGCCTAAAAAATTTTAGTGTCGAACACTTCAGCAGTTAAAACTACCACAGAGCCCACAGAGAACACAGAGAGGGGGTTATATCTTCATTCGACAAATGCCATCTACTAATCGCTTTACATTAAAATTAATAAGCAATCCTCGAGTACAGGTTCCATAAAGCCGTAAATAAGACAGTAATTGTGCTTCATGTATTGGGGCTATTGTTCAATAGAGGCCCCAATGATATTACCCGTTAATGGATCAGTTTCACGCCCGTCTATTTCTTCAGATATATCTGGATTAATTAAATAATTCATAAGACCCCTATCTGTGTTCTCTGTGGGCTCTGTGGTAGTTTATTGTATCTAACAAAAGATTTTGAACAGGTTCTTAGAACAAGTTATGCGAGATTATTTATTCGGATGCCCCTTCGTATGAGGGTATCCGAACTGTTCTTTAACTATCATCCGCGGCTTGTGCTGCCCTTGATAAAAATGCCAGAATAGTCAAGCCGCCAAATACTAGCGCTCCTTGGATTGAAACCAGGTTCAATCGTCGCATGGTATAGATGGTGACGGCATTGGTAACCAAACTTGTTAGTGCAAAAGTTGCCAGTATGTCCCGTTTTGTTTTTGCAGGTGCTGCTGCTATTAGGAAAAAAATATTGCCTGCAATTTCTGATATTGCCAAAACTTTAGCTGATAGTTGAGGCGAAACATTCGCTATCTTTCCATAAGCATATCCAAGGCCTCCCCACAAAGCAGTTGTAAATGGTAAAGCAAGAAGTGTAGATCCTAACATATTCTCTCCTGTTATTTATTAATAATAAAAGGAGTATATATAATCCATTATTTTAAATCAATAAAATCAAACTAAGATAATTTAGATTCTCAAGAAGGACTCGGATATCTTCCGGCGGTCTGCGGAAAAGGCTTGAAAATTACCTTAGCCTCCTGTATATAGTAAACCATACACCTTATGGAAATTTTCACCAACCCTTTGTCAGAGTAATTCCCATGAAATCATTGGAAAAAGGTCAAGATAAAATCCAAAAAATTTGCGATAAGCTGCGGCATGAAACCTTAGAGCCTGCTAAAAAAGAAGCCCTAGAGATTTTGGAGGAGGCTAGAAAAAAAGCTGAAGGTATTAAAGAAGAGGCTGAGCGTCATGCGGCTCAATTGATTAAGCAGGCAAAAGGGCAAATTGAGCAAGAGCGCAATGTCTTTTATTCTTCTTTGCAACAGTCTGCAAAACAGACGGTGGAAGGCTTGCGACAAGAAATTGAACATAGGCTTTTTAATGAAGAATTACAGCAGGTTTTAGAAAGACAGTTAGCCGATCCGAAAATTATTGCTGATATTATCAACGGGATCGTTAAAGCGATTGAAAAAGAGGGATTGGCAACTGATATTTCAGCTGTGATTCCCCGAATTGTTTCTGCCGAGGATGTCAATGCCCTTTTGCTAGAAGGCATACGCAAGCGATTGCAAAATAAACCTTTAGAACTTGGCAGTTTTGCAGGTGGAGCTCAAGTGAAGCTCCACGGGAAGAAAATGACCCTTGATTTAAGTGATCAGGCGATCAAAGAATTGTTGGCTAACTATGTACGTAAAGATTTCCGCAAGTTGATCTTTAGTTAGGGGACGGATGGCAAAGTACTACTTTATTGGAACCCTTCTGCCTTCTTTGTCATTTGACATTGCACCTGAAATTTCTTTTGCCCGGTTAGAAATTCTTCTGCGCGATAACTTGACCAGCAGGGATTATGAGAAAACGTTAGTCATACGCCGCTTTTTTGATATTCTCAATTTGCGCGCGTTGTGGTTGGGAGAAGAGCTTGATCCGCGAGGGGAGCTCACACGATTAGAAATTGACGAGGCATTGGCCGGACGAACCGGACTTCCCGACTATGTCTTTGATTTTCTAGATGCCCACCCGCATACTAATGATCGGATTCGGCACTTTCCCTTTCTTTTGGCAAAGTTTTTTCAAAGCGGTGAAAGCATAAAAGATCCCTTTTTGCGCCACTACCTAAACTTTGAGCGTGAATTGCGTTTAGTGATGACAGCCTTCCGCGCCAAGAAACTCGGTCGTGATCTAAGCGTGGAATTACAGTATGAAAATCCGGAAGAGGATCTTATTGCACAATTATTAGCTCAGAAGGATGCAAAGACTTTTGAGCCTCCCGAAAAATATAAAGATCTTAAAGTTTTATTTGAAAAATATGGGGATGATCCCTTGGCTTTGCAAAAAACCCTAGACGCATACCGTTTTGAAATGATTGATAGCTTTGTAGATATGGCAGATGCATTTTCCATTGAACGCATCTTAGCCTACCTGACGCAATTGATTATTGTAGAGAATTGGTTTGAGTTAGATAAGGCTAAAGGGATGAAGATCGTCGAAAACATTGTGAAGGAATGATCATGGAACAATTGGCTAGTGTTCAAAAAGAAAAGCATGCGGAAGGCAGGGTCGTTAAGGCTTTTGGCAACTTGCTGCAAGTGGAATTTGAAGGAAATATTCGCCAAGGGGAAGTGGCAATGGTTCACACCGATGGCCTTGAATTAAAGGCCGAGGTGATTGAAATTGCAGGCCATGAAGCCAAAATTCAAGTTTTTGAGGATACCAAAGGGATTAAACTGAATAGCCGAGTCTCTTTTAAAGGAGATCTCCTCGAGGCGGAATTAGGTCCAGGTTTACTCGCCTCTATCTTTGATGGTTTGCAAAACCCTTTGGTGCAAGTGGCAGAGGTCGCCGGTTTTTTTCTACCTCGAGGCCTTTATTTACCGCCTTTAGATCGCACACATCATTGGGATTTCGAGCCCGTAGCAAAAATTGGTGATGAGTTAATCCGCGGCGATACCATTGGAACCACTTTAGAGGGGCGTTTTCACCACCGGATTATGCTGCCTTTCTCCTTATATGGGCGGTACAAATTAACCTGGGTGGCTCCGGCAGGTTCTTATACAATCGATAAAGTGATTGCCAAAGTAGTGGACGAGAAACAGCAAGAGCATGAATTGACCATGGTGCAGAAATGGCCTATCAAAAATGCCATGCTTCAAGGGGAAAAAATTAAGCCGACGAAGATGATGGATACCGGAGAGCGGATCATCGATACCCAATTTCCTTTAATGAAGGGGGGAACTTTTTGTACGCCGGGTCCCTTTGGAGCTGGTAAAACCGTACTGCAGCATCATTTATCTAAGTATGCATCGGTCGATATCGTCGTTTTCGTGGCTTGCGGCGAGCGGGCAGGCGAGGTGGTCGAAGTGTTGCGGGAATTTCCCCACTTAATCGATCCCCATACTGGCGAAACCTTGATGAAGAGGACGGTGATTATTTGCAATACCTCTTCCATGCCTGTGGCTGCGCGTGAATCTTCCATTTATATGGGAATTACAATAGCCGAATATTATCGCCAAATGGGACTTGATGTTCTGGTATTGGCTGATTCCACTTCACGTTGGGCTCAAGCCTTGCGCGAGATGTCGGGGCGTTTAGAGGAAATACCTGGAGAAGAGGCTTTTCCTGCCTACTTGGCTTCCCGTATTGCAGAGTTTTATGAGCGTTCGGGTGTCATTGCTTTGCGCCATGGCAAACCTGGTTCCATCACTATTGGAGGGGCTGTTTCGCCAGCGGGGGGAAACTTTGAAGAACCTGTCACGCAAGCACTTTGTCGGTGGTAGGTGCCTTTTTGGGGCTTTCTCGTGCACGTTCAGATTCGCGACGTTATCCTGCTATTGATCCTCTGATTTCCTGGTCGAAATTCGTAGATGTTGCGGCAAAGGAATTCAGCCATCAAGTCGAAGATTGGGATGTAATGGTAAAAAAAGCCCGTCGGATTTTATTTGAGGGCAATGAAATTGGCAAAAGGATGGAAGTGGTCGGCGAAGAGGGAATCGCTTTAGAAGATATGATCACTTACCTTAAGGCAGAGCTGTATGATTTTAGTTATTTGCAGCAAAATGCCTTTGACAAGGAGGATGCTTATTGTCCCCTTAAGCGCCAAATTCCTCTCTTTAGTTTAATCAACCGCATTTTTGATGCTTCTTTTAATTTCCATACACATGATGAAGCACGTCAGTTTTTTTTGGGGTTGCAGAATCAGATCAAAAATATGAATTTTATGCCCTTTGAATCGGAGCATTACCGCACCACTTTTGCCAAAATTGAAGAGGCCATAGAACAGGTTAAAAAATAACGTGAGTAATGAGAGATGAAAATAGTATACGACAGAATCAATAGCATGCGCGGCAACTTAATCACCGTGACAGCCGAAGGGGTGGGATTAGGGGAGTTGGCTCGGATAGACCTAAAAGATGGCCGCAACGTGTTTGCTTCTGTGCTTCGGATCGAGAGTGATCAGGTCACACTGCAAGTGTTTCAGTCTACTAGGGGGATTTCAACAGGCGATCGTGTGACTTTTCTCAATCGCCAGATGCAGGCAATTTATGGTGATTCTCTTTTAGGGCGTCGCTTGAGTGGGACCGGCAAACCAATTGATGGAGGGCCTGAAGTTTTAGGTGAGCCCATCAACATTGGCTCTACGTCATTCAATCCCGTCAAACGCATTATTCCTCGCGAAATCGTGCGGACCAATATTCCCATGATTGATGTCTTTAATTGTCTCGTTAGATCACAGAAGATTCCTATTTTCTCGGTAGCTGGCGAGCCTTATAATCCTCTGCTCATGCGGATTGCCAACCAAACTGACGCCGATGTGGTCATTATTGGAGGAATGGGACTGACGTTTAAAGAATACCAAGCCTTTATCGATAATGCTGAAGCAGCTGGAACGATGAACAAAACGGTGATGTTCATTCATCGTGCCACCGACCCAGCGGTGGAATGTTTGCTTGTGCCTGATATGGCTCTGGCTTGTGCAGAGAGGTTTGCAACTGACGGAAAAAATGTCTTGGTTTTGCTGACCGATATGACCTCTTTTGCCGATGCGATCAAAGAGATTGCCATTACCATGGATCAAGTCCCTTCAAACCGTGGTTATCCCGGATCTCTCTATTCTGACCTAGCCGCTCGCTATGAAAAGGCGGTACTCATCGAAGGAAGCGGTTCGATCACCATCATCGGGGTTACTACCATGCCCGGCGATGATGTCGACCCACCCGGTACCCGATAATACGGGATATATTACCGAAGGCCAGTTCTACTTGCACGAAGGACGGATCGATCCCTTCGGTTCCCTTTCTCGCTTAAAGCAGCTTGTAATCGGCAAAGTGACTCGGCAAGATCATGGAGACTTGGCAAATGCCATGATCCGCCTCTATGCAGAATCCAAAAAAGCTCGTGAACGTCAGGCAATGGGTTTTAAGCTTTCGCGTTGGGATGAAAAACTGTTAGCATTACTCAATACTTTTCGAAGACCGGATGATGAACCTTGAGGTTAACTATACCTTGGAACAAGCGCTCGATTTAGGATGGGAGACTTTGGCTGAGTGCTTTCAACCCGATGAAGTAGGAATCAAGGAGAGTTTGGTAAATAAATTTTGGCCGAAGGTAGAAGCTTTAACTTGAACAAAGAAAAAAACAGGATAAGCAGGATCGCTTTCGCGGCAGGATAAGCAAATTAGGTTAGAATTATACTTAATCAAATAATTATCCTGCCACTGAAAGCGATCCTGTCTATCCTGTTATTTATCATTTGAATAAGGTTGGTAAGTATGCTGTTCATCCTGTTCTATCCGTGTTTTTTAAGCATAAAGGGATCATTGTGGCTGAGTTCAAACTGACTAAAAATGAATTGCGCGACCAACAGATGCGTTTAGGACAACTGCAAAAGTATTTGCCCACTTTGCAATTAAAAAAAGCCATGCTGCAAGCTGTCGTCCAAGAGGTCAGGCAAGAGATCAGCCGGCTTGAGAAGTTGCAAAAAGAAAAGTGGCATAAAGTAGAGGCTTTTAGTGGACTCTTAGCCACTAAAACGACTATCGATCCCTTGCAAGCAGTTAAGATCATCAAAGTTGACAAGCATTATGAAAATATTGCTGGAGTGGAAGTCCCTTACTTTGACGGCGTAGAATTTGAAAGTTTTAGCTATAGCCTTTTTGAAACTGCTCCCTGGGTAGATTCCGCCATTGTTGAGCTGCGCGTATTAGCTAAACTTCGCGAGCATATCAAAGTGGTTAATGAGCAGCGCCGGGCACTTGAAAAGGAGCTTCGGGAAGTTTCGATTCGCGTCAACCTGTTTGAAAAGATCCTCATTCCACGATCTGTTGAGACCATTCGCATCATCAAAGTTTTCTTAGGCGATCAGGAGCTTGCCGCTGTGTCCCGCGCAAAAGTGGCCAAGACGAAAATAGAGGCTGGCAAAGAAGCTTCGCTGGCTTTTCGCCGTCAAGCAAAGGAGTTCGCTGATGCGTGAAGATGTGAAGAAATATCTATTTATTGGTCCCGAAGAGGATAAAGAGCAGTTTTTCCAACAGGCACAAAAAGAAGGGATCATCCATTTTATTGATCCCAGTCCTGGGCCTCACCAAGAGATACCAGAAGATGTGCAACGTGTTTCGGCCGCAATTAAAGTTTTGCGAGGTCTGCCCCCGCAAGAGCAAGAGGAAAACTTTAAAATTTTACAGGTCGATCAGATAGTCAATACCATTCTGAATTTGCACGCACGGAATGAACAACTGCTAGAAGAGCAGCGTGTATTGACGCTTGAAATAGCTCGCATAGAGCCTTTTGGTGATTTTTCTTTTAGTGATATCGACTATATTCAAAAGGAAGGAAAATGCAAAATCCGGTTCTTTGTTGCCCGTCCTACAGTCTTTCAAGATGAATCCGAACCTGAAGATGTCATTTTTATTAAATCGGAACATGGTCTGAACTATTATGTAGCAATTAATGATCATCCTGTTGCCTATGAAAAGATGATTGAAATGAAATTTGACCATTCGTTAGGAAATCTCAAGCGAAGCTACAAGAATGCCCAAGCAGAGCATCGGCATGTGGACCATGAGCTTAAAGAATATGCCAAGTACAACGAATTTTTACATCACTCTTTAATTGAGAAGCTAAATCGTTACCATTTATACAATGCTCAAACCTATGTTCAGCAAGCCTTGGGTGGTTCTCTATTTGCCGTAGAGGAATGGGTGCCCGTTAACAAAGTCGCTCTCTTGAAAGAGATAATTGGTCAATTGAATATTTTCGAAGAAGAAATTGCCATAGAGCCCACCGATGTTGTTCCTACCTATTTAGAGAATCATGGAGCAGCTCGTCTGGGTGAAGATCTTGTCCACGTCTACGATACGCCTTCGCATACGGATAAGGATCCTTCCATGTGGGTATTGGTGTGCTTTACTCTTTTCTTCGCCTTTATCATTGGGGACGCCGGATATGGCTTGGTCTACCTGGCCTTGGCTCTATTTTTGCGTTACAAATTCCCCAATCTCAAAGGAGTGGGCAAGCGCGTTCTGAATTTATTCACGATCCTGTGCGTAGGTTGTGTGATCTGGGGAACTTTGATGACCTCTTTTTTGGGATGCAAATTGCTTTAGATAACCCCCTCCGTAAATTATCTTTACTTCAATGGCTGGCAGAAAAAAAGGCTTCTTATCATTTCGATATTAATGATGTAACTGCCAAAGAATGGATACAAAAGTATCCGGAGTTGAAGGATGCTAAAGATGTACATGAGTTTGTTAGTTTTACTCCTGATCCCGCCAAAGGGCCGGTCATTTTGAATCGCTTGACCGATAATGTCATGTTTGAATTGGAACTCTTTATTGGCGTAGTGCATTTAATTACCTCTTTGATTCGCTATGCGGGAAGAAATTGGCAAAATATTGGGTGGATTGCCTTTTTAATTGGGGCCTATCTCTACTTTCCTTCCTATCTTAAAACGCCGAGTTTTCTTAACTACGTGGGAGGTATTGATTTGGTTAAAGGGGGGGAAATCGGTTTGGAATTAATGTTTGGAGGTATAGGATTGGCTTGGATCCTTTCGATCATCCGGCATGGTTGGACAGGCATTTTTGAAATCATGACCTTAATTCAAATCTTTGCAGATACCTTGTCCTATTTACGTTTGTATGCTTTGGGGTTGGCGGGGTATATTGTCGCATCTACCGTTAATGAAATCGCTAGCGGCGTCCCTTTGATTGTGGGAGTCTTACTGGTGGTACTTTCCCATTTTATCAATATTGCTATGTCAACGGTGAGCGGCATTATTCATGGTTTGCGTCTTAATTATTTGGAATGGTATCACTATTCGTTTGAAGGCGGCGGGAAGCAATTTCAACCACTCAAGCTATTAAAAAAGGAATAACTCAGAAGGAAGTTGCAAAACGGCAACAACCTCTAAATTAGGAGAAAGAGATATGGATTTCAATATGGTTGGACCTGCGATTGCATTGGGTCTAAGTTGTATGGGATGCTGTGTGGGTTGTTGGATTGCTGGAGCGGCCTCTCATGCAGCGATGAGCCGTACTGAAGAAGGGCATGGTAAATATATAGGCATGGCAGCAGCTCCTTCTTCGCAGGTGATCTATGGTTTTTTGCTCATGCTGCAGATGAGCAAGGCAATTCAGGCAGGGACCTTATCGCCCGTGTCGGCTATTGCCATTGGAACATTTTCTGGCATGGCTTTTGTTTTTTCTTCCATCTATCAGGGAAAGGTGTGTGCGACTGGTATTCAAGCCTCTATGAAGCAGCCTAGCGTATATGGTAAGTGCTTTGCGGCGATCGGGATCATTGAATCTTTTGCGCTATTTGCTTTTGTGTTTGCTCTCCTGATCATATAAGAATTGGATGAGTTGGACGAGTTGGACCACATGTCCAATTAGTCCAATTAATCCTAAAATATAACACCTTCTTTCTGTTTGAGTTTAACAAATATTTGACTATCCATTTCGATCCCTTTACTCTAATACACTTAGCAAATTTACAAGGTAGGAGAGAATGATCTATCATAAACATCTAACAAGCTTATTTTTATTTGCCTGACGAGCTCTTTTTGCTTAGATGGCTGCACCATCTGCTACACCTGAAGAAAATACTCAAGAGAGTCCGAGGATCGTGATAGTTCTGACTTTATAGGCCCTCAGCATTATCCCGATCCTGATCCTATGTTTTCAGATGAAGTGGAAGAGTTCAATCTCAAAGGACGGCACTCATTCACTCCATTAGCTGGATTGGAAGTTGTCCCTGAAGAACACGATCAAAAAGAAGAAGAACAAGACTTTTATGACGATGTAGATTTTACTGGTCCCATGCATTATCCCAGCCTGATCCTATGTATTCTGATGAAGTGGAGGAATTTAGAGTGGGGCACACAAACCCTGGTTTAAATTCCTTGGAGAAAATATTCAGTAAGATTAAAACCTATTATAATCGCAAGACAGAGGCTAACTTGGAAGTGGGATGATTAAAGGGTACTGCAAATTCAGCAAAAAGAAGATAATCATTTAAGACACTCCAGATATCTATCATCTATTTGGCCACTTACGGGTAATAGCATGCTCGGAAGTGGCCATTAGTTATTTATTTGAGGGGGATGGGATCTTCGAATTGCAGATGATAGTGGGCAGGACCTGGACGCTCAGAAGGCTCATGAACGACATCCACTTGCAGCCGATTTTGATTAGTGACAATTTCATAACCCAAATCATTTTTTTGAATACTAATAATTGCCTCCCCGGCATGCAATTTTTTGCCGATTTGCTCATCTGATAACACCGATTGGATTTCAGAGATTGATGCATAGAGAGGGGAAAGCCGCTTCTGCTGCACTTATTAAAGTAAGAGAAGCTAAAAGAAACAAGACTGATCTTTTCAAAATTGACTCCTATCAGAGCCCCTCCACAGTTCTTTTGAAAGTGGATACAGCTCAATAAAAATTTATAGATTTTGCTTCAATTTTTTCTTATACATTAAAGAGGTTTATTTAAAAACCCAGGGGCTAAACAGAAGCAAGGATATCCCAAGGAAAATTAAATTCTTATGTATTTGCTTGATGCGTGTGTATTTTCTGAGCTGATGGAAAAAGAAACTTTTTACACGTGTTATTGATTGCAGAATAGACTTCTTGCGAAAAATTGATATGTGATAGCATATTGAATGACAAGTTTGATATAAAATTACATATAAACATATGAAATATTCTATAGAACACATAGGGACCTGGCTTAAGAAAGCACGTTTAGAAAAAGGCCTGAGTCAGCGAGCTTTAGGTGCTAGAGTTGGAGTCCCTCAAAGTCATATCTCTAAAATAGAAAGTGGGCTTGTAGACTTGCAAGCATCAAGTCTTATTGAACTTGCGCGGGCTTTAGAGTTAGAACTTATGCTTGTACCGCGCATTTTAGTTCCTACTGTCCAAGTCACTTCAGCGAACAATTGGCGAGAAAGCTTCTAGTCCTCGTCCGATGTATCGCTTAGAAGAGGAGGAAAATGAAGAGTGAAATTGAAGCCTTAGAGGTATTTTTACACGATCAGGCCATTGGCACCATAATCCATCTTCCCGGGGATAGAAATCTTTTTTCCTTTAATCACGATTATATAAACAACTTGAATCGTCCCACTTTGAGCCTCTCTTTTAAGGATGAGCTTGGAAATCTCGTAACAGACATAAAATCAACAAGGACACGCCTGCCTTCTTTTTTTTCGAATGTGTTGCCGGAAGGATATATGCGCGAATATTTAGCTTCCCATGCTCATGTGCATCCAGAGAGGGAATTTTATTTGCTGGCGGCTCTTGGCAAC
Organism: uncultured Chlamydiae bacterium; assembly: GCA_963799115.1. Lineage (GTDB taxonomy): Bacteria > Chlamydiota > Chlamydiia > Chlamydiales > Parachlamydiaceae > CAWCVY01. The sequence goes on along the minus strand of CAWCVY010000052.1, from coordinate 406 downwards.
GACTTACCCGGAGCTGTTAAGATTGGAACTGTAACACTCGCTACACCAAATGGAACAACCCCTTTTCAAGAAGAACATAAGAATGAGGAAGCAGTGGAAGGAATACTGCATTTCTCTTTGGCAGGGGTCCAGTTGAAATTCTCTGGTATTTGGGAAAACCATACTAGATAACGATTCCTGTAGATGGCATAGGAGGTTCATGGATCGTAAAACTACCTTCTCCTTCCTTTACAGATGTTACACAAAATGAGTACGCAATGATGGAACTTGCAAGGGGTATGGGAATTGATGTTCCCAAAACTGCTCTTGTTCCTATAGAGGACATAAAAGGACTTCCCATGGATATAGGACGCTTAGGGACGCATGTCTTTGCAATAAAACGTTTCGATAGGGATGAGAATGGGCT
>CAWCVY010000051.1:0-88846 GCA_963799115.1 uncultured Chlamydiae bacterium | reverse complement strand
AAGATAATGAAATTCTTAATAAAGTTAAAAAAGCAGTCTCTCAGGGACTTGACAAAGAAGAATTAGAAACTGCCGATGAGGTAAAACAATTTCCTCGATCTGCAATACAACCCGCCCTAAATGCAGAGGACTTCCGTTTTCAAATCCACAACATGAAGGGAGTTGAAAATACAGAAAAAAAATCTTATTCATTTGATTCTGAGAAAGGTATTGTATATTTTTATCCCAGTAAAAAAGAATGGGATAAAAAATTAGATCCATCAGAGAGATTTTACTGCACGATATTTCCAAAGGGAGCTTTATATTTTAAAGGTAAAATCTCAATTGAAAAGTTCATAGAAGCCATGGATAGCACATTACAACATTTTGATTTTTTATATGGGCGTCTCAAAAAAGAGGAAAATCATTTGTTTGTGAGCTATTCTGAGAAGGGAAATGAATTTCTACAACTAGAAATAGAAGAGAAAGTGGAAGATAAAGTTGACATCCCATCAGAATCACTTTATCCAAATAAAATTGATAGTAGATTTCAAGCTTTTCCTATAGATGATTGCGAAGGCTTACCGGCAGGAATTTTTAAATTAACTACATTTAAAGATGGATTTGCAATAGGTTATCGTTTAAACCACGCCTTTTTTGATCAATCGAGCATTGTCTATTTTTTCCAATGTCTCTCAAAAAAATATACTGAAGGTAGTAACAGTGTATTTCTGAAAGAACCAACTTTTGTAAACACAACTTCATTACTTTCAGAAAATCCTGTGATTTATCACAATATTGAAGAATTTAGGAAAAATGGAGAGCAAATGGGGTTGGGATATTTACCCAACAGAAGTGAACTTTATGCAAAACTTGGAAAACCACATTCTGGACAAGCAGTAGAGTTAAGATTCAATCTTTCAGCAATAGAGAAATTGAAAGAAAGTTTATCAACAGAAACATTTGTTTCAACAAATGATATCATTCAAGCCATTTTAATTAAAATACACGCGATGCATTTTGCTGAATCATCGAGTCAAAAAATTATCTTAGCAACAGCATGCAACATGAGGAAGCGATGTGGGTTAGAGCAGGAACCAATGGGAAACCTTATCAATATCGCACGAATGGAATTAACAATTGAAGATATTATGCGATTTTCACTTTTAGAACTAGCAGCTATCAGTAGAGAGGGCATCAATAAAGTTAATGTAGAAGACTTTCAAAAGTTATTATCTTGGTTTTCCTTTCTCCAAGGATATAATGAAAATCCCACCCATTATTACCCCCTTTCTCTTTTAGATCTTAATTATTGGATAGCTACTAATTGGTCTAGTTTTAATTACGAAGAAATAAAATTTGATAACGAATCTCCAATATCATTAAATACAACCTTCATCCCTTTTAATACCGACATAATTACTTTTGACCATATAGGTGGCGAGAAAATCCTAAATACTTCAGTTCTCATTCCCACTAATTTATTGAATAAAACCATAGAGTGGGGGAAAGAAACAGGTTTATTCGCTACTCAACTTATCGGTTGATTGGGGTTTGCTGTACTTGGCTGACAAGCCATTGGCTAAACTTTTATCAAGCTTTAGCTCATTAACGAAAGGTTCAGGAGCTTACGTTAATTGCCGGGACGAAAAGCCGGTAATTAGCGGGAGCTCCTATAATCATTTTTACAATCTTTACGAAAATATTACTTCAAAATATGTATTTATCTGTCCGAATTTTTTATTAGCGGGAATTGCTGGTGTGAAAAGGTTGCTATTTTTTTATCTAATATATGAAAGTGAACGAATAGATCATCTATATAAATAAAGGAATCTCTAATATGAATGATGCAAAAATTTCTAAATTTACTATTAATGAATATACCGTAGCAAGTTTCGAATGTAGACTAGAAAAACATAGAGACATTAACGATCTTAAAAATTATCTTAAGATATTCAAGCCTAAGAAGATTCAATTTGAAAGCACACAAGTTTACCATCGCTTTTTGCGTCTTCTTCCTCAAGTAAATCTTGATGAGACGCGCTATTACAATATTCTTTCTACTTTTCGTAATAAATTGGGCTTACCTTTCGATTTATTCGATTCTAATGTCACTCTTATATCTCAGGATGGATCGCTTTTCCAGTTTTCAGAACAGCTTATGAAAATATGTTCTATTGAGATGTTCGCAACCCTACTCAATTCGGATTTTACTGAAGGGCAAAAAAAGGAAATAAAGCTCCCTCTATCCGGTGAAGCTATCAAGAACTTTCTAGTTTTCTTTTATACTGGAAAGGTGCAGCAAGCTTCCATAGAGTCTCTTAAAGAACTATTAAATTTTGCAAAGATGATCTCAGAAACTGAACTAGAAGCGATGACACGTCAGACTATTTTTGACTATTTTTTTGATGAAAGCCATGCTGATCAGTTTGACGAGGAATTAATACGAGGTTATGATTATGATTTTGTGAAAAAATATCTTATTCAAAAAAATGCTATATATGAAGTTAAAGATTTCGAATGGGAGTTTGAAAGCAACTCTATAATGCTTGATTTACAAAGCTTTATTGTCCTGTTTTCCAAGGAGTCAAAAGTTTGTACTTTCATTTTAGAAAAAATCAATAACGTAAAGATAGATCTTTATCGTCCAATTGAGAATTATACAGAAATTTTCCTTTTGCCTCAGAAATACCGCAGAGCCATTTCTTATTTACAAATTTCCGGCTTAAAAATGAAGCATTTCTCGCGTCTAAGATTATGGTTTCCTAACGCAGAAATTGTACCCCCCACGCTCAAAAAATTTGTCCAACATTTTCCAACTAAAGAAAGCTTCGCTTATCATTTTGCTCAAGGCCTTATCTGCCTACAGGAAAACAATGATCTTACTCAAGCTCAGCAATTTTTTGAGCCGGCGCTAATATGTGATGATAAAAATGCTTCAGTTCATGCTTATCTTGGTGAAATCTTTCTTAAGTTGAATGAACCCGGTCAAGCTGCAAGCTCCCTACAAAAGGCCCTTGAATTAGACCCAAAATCCGCCTTGGCATATAGAGTTCTTGGTGAGTTGCTTCTCAAGCAAGGAAAAATTAATAAGGCGGAACGAAATTTGCGAAAGGCGCTAAAAATTAATCCCAAGAGTGTTAGAGCCCTTTGCGCGCATTGCCAAACATTGATTTATTCGAACAAATATGAAGAAGCAAAAGTGATAGGATTAAAAGCTCTAAAATTAAACGGGGTAGTGGCTTACGAAACGCATTTACTGCTATGCCAAATACTTATTGATCTCAATAGGCACGACGAAGCGGAAAGTTATGCGAAGCAGGCTTTTGAGATAACCCCTAAATCTCCTTATTGCCTCATCGCACTTTATGAAACCCTAAAATTGAGGTCCAAATTTCCTGAAGCTGAGGAGCTCTTTAAAAAATTGGATTTGCATCCTAATTCTCCTTTTGTTGTCGCATGCCATGCTAAAAAGTTAATAGAAGAAGGGAAATATCTAGACGCAGCGGAGTGGGAAAAGGGGCATTAACGATGGCTCATATTTCACCTTTCACCTTAGGAGTTTTCAGCAGGTTGTTGATTCGACAAGGCTTTCCAATAGAAGCTGAAAACTATTTGACCCGTGCCTTGCAGGCTGACCCGGGGAATCTATATGCACTTTCCAGCCTGAATGAGTTATTTTTTCCTCATAAGATCGATGACCTTGAAAAGTTTTGGCAAAGGGCGATTGATTTTAACAAAAGAAATGTTTTCATCTACTGCGAATTTTCTAAATTGTTGATACAGCTTAAAAAATTTGATGAAGCTAAAAAATTGACATCCCACGCAAAAGCGCTTGCACCAAGTTCTTCCTTAGTTAATGAAGTTCAGTTAAACCTTTACACGATCCTTATCGCTTCGGGACTAGGAGAAGATGCACTAAAATATACGCTCGAAGATGTAAATGATTATCCAGAATCGCCTTGTGCCCATTTGATGCTATGCAAAGTTCTGATCAGCTTAGGCAAATTTGATGAAGCAATAGAGCCTGCTTTAAAAGCAGTCGAGCTAGGTTCTATGCCGGAAGTTTCGAAGCAAAATCCCTTTCATGATAAACACGGATGGATTTTCATAGAACTTTGCAGCGCCCTAATTAATTCCAAAAGATTGCAAGAAGCAAAGCACTGTGTGGACAAAGCGCTTGTACTTTGGCCTTCTCAATCTTATCATATCCAAAATGCCCTTTGCAATGCCTTCATCCATTCAGATAAACCCGATGAAGCTAAAGAGTTTGCCTTAGAAATTGTCGCCCGTTGCCCTTCATCATTTTATGCATGGATGGGCCTTGCTAAGACTCAAAGAATGCTGAGACAATTTCATGAAGCAAAGGAGTCGACTTTCAATGCCTTTAAGATTAATCCGGAGCTTGCCCATCAGAATCTTTTAGCTCTTTGCAGAGCCTTCATTAAGATTGGAGAATATGATGAAGCTGAAAGATGCGCTATGGAAGCAATTAATCTTGTTCCTAAATTACCCTACGCTTATATGGTCCTTTGCCGTACTCGAATAGCCATTGGCAAGATTGAAGAAGCAAAAGAATCGTTCTTTCAAACCTTTGAGTTGGATCAAGAAAGGGCCTACGATCTCCATATCGCCATCTGCAACGCTCTTATCAATGCCAACAAATCAGATGAAGCAGAAACTTATGCTTCTCAAGTCAAACAAATTTATCCTTCATCGGTTTATGTTCACACGGCCCTTTCCTATGTTTCGTCTAAGATGCAAAAACAAGAGGTGGCGCTGCAATATGCAGCCAAAGCATTTGAAATGGAACCAAATTCCTCGCTAGCCCGTGTGTTTTACCGCGTCATATTATACAATTGCGGCCTGATAAATGAAGCAAATAGTCTTGCAGACAAGGCAACTTATTTCACCATAAACTCGGCATACATTAACCTGACTTATGGATATTTTTTTCTTTCTACAGGTGATACATTTTCTGCTCGCTTTTACTTTAAAAAGGCGGTTTCATTTGACAGGGATCTCGTTGAAGCCCTTGATGAATTGATTAAATTATCGATCAAAGAAGGTAATCTAACTGATGCTGAGAAGTTTTTGCAAAGATTAGCCGAACTTAAACCCAATGATCTCAAAACCCAGCTTAATCTAAGTTCAATCTTGCAAAGATTAGGATGGCTCGAGCAAGCAAAAAAAAGTGTTTTTAAGGCACTTGAGATAAATTCTCAAATGGCTTACAGCGAACACATAAATCTTTGCACAAAATTGCTGCATCAAGACGGAAATAAAGCAGAGGAATATGCTGCTGCAGCGGCCATGAAATTCCCTACCTCAGCCTATGTTCACATTGCACTTTGTAGAATTTTGTTCCTTTTAGGCAAGCGAAAAGAAGCAAAAGAAGCCGCCTATCAAGCAATTACGCTTAATCCCCATTCGAAAACCGCCTGCGAAACGCATTTCCAACTTTGCAATGCGCTGGTAGAATTGAAAGAGGCCGATGCAGCGGAAGAGTTTGCCTTCAAAGCGGTTGAGCTTAACCCTACTTCTATCCCTTTCCTTTGCACACTCAGCCGAACGTTATTAAATCTAGGTAAACTTTCAGAAGCAAAAAAAGAGATAGTAAAAGCAATTGCCCTTGACCCCTATGCAAAAGAAACACATCAAGATCTTGTCTCTATCATGATGGGATTTATAAAATCCAATAGGAGAAAGGAGGCAGAAGAATGGGCGGTACAGTTGGTCCAAGCATTTCCTTTATCTGCCTGCACTCATAGTAATCTAAGCATGACATTACTAGAATTAGGGAGAATGAAAGAGGCAGTAGAGCCAGCCTTAAAAGCGATGGAGCTGGATTGCGAATTGACCTTTTATTCCTTTTATTCTCTCTGTTTGAGTTTCATAAAAGCTAACGAACAGGAAGCGGGATACCGATTAGCACGAGAAGCTTTGAAATTTTCCGATGAGACTAATCCGAAATCGGCCTATATCCACATCGTTCTTTGCCAAGTTATGCTGAAGCTTGGTTGCCATCTAGATGAGGATGGCCTAAATCATGGTTTAATGGCTGTTCAGCTTAATCCTAATTTAGGCTTAGCACATGCAAATCTTTGTCATCTATACTTAAATGCGCCTATACTTGAAGAGGAAGGATCTAAACTACAAAAAGCGCGTGTTCATTTATTAAAATCTTTTGAATTGAACAACAATGATTCTTATGTCCACTATCTTTTTGGTAAATTGTTTGTCTTGGAGGGTAAATTTAACGAGGCTTCAACTTCTTTCTTAAGGGCCTTAGGAATCAACATAAATTATACCGAAGTTTATGGAGATTTAGCGGATTTGCGGATAATGCAGGGAGATATTGCCGGAGCAAGAGAAGCTCTAGAGAGAGTTCTCAAGATTGATCCTCAAAATGATTCTGCTTTGAAACTTTTGGCTAAACTTTCAATAGAATCAGTAAATAGTGAAAATCCTATAATAGAAGGCTCAAAAAAACGAAAGAGGGAGCAGGAAAAAGAGCTTTAAGAGCCTGTTCAAAATCTTTTAAATAGATAATTTGTCAAAACTTTCTTTTCCTAAAAAATTTTAGTGTCGAACACTTCAGCAGTTAAAACTACCACAGAGCCCACAGAGAACACAGAGAGGGGGTTATATCTTCATTCGACAAATGCCATCTACTAATCGCTTTACATTAAAATTAATAAGCAATCCTCGAATACAGGTTCCATAAAGCCGTAAATAAGACAGTAATTGTGCTTCATGTATTGGGGCTATTGTTCAATAGCGGCCCCAATGATATTACCCGTTAATGGATCAGTTTCACGCCCGTCTATTTCTTCAGATATATCTGGATTAATTAAATAATTCATAAGACCCCTCTCTGTGTTCTCTGTGGGCTCTGTGGTAGTTTATTGTATATAACAAAAGATTTTGAACAGGTTCTAAGGATTTCCATATTTGTCAGATAGACGCCTGGAAGACGTTATGGAGTATTATGGATCCACAATCTAAAGCATATAAAGTCATTCTTGATACTTCATAAAAAGGAAGCTTGATGAGGAACCCGGTAATTGAGCGTATACAAAATAATTTAACAACCCACAGGCCAGTAATCAAGGGGATTTTTGTGTCAAAACCTTAATTTAATATCAGGAGCTCCTGAAGCAACTATAAGTATTCTTGACATTAAAATTTACGTATCTTACGGTCTATTCTTTAACTAGGAATTTAAGAATGAGATCTTATTGCAATCGCCTAATTTTCATATACTTACTAATATTTGGCTGTTTATTCACTACTTCTTCTGGTCACTGCTCAAAACATAAGCATCATAACGACGATCACCAAACCAAATGCTTTCAACACGATATCCAACTTCAACTTTCTGATTCTCTAGGATTTCCAGTTCCTGGTACGGAATTCTGGGTTATTCTTGATATCATTAAAGATGGGCCCAAAGTGACAATTCAATTGCCACTTATTAACTTTGAAACAGGACCGAGAGCAAATAATCCCATAGAGCTGCCCTTTCAACCACTCCTTCCCGGTGGTTACCTTTACACTGCTACCGGGTTCTTACCGAAAGATATTCGTCCAACAGATCTAGTGCCCCGGTCGATTGTGGCCGCATCGAACAATGGCTTGAGTCCTGTATTTTCGTATGCTCAAGACCCAGCTACTCTTCCCGTTCCTCCAGCAGGTTACATTGTGCAAGTAACCAACGCCGGTGCTATTGTGGTGCAATGTGTGGGGACTTTTGGAAACATTATCCCACCGGGACCGCAAATTCTTATGCCTAGTTCTATCACCTATGTTGTAAAGCCTGAGAAGAAATTATGTAAGAACATCAAAATAAGCGAGGGGTTTACCAACACTACGCAATTTACAACAGCGGCAGTTAATGGTGTCAGAGATTCCCATATTAATGACATATTTGACGGTGTGGCAGCTTGGGCATGGTGTGATAATTCAACAGTCGCTGATAAGTCTAATAACACCCTCAACCTGATGGTCGCTATCGGCAGAACCGGTAAAGATGGAAAACTTAAAGTAAGCAAACCAGTTCAGTTAACAAACCTCCCTCCAGGAGTTGGAGCTTGGGATACAGCTGTTTCAATCAATCGTACAGACAAAAATATCATTGTGGTGTCATATGGGGTAATAAACTATAGTGATTCTACGGCCCCAATGCTATCCTGTCGTGCAGTATCATTCGATGGGGGCAAAACCTGGCCTGCACCCTACGATTATATAACTGAACAACCTTACAATGGTCAGATCAATATCCATCCAAGTTACTCCGGCGGCTTTGGCGATAATCGCGGGGTGTCATCAGATCGCTACGGCAACACCTGGTATAGCTCATCTAATTTTTTCGATGCTTTGGGCAACTTTGTTAATCAGCCCATCTATGCAGTGAGCACAGATGGAGGCATCACCTTCCAAGTAGTATATACTCAGCCCCTTGTGCCCCCAGACTTTGATCCAGCCATTAACTTTTACGATTTTGGGCAATTTTGTTTTGGAAACGATGCACAAGGAAACTATGGCCTTTATTTCTCATCCACTCTATACAACACCCTTACGGGTGATGGATTTCCAACAGTCGGATTTATACCAATTACTGGCCTTGGACAATTTGGGACGCCCTCTTTTACGCGATTGCAAAGCTTTACCGGTAGCATAGTAGAGATGGATATCACTGCCTCTTCTGATGGCAGAGTTTGGCTACAAGGATATGTAGGCACTAACATCGCCCGTACTTTTCAATCGTTCACATACATTCAACCTGAAGTCATTGCTTTCAAATCACCGGGCCCTATTGATCAGAATTGGGTTGGGGCGTGGGATTACATTATCTCTAACAATATTAGTCAGCAATTTCACGTTTCAGGTGTTGATGCTCAACCACGTCATGGATTTTTCAATTGCCCGCAATCCATTCTCTATGATGAGGGACGGCAAGCCTTATATGCATTATTTGCTGCCCAAAATCCTGATTATTCTCAGAACATGCGCATCTACTTTATTATTTCAAGAGACAATGGACAAACATGGTCTGACCCAATCGGTATTTCCAGTACCAATTTTGCTAATCGTGGATTTCAATCGATGGCTTTGGACAAAGTAACAGGAGATCTGATCTTTGGTTGGTATGATGGCCGCAATGACCCTACTTTCCGGTCTTTGCAATACTTCGGAGCAATACTATCAGCCAAAAAGCTGGATGCATTAGTTGAGCGTATTCCACTTTCCAATCCGCTCTTTACTCTACCTTCGGCAAATGAAGCACTTCCCGTTGTAATTGAGTTGCAACCGGAGGAGACTAACGAAGAACGTGCTGCTGAAAAGCAGAAATTGCTGGAGAGTAAATTTGGAATTAGGTATCCCCCTAAGGGCCCACTTGGCTGACGAGCCATTGAGCTAGAGCTTGCAGATCACTTTTATCAAGCTTTAGCTCAATCATGGTTTGTTCAAATTCCTTGATTTCCTCAAGGAACATTTTTTTGCAGAATCTTTTCCATACCTATTGGCAATATTTAAGCTGCGGCTATGTGCAAGATCCTGAGACATATCATCCAAATCATCGGCAATCTGAAAAGCCATTCCAAAATGAAAAGCGCTTTTTTTGACTAGATCTAAATGAGCAAGTTCACCTCCTCCAAAAATCCAGCCTAAAACAAAGGAAATTTCAAAAAGAGTCACCGTTTTTTTTTGGATCACTTCGCGCAGCATAGAAAGGGAGAGATTAGGCGGATAGAGATCTAACAACTGCCCGCCAGCTGCCCCACGAACTCCTGTATTATAGCAGGCATTTTCCAGGGCAAGTACACAAAGTAAATCGCTTTGATGCGCTAAAGGATGGTGGCTGAGTTTGATCTCTTGTGCATTTTTTGCCAAACATCCATATCCTGCAGAAATGAGAGCATAAGTTGCCAGCAGGGCAACAGATTCTCCATAGATGCGATGCAAAGTAGGTTTATTGCGCCGCTCGTCAGTCATTGTCCATGCAGGGAAGATCGTCGGCAATTAAGGACGCCGTATGAAAGAACTCAATTCCCAGAGCTGCTTGAAAAACATCTGCATCATATCCAAGAGACTTTCCAATCATTAGAACAAGCGCCGGGCGGAAACGTTTTCCCCGTTGAGAAGGGCATATTCACAAGCATCTCTCAAAACGCATTTTGGACCTAACTGCTCAATATTGTTTTGAATCTGATCTTCGATAAGCTTTTTATAAGGTTCTAAAATAATGGCTAAAGACATTTGAGTTTGCATCATAATAAATTGGTCAATAAGGGATAATGGTGGGCTTTGTATTTGGTTTAACAAGGGATCGAGAAGGAATAAATCCTTCTATACTCAAACAAGGATAACATTGAACCGATTGACCGATTAATGTTCCGGGATTGGTGACTGTATTGCATCCTATTTGCGAATTATCCCCAATGATGGCACCTAACTTGCGCATATTAGTGGAAATTTTTTTTCCATTAATCCGCAAATTAATTGCTCTTTTATCCAATTTGAAATTAGCGCATTTGGTGCCAGCGCCTAAATTAACATCGTTTCCTAAAATAGAATCGCCTACATAAGCAAAATGAGCTGCGTGGGCTCGATTCAATAGAATCGCGTGTTTGAGTTCAGAATCATGCCCAATTACACAATTGTCACCTGTCAGGATATTTCCTCTAACATAAGCCCCATGCCGCACGACACAATGGTTGCCTATGATACAAGGTCCTTGAACATAAGCACCCGGTTCTACGATAGAGCCCTCCCCGATGGAAATTTGATCGGGGTTGATGAGATAAGCATCTTGTGAAATAACTCCTGCAATTATTCCAAGAGGCTGCGCTTTCAAATAAGTTTCCAGCTGCTGTAATACAATCCAAGGGTAGAGATCTTCTTGAAAAATACGAGCATGGGCAAACTGAGAAATATCAAAGAAATAAGAAGAGCGTAAAGTCATAGAGATAGCCTAGCAAGATGAGGATAAATTTTCCACCAGAATTAGACTTATACAAACAGTTCTTCAGCGATGTGTATAACCTAATTTTTTTCATAAAATTCTTTATAACTTTATTTTTTTCTATTATTATTTATTAGACTATAAATATAGATAGGTGTAAGATATTAATTATTAAATTAATAATTCCAATAAGGTGAAATTATGCAAGGCCCTAGCAATTATTACGCAGTTAATTCGCTAACTCACATACAGTGGTTTGACATGCTTGCTACGGAAAATAATCAGCCTAAAGAGGCTGATGCCGGAAAAGTTGTACCCCCCATGCATATTTACGAGGTTCGCATTCGTAAAGCTTTACATATTAGTCCTGAGGAGGGGGGAACCCTAACCCCGGGTGTTTATTATATGCGTGCATCTAAAGAGTATATAAAAATATTACCAACACATTGCAGAGCCAAAAAATTATCGTTTGCACAATTAGTGCATTTATCCGACTTATATTCTGCCACTATCAAAAACAAGATGCCTGCAAATCGTTTAAAAGAGATAGCTGCAGAAGGAAATTTAGCTGAGCGTTTTGAAGAAGAAATAAAGAAAATCCGCTCTGAAGGTCTAAAAAAAATGCGCACTACCGTATGGACTAAATGGTACGAAAAAGGATGGATGGGAATAGTTTGCCGTTGCATTTCCGCAATCGGAAATCTCTTTAGGAAGTACGACTTATATACCTATACAGGGATTTTTTGGCCAGGTAATAGCTGCAATTACGCCGATAAAGTTGTAGAAAACATCAATCGTATGAAGACTAATATTTTATTTAATGCCATTAACGTCAGCCAAGAAAATATTTACACTATTTTAGAAGTCCCTCAAGAAGAGAAAAGGGAGATCTCATTTGCGGAAATTAGAAGGCGCTACCGCCGAAAACTGCGTGAAATCCATCCAGATAAAAACATTGGGGATCCTGCCAAAGAAGAACTGTCGCGCAAGTTAACAACAGCCTTTTCTGATTTCGAAAAATTGATAAAAATAAAGGACGAGTTGACGGAAAATGCAGTAGATCTACCTCAGGAACCCGAAGAACAAAAGCCCCCTATGTTTTTAGTGAATGGGTTGCTTGCCCCCTCCCCCCATTCCTAAACCAGCCTAACAATATGAGTTCTTGAGATTTAGGGATTTTTTGGAACAGTAGAAAAACCCAGGTAAAAAATGAAACATCCTGCAACTGGCCTTTGTCCCCATTTTGGAGCTTGCTCAGGCTGCACTGAGGTCCTGTCAGTTAAACCTCCTACTGCATGGGAGGAGGTCTTGTTATTTTTCAAAGATCAGATACTTCCCAACTTGCATCAAAACTCTCCTTTTGGCTGGCGCCACAGAGCTAAAATTGCTGTCAGAGGTACGCCCGGTGCGCCTTTAATCGGACTTTTTAAACGTGCCTCGCATGTTGTTTCCCCCTATTCCCTTTTGCCTAGTACATCATCCACGCCTCAACCAAGCTTTCGAACATATCAGGCTGTGGATGAAGCGGCATGAGATTGTTCCCTATAAGAAAAAACAGGCGGGGGGGATTTACGTTATCTGCAAGGAGTGGTTCAGAGGCAATCAGGACTTATTCAGTTAACCTTTGTCCTCAATACTTCTGGAAAAGACACTCCAAAGGCCAATCAATGGCAAACTCTTCTCCATCAGTTAAGGGAAGAGCATAATGGGCTTTGGCATTCTCTATGGCTTAATTTTAATGACCGCTCAACCAACGCCATTTTAGGACCTCAGTGGTCTCTTGTTTGGGGAGAAAAATGGTTATGGGAGACCTTTGGCGAAGTTTTGGTCTGTTATGGACCCGCAAATTTCGGACAAGCTAACATTCCTCTTTTTGAAAGCATGCTTACTTGCTTGCGTGAATTGATACCAGATCAGGCCCGCGTTGCTGAATTTTATGCAGGAGTCGGGGTCATTGGGTTATCGATTGCCTCCCGATGTCAGTGGGTGAGGTGCAGTGAAATGAATCCCCACGCGGAAGTTTGTTTTGAGCAGGCTAGGTCCCGCCTACCTTTAAGCCAGGGAGTCAAAATGACTTTCTTTACCGGTTCTACTCATAATACTCTTTCTTTGATGGAAGAAGCCACCACAGTGATTGTCGATCCTCCCCGCAAAGGATTGGAGGCCACCTTTTTTTCAGCCCTGAAGGCTGCGTCTACAGTTAAACAATTGATATACATCAGCTGTGGTTGGGAGGCCTTTAAACGCGATTGTCATCAATTGATTTCGGAAGGATGGGGAGTGCAAAGTGTAGACGGCTATCTCTTTTTCCCTGGAAGCAATCATTTCGAATTGTTGGTCTCTTTTGAACGAAAGTTTTTTGGAAGCTAGACCCATGTAAACCTTCGAGTTGCCCTATCCCTGGTGGAACCCCGTTCAGGAAGTAACTTTACTCGTAAAAATATATCCACCATAGAGCTCACAGAGAGAGGTTTATGTTCTTATACGACGTAGATCTTCCTCTGTGAGCTCTGTGGTCTCTGTGGTTAATAATCTTTAAATAACACCCATCGATAACGTCCCAATTTAGGGAAGTTACTTGGGAGTTGTTAATCATAATAAACAAAATTTTCTTGATCGGCTGTTTTATGAGCCTGAAGGGCTCCAATTGCAACAGCCCAGGGCATCGCCCTGGGTAGGGATAAAAGAAAATTTGCAGCCTGAAGGGCTGCCAGAATGATTCATTAATCACAAACAAATTTACATTAAACATTGTCGCTCTCTGGCAGCCATACAGGCTGCAATTTTTCTTTTATCCATACCCAGGCGATGCCCTGGGCTGTGTGCGAATTTGGAGCCCTTCAGGCTCATTAAACAGGTTTTATCTTCTACAGAAACGTTTTTAAATTTTATTTAACAAAAATCTGAATGAAAATCCGTGCTGGATTTTATCAAAAAAACTTATGCGTAAAAGTATGTCCGTGCCCTTGTGCACATGCTATTACCCATTAACTAACGAAGGATCTTTACCAGCTCAACAACCGCCACGAGAGTCTCATCAAAAGGACGAATGATGAGGCTCTGCAACAATCCACGTGCAACGAAATTGAGATCATTCTGAGAAAAGCTCCTGTCATATGCGGCCGCGGCAACCTCTAAGAGAGTTTTATCCTCATCGCTAATCATATCATGCTTAAGGGCAAAACGAAGCCGATCGAGAAAGTGGAACACATCAAGAATGGTCTGAGCCTCATCTTGTTTCTCTAAATCTTGATAACGATATAATTTTTTAAGCACGGGTTCTAACAATTTGGATCTTTGTTTCAGCCTTTCAAAATCAATCTCTGAAGCAGAAGGATGTTCTAATAGATAGGGCAAGAGCTTTTCCAAACTTCGCTCAAGGAAATGGCAATAGAGAAATGTCTTTTTACCAACGGGACTTAATAGGAGATGGTCGCCTGATGGTTCGTGAATGATGGGGAAACGACTCAACAAAGCTTGGTAAACTTGTTCAAGAAGAACCGCTTCTTTAAGCAAAAGTATGCAAGCTTCATCATAGCCGACTTCGTTGACCTCTAAACAAGAAGAAAAAAAGTTAGGGACACTTTCAAGGATAGTTTCACACTCATTAATCGCATCTCGTTCAATATAATTTAATCTGCTAGAAAAAAGACGCAGCGCATGAATATCCCGAATCTCTTTCACTTCATCTAGTAGGCTATCTACATCAAGCTTGGGCCAATCAGGTAGAATGGTATTTTGAATGCCGCAGAACGTCTTATATACCCTTAACAAACTTTCAGAGCATTTTTCTAGAACGAATCTACTCTTATGGGGATCCGTCATCTTTTCAGGATCAAAAGCGACCAACAAATTTTTTAAAGTGTCCAAGGTCATATTCAAAACTTGATTACAATCTGCTTGTAAATAGTTCCATCCCTCTTGAATTAGATCGGGCAAAGACTTTTCTTCCGAAGCCTCCCCAATCATATCACAGATCCATGTCCGAGACGCAGAAAGGCGCTCATCTTCTCCGGGCAATTTTTCTAGAAATGTTAAGTATGCGATTTGAGCACTTCTTAAGGACAAAAGATCCATCCATTTTCCACGATAGCGAGCCGTCACCTTTAATACAGAATTGAAAGCACGTAAGCACTTTTTTTGCGATCGAGATAAGGGGGGAACCAAATCAGGCCGATACATGAGGAAGGCCGCATATAAATCTTCTAGTTCATGGCTGTGCAAAAACTCTACGCCCCTTGTATCGGGCAAGAAAAGAACACGGTGTCCTTCAGAAGTACGCAAAGGAGCTAATAGCAGTTTCAAAGTCGGTTCTAAAGAAGCGGCGGCGATTAAATAGAGGCGCGAAAGAAGAATATCGTTGAGTTTGGAAGTTTCCATTTTCTCACGAAGGACTGCTAAATCCTCTAGGTGACAGCGAAGAGTGGGAACAAATCCTTTCAAAAAACATTGAAAATCCCATTCTTCATTTGTAAGCTGGCCATAATGAA
This sequence comes from uncultured Chlamydiae bacterium, assembly GCA_963799115.1. Lineage (GTDB taxonomy): Bacteria > Chlamydiota > Chlamydiia > Chlamydiales > Parachlamydiaceae > CAWCVY01. The sequence goes on along the minus strand of CAWCVY010000051.1, from coordinate 73,408 downwards.
TTTCCTGATAGGTCACCAGATCGATCATGCCGCATAAATCTTGCAAAAATGTGATTTGTTGGGATGGACCGCTTGTGTTCCAAACTTCATCAAGAGCTCGTTGTTTGGATTCGATACTTTCTTTGGTTATTAACTTTTGGCTATGGCGAGAAAAAGGGGCAGAGAATCCTCGAGAAGGAGGCTTGTTCAGGAATGGATCTTTCTTTAAGATCCCCTTTCTCCTCTGAATGGTTCAAACTTGAAAGGCGAGAAAAATAGTGTTTAAAACCCACTAAATGGATGACAACGGCACATTTTTCTAAGGGGGTGAGTTTTTCATAACATGTTTGAACATCTAACACCTTAATATCGCCATTTATAAATGCTAAAACGTCTTGTGGAACACATCCAGGGGGTCTTAATAGCAGTTGACGGGAGAGCTTTACTAATCCTTGCGGATCTGCTTTGATTTCTTCCAGCGAAAGAATTTCATGAGGTGAGGATAGGGAGGAATTGACTCCTTGCATAATTATAACCTATTAATTTTAAAATAAATAGATCATAACATATCTGAAAAAAAACAGTCGATATTAATCTGTCTCAAAGATAATATGTAACAATTCCGATACCCCTTTTTTTGTCGGGGTATCTGAATGACTAGAATCAGGCCGAGACGGCCTGATTACCTTTACCCAGACAAGAAGGGGTATCTGAACTGTTACGATAATATTAATCTTTCTCGGAAGACCTTGACTTATATACCAAAATACCCGAAGGGCTTTAATAGATGAACAAAAGCTGTTGTGGCGAAATTCGGAACAATTGAGAGAAATCAAGATCATTAATTCACAACCTATTGACTCTAAACGTGTATAACGAGTATTATATCCTAAATTTGAGTTTCACATGACTATCTGAAATACACACTCCTTCCCACCCTCAAAAACTTTCGGAAACCACCTTTTTAATTGTCCCTAACTAATTTGTTGTAATTTACACTCGAATTTCATATAAGCTTTTAAATAAATTAATCAATTTGATGGTATTTAATGAGAAAAATATTTTTATTAATCATTTGCTTTTCATTTAACTTACATGCTGGAATTTATCAGCAGGCCGTTTCTGATTATAAAATTGACAATAAACAAAACCATGTTTTAGAAATTGCCAAGTCCCTTCCAGCGGTGGGGGTATTAAAAATGAAGTCTAATGGGTATGTCTATTTGGATATATCAAACGAATATATCACTAAAATTTTTCCCAACCTTATTTTGGATGGTCATTTAAGGCCAACAACTTCATTCGGATCCGAAGAAGGAGCTCATATTACAGTATTTATGGAAACAGAAAACTATTCAGGATTAGAGCAAGAAATAGGTAAAGAATTTACCTTTGAAGTTAAAGAATTACGAACCGTTGAAACTTGGAAAACAACAGGTCTTTATAATACCTATAAACACCACACCGGCGACAGATGGATCATAGCTGTTGAATCTTCAGAGCTTGAAGAATTAAGAATGCGCAATGGATTGTCACCTTTAATCGACCAGCATGATTTTCATATCAGCATTGGTTTTGAAGTCCCATTTAATAGAATTAACAATTTTGGTGAACGTCCTCCGAAATAATTAGAGAGAAGAGAACAGATTGACCACCTGCGTAAAGAGGTTGTCCTGTTTTCTTCGTTTGATTTCAGAGTAGACCGAGCAAATGCTGCATGTCTAGATAGGCCCAATATTCGACAATTTTATGCTTTTGAATTCGATAAATTGTCACGCCCGCATACGAGACCTTCTTACCGGTGGGAGCTCTTCCTTTGAACTCGCCTCGATGAGTTCCTTGCGCCTTCCAATGGAGGACGATTGTATCCTTTTCACCTATCTCAGCAATGTTACTTACAATTAGATCAGGAAAGGCTTTAAACCAAGCCCGAACCACCTCTTTCATGGCTTCTATCCCGTGGTAATCCCCAAGAAGACTGTGAATAACAACAGCTTTATCTAAGTAATCGTCAATGGCGCTAAGGTCTTTTTTATTCCATATTCGATCGGCATAGTCTTCAGCGATGGCTTTGATGAAAGGGATACTTTGGGGACTTCTGGCCAATTCCGGCTTTATGGAATAATCTGCAAAACCGATGTAATTTCCAGCATCATCACTCACTTCGAATGTCACCCCTGTAATCGTCTGAATGTCTTTTCCTGGAATTCCCAAGGAATGGCAGAGTGTTTTTATTTCTTCTGCACTTTCCACCTCTACCCATAATTTTGAGGGGGAAACCGTCTTCTTTTGACAGATGATTAATCCAGGCTCTTCCTCTCCAATTGAAAAAAGAATGGCTTTTAGCTGAGGGATGTCGATTTTTTTCTTAAAACCTAGCTTTTCATAAAAACTCAGAGCCTTTTCGAGGTCTGCAACCTCAAAAAAGACATTGTCAATCCCCAAAAGTTTCATTGGAACTCCTTTTAAAAAAATATTATTGGTAAATAATAATGGGAATGGAAGGCAAAAGCAATCACAAAGAGGGCGCGGTACGGCACCTCATGAGATTGTGTGGTGATGATCTTGCCGTACCGCTTTGTGTTCGGTGTCCTACTGTATGAACAAAGCCACAGAATAATCGTAAAATTTACAAAGGGAAAGTCACGAAGTCTACCGTTCCGGTATATCCCTGATTTTGTAAAATCTAAAACGTTTACACGCCATGCTGGAATGATAAGAATTACTTTCGGTTTTTTCCTTAAAACACATTTCCTTCATGAACAAGGAAATTAATTTTCCTGAAGTACACAAAATGTTATTTTCCTTAAAAGTGTTGATTAGACAATCCTCTCTTTTCTGAACTGCATGAGCTCTTCCCCATTCCATAATCCAGGGCCAACCCTAATCTGCCAATATAACGACATCGAATAAATTCACTAAACTTTTAATCGTGATGTGATTATGATTCATCAGCCCAATCAGGAGAGGAAAAACACTCAGGAAAATCCGATTCCTCATCAAATAGTTCTCTGAAAATCACCCTAATTGCTAAGATATAATTATAATAAATGAGGTAAAAATGGAAGTAAGTCTCAAACAATTTTCATGTTAGAGAAGCCGATATAGGGCCAGCACTAGGAAGCTGTGATGTAAATCAAGAAACAGTTGATTTGGTAGTAGATGATCTTGTGCAACGTCTAGCAAAACATTATCTTGCTTTGGTAAGCGATTCTCTCAGTAAACCAGCAGGCGAACCAATGCTTAGACATTTTCAAGGCGCTTGGAGAGGAGCCATAAGAATTCCTGATGATGTAAAAGATAGCGTGCGATTAAAAGAAGAGAGATACTCTGCATCACTAGATTTAAAAATAAATAGTATAAATAATATATTGGATAACGAATCCCCTCTTGGCGATTTAGTGACTTCGATAAATAAAAAGCTGACTGAACTTGGGGTTTTTTGTGATGCAGTAGAAATACGCTTTGAGAGAGGTTGTTTTGATCCCCTTCCTGAAGCCCAGAAATGGCATAAAGATGGTGGTAAAATTAGCATGATTACATGCTACAGCAATAAGAGAAATTGGAGCACGCGGGTTCTTGATAAGGAAAATATGTACAAAATTTTTGGAAACGTTCAATTCCTAAGAAAAAAATTTGAAAAAGATGATATTCAGAAGAAGCAAGTAGAATCTTTATCCCAACCCGCAAAATTCGGTTTTCTCTACAACGCCATAGAAACTCTCCATCGAGCTCCTAGAACAGAGGATTTGGTAGACAATACAATAGCTGTTGATGAATACCGACTTTTTTTGCAATTTTTTAGCATTTAGAGGCTGTCAGTAAAATAATGAAAGTGAGAAAAAATGCAATTTTTGTTCAGATCTTTTTTTTTGTCCAGTTTTTGACATACTCGAGTAGAGTAGGCAAAAACTAACTATATGCCCCTTTCCGATCTCTTCCCATAAATGTTATCAAAAACATAACATTTGTGCAAAAAATTAATATATTTGCATAAATGTTATGCTTTTGATAACATTTATGTATGGATAAAGAGAATAGATTGCTCCAAATCGCTGAGAGCCAACAAGGATACTTCACAAGCCGACAAGCAGAAGAATGCGGCTTTTCTCGCGCGAATTTTCACCGCAAATTACTTTCTGGGAAATGGTGCAAAGAGGAACTTTGGGGTATTTATCGGCTGGCAAATTATCCATCTACCTCACGCCCAGAGCTTGCTCTTTGGACACTCTGGAGTGCTGACAAGAGAGGCAACCCTCAAGGCATTTGGTCACATGAAACTGCGCTTGACATCCATGGACTCAGTGATGTAGCGCCTGCCAAGCTCCATATGTCTGTACCTAAAAGCTTCAGAAAAGGAACTGAAATCCCAAAAAATCTTTGTTTGCACTTTGTCGATGAAATTCCACATGCCGACACAGAGACCTGGCAAGGATACAGCGTCACCACTCCGCTTCGAACGCTAGCTGATGTGATTCGAGAAGGAAGAACTCAAAATGAACAAATTGAACTTGCGATTATCGATCTTGCGATCCAGAAGTCTTTGATTAAGGGGCTTGCAACTATTCAGGAGATGGAACAACTCCAGAAATTTACAGACTCACTGGAAATGCGTGAAATCATAGCTAGGGCTATCGACGATGTGTGGACTCGAGCTAGTACACAATTAACAGATTTCGGACGAATGGTGGAACCATATACGATTGGACTTTCTTTAGGGGATCAGGCGTTTGGAACAGCAGTGCTCTGCCTGCACAAATCTCGATACTTCTTACTTACTGCGGTACATGTAGGCAGAGCTTTTCGCAAAGCGAAGTTTGTGAAGATGCTTCTACGGTTTGACAACATTCGCAGAGAATATCCCTCTAAATCAACCAAAGATTTCAGTGTGATTGAATGGGATCCAGGTTTTGATGAAAAAATGCTAAATGATGTTCTTGCGAACCTACCCAAAGATTTAGCTATCGTTATTCCCACACAAGCGATTGTTGATACACTGAAAATTTATAAAGATTTCTATAAAATACCTGACGAACCACAAAGTCTTTCACTGCAGGATGCTCTCATCTCAATGGGAGGGATAGAGACCATCTATTTCGATAACCTCAAAACATGCCAATTGCACGTAGGCCCTTATGCATTTGTCGCTTCAAGATACCTCCAATTGCCCAATGTAGATTACATCATATGTCCGGTAAGCAATCATACATATGAGATAAGAAATTTGCGGAGGAAGGTCATTACCTCCTTTGAAGGAATGAGCGGAAGCGGACTTTGGAAATTCGCAAATAACATCCCAATCCTCGTTGGCATTGCAATCGCTCAAGATCCTGCAGGTTATGACCCATCGTCTGGATTAAGAAACGTCTACTTTCATGGATCCCATTCCATTCTTTCAGTAATCTCAACTCTAGGACAAACACATGAACACAAGCCTTAAAACCGCTGCCGACTTTCGCAAACACTTGGAAGCAAATCTTCAAATTCATTCCATCAAAACAGGCGAAGACATCCAGCGCCTTCGTCGCAAAGTTGCGTTCGACAGACTTTTGGCAAGGATTTTCACTCAAGCGTCTTCTTCCTTTTTTTTAAAGGGAGGGTATGCAATGGAATTGCGCATTGCACATGCTCGGGCCACGAAGGACATGGATTTAACTTGCTTCAGACGTGTTAGCGATGCAAAGGAGCCAATAAGCGAATTGATTCTACAAGAGCTTCAAACACTTGCTCGCGTTAATTTAAACGACCATTTTATCTATCAAATCGGTCAACCTCAGAGTGATATAGAAAATGCACCTTATGGAGGTTCGCGGCACAATGTCTCAACAGTTATTGACAACAAGCTCTTCGTGGAATTTCATCTCGATGTGGGAGGCGATTTCCTCATCGACCACACGGAGAAAGTTCCTGGGATAAACTGGCTCGAATTTTGCGGTATTGCTGCTCCGATCATTTCCATGATTTCCGTAGAGCAACAATTTGCTGAGAAGCTGCACTCTTACACCCTTCCTAGCAGACAAGTCAACACACGTACGAAGGATCTCATTGATCTGATATTGCTTCTTAAATCCAAGAATCAGGCCCCTGAAGCTTTCCAACATGTTCTACAGAGGGTTTTCAGAGCACGCAATACCCATCCTTTACCAACAGTTTTGCCAGAACCGCCAATGAGTTGGCAAAAGCCTTTTGCAGCAATGGCAGGTGAGTGCGGCATTTCTCAAAGCCTGAAAGATGGCTTTATGAAAGTCTCCGAATTTTATATTACACTGCAAAGAATAAGCAAAAGCGGTTTGTAAACCGGAGAGATAAACCAGTAGTGACATCAAGGGGTCCAGGCTGCCTACCAAAAAACAACCCAGCAAATTGCAACTGATTAGAAGAACGGATTTTAGAAATTAAAGAAGGATCTACTGCATTTTTTGGTGAATGGGATAGTTCGCAGTCCGCTACATGAAGATCTATTTCCTTATTTTGTAAAATCCAAAACGCTTATGCGCCATGCCGAAATAAAATTAATTTTGGTTTTTTCCTTTAAGCACATTTCATTCTTGAACAAAGTAATTAATTTTCCTGAAGTGCACAAAATGTTGTTTTCCTTAAAACCCTTTGACCAATTTTTTATTTTTTTACCATTTGTTAAATCATAAAAAACTAGCTGTATATTTTTATTTTCAAAATCCAGTTGACTGGTAAGAGGAAAGTAAAACACGCAACAGAAATGATAAGCTTCATCGATGAGTACTCGATCAATTTCAGACTCTCCCGGAAATTGAAATGGCCCCACAAGACTTTCTAACTTTTGATCTGATATCCAAAGGTCAGTGCTCTGCTCATTTTTAAGGGTAATGAAAAAGCGATTTTCAGAAATAGCCTGAAAAGAAAGCTTCGATTTTTTAATATCAGTGGGGAGTGATAACTTCCGTTCTATTGTGCAGTTGTTCACATTGTAAATTGAGAATAGATTTGATTCGAGACTTTCTCGCAAGACAATAAAATTTCCATTTTTAACTCTCTGCCATGAATGATGAACCTCCATCTCACCCACTTTCCGACCTGTTTTCAAATCGAATATTTGAAGTGGCCAGAGTTGAGGTTGCTCAAGATCTTTCGCTTTATGTAAAACCAGTTTCGATTTGGTCTGACCTAATATGATGCAAGAGTGAACGACTCCATTCCATTCTTCGATAGGAGTAGAGGCTTGGGTTTTCCAGTTTCCTAATACAACCTCATCATCTGTAGAATTTTTTTCAGAAACATAAACAAAATGTTCCTCTTCAACCAAAAACATTCTAAAGCGGGGTATCCTAAACTTCAAAGGGTCTAAATAGATTTTTCCTTTTAGATTCAAAATATGCAATTCATACTCTTCGCTACTTTCAGGCCGCATGCCTATAAAAAGATGGCCTTCACTAATTGTCACAAATGTCCAAATAGAATCGTAATCTCTGGCAAATATGCACTCTTTTGTCTGAAGATCCCATAAGCTTAACCGCCTCTCACTATCATACTGGGAACAAATCAGATAGTGATCCTTGATTGCATAATGTATTGTTTGAACGTTGGATTTTTTTAAGGGATATTCATCAAATTGGTCTTTGGGAAAATCTTTGAATGCACTTGCAGGAATTGCTTTGACAATTGTTTCTTCATTTGTGTTTATATCAAAAATAGAAAAAGCAGCTGGCCCAGGATAAAAAACATTATCTTGAACTACCTTTCCATTACCCAACACTTGATGTTCTACAAAGAAATCTTTTTCTGCTGCTTTTTCTGTTGAAATATTTCTGAGCACCCGATGTCTCATCTCAACGATTTTCTTCCAGGGAAGCGAATTCAAATTTTCGGTGTCCCCATTTTCTCTTAAGAGAACTTCATGCCATATCGGATCACTATTCGCATAATCATGCCAAAGTTTACAAACTTGCTCAGCTTGACAAAGGCTACGCATATCTAAATGTGAAAAAAATTGAGAAAGAATTTCAACTGGAAATAATGTATTAATGCACGGTTTTACTTCCATATGTTATAAGTCTTTATCTAAATTATAAAATTTTCATTCATTCAATACTAAATGCTTACAATTTAAGAAACAACTGCTGATTCAGATTAGAAAGTCTTTGAGGTCATTTTTGGGGTCAGGGTGGACCCCAATTCTGAACCCCCATTCTTGTTCTCAATCAACCCTGCTTTTTATAAAAATCCTCTTTCAGATGTTCAGGTTCATTAAGATAGTTATAATCTATCAATATTTCATCGCCTGCTTTAATATCCTGTATCGCAAAAAAAGGACGTGCTTTGAAGTTATTGATTTCGTCTGAATTGTACTCAAAGGGCTTTTTTGCAATATTGGACACACTCGAGTGATTGATATACCATCCTATTTCCATGCGGTCAAAGCGCTCGGGGCATAAACATTCTTCATCATTTAAAAAAACACAAAACGGAATGAACTCAGCAGGAACATCTTTAATTTTCAATAATCTCAATTTAAAACTGTTAGTTAACAGAATTGTCCCTTTTGGAATATCATGCGTAGCAAAAACGCCAACCCCTCCTATTGGTGATGGCTTTAGAACAAATGAAAATTCAGACCACGGCATACTGGATTTCATATTATCTATCCTCTTTAAACACTTTAAGCCAAAGTCAATTCCATCTGTTGATACTGGCGCATCTGATCGCGCCATTCTGCAGCCTCTTCAAAGCGCATTTCTTTGGCTGCTCTACGCATCTCTTTTTCGCATTCTTTAATTTTCTGGCGCACCTCTTCAATCGTCAAATAGCGGTGCTGCTCTTCAGCAGCCTGTAAAGCCTGGTCGGCGAGTTGCGAAGCATAGAGACTTGATCCTCATCGGCTTCCATTAAAACTGAAATATCCCGTCTGATTGTTTGAGGAGTAATGCCATGGTTCTTATTGTACTCTTCTTGATGCACACGACGCTTCTGAGTAATATCAAGGGTGCGTTGAATCGATTTGGTTATCTTATCAGCATACATAATGACACGTCCTTCCACATTGCGGGCTGCCCGTCCGCAGGTCTGGATCAATGAAGTTTCACTGCGCAAAAAACCCTCTTTATCCGCATCCAGTATAGCCACTAAGGAAACTTCCGGAATATCAAGCCCTTCCCTCAGAAGGTTGATTCCCACCAGGACATCGAATTCGCCTAGGCGAAGATCGCGAATAATTTGCACCCGTTCAAGGGTATCAATATCCGAGTGGAGATATTTGGCTTTAACATCTAAGTCATTGAGATAATTGGCGAGCTCTTCAGCCAACCGTTTAGTCGATGTGGTCACCAAGACGCGCCCACCCTTGCTGACATGCGCCCGGATTTCAGCTAAACTATCGTCCACTTGTCCAGAAGCAGGGCGCACTTCTATAATAGGATCTAGCAGACCTGTAGGACGGATGACTTGTTCGACAATTTCGCCGCCTGCTTCTTGAATTTCCCAACTTCCTGGTGTAGCCGAAACATAGATGACTTGATTCATCCTCTTATAGGTTTCTTCGAAGCGTAAAGGACGGTTGTCATAAGCAGAGGGGAGGCGAAAGCCAAAGTCTACCAGGGTTTGCTTGCGCGCCCGATCACCGGCACACATGGCATGCAGCTGGGGAATAGTTTGATGAGACTCGTCGATGAAGAGTAAGAAATCAGAGGGAAAATAGTCGAGCAAACAAGGAGGTGGCTCCCCCGGCTGACGCATACTGAAGTGGCGCGAGTAATTCTCCACACCTTTACACGTCCCCACTTCCGAGCATCTCCAGGTCATACATTGTGCGCTGCTGAATTCTTTCCAATTCCAGGAATTTTTTTTCACTTTCAAACATACTCATGCGTTCTTGAAGCTCAGCTCTGATGGTCTCAATCGCACGCCAGCGGACCTCTTCAGGCGTAACGTGGTGGGAACTTGGATAGATAGTGACAGAGGGAATCTTTCGCTTGACCTTCCCTGTCAAAGGGTCTATTTCACTAATTTGTTCAATTTCATCTCCAAACATCTCGACCCGGATTGCCAAATCTTCCTCATAGGCGGGGAAAATATCCAGAATATCACCTCTGACGCGAAAGGTGGCACGCATAAAATCAAAATCATTACGCTTGTACTGCATCTCTACCAGGTGAAGTAAAAGATCATCGCGTCGCCGCTTTTGACCGCACTGATCAAAAAATTCATCCCCCGGTAATACTCAGGAGAGCCCAATCCATAGATGCAGGACACTGAAGCAACAATGATCACATCATCCGCTCTAACAAAGGACCTGGTGGCGCTCAAACGCATCTTGTCGATCTTATCATTGATCGACATATCCTTTTCAATGTAGGTGTCTGTGCGGGGAACATAGGCTTCAGGCTGATAATAGTCATAATAAGAAACGAAATATTCGACGGCATTTTCCGGGAAAAAATGTTTTAAATTCCTGGTAAAGCTGAGCTGCCAAGTGTTTTATTATGAGCTAAGACAAGAGAAGGTCTTTGAACTTTGGCGATCACATTGGCCATGGTAAAGGTCTTACCTGATCCGGTGATTCCCAATAAAACTTGCGATGGCCTTCCTCGCAGAACTCCTGTCGCTAATTTTTCGATCGCCTCTGGCTGATCCCCTTTGGGTTCATATTCTGTAACTAAATGAAACAATTGCGCCATGGGCCTTATTCCTTTTATGTTTGCGTGCAACGAGTGGAATTTTATTCCGCGCCCCGCTCACACTCCGTCACTCTCTTTCACAGTCGCCCGCGAGGTTTCATTCATTTTTAACATCCTTTCATAAATGATCTTTTTCATCAATCCTATATTCTCTCCAGATGATATTTATAAATAAGTATTAATTTTTATATAAATTTATTTACATTTTATTTAATATAATATAATATAAACTTTTAGTAAATCAATTAAGGAATAAATTTTATGCACGTCGAAAGAACAACAGTTAGGATGACCCCTTATTCCCAGCAAAACATCTCTGAAATTAGGGATTGCTCAAACTTAGAAATTCAACAGAAGATAGTAAGCGAATGGATTGCTGAAAACAAAAATGATTTTATTGCCCATGCTGTATGGAATGGAACTTTTGAAGAAAAAATTATACAAAATGGAGCCGCTTTTCCAGCAGAAGCTAGATTGTATCTTAATGGACAAGCTGAATATGAAGCAGGCTCTACTTATGGTTCTCGTGGTCGCAAATATTTACTCACCCAAGAATTAGATTCTAGAGCTATGGAGATATTTGAATTGAATCAAGATGAGATTGTTGAGCTAAAAGAATTAGAAGAACAGCAAAATGAAATCAACGAAGCTGATTATTTACTTTTTAAATCACTTAAAAAAAGATGATATCAAATTTAAGTGAAGACGAACAAGGCTTATATGAATACTTGGAAAGCAAAGAACCAGATACAAGAACTTTAAATAGTCTTAGAGAAATTGAAGATAAAGGTATTGAGCTACTTTCTACAGAAGAAAGAATACAGTTCCATCAATTATCTAACAAAAGGCCAGTTTTTGAAAAAAGATCTAGATTAAAATATTTAAAAAGAAAAAAGAATGGATTAAATGTTACGTTTATTAGAACAGTAAATAAAATTGATATTAAAGTTAGTCTTAAAAGATATCGTGCTTTAGTCGATATCGGTTACAGAGATCCTTCAGACGCAGCCTTAAAATATTTTTCCAAAACAGATAACCTTTATAAATATTTAACCCACAAATATCAAATTTGGACGAAAAAGGGAGTTCTTCCGCTTGAAATAGACAAAGCTCTATATGTAGCACATGATAATCTTTTATGTTTGCAAAGCAGCAAAATGAGTTATACAATTAGATCTGGTAAAAATGGAATATATTGGAAGTACGGGGATAATGTCTTATTGAGAGGGAAAACAGAAAAAATTATTTCTAATCTATATGATGATGAAGCTATATTATTACCTCCATGGCAAAATCAAGGAAGTTATTTTGGGTTGTCTCTGGATCAAGAAGATACTATTTTGATAGGCCCAAAAAAAGATTTAGAACCCTTAACGCAAAGTTTAAAGGAATTGGGTGCAAAATATGCCTATCTTGAAACTTTAACACCTGAACAAATATCCTTTTTCAAAGTTCCAAAACATCTAATACCTCCTTATGAAAATTAATCGTCACTCTTATTGCTTTTTGCGTTCGCGAGCAATGCGTGAAATTTTATTCCACGCGCCGCACAGTCCCATCGCACTGCGCATCTCTTTAACCGTAGCCTGCGAGATTAATAAAAAATAATTCAATTTAAAAACATTTAATTTATCAATGTGATGAGGTGTACATAATTTTGGCTAAAGTTTTTATCGTTGGATTCTTATGTTTCAAAGCTGAATACATAGTGGATTTAGGTAATTTGGTTTGCTTTCTAAGTTTTGTTTTATTCAGAGCATAAAGATAAATTTCGATCATTTCCATCGCCCCTTCAGGATCATTGTTTAGGAGGCATTCAAAAATAGCCATAGCAGTTTGATTAGGATCGATAAGCTCTTTAAGAGGCTCTGATTTTTTGATACCTTTAAAGTCCTCTAGCTTTAGCTCTACCTTTTGCTTTGGCAATGATATTTCTTGCTTTTTTGATGTCTTTATCTTGTCCATTTTTATTACCTCCTAACAAAAGAATAACATTATCAACAGGAATTATTATGTAGTAGATACGTCTACCATCAGTAAATTTCAATTCGTTGAGACCATCACCGTCTTCATCTAAATCTCGAATATGGCCAAAGTGGCCACCTTCTTCAATTTTTAACAATCTCTTTCTAATCTGAGCCCGGGATTTAAGGGTTTGTGTATTAAACCACTCTTGATAACCTTCATCCTCGTAAATTGCGTATTTTTTCATAAACGTTCGGATCTCTTTACTATTTATAGTACGATATATCGCACATCAATACAAGGAAAAACGACTATTCTTATGGTTTTGTTGCTTATGTATAGTCGATGTTAAGCAACTCATTCAACCCATCAGATTGAAAATAATGAAACAATTGCGCCATGTGGCCTTATTGCTTTTTGCGTTCGCGAGCAATGCGCGAAATTTTATTCCACGCGCCGCTCAGCCCCATCGCACTACGCATCTCTTTTACGGTTGCCTGTGAAATGTCATTCATTTTTAACGTCCCATCATAAATGATCTCTTCCACCAAGCCTTTATCAGTCTCAAATAATTTGCGGCGCTCTCGAATGGGGTCGAGAAATTCATTTAAGGCCACTGCAAGCTTATCTTTGACCTCCACATCCCCGACTTTCCCTACACGATAGCGGTTTTTGAGATCACCCACCTCATCCTGACGAGGATTAAAAATTTCGTGGTAGATGAAAACGGGATTTCCTTCCACAGTTCCGGGCTGATCTGCGTGAATACGGTTGGGATCGGTATACATGCTGCGCACCTTTTTTTCAACCGTCTTGGCATCATCTGAAAGGAAGATGGCATTATGGGCCGATTTGCTCATTTTTCCTTTGCCGTCTGTTCCAATCAGGGAGGGAGTCTCACTCAAAAGCACTTCCGGCAAGGGAAAAACCTCACCATAGTATTGATTGAACCTACGCGCTATATCTCTGGCTAGTTCAATGTGCGCCTCATTGTCTTTACCGACAGGGACCAAGTGGGCCCGAGGCATCAAAATATCGGCTGTTTGCAGAATAGGATAGCCAAAGAGTCCAAAAGGGATGCTTTCAACATCTAGATGGGCGTTACGAGCCATTTCTTTAATACTTGGCAACCCAGACAATCTATTCAAGGAAATCAGCATTTCAAAAATGAGATTCATTTCGTAAACTGCCGAAGTGGCCGATTGAAGATAAAAAGTCGTTTTTTGGGGATCAATGCCGCACGCTAAATGATCAAGAACCATCGTGTGAGCATACTCTCTTAAACGCAGAATATCTTCCTTTTGAGGTTTCGTGGTGAGGGTATGCAGATCGGCAATGATAAAATAGCAATCATAAGTATCTTGCAGGGCTATGCGATTTTGGAGCGATCCTACATAGTGTCCCAAATGAAGGTGACCTGTCGGCCGATCGCCAGTCAATATCCGTTTTTTTTCTGTCATGTCTGACTCATTTGTTCAATAGATAAATATCCTGTTTTAATGGCTATCTCTAAGCCAATAATACAAAGAGAGATTAAAAGAGCTGCTACTAATGCCCCTTTGCCCCCTGGAGCACGGAATGGCCCTGTTTGGTGCTGGATATAACGCCCTCTCCATACCATTAAAACAGGCATTGCACCTAACAAAGTCACCACTCCAAATGCCCCGGCATATTCCAGGGCATTAAGAAATGCTCGCGGATCAATCAAGACGATGATAAGTGGAGGGATAAATGTCAAAACATAAAGAACCATGCGCCCTTTCGATGTTTTGCGTATTTTAAGCCCATCAGACAAAAAATCTCGCAAACTCAGGGAAACGCCCAAAAAAGAGGTAACAATGGCAAATAGGGAAAACAAGCGAGCCAATAAAGCAAGATGGGAATTTTGGAGTAAAGAGGCCAATAAGGTTGCCCCATCGATCCCCTTTTGATAACCTTGAATAAGTCCCTGTTCTCCTTTCAGAGGAATAATGCCCAGCGTAAGAAACTCCCAGCTAATATAGACGATCAGGGGAATTAGGCTGCCCAAAAATAAAACCAAGCGAATTTGCCTCACGTCACGATGTAAATAATCGGTTAAAGTTGGGATAATGATATGGAAGCCAAAGGATGTTGACATAATCGATACCGGAATCCAAAGGAGTTTCCAATCAGCGTGTTTCAGCAAAGGGAGCTGCACATGAGGGGTTAAAAACAGAATCATAAATACATAGGAAATCCCTAACCCCAGCATGAGTAAACGGTTGACCTTATCAACGGAACGAGCTCCCTGATAAACAAAAAAGCTAAAAATCAGGAGCAGGGAAAAGGGGCAGCCCAAGTCGGAGCCTGCCAACCTAATAATCCTTCTATAATTTCAAGGAAAATAGGGCCGCCCCCAGCAATATAAGCTGTCGTAAGAGAATAAAGAAGAAATAGATAGATGATCCAGGTGCAGATCTTCCCTCCTCTTCCCAATGTCTTTTTGGCCATCGTGACCAAATTGGTATGTTCACCCATCCACAAGTTAACTTCTAGCATCAAGAGTGCAGTAAAAGTCATGTAAAGCCAGAAAACAACACAAAGAAACACAGAGGGCCAAAAACCTGCAAACCCTGTGACAATAGGCAGCGCAAGCATGGCGGCGCCGATCGTTGTGCCCGCAACTAATAAAATGCCTCCTAAGAGGTGGAGCATGGAATTCATAATTACCTAAAAAATTGTAGAGATATAACCCAGACAGCAAAGGCGATGACTGCCAGAAGCACAAATCTACCTCCTGGAACAATTTGAGGCCAATTCAATTTTAATGCATAACGCCCTTTCCATACCATCAAAGCAGGCAAAATTCCGAATAAAATAACAGCACCAAAACCCCCAGCATAATTAAGAGCAACTAAAAAGATTGTTGGGTAAATTAATGCACATAAGTAAGGAGGCCCCAATACTAGCAGAATGAGAAAAAGTTTCCCTAGAGGCGTTTTTTTGATTTTCAATCCATCAGCTAAAAAATCCAAGAAACTTAAAGAAACACTCAAGAAAGAGGTGATGATGGCAAAAAAGGCAAAGGCTTGCGCGACATCTAGAATCCAAGAATTTCCCACGGCATTTTTAAGGGCCTCGGTTGCAATTTCTCCTTGATCGATGGCTCCTTTAAAATCTTGGAGTGGGACAATCCCCAAAATCAGCCATTCCCAGACAAGATAAATGGCAAGGGGAATGGCGCTACCCAAGATAATCGACCATTTCAGTGACTGCGCATGGCCATCGAAATAAGTCGTTAAGCTGGGGATCAAGTTGTGGAACCCAAAAGAAATAATAACAGCAGGAATCACAGCAGTAACAGCTCCCCAATTCTGATGGTGCAATAACTGAGGTTGCACATGCGAGGAGCCAACAACGATCAGAAACACATAAGAAACAATGAGTCCAAGCATGAGCAAACGGTTAAACCAATCAACCGCCCCTATACCTAAATAAAGAAGAACGCCAAAAAGCAAACAAAAAAGCAAGCCCCCCACTCCATGATGCCAATAACTACCGGTCGCTTCCCCAATAAAGTCAGTCATAAGCGAGCCGCTAGCAGCTACATAGGCAACCATTAGGGAATAAAAAAGGAAAAGAAAGACAAACCAACTTACTGCTTGGCCTGGCCTTCCTAAAGTTCGCTCTGCCATGGTAATGATGCTAATTTCCCTACCGTACCAAAGATTCACTTCAAGTAATAATAAACCTGTGCAGACCATGAAAAGCCAGCAAGCAAAAAACATTACAACGGAAGGTTTAAATCCTGCTTGAGCACTTAAAACGGGCAAACCTAGCATCCCAGCGCCAATACAACAGCCCGCTACGAGCAAAATGCCGCCTAATAACTTTCCTTTATAAGCGGTAGTAGTCTGATCATTCATAAAAAACCTTATTTTTCGATAGAAGATAATTCAGATTGGCGCTATACTGTCTTAAGCGCCAAAAGAAGAAAGAAGTGAGTATATTCTGTACTTATTAAAAAAGAAATAATGATAAAAGCATTGTAACGAAATAAACACTTTTAGGCGATATTTTTTTACAGTCTCAGCCTTGACTTTCTACAATATAAGAGGCTCTAAATACAAGATTTTGGTTCATAATGCATTATATATGCACATCATGAATGAAGGGCTGGTCAAGTGCTTCAGAAATGATGGGATCATGCCCGTGCTGCATATACATCGATTTAAAGGATACACAGACAGGTGCGTATACGGGGAAAAACAATTATATATTCACAAGGGTTCTAAGACCCAGTGAATAAAGTTTAAATGAGAAGGAAAAATTATGTGGTATCCATACGGAACTCCCTTTCCAACAATGAATCATCTGCCTTTCATAACAATTGGAGAACAACCGCCATGCAACCCCATGCAGATAATATGGCAGAATAACGTTCAAAGTGAAACAGAATTCATTACGCCTCTGAGACAAAGGGAAATAAAAATAAAAAAACCAGAAGCAGAAACAGAAGAAACAGAAGAAACAGCAGAAACAGAAGAAACAGAAGAAACAGAAGAAGCGGAAGAAACAGAAGAAGACGCAAAAGATGAAGATTTGCCATTCACATACACACTTCATCCCATGCAACCTCTTATTAAGCTTTCTAAAGAAGAAGAAATGAAGATAGGTGATAGCACTTTTCAATGCGAATTTATGAATCCAATTCAACCTCATCTTATTGCGATTTCTAAAGAAGAAGAAGAAGAAGAAGAAAAAGAAGTAAGGATGGAAGATAATATAATTCAATCTCCTACTTTTGATTTTACTCCACTTGGTTCAGATTACCAGAAATGTTGGCCATTTTCTGATTCACACGAGAAAAAGAAATATGAAAATAAAGCACGAAAGAGAAAATGGGAATCCCCTCAAAAATATGATATTCCACTTTATTTAGTTTCGGAGAGTCCAGACAATGTAAGTAATGGACTAAAGAAAAAAAAGGACGAGTCAGATTATTCAGTATTTGAAACCGGTATGAAAAGGGTTTCTGATAGTAACAATAATTTTAGTGAATCAACATGCGAACAACTAAGCGATTATATCAAAACATATAATATACCTCTTGAGGTATTTCCCTTGCATAAAATGGAATCCTTAGGGCTATGTGCTTTTAGAATGGATTTGGACAATGAAATTAATTATTTTATTTTTTATCCCAAAGGGATAAAGCATTTGTCCGTTATATGCCAGCACCCAAGCCCTGAAGAAAAACATTATTCGATCCTATGCCGTCGACATGACAGCAAAATTTTTATTAAGAATACCGACGGCAATCTTTTTGATTTGGCATCATTCACAGAACTCATTAAATTTGAAATGAGTGCAACACCATTAACGGAATCAAAAAAATACCAAGATTGTAATATTATACATATAGGAGATCAGCTAGGAGCCCTTGATGAGAAAGATATTGCATTGTTTGAAGCTCAATTTAATTCGCTTGCACTGCTAGATGATTGTTTTACCCTACCTGAGTCCGTTTCTCCGATAAGAACCTCTAAATTGTCTCAGATTAAAACAGATTAATTGGTTGTAACTTTGTTTTGTGATAAGGAACCATTCTAATAACTGTTCGAGGATGCAAAAATTTTCTTGCCCTTACCCAGCGTAAGCCAGTATACCTGAGAAACGTGGGGCATGGGCTTATCTGGCTTATCCAAAACTCGCGCTAAATGAGCATCATTTGCTGTTTTTCAAACTTGCGCTGCTCTTGACCAAGGCGGCCAAAATCATACCCTTCATAATCCACAAACTTGAAAAAACGCTCAAATGCAGGAAAAACATTACAGACGTGGCTGGCTAAAGTTTGCGCAATGTAGCGATAGCTTGGATGTCCTGCCGGAGAGGAGCGTAACTCACATAACCACTGCAAGCTACGTAAGTTCACGTGAAAATACCAGCGGATATGATAAGCCATGGGAACGATGTATTGTGCTTCTTCAGGCAATTCAGCTGCTAGGAGATCGTAGACTTCTTTCGCCTGTCGGAGTGCATGGCAATACTCCTCCTCATAAGAGGTATTTTGAATTTCGGGAGGAATATTAAATCCATAATCACAGGTTAGGAACTGACGCTCTTGTGTCAATATACGATGGCGATGCAAATCACGAAAAGCACCAAAATCGGTGACCATTTCAAAGGTAAATTCAGCATGTTCAAGAGCACGAGGCGATTTCTGTCGACGATTTTCGCGAGCATTGCAGCCAGCATCAAGAATGCGGGCAATCTCTTCATCAGATAAATTCTTACAATATTGCAATAACTCAGAAAGCCCCCTATCGCTTATGGCGAATAGAAGGGCTGATGCTACTTTGATCACCGAATCAGGATCATAGGAAACTAGACGTACGCCCGCTTGTAGAACGCGCTCACAATGAGGAATATGTTGGTCAGCAATTAACCTCAATTCAGATTGCATGGTATCGAAAAACTGAGCATAACTTTGATGATTGCGATGGGCTGGATCGGACCTTCGAATGAAGGAGGGGATGACCTTAGCCAACTCCTCAAAACTGCGCTTGCCAATTTCTTGCAGTTCTGCAAGGTTTTGGCAGTTCAGTTTATGAATCAACTGCTCAAAAAAACGTCCATTGCCAAAAATGCCCATATTGGTCAATGTTCCTGCGGGCAGTAATCCGCGTAAACAATCTAAGACTTTAGCCCGCAAAGCTGCCGCATAGGCTGCTTTAGAAGTAAGAGGATCTTTAGGAAAGCGCTGTTCCATCACATTAGTTATGGGGGGAATGAGTCGGCTGTATGTATCGAAGAGCATATTACAGGTCTCGACATAAGTATCACGATAGGCTGAAGTCATAAGAATGGGTTCTCGGTAGAATAAATACTCTCCCTTAACTTTCTGATCGAAGTAAATGTATCGCGTTGACTTTTCTAAAGGAGAGCCTCCAATACGACTATCTTCTAAAAATTTAGCCCCAATCATCGAAATATTTTCGATGGCTAAATGTGCACCGCCTAGCTCGCCTATAGAGTCATCCCCATATCCATCCAAAATGCGGTCATAAAAAGCCTGGGCTTTCTTTATTGCTTCCATTTGCTCAAAGACTTGCCTTTCTTCATCATCTCCTGGGGTTTTTCCTATAATCGACTCAAAGGCAGCCTCTTCATTATTACTAATAAATTCTTTGAGTAAAAGAGAGCGCAGCCCAAGGGAAGAACGGGAATATCGAGAAAAAAGAGCCCCTTTGATTACTTCAGGAAGGTTTCGTAACACAAAAATATGGCTAGAGGAGTTGGTCACATAACGGTTTAAAATTTTTAATTGACTTTCAGTAAACTCTTCATAGCCTTCTGTTAACATAGTCATCCCTTGATTTGAAAAAAATGGCAGATCTAGAGTGCCAGAAAATCCATCGCCTTTCAAGTAAAATAACGTGAGTTAAAATATACCGAGGATGATGTTGCTGGGGAGGGGATCGTAGTCCCATATGATCTATAAAAGATCTATTAGATTTTCTCGACCTCTCCCTATAACTTATTCTTTTATAAATTCAAAAACGGGAATAAAGGTCATTTTGAAGTTTATCCAAATAGCATGTTGTTTGCTTCCAATCTTAGAAAAAAATTTAAACGCAAAGGAACAACAAAGAGAACGCAAAGGCACGAAGATAACACACCGGGCTTATGTTGGAAACCAAGAAGTTTTTTATTCCTTTCCTATCCTGTCGTGAACGGCAGGATAGGGGTAATCTTATCTTAAAAATTTTTTAAAAAAAGATTAAATTTTGCTGTTCTCAGTGCCTTTGCGTTTCTTTGTTGTTCCTTTGCGTTAAATCATTTACGACTTTTGAGCTTGTTATCAGATTCTCTCGACATGCTACTGCGAAGAATGAATTCAAAAATTATTGTTCATTTTAATTGGTGCTTCTTTCACAATCTTTATGCCCAGCTCCTTAGTTGAAGGATAGGATTCAGTATGGAAAACGAAAAGGATGATCTGCAACAATGGTCAGACTGGAATAAACAAGGCTTTATTCCGGGTCCGAATGAATCGGAGGCAGCCTTTGCGGAACGAGTTGCCTTTTGTCAAAATCTCGAACAACACTTAGTGGAAAAAGTAGGGCAGGATCTACCATTTGAAAGCGATCATCAAACAGCTCAACACTTACTTAACGAGGCCATGCCTCTCACCCAAGAATTGTATGGTATTCAACCCCGGTGGGTTCCCCTCTTTTGCAGCAACTACCAACTTGCACCTTGGCATGCCGGATGCGCCTGGATCTTTCAATTGGATGAAAAAACTCCGATGGCAGCTTTTTTGCAGCTGCGGGCTCACTTCAGTACTTCCTCCACTTATTTGGGCCTTTACCGCCGATCTGAGTTGATTGCTCATGAATTAGCCCACGTGGGGCGCATGCTCTATCATGAGCCTCAATTTGAGGAAATTTTAGCCTACCAATCCTCTTACTCTACTTGGCGCCGTTGGCTTGGGCCAATTGTGCAATCTTCCAAAGAAAGCTTATTATTCATTATTACTCTTGCCATTGTCGTGATGATTGATTTAGCTCTTTTATCTTTCGGGAATGGCATCGGCAGCTTTACGGCTTGGGAAATAAAACTCATTCCTCTTGTTCTCATCATCTTTGCCTTTGTCAGGCTGAGCCTTCGTCAATGGCAGTTTAAAAAATGCCTGAAACATTTAAAAGAGCTCTACCAGCAACACCAAATCGCGCGCCATCTTATCTACCGTTTGTGCGATAACGAAATCAAACAATTTGCCCGTTTATCGCCCTCTGCTATTTTGGGCTTCATGAAAACAGCATCGCAGTCCTCTTTCAGATGGCGTTTCTTGATGGCCCTATACTCATCCTATTACCCATAAGATGCCTACACCACACTTCGATGGATTAGACCACTTTCATATGCATATTGTAATTATAGTTAAGAAAATGTATTATTATTTTTTCTTTTTCTATAAATTGAGTAAAAAATAAAATCTCGATGGCAATAAAATCATCTTTAATTGACATTTATTTACGCAAAACACGCCTCGCCTATACATGGACCCGCATCCTCAATACTCCTTTTTGGGCGCTTTATACCCTTTTACCCTTCATTATGTGCAAGGATCTTCACGCTACCTCTTGGCAAATTGCTTGCTTTTTTAGCCTCAAACCCATCGTTTCCCTTTTTTCTTTATATTGGAGTTCTCAGATTAAACGCCGGCACGACCGGCTGATATCCAATATCATCTGGGCGAATATATTAGGACATCTTCCTTTTTTATTTGTCCCCTTTGTAAGCCATCCTTGGTTTTTTGTATTTGCTTCGGGCTTTTACATGCTTTTTTATCGGGGAGTTAATCCTGCCTGGATGGAGGTCCTCAAGGTCAATGTGCCAGAAAAGTCACGCCAAAATGTATTTGCTTATGGATCAGCTGTCTATCATGCGGGAGGAGCTTTATTGGCGATCGTCATGGGATGGATGCTTGATGATTATTTTCAGGCTTGGAGATGGCTGTTTCCTCTTACAGCTTTCTTAGCCATGGGAGCAGTTGTCTTTCAGGCAGTTTTGCCTATCAAGCAAGCTTTTAGGGACGTACCTTCAACTCCTGAGGCTTTTTCGTTTAAAAACCAGTTTCAAAAGCCTTGGAAAGACGCTTGGGAACTGATGCGCCGTCGTCCTGATTTCGCCCGCTTTCAAATTGGTTTTATGCTTGGCGGAGGAGGGCTTATGCTATGGCAGCCTGCTCTTCCTCAATTTTTCTTCGAAGTTCTCCATTTGAATTATAAAGAATTGACTGTCGCCATGACCCTTTGCAAAAGTATTGGTTATACCTTGTCCCTACCTTTATGGACGAAAATGATGAATCGCATTGATCTTTTCACTTTTAGCGGGACTGTCACGGTAATCGCCGCCCTTTTTCCTTTGGGCTTAATGGCAGCTCAATGGAATCTCATTTGGCTTTACGGAGCCTATCTTCTTTATGGCATAATGCAAGCAGGTAGTGAATTGAGCTGGAATTTATCAGGACCCATTTTTGCAAGGCACGAGGATAGCTCCACTTATACGGGAGTCAATGTTGTTACCATTGGCTTGCGCGGTTGTATCGCACCTCCCCTTGGAAGCCTAATCGCCAATTTGACCAATGCCACCATGGCGTTGCTCATGGGAGGGGGTTTTTGTTTACTTGCCACATGGCAAATGTATTTGAATCGTAGGAAAGAAGAAAAGCCTTATTTTCTTCCCATTAATTGACTTCTTGTTTTGCAAGATGTCTATAACTGACCTCAAGAAGTAAAAAAACGGGAGTTGAAGTAAAACTCCAGTTCATCCACTAAGGATAAAGCAGCTGCATGATCCTCTTCAGTATGCGAATTTTGTAGCAATTGCAGGTCTTTGTCCCATCTTGCTAAGAGATCACTTTTGATTTCACACGCATTTCTAGTATCCAAGTGGTTGTCGCACTCATCCATAAATGAAAGAATCTGATTAAAAGCGCAAGTTTGCAGCCTGCGTTCAAAGTCATTAAAGAGAGAAGGACGAAATCTCATTTTCTCAGATTGATATTGCAATACAATTACCTGGAATGCCTTTCCCAACAAGGCGCCTTGTTGCAGAATATAGGCATGCCGAATATTTGTGACATCGAGCCGTTCACTGGCTTTAAGACGTTGTTGCTCTAGTCGCTGACAAGCTGTTTGGAACTTTTCTGAAGGGGAACCCAAACGTAAAGGGGTTGCCTGATCTCCAAGCCATTCTTCTTCTAATGCTTTCAAAGGTTGTCGTATAAAAAGATCAAGCAAGTGCTGTTGCGTCTGAACAAGCATATCAAAAGCAGAGGGAGCTTGCGCTACTGCTTGATAGAATGCTTGTAAAACAGAATTACCCTTTTCCTCTTCTTTTGAAACGTTCTGTATTAAAATTTGTTGGAGCTGTTGGTGCAAAGGCAGAAAAAGAGTCCGGTGTTGATCAAAAACATCTCTTTTCAGTTTAGCATGCCGACGTGCTTTTTGAATAAAAGTTTGGTCGAAAAGGAGTTGATGGACAAGGCGTTTTTTTCTCTGTTCCATCTGCTGGAACAGGGGTGTTTGATCAATCCGGAGAGGATAAGCTTCTACCCATTTGTCGGCTAAGGCCCACCCTGTATGTTGCGAAGGATAAGGAAAACCAGCATGGGTTAACTGAGAACTCAATCTAAAGCTATCTAATATAGGCATCGTCATAAATTTAGAATCTGAGAAATGACGTTTAAACCATCCCGTTAAAAGGACTGTAGAACCTGGACCTACTTCTAGCAATTGGCGTATAATGATGATATTGGATTCATTTTCTTCGTCAATTTCGACATTAGATTGGTTGACAAGCTGCATGACTTCAGCGACAGTGCTTTGCTGAGCAAGGTGGGTTTGAATCATCCGGATTGCTTTCATCCGGAAAGTGTCAATCATGAACTGTACGTTTTTTTTGTGAGTGGGGCTGAGGGCCGAACAAGGTTTTTTAGCCGCTCCCAGTAGCAAGGTTTCGCTAAGCTCTTTTAGCATCTTCTGAGCAGGGTGTGCATCGGGATGAGAATCATATTTCACAGATAGAGTATGGGGCAATTCAATCCGGTGCCCCTTAATCTCTTGGTCTAGGAGAAGGCGGCGGCGTTCATAATTATGGACGTTGTATTTTTCCATCCAAGAAGAATCGTCATGCGCGACCACGGCATTATAACGTTGAATTGCCTCTAAGGCATATCCAGCTAACTTCCGTTGCGAATCATCGCCTTGTTTGAACTTCTCAATCAGCGCCGAATGACTTTGAATGATATCTCGTGCTTGAAGGATCGCTTTTTTCAAATCGCTCAATTTCTTTTCTTGTTCCTGGCGAACTTGCTCCGAAAAAAGAGGGCCCATGTAGCAGCGTGCCAATCCCATCACGCGATCTAGAAGATTTTCTTTCGCCGCAACCAAACGGCCATCCTTGCCTACTTCTAGACGAGAAGCCTCAGGCTTGGTAAAGACTTCAAGCTCCTCAATTGCCGCCTGTAAAGCAGCTGTGGGATCCTGTAAAATGATATTTTGCTGGGTTGACATATTCAATCGATTTTTTTAAAAAGAATCTATTAATACTCTACCAATCCAGAAACTGTTAAGGGATCGATAGGATTTTACTATATCAAACCACTGTAAATATTTGATAAAGAATTTTAACTTTTTGTGTATATATCTAGAAAAAGCACAGTTTTAATGCAATAATATATTGCATAAAAAAATTAATTAATATACGATTAAAATCAATAAAATTAACCACTACTTTAAATTTAGATAAAATCCCTGTTCGTTAATCATTTATCTTACAAAAAATACCTCCTATAGCTAACCAGGAATTGCTTCCACAGAGTCATTTTAATACTAATCAATATACAAAGGATCTATACCTCATGAACATTAACAATTTAAGTTCTGTATCTTTTATTCCTTTGATTAATCACGTTGTCGCCAAACAAGATAGATTAAAATTAGCCATTGCCTGTCTGGCTATTGCCATTTTACTGGGGGCGGCAATTTACTGGACTTACGATCTTTTCTGGAGAAAACATTGTGTAGATCAAGTAATGTTTCCTAACATTAATATTTGCATTATCGCCGCTCTACAGGCAGGTTGTGTAGGAAAAGACCCTTCAAAAATCCCAAATATTGATCAATTTACATTAGAGGATGACAGTCCTATTCATCTTAATAATGAAGATGATCTGCTTTTGCCTTTTCATGTTTTGAATCGACCCGTCGAACTGGGAATTCCTGAAAATATCCATCTCCCTGAAGCCCTTTTTGCCGGCAAAAAAGATGGGGATTCCTTGCGAATCAACTTCAAAAATCAACTGATAGAATTAACAATTAACCAAGCTAACCATGGTCAAAGATTCGAACAGGGTACTTTCGAAGAGGTTTTAGATCTGATACACGATGTTTGCAAAGAAAAAATTGAAGATCGTATTCCATTATTTGGCGACTACGATCCCTATCATTGGTATGGATTAGATGGAGGAACTGTCTACAAGGTTCTCAACCAAGGCGCCAATCAATTTAAGCTTCAGTCCGTCCCTTCAGAGGAATTTAGGCCTTTGCAAAAAAAAGCCGTTATTCTTGATCCTGATTTTCCTGAAGACCATGAACAAAATCTTCAAAATAAAGAAAATCTCTCTAACATTCTAAAAGATCTTCAAGTGGTTGTGGACAATCAGCCGGACGGTAATTGTTTTAGGGCACGTTTACCTGGTTTTTCTCCTGATTCGCCCATTGATCTAAATAGCATCCAACTTTTTTTAAATGATCGCTATCTGGGCATTCATATTCTAAGGGAAGCACATGTGGAACAAAAAGTACTAGGTGGACACATTATTATGATTCCCAAAAAGCCTATCGAATTCGTCAAAGGTATCAGATGGAAAGAACTCTATGAAGAAGCAACATTGCCCATGATGCAAAACAAATGCTGCCAAGCGAAATTAACTCTTCCAGATGGTGTATTGAAAATATTTATTCCTAATGAAGCAGTAATATAAAGAAAAAATCGGGTACGAGCTCGTTATAGGAAGAGAAATTCTTAAATGTCACAAGAATCTTTCAAAGAAAGTGTCAAGTTGGTAGAGAAGCAGAAATTTCTAATTGGTTCCAGCCATGGCAATAACTTATTGTAATAAAACATTAATTAGTATATATTTAGAAGCAACAAAACTTTTAAGCAAGGAAATCCAATGTTCATTAATTATTTATCTTCAGCGTCACTTTTTCTTCGCCCTATTTTTGATGCGATTAAAAAACAAGACAAGTTAAAAATTGCTATTATGTCTTAGCTTGCTCAATTTTATTCGGCGGAGCGATCTATTGGGCTTGCTCCCGCTCCTGGAATCAGAGACGAGTGCAACCTGAACTTAAGCCTCCTTCCCCTATACCACAAAGTAAAGCAGATGATGCTCTACAACCTGAACTTAAGCCTGAAACAAAGCTACCTTCACCTGCACAGCTAAAGAAAGCAGATGATGCTGCGAATCATGACTCCAAAGAGAACCCTGAAGTGCCTTCAGCTCCCAAAATCCAAGGTTTAGAAGATTTCCCGAAACAGGAACCTCAAGAAGAAAAAATGGAGCCCTCAAAATTCGAAAAAGCCGAACCTCTTGACGAAGCTATCAAGCCTCAAGTTGAAATCAAAACTGACATTTGCATCACTTCTTCCATGGAAACTGGTTGTGTAGGAAATGACCCTTCAAAAATCCCAAATATTGATCAATTTACATTAGAGGATGGCAGTCCCCTACAGCTGATAGCTAATGATATTCTTTTGACTTTGTTTGTATCAATCACCAGGAACTGCCCTCAACCATTTATCTCCCCGCAGCCCTTTTTTCTGACAAAAAAGATGGTGATACATTGCGATTTTATTTCAAAGGCAAACTTATTGAACTTACGATTAATCAAGCTCATCATGAAGCTAAAATTTGAGAAAGGCAAATTTGAAGAAGTTCTTGAACAGACTATTATGGCTGGCCAACAGATAAAATAAAGATCAAATCGGCCTATTTGACCGTTACGATCCTTTTTTCTATTGGAATAAGTTTGAGATCAAACAACTTCGGTTTACAACCTTGGAAAAGTTGCTGGTTGCCAGTTCCAATTACAAGAAATCCCTAAGGATCAACTACGCCCCCTGCAAAAAACCGCAATCATCCATGATCCTGAGACTAGACCAAGAGGACTTGGAAGAAGAAGATAGACAGTATTACTTGGAAAATCAAGAAATTCTAAATATTATCCAAACCCTTCCCATAGACATTGTCAATAGAAAGAGGGTGGTATCTTCTCGCTAACCTTCCAGGTTTCGACGCCAATTTACCTGAAGACGCTGACTGCATTCAAATTGCTTTAAATGAACGTAGGCTGGGGATTCCACATTCTTCGAAACGCACAGAAACGCTCTTTTATTGTAAAAAACCATAATAAGGAAGGCCTTGAAATTGAATTTTTTATTAAACCTAGGAATTTGTACGGGGCCTTGTATGGAAAGAAAAATTTCATGGAATAGATTTTGAACAACTAAAAGCCCATTTAAAATTAGCTCAATTAACTCTTGAACACGGTCTATTTCAGATTTTTATACCCAAAGCTAATCCTGAAGCACCGCTAATAGCTAACAGGAAGATTCTCCTAAAGAAGAAGAACTCATTATTTAACATAAATAATCAATATAAAAAGGACATATAGGTTCATGAACAATTAACGCAGAGAGAGCAGAGAATGCTGCTCTCTGCGCCTCTCCGGCTCCCCCCGCCTCTGCGTTAAAAAATTAATTACGTAAGAGGTCCATTCAACAAAGCCAGAGAAAAGCGAAATTTTCTAATTTGTTCCTGCAAATTATAAATAATTTATTGCAATCAAATAATAATTAATTTAAATACACGGAAAAACTCTTAAAGCAGGACAAAATCCAATGCTCATTAATCATTTATCTTCAGCTTCTCTTTTTCTTTCCCCTATTGTTATGCTATTAACAAACAAGACAGATTAAGAATCGCTATTTGTGCTTTAGTTTGCGCAATTTTACTGAGCGGAACGATTTACTGGGCCTGCTCATGCTCCTGGAATAAAGGTCGTGTGCAACCTGAACCTGATCCCAAGCTTCCTATCCCTAAATCATCACCTAAGCCCTTACCTAAATCTTATCCTAAACCTCTTTCTCCCACTTCCCCTAAAAAAAATAATGAAAACTTGCACCCGTGCCTCCTCTATTTCTCCTTCCATCTTACAAACTCCCACAAGAAAAGAAAATATAGGTGAAAAAATAAGTGGTTCTCCTAAGGCCAAAAAAAATCTTTTTCTCTCTTTGACAACAAAACCCGGAATAGAGGGAGTTATACATAAACAACCTGAAGAATTGTTTGTGTATATCTAGACTCCATCCTCCTCCAAGATGCTTTTCCGAATGGAAGGGGCTTGTTTTAGAGCTGCTTCTATCTTGTTGACGGGTCCCTGGCACAATGTCAAAATGCTGCGCTTCACAAGTGCTCCTTCCACAGATAATAGTTCGCCCCGTTTTAAATAGTCGAATGCACGCGCTTCAGGAGGCTGTTCTTTAAAATGGGAATCCCAAATCTTTTTTTACCGTCCCGTTCCACATAGATGATAAGCTTCCGCCTGAATGGGATTCGAAAGGAGGAAGCTATATGTACATAATAGAGGGCGATCAGGAAGTTCAGGCCAGCCTGCTTTAGGACTCCTCAAGATTAGATAAGACATTTTCAAAGAGCCTAGGTTTATTTGAGCTGCTCGTTGAATTTCTTTCATCAGGAAAGGCTTTTCTGAAATCGCGTTGTGCATAGCAGAAATTGTTCGCCTTCAAAGCCACGCATTCTCCTCGCCATACACAAGGGGCTTGAACAGGAAAGCCCTCTTTGACCAATTGATCACGCAAAGCCAACAGACGGTGATTGGCATGCACGAGAGAATTCTCTACAAATAACAGTTTTCCTTGTGGCGATAGATACTGGAGTAAATGATGAATCCATTCATTTTGCCTCTTCTGCCAATCCTTCTGGAGTGGGGAAACAATTCTGCTAAACAATGACCAATGATCACTAAGTCAAAAGTTCCTTCAATAGGCAAAGGAAATTGTAAGGCATTGTGCCGACGGACCGTCAAGGGATAGCCATAACGGCCGCAAACTTCAGCGCCCAATTGCAGGGCAGTCGCATTGCGATCCAAAGCAACCACTTCATGAGCCCCAAGCGCATGGCTGCAAAGGCAAAAGCTCCGGGACCGCTTGCTAAATCCAACACTCGCCCAGGAGTTGAAGGAAGCTGATTATTAACGCAAGACCTTGTTGATAGTGCAGTACCCAATAATAAAGTAAATAGGCCCCTAAAAGTTCGGGATGGGAAAAATAATCCTGCCCGATTAAAGCATCGCCTGTTTCCAAACCTGCCTGCAATTGTTTTATAGCAGCAACGACCCCACGAAATTCACGTGTTTGCAGCACATCGGGAGGACCCGCCAATTTGTGAAAGCGCCGCCAAACTCCAAGCAATAAAGGCATCACAGTTTCTAAATCAGCTGGAGGTATTTTTTTTGTTTTCATAGGTTCTTATGGGAGAAAAATGAGTTGTCTTTCTTTGGGAGTTAAGGGACGCCACGATCCAGTAGGCAAAGTACCTAAAAGCAATCCCCCTAAGCGAATACGTGTCAATTCGTTGACTTTTAAACCCGCGGCGTCGAGCAGAAGGCGAACTTCGCGCTTCTTCCCCTCACCAATGACAATTTTTAGCGTTCCCCGCCTCACTTTTCTATGCGGATAGGTTTGACAAAAGAGCCTTCGACAAGCGTTCCTTGCGAGATCGCTATCAAATGATCATGGGAAACTTCTTGATCGGTTTTGACCAGATATTCTTTTTGAATATTGGCAGAAGGATGGATGATTTGGTTGGCAAAATGTCCATCATTGGTAACTATGATCAGCCCCATGGTGTCTTTATCCAAACGCCCGGCTGTAAATAAGCGATGCCCTTCTTCCATAAAAAGGTCTAAAACCAATTTAGATTGGCTGCTGCCACGCGTGGAGCAAAGAAATCCTTTCGGTTTATTGAGCATGTAATAGACCTTATCTTCTTTTTGGGCAATAGGTTGATCTCGTACAGTTATGCGATCGATCTTGGGATCTACCATGGTTTGCGGCACCTTTACAGTTTGACCATTAACTTTAACGGTGCCTTGAAAAATCAATTCTTCACACGCACGCCGGGAAGCCACGCCTGCACCTGCCAGAACTTTACTTAAACGCTGTTTATCCACCGGGAATATTCCTAAAATATTGTTAAACTCAATATTGCATTAAGGAAGTGTGCAATAATAAGTCGAATCAAAGTAGTATATGATAAAAAAAATTAAAGATCAATGAGTTATGAGAGAGACTTCTAGCGGGCAAGGGCAAGGGCACGGGCACGACGGATAGCTTCGGTTAAGAAATATGATTTTTTGTAAGTGTATAAAAATCAGAATAATTCAAAAATCAAGCTTTTTGGGTGCCTTGTTTACAAAATCACCACAGGGCATCCCATTCCTTAACCGAATGCCATTGCACGGGCCCGGGCAAGGAATTGTGGTTATGCAAGATGTCTATTCAGGATGTGTATATAATCGGGTATATGTTAAGATATTAGTCAACTAGCGGAGGTTGAGGTATGGTTAAACTGATTTTAATGCGCCATGGTCAGTCGCAATGGAACAACTACAATCTTTTCACAGAATGGGTTGATATCCCCCTTTTCTACACAGGGTGTAGACGAAGCTCTGAAAGGAGGACGCACGATTATGGATGAACCTATAGATATCATCTTTACCTCTACCTTGATCCGTGCACAAATGACGGCCATGCTTGCCATGACCCTCCACCATTCTGGCAAAGTGCCTGTGATCCTCCATCCAGGAGAAGGAAAACTGGAAGAATGGGGGCATATCTATAGCCCCCTTTCACAATCGCAAACCATTCCTGTTATTCGCGCTTGGGAGCTAAATGAACGGATGTATGGAGAACTGCAAGGGGTCAATAAAAAGGAATTAGCCGATAAGTATGGACCGGAACAAGTTCAAATCTGGCGCCGCAGCTTTGATTCCCTCCCCCCAAAGGTGAAAGCTTGGAAATGACCGCAGCCCGCTCCATACCCTATTTTGAAAAAAACATCATCCCTTATTTAGCCAAAGGGCAAAATGTTTTTATTGTCGCTCATGGAAATTCTTTACGCTCCATTATCATGGATCTGGATGGATTGAGTCCTCAAGAAGTAGTGCGCCTCGAACTAGCAACAGGCTTGCCAATCATTTATCAATACAGCAATGGTCGCTTTACCAAAGAAACCTAATCTCCATGGCATCCCTGATTTACCTCGATAATAGCACCACCACACCCCCTTCGGAAAAAGCCATTAGTGCTATGATGCCCTATTGGAAGACTTATTGGGGCATTCCATCTGCACCGCATCAAAAAGGTCAAGAGCTGTATCCCTCACTTGCTGAATGTTATAAGATTCTTTATGCTTTCATTGGTGCCCATGAGGACGATCAGGTGGTCTTTACTTCTTGCGGAGCCGAATCTGTAAATCATGTGATTTCCTCCGTTTATCGGGATGTCACCCTAACTACCGGTAAAAATCACTTTTTGACCTCTAATGCGGATGAAGCAGCGGCGATTATGGCCACCAGCCGTTTAGAAGCTTTTGGGTGTGTGGCTAAGATGGTTGATGTTAATCGTCAAGGGATCGTGACTGCTCAAACTTTAGCTGAAGCCATCTCTCCGCGTACAGCCCTTGTCTCCCTCTCCTGGGGAAATGGTTTAACGGGTGTCATCCAGCCTGTTGCTGAAATTGCTGCTCTTTGCCGACAGCGTGGCATCCGCTTACATCTGGAAGCCACTCATGTGATGGGTAAACTATTTTATGAGTTGGCAGAAATTGGCGCTGACTATTTAACGTTTAATGGCGATCAGTTGCATGCTCCTAAAGGAACCGGAATCCTTTACATCAAAAGAGGGATTACTTGCTCCCCTTTAATTTTCGGCAGCGCCGACCAAGGCGGCATGCGAGCTGGAGGCCTCAATATGCCAGGTTTAGCAGGATTAGCACAAGCAGCTCAAGAAGCCCTAGATTGCCGCGATTTGCTTTGCACAGAAGTTGCCCGGCTGCGGAGTCAATTGGAAAGTGGTATTCTCAAAGGTTTTCCTCAAGCCAGCATATGCTTTAAAGAACAAGAACGCTTGCCCCATTGTACAACACTTCTTTTTCCGGGCATAGCCAACGAGGCTCTGCTTTTTCACCTCAACAGGCGGGGAGTTTGTGCAAGCATAGGAGGAGGGAATTCTCAGCAGTTAGGACTCCAGTTGTCGGCAGCCGGAATCGAGGAATCTCTAGCTCATAGCGCAGTGGCGTTTAGTCTTTCCCGCTATACCACAGAAGAGGAAATTGACCGCGCCATTGCAATTATCGTTGAGTCGGCGCAAACGCTTGCCCGGCTATCCGAACAAATCGTGCTCAAGGACATATAGGAGAAATTAACTTAAAATGAGTCTACAAGCCCTGATCCATCCTTTTCCTTGGTCCCGGTATAGCAAAAAGCTCAATGCCAAAATTGAAAGACCGCGCTGTGCAGGATTCTTCACAAAAGATCAATCGGAAGAACGAGGAATGCTCTTTGCTAGAGGTCAAGAAGGGGCATTGGAGGAAGGAAACTTGGTCTGCTTTTATTGGATTGTAGACCCTGATGATGGCATCATTGTCGATGCCCGCTTTCAGGTCTATGGACAATCGGCTTTAATAGGAGCAGCGGAAGTTGCCTGCGAACTTGTGATTGGTAAAAACTATGATCAAGCTAGACGCATTGGAGCTGATCTACTCGACAAGCAGGTTCGAGACAAAGCAGAAGAGCCTGCCTTTCCCAATGAAACTTACCCTCTGCTTAATCTAGTCCTAGGGGCTGTTGACAATGCAGCAGAACAGTGCATGGATTTCCCCTTGCCTTCAGCTTACGTTGCTCCTCCTGCTCCGAGCGATATAGGGGAAATATTAGAGGGGGGATACCCAGGCTGGGAAACACTGTCGTATAAGCAGAAATTGACGCTGATTGAAGAAATCATTGCCCGTGATATCCGTCCTTACATTGAATTGGATGCGGGTGGCATTAAAGTCCTCGATTTAATCAATGACCGCGAAGTCCAGATAGCCTATCAAGGCTCTTGCACCTCCTGTTTTTCGGCAACAGGAACAACTCTTTCTTATATCCAACAAGTTTTGCGAGGCAAAGTTCATCCTAGCTTGATTGTTGTGCCAGATTTGTCAAATTTTCATTGATTTTACTGTTGAATTTTACGACATTGCTGATGATGGAGCTGATAGGTTTTTTCCTATGAAAAGCCTATCAGCAGCTGCTTGACCTATCTAAAATAGCAACCTACAAATGCTGCAAAAGAGCAAATTAGTCAGAAAAGCATAAATCATTATAAGATATTATAGGGCATTATTTTTTTTGTAGTTGTAGGAGGATTTAACTTCATACATTGTTCTTAGGTTGATTCTTGCTTCAAAATTATTTCTGAGTATATTATTGTTTCCCAATTCTCTGACTTCCCTCAAGGTTTCTGGCTTTTTAAAGGTTGGTTCCGATTGTTCTTTAGTTGTTATGGTATTAGAACTTCTAGATTTTTTTACTTGCCTTTCCTCTTTTGTTGTTAAGTGGGATATCTTTCGCTTTTTTTGTTCAGTATTTTGCACAACTTTCTTGAGATAAGGTTTCAAGCCATTCTCCCAAGATTGAATCAACACATCCAGAAGCCGACCTAACAGAGTCATCAGATGATGGTTCTAAGATTCCAGGGGCTTTTACAAAGGGGCTACATAATGGGGACAATGAACTATATTCCATATTTTATCTCTTTTTAAAAATTATTAATAACAATATTCGAATCAATTTTTTCAATTTTACAATAAATACAAATCAATTATCAATTAATAAATTATTGTAAACTATTTTCATGGTGATTATCAATTTTCTTAAATATTTAATTAAACAAATATAAATTTTTAATAAATTTACCTCTCATGTATTTGTGTGGAGCGATCCTGCCGTAAAGTTTTTTTTACGAGTTGCTGAAAATACTAAAGTTATCAATTTTTGTAAGAAGATGCATCTCTTGCCTTTTAGATAGGTCCCTAAGTGAACTATAATGGCAAGAAATGCAACGGATGCTTAAGTCCCGTTCTTTCCGTAAAAGCGTAGCCGGTTAAGGTAAAATATCCATAGACATCTTGCATAACCACAATTCCTTGCCCTTGCCCTTGCCCTTGCCCAATTAACGAAAAGATGTGGTGTTTTTGAGAAGTCCTTTTACTTTCAGCCTCTTT
Source organism: uncultured Chlamydiae bacterium (assembly GCA_963799115.1). Classification (GTDB taxonomy): domain Bacteria; phylum Chlamydiota; class Chlamydiia; order Chlamydiales; family Parachlamydiaceae; genus CAWCVY01. The sequence goes on along the minus strand of CAWCVY010000051.1, from coordinate 38,923 downwards.
GATAACCGCTCTTTTTTGATTTTCGCACCGGGCATGGGCATGAGCATGGGCAAGGAAATGAATTATGCAAGAAGTTTCATGTTAATAATAATTTTAATTTTAGAGCGACATTTTTCTGGATGGATTCTAATCGTCCACCAAGGGAGACTTTTGAGGAAGTATGGAAAAAAGTTAAAGATTCAAGGTTTGGAAAGAACTTTAAACACTTAAGATCGTCTTGATTTAAATTTTACTGTGGAACGACGTTTACGATATTACGATTGACATATAGCCACATCCACATGGGTTGCAAGAAGGTGCCATTTGTGAATTGGCGAGCTCGCTCTTCTTCAAGAGCATGGAATCCGTGCATAAAGGCCCATCCTGCACGAAGCTCCTGCATGAGATGGCGCTGGGATGCATTTTGAATCATCACAAAAATATCATGTCCCAAAGCATAAAGACCAACGGCTGTGGCTAGCTTTAAAATTGCCTGTAAGGGTATTGTTGCAACAAAAACCAATATAGAAATCCCCCATAGGGCTCCCCATAACATCCCCAAGGAAGCTAATACGCGAAGAGCGGCCGTTTGAATTCTTAGAACGGCATCATTCCCTGCATTGGGGATTTCCTGTCCTCTGATCCAGTGTGAAAGGAGGGAAATATCTTCTTTAATCACTTGTACAAAACCGTAGATCATTTTTACTCTCTTACAAAGATTAAGATTGATAGATAACGATCAAGGGTATGTATAATACAGGATTTTGATTTTAGAAGTTAAGAAATTTTTTCTTTAAAAAGGATTGGACATGGGGAGTTGGACAGATTGGACTAATTGAGACGATTGACTAATTGGACTAATTGAGACGATTGCAAAAGTGACAATAAATTATTTTAAGCCAGTTCTGGATATGGTTTGAAGGCTATTATTTATGTCATTTTGGTTATTTTTGCTAATTTTAAGACATAACTCAATGTGAATCATTTAGTTATAAAAATATTTAAAATAAATTATTGTCACTTTTGCAATCGTCTCAATTGGACTAATTGGACCAATTCATGTCCAACTCGTCCAATAGATTTTTCCCCTTAAACCCCTGTCGAAATCGAAAAGGCTATTATTGCCTTTTTTCGATTTCTGCACCAATCCGATCCCAAAGAGGACGGAGAAGGGTGTCTTTAGTTATCGCTTGACGGGGAACGTCTTGTACATCTTTGTTCCCCTTGAGTATGTCTTTTATATCATGAACTACAGCTGCTACTTCATTGACAACACGATTGAAAAAATTCATTTGTTCCGATGCATTCTTAGCCATAACAAAAACATCGTGACTTAAAGCAAATACCCCTGCTGACAAAGCTGCAATAAAAGCACCCCCAACAAACGAGGTTGAAGTCTTCCGCAAAGCAATACATCCACCTATAATGCTACCTGCCATGCCTAATAGGGCAAACATACGCGCAGCGGCTAAATTAACTCTTTGGTTATGGTTTTCATGATTTGGCCTATTCCCTTTAATAGTATTTACTAATAAATCAAAATCAGCTTGAACAACTTTTGAAAAACCTTGGATCATTTTTAGTCTCCTCTTTATTTAAACGATTTTAATTTTACAAGATAAAAATTTATAAATCAAGTTATTTACAATAAATTAACCAAAATTTTACTAAAATCAACTATGTGATCCCCGCCTTATTCAACAAATTCCCCAGCATGAAATATTTTCGATCTTCCATCAGATAGAAGCAGTTGAATCGAACCATCAGGATGAAGCTGATCAAACCGAGCTTCTATAAGCTTTTGGTTATCGTGGAAACGGACCCATTGGCCCTTTTTGTGAGCAGATCGTTTGAGAAAAAAGGGAAAAAAATCTGCATATCCCTTTTGTATAAATGTATCGAGATAAGCAACAAAGACTTTCTGAAGGGATTCTAAAAGGGAAGAGGGGTCTAGTGGCTGACCTCTTTCAACATAAAGAGAAGTTGCCGGCCGGTCAATCTTATTTAATATCTCTAAGGGCATGTTTACATTGAGGCCTATGCCGCAAATTATTCCCCGCCCTCTATTTTCACGAAGAACAGATTCGCATAGAATTCCTCCCACCTTCTTGCCATTTAGCAATAAATCATTAGGCCACCTGAGGACTGGCTCAAAACCTTCTTCTTCCAAAATTTGTGCTATAGCCAAAGCAAGTAATTGAGGGACATGGCCAATATCTTTGCGCTGTTCGGACATCCAAAAACAAAAGGTAGCGTAAATATTGACATGAGGAGGGGATTCCCAGCGCCGTTTGAAACGTCCGCGGCCTGCTGTTTGCTCGGATGCCGTAATTAGAGTCACCCCCTCGGCAGCCCATTGATCAATATACGTTTTCGACCAAGTATTAGTGGAATCCACACTCTCAAAATGGATGTGCTTACTTAGATTAAGCTGGCCATTACTAGCTTGATTTTTGGCCTGATTTTTGCCTTGTACATTCTCGCTATTCTTGATATGGTTGTGTTTTCCATTCATTTTTCCCCTCACGATTTATGTGGAGTTCTCATTATCTGACCCGTTTAGACTTTAGAGTGATCCCTATCATTTTGAGCCTTATGGTTATTAGTGCATTAGTGATTTCTGCATTTTCCCTCGCACCTTCTTCTGATCATACCGAAGAGGTGTTTTTTACACCAATCGTGCGGACCCAAATCCAATGGTTTTTGATCGGTTCCGTTGTCTACGTGGCTTGTGCAGGATTTGACTACAACAAGCTACGCGAATGGACATGGATCTTGTATGCCTTAATGATTCTATCTCTTATCGGTTTATTCTTTACAGATTCCATTCAAAGAGTTCATCGTTGGTACCGGATTCCCATTCTCCATGCTAGTTTTCAACCTTCAGAATATGCCAAATTTATCGTAGTCATCACTCTGAGCTGGTTTTTAGAATGGCGTAGAGCGCAGGCATCTTCTTGGAGTACTGCATTTTATGCAGGCATTATAGTGGGAATTCCTTTTATTCTCATTCTTAAACAGCCAGATTTGGGAACTGCTTTAGTTCTTTTTCCCATTAGCTTGGTCATGTTTTATTTTGGCGATTTGCGCCCCTCAATCATTAAGTTTATGTCTATTGGAGGTGGTTGCACTTTGGTATTGATAGCTTTGATCTTTTTGGGAATTTTACCCCATGAAACTCTGCGGCCCTATGCCACTAAAGTTTTGAAAGACTATCAATTCGACCGTTTAGACCCTGCAACCCATCATCAGAAAGCAGCCGTGACGGCCATTGCACTGGGAGGTTTTTCGGGAACGGGATGGCGCAAAAGCGAATTCAGTGGGAGGGGCTGGCTTCCAGCTCCTTATACCGATTCGGTTTATCCAGCTTTTGGAGAAGAGTTTGGTTTTCTAGGACTGCTTTTACTCATGGTCCTTTATTATGCTTTGATTTATTTTAGTTTCCAGGTAACCGCGGTGGCCAAAGATCCCTTTGGACGTCTTTTATCGGCCGGAGTAACTGTTTATTTGGCTATGCACATTTTGGTAAATATCGGCATGATGAGTGGATTTCTACCCATCACAGGAGTGCCGTTAATTTTAGTGACCTATGGAGGATCATCTATCTTATCCACCATGACTGCTTTAGGAATTTTACAAAGCATTTACAGTCGAAGGTTTATGTTCTAGAATGCCGCCACAAGATTTTATTTTTACTTCGGGCATTTGGTTGGGGGAAGGCAAAATTTCCTTTAGTAATTCACCTGAATTTATCAAATTTTATACTAAATGGGAAATTGTGGAGGAAGGCCCCATGATAATGAAAGCCGTCCAAGTAGTGGAAATGCAGGGTGTAGAGGAACATGTCACCAATGTCTTTAGATTTAAGGACATTACTCCAATTTCTTTTTCCGTATCGTTGGAAAATATTCTTGTCGGCTGTATTACAGGTACAGGCTTGCGTGCAGAGCATCTGATCGCTTGGGAATTCCGCGGAACATCAGCTATTGAGGGCTTCGAAACCTATGAGCAGCAAGAAAATGGTGATTATTTTCTGCATGCCGAATATGGAACACCCGATCAGTTTCGCACCATTATCGAAGGGCTTATTTGGCGCAAGGGATCATAAGCTGCACGCTTCAAGAAGCGCGCAGCTGTTGAATACCAGCATCAAAAACCATATCAAGTGCCTTGTTCATTGATACATGTTTTTGTTGAGCCAATTTTGCTAACGAATAATGCCTTTCGCTTGTAGTTCTGTATGCTATATTCCCTTTGAACTCCTCTTTACTGATAGGTTCGGGAATAGGGTCGCCTTGCTCCAAATACAGTTCTATTGTAGCAGTAATGGCATCTTGAATGTTTTGCATACCTTTTTCTATAGTGTTCGCATCTGTGCATACTCCGGGAAGTTCATTAACACGAATGATGTAAAATTTCTTTCCCTTGTGAAAATCTTGTTCAATTGTATATGACCAATTAAGCCAAGATAATATTTTAAATCTTTCTTAATAGCCATGATCTTTTAAAACCTCCTTTACATCATCTATCTGATATGACAGCAATTGAGATCTCTTCCCTTGAAAGGGGAAGATACTAAAAACTCCGACTAGCCGTGTATAAGTTCTCCGTTCCAAAGTTTTTGTAAAAAGTGTTCCCATGGCAATACCAAAACGTCATTATTGAGTTGTCTTGGCCGGGGATCGAGTGACACGATGATCGACTTTTTGGTGGTATATTCTTCCTTAAATGCGAGGATGCCTTTTACATGATGTCCATCAACATGTTCTACACCCTTAACCTCAATTGCAACCTCGTGATCGCCGAGTATGAAGTCCACTTCGATATCAGATGTTGTATGCCAATATGAAATTGGATATTTGATTCCCGAATAATGGCTGTGAGCTACAAGTTCCTGATAAATGAAGTGTTCGAATGCTTTGCCAAACGTTTCACTCTTTGGTACGACGTTCTTGCGTTTTAGTAAAAAATTGGCCAATCCCACATCGAAGTAGTAAAAGCGGGGAGATTGAACCACGCGCCTTTTGGGACGTTTTTGAAATGATGGGACAAAATTACCTATGAGGGTATCTTCCAATATAGCAAAGTACTCCTTCACTGTAGGCATGCTTACACCACATTCTGAGGCAATATTTTTATAAATGACGGTTTCGCCGTTGCTAAATGCTGCAGCTTCAAGAAATCTACTAAAAGCAGGAATGTTGCGTGTAAGGGCCTCTTGGGCAATCTCTTCTTTGAGATATTCCCCAACATAGGCTTCGAGCAGTAGCACAGGTCTATTTGAAAGATAGTGACGCGGAATCAGGCCGTTATTTAGGGCTCGTATCAGATCAAAATCAGGAATTTCAGGATAGACCAGCGGGAATAGTTCAAAACGAAGGGCTCTTCCGCCAAGTAGGTTGGCGCCGGCTCTTTTTAGTTTTCTTGCACTTGAGCCACACAAAATAAATTGAATATTTTTGTTTACGATAAGCCAGTGAACATCATCTAACAACTGGGGAATCTTTTGGACTTCATCAATAATCACAGGAACATCAAACGGTGGATCAGCCAATATTTCTTCCATTAGTAATGAAGGATGCAGCTGCAGCCTCCCATACTCGCTTGACAGGAGCAAGTCATATCTCGGAGAACGTGGGAAGAGCTCCTTCAAAAGTGTGCTTTTTCCTGTTTGCCTGGCCCCCCAAAAAAAACAGGACTCCCCTTCTCTCCAAGACAATGTTTGCTTTCGTTTAAACATGCAAAAATTAAACCTTTCTTTATTTAATCATGTTATATGAAAGAATATTTTGTTGCAAGGAGATCTTGTTAAAAAAGGGCTTATTTGGTGCAAAGGATCATAATTCCCAATCATGAATGATCGTCTTCATATCTTCCCGTAAATCACGCGGAAGGTTCTCTTGTTTAGCCAGTTCTCGAAAGGCTAAACGTTTTTCGGGATCTTTAAGGCCTGCGCAAATGAGTACAAGGTAGGTCGGCAAACAGGGATCCTTTCGAATATCGGGCTGCTGCAAAAGGTCAAAACAAGTCTCGGCCACATGATCCTCATCTTTAAAGACCAAAAGTGCAATCGCAGCCTTTTCATTGTCTTCATTTAGGGGGCGTCCCAAAATAACGCGCAGCAGAAATTCGCGGGCTGGATCCCCGATCGCTTGCAGAGCTTTAAGAATGAGTTCATCTGCAAAAAAATCGCCTTGTCCGATAGCTTCAAATAGAGAAATGATGGCTCGCTTATCCCCAATGCGGGCAAGACACTTGACTAACAAAGAGGGTGCCTGGCCATAACCAGGGAAAAGAGGATCGTAGAGCTCTTCACTGCGCAGAAGATCGATGAGGGGGGGGACAATTTTATCCTTCTCGGCTGCAATGGCAGCAATTTCAGATTCGGCTTCTTCATCCTCTGTCAAAATAAGATCAGCCAGTAGCCTCGGATAAGGTGTAGTTGTTTTTTTGATCTCATAGATCGCTCTTAGCTTGCGGTAAGCCTCACGGGCATCTGCCACTTTTTGAGCTTCACTTCCTTCTAATACCAATGCTGCCAGGTTTTGTTTTAGGTCCTTTTCTAATGCAGCCAATCGTTCAAGGCGGGGAAGATCAAATTCAGGCATGACCCCTTTTCCCCCTAGTTTATAATAATCGAGCATGATTGAAAATTGCCCTCCAAAATGGGCGTCGCGATGCATTAAAATTTCATGATCAAGGGAATCGACAATAGGAAAATTTTCGAAATCCATAGATTTATTCCTCTAATTGCTTGCTAACGCACTGTTCTAAAACCGTATGAGCATTATAACTCGAACGGACAAATGGGCCGCAAAACATATAAGAAATCCCCAATTGATAACCGAAAGTTTCATATTTTTTGAATTGTTCGGGAGGAATAAATGATTTCACCATTAATTTTCGTGGGTTAGATTGCAGGTACTGACCCATGGTAACTATATCGCACCCCACCTTTTTGAGATCCCTTAATGTTTGATAAACCTGCTCTTCCGTTTCTCCTAGCCCGACCATCAATCCCGATTTTACTTTCAAGCCAGAATGGAGGCGATGGTCTGCCACATAACGCAGCAATTCCAAGGTACGCTCATAGGTTGCTTTATGCCTGACGCGAGGAGTCAACTCCCGTACCGTCTCTATATTGTAATTAAAAATAGTGGGGGCAGCGTCCAAAATAGTTTGCCAGGCTTGGGGCTGCCCAGCAAAATCTGAAGTTAAGACTTCAAGCGTTACCCCAGGATTTTGACGCCGCACTTCATTCATGACCCGTACTAAATGTGCGCTGCCTCCATCGGAAAGATCATCACGCGCTACCATGGTGATCACCACATGCCGCAAGCCAAGCTCTTTAACAGATTCAGCCACTCTCAAAGGCTCATCGTCTTCCAAAGGGTTGGGAACTTTGGCAAAGTTTATTGAACAAAATCCACAGCTCCTAGTACATTCGCGCCCCATCACTAGAAAAGTGGCGGTTTTGTGGGACCAACATTCAAGTAAATTGGGACATTTAGCCTCTTCACAAACTGTATGAAGACGTTGTCGGTTAATGGCCTGACTAGTTTGGGGGAGACCGCTACCTTTAGGCAATGGCCGGTGCAGCCACAAAGGAAAACGACCGCGCCCGACTGCTTGATTTTCTGGCACTTGTTCAGGATTGGAGGGCAATACATTCAAACGCTTAGGTTTAAATTTGACTTCTGAATCGGGCTGAGAGGGATCTTGGCAAGGCATATTCTTTCCTCGGCTTATTTCGGAGCAGCAGGGGTGCGCTTACCTTTAGGAGCTGGGCATAATAAATATTACATTTATTTATGCCCTGTTCCTATGAGGCGGCAAACTCAAAGGCAGCCCTTCTGCCATTAAAGCGGCTTCTCCCCAGGCCTCAGCATATGTGGGGTGGGCATGAATAGTTTCAGATAGACATTCGACCGTCAATTCGTTGGTAATTGCCAGACCCAGCTCAGCAATAAGAGTTGTTGCTTCATAACCCATGGCTTGAGCGCCTAAAATTTGACCCGTTTTCTCATCGATGATGATCTGAACAAACCCTTCAACCTCTAAAGCCGCTTGGGCTTTCCCCAGTGCTTGGAAGGGAAATGATCCTACTTTAGCTTTATATCCTTGCTTAAGGGCTTCCTCTAAGGAAAGTCCGACGGACCCAATTTCAGGATGAGTAAAAATGACCGAAGGAATGGCGTTATAGTGCATATGGGACTCCTTGCCACAGGCATTATCTGCTGCAATGATCCCTTGGTGAGTTGCGACATGGGCCAATAACCATCTGGAGGTAATATCTCCTACGGCATAAATTCCATCGACATTCGTTTCCATCTTGCTATCGACAGCAAGGGAACCATTGTCTTGCACCACTACACCGGCTTTTTCCAGCCCAATTCCTCGAGTATTAAGCGATCGCCCCACTGCTACCAAACAGCAATCGGCCTTAAAAAAGCGCCCTTCGCCGGTATAAGCCCCAACACCTTGTTCATCGCGCTCGAATTTTTCGATTTTGATACCGGTTTCAATTTTAATTCCTTTCTTGTGAAAGGAGCGAGTCAGAGCTTGGGACATCTCTTCCGCCTCGGTAGAAATAATGCGAGGCAATAACTCAAGTATGGTCACATCGGTTCCCAAGGTTGCGTATAAAGAGGCAAATTCACAACCTATGACTCCACCGCCTATAATCAAAATTTTCTTGGGCAAAGAAGTGAGAGCGAGCAGAGAAGTTGAATCGTGAATGCGTTCATAATCAAAGCGAAAAGCAGGAAGACTGCGAGGCTCAGAACCCGTGGCGATAATGATTTTATCCGCCGAGATAGTGGTGATGCTGTCCTTGCCAGTGATTTTTATTTCCCGGGGAGATACCAATTGCCCAAAGCCTCTAAAAACTGTGATTTTATTTGCAGCAATAACTCCTTCCAAGCCTTTGAGCATCTTTTCTACTACCCGGTCTTTATGCCCAGCCAGTTTTCCATAGTCTACATTTGCGCTTTGGATTTGAATGCCGAATTCAGAAGCTTCCTTGAGGCGGCCTACAATTTCCGCTCCGGCGATCAAAGCTTTAGAAGGAATACACCCTCGATTCAGGCAAGTCCCTCCCAATTCTTTAGCTTCAATTAAGGCGACCGATTTGCCAAGCTGAGAAGCCCGGATAGCCGCTGGATAACCTCCAGGACCCCCTCCAATGACAGCAATATCAAATTTTTTTTGTTCCATAGATCATCTCGGTTATTTACACACGCATTTCAACCATTCTATCGGTTTGGAAGTGCAAGCAGCAATGGTTATTTTAACAAGCGATCCGGGAAGAAAAGGATAAGCCCCCATCAATAAAGCATTTTTCCAGCCTACAAACTGTGCGAGCCACAAAGAACCAACTAAAAGAATAAAGTACTCATTCAAAGAAAGAATCAAACATGTTTTAAAAAATGTTGGCTTCTTCTGTTGTTCTAATGACCAGGCAACCGAATAAGATGCAAGGACAAAACCGATTAAATACCCAGCCTTAGGACCAAAGAGCCAGAAGGGGTTGGAAACTCCTCCTGCTAAAACGGGAAGACCTATCGTTGCTTGGAAGAGATAAACGATAACAGCCAAAGGAGCTTTAAAAGAACCTAAAGCAATGGCTAATAGAAAAACAGCTAAAGTTTGCAAAGAAACTGGAACAGGGGTGAAAGGGAGTGGAATAGCTGCTTGTGCCATTAACCCAAGAAAAGCGCTTCCTACTAAAATTTGCATTAAACTCAACCAAGAGTTTGATAGGATATTTTTACGCGATCCAACTAAAATTTCTTGATTCATAGCCCCTCCACATCTTCTGATTTGCTAATAGACCATCTGCATCTTGAAAAATGACACATAGAGTCCTTATGAATGTTACTTAAAATTACCAATTTGGCAAGCAAAAAAGAGTAAAAAAATAGCGCTTGACAAAATTTAATGGTTAAAGATGTGTAATGCTTGCGTTTTGATAAAGAAATAGATATTATGTCAATTATGTGAAGGAAGATAATAAAAACTCATCGCAGCATGCGTGAAAATAGGGCTCTTTAAGATGAGTGCAGTACCCCAAAAAAAACTATGTTGGAATTGTGAAGGCAATATTTCAAGAGAAATCGATAATTGTCCTTATTGTGGAGTTTATTTACATTTGGCCGAATTAGAAGAAGATTCTCATTGGAATCCTAGTTACTCTACTTCAAAGACTGAAGAAATTCCCACGCCAATTTATCAAGTCCAAGAAGAGCCCAACGAAAAAGAGCCTGAAGAACCTTCTTCAAAACCGCACGAAGTTTTTGCTTGTGCTTATCTGTTTACTCAGCTCAAGCGAGATGTTTTTCCCACGCTTTTTTTAATGATGGGATCTGTTTTTTTTCTCTTTGGGGTGATGCTGCTTCTTTTTACACAAAATGGAACCCTTACCCTGCAATGGCAAGGGTATTATGGTTACTATTTTCTCCTTTTTGCAATTCCCTTGGTTGGTTTTGGCTGGAGATTTCTACAGCGTTTGGAACCCGATGACTAGTATTTTTTTCTAAGGACGTAACGCTAAATCATTTTTTACATTTGTTGTTTATTAATAAATGTGATATTATTATTTTTTAATTAAAAAAATGATTGGTGTTATGCAATTTAATTACGCAACAAACAACTATTTAAATATTGAAAACACACAATCAATTTCAACAAAACAGATTACAACAACTAACAATATATTATTACGCATAGATGAATACTTTGACTTAAAAACCAAGGGTCACGAAGATGGCCCTAACAGTGAGGACTCATTCATAGAATTCCTGGATGATATAGCTACTAGTGAACAGTTTCTAGCTGAATCCCAACAATATGCTATCGAGACAATGACAAAAAGGGGAGAAACACCCTACTGGATAAGATTGCTTGAAAATTTAGCCTATTTTCCCCACCATACCCCTGCTAAATGGCAAAATTTTGATAACTATTTATTTGTTGTTAAAACAATTATCAACGCCCTACCAAATGAATTATTAACTTTTGAGACCCATAAACTCGGCATCTCCATGTTTGGTACTTATACACCTTTATCTCTTTGTGTTCAGTACCTGCTTAAACTTTCTGAAGCAAATAGAAATAATGGACATCTTTTAAATTATAAAAGTTATAGAGAGATGTGTAAACTCTGGAAAGAAGAGATTATTGATCCCTTGTTAGCTCGAGGCTCTAATCCCAATTTAGGTACTTGTTTGGTTGATAAACTACCGCTGCATTCAGCCTGTTTGGTTGAATATTTGCCACCCGATATTGATGACGTCATGAGTTCTCTGACCATGAAAATGTTAGAAATGGCTTCAAACATCGATCAGCCAGATAGACTCGGAAGGACAGCATTGGCTATCGCCGTTCTGCGAGAATTTCCACAAGAAATGATCCATAATCTTGGTCTTGTTAAACAGGGAGCTAATGTGAATGTTTGCTTCAAAAAAGATATTTATTCAAAGACAAGCCAACCTTTAATTTGTCATTTAATTGAAGCAAAAATGTATGAGCAGTTAGAGCTAATTTTAAAGCTGGGAGCAAATCCAAATCTAACTCCAGCCCAGGACCCCTTTACCTTTAATAGGGATAAACCTAATGAAACCTGGTTATCTGGATACCAGTTAGCCGTGGCACTCGACGATGAACGTGCTATTGCAATTATAAAAAATGCAAGCTTGCAAAGCGGAATTGAATTGATCACCAACCTTATGCCAATCGAACAAAATCGTAATAACAATGAACATAATCCAAAACTAAAATATGAAGGTGAAAAATTACAGTTAGAATGCAAGAGTAGGCTTCTCACTGCGCCTTTAAATTTTTTAGAAGAGTTACAAAATAAATTTGGTATTCGCTGTTATGCTAGCCAACTGTCCGACAAAGAAACTATTACCCATGCTATAGAATGGTTATTTGAACGTGCATCACACTCGAGTGCCGCTAAATTTTGGAATTTGGCAGCGGCTTATTTGCAACAAGAGTGTGAAAAAAACCCACACTTTAAGATTATTGTTAGCGATGCAGCCAGTCAAGTGGTTAATTTGGGTTGTGCAGGTTTACTTGCTAATGATGCGATACATATTACTAGTAATATGTCGAAAGCTATTACCGTTGAAACACTAGCACACGAGATGGGTCATTTAGTTGATTCGAAAATTTTTAAAATGCATACTATATTTAGTTGCTTAAACGACAATATTATTGAATTCGAAAAGGCTATTAGTACCGATTTACTAAATTTAGCTGCCATTACAGCTGATGCTTGGATACAAGAAAGGGTCAAGGATTTCATGACTCATTATAAAGGTAAAATAACGCATGAATATTTCACCTTTGTATTTTTTGAGTTGCCAATTCACTTTGCATTTAACAACCCAGAAGCTGATGAGCAAGATCTATTGAGGTTTATGCACCACCATTTTCCACTTGCATTACAATGGTATGAAAATAGGGAAGCTTTGTTATTCCAAAAAGCCTGTAGCATGGAGTCAGATGATTTTTCTACTAAGGCTTTATTATAGTAGGGGATTTACCACCATACGCATCAGGCTATCTAAAATTTACTTGTCATTCTCTAGGAAGCGAGGCAATTCCTGGTTGACCGTCTATTGGGAAATAACAGGTCCCAAAGGATTTAAACACAAAGGGAAAACAAAGATCACAAAGACACAGAGAACAGCAAAATTTAATCTTTTCTTAAAAGCTTTTAAGAAAAGATTGCCCTACCCTGCCGCTCACGGCAGGGTAGGAAAGTAATAAGCAAATCTTCGAGAAAGGCACACCTCGTTGCAATAACTATTTTTTTTATAACCCTCTCTCTATTGTCTTTTGCGCAAGACACGTTTCAGAATTTCGCTACTATGAAATCCGATCATCATAGCTGGTCCTGTCGTATTGATATCGGGAATCACCGGACAGATAGAGCAGTCCGTTACAAAACAGTTCGTTGTGCCATAAACACGCGTCTCGCCATCTACCACACCTCCGGCATCCAGAGGTGCCATTTTACAGTGCGATGTAAAGTGGCGTCCATCCCCTACAAGATTGGTGTTATTTCTCACATATGACTCAACCTTTGTATCGCTAAAGCCAGAAGCGATGACTGCGTTGATCGGGTCTTGTGGAATGGGTTTATAGAAAGGCGTTCCTGGGTTGATGAGGGCTAGTTGCTCTAGCAGATCGCGAATATAGACCTTGATGGCATTCTCCATATTCTGCAGGTCTACAGGATCTTGGTAAAAGCCGTCATTCACAGCGGCTATCTGAAAAGAGTTGTCACTTTGGATTTTGACACTACCTTCACTCTTTGGGTTCAAAAGCTCAAATCCAATGGCTAGTAGCGGAACTGGTGTCTGTTCGCTGACTGGTATGAATTCGAACAAAATCTGTAACATACGCGGGTCACTGGAAGTACCGCCCACTACTGGCAAGTAGATATTCTGGATAGTAAATGCATATGGTGCTCCATCTGGTATTCCATTATCTGCGGGATTTGCTAGCAAAAAAATGGAGAGGAGCGGATGGTTTTGGAGATGTTCCCCTACATTCTCATTGATGAACACCGGCTTGATCCCAGCCTTCTTTAGCGTTTTCTTCGGACCTATACCCGAAAGTTGTAGCAACTTGCTACTGTTGATGCCACCCGCCAAAACAACCGCTTTCCGAGCGTGTGCTTCCAAGAGTTGACCATCCTTTACAAAAAGTACTTTTTTGGCACGCCCATGTTTGTTAAATACTATTTTCACAACTACGGACTCGAAGATCACTTGCAGTTTGTGTCCGTTAACTCCGTGACCCTCTGGCGTCATAACCTCACTATTTAAAAACGCTGTCGCGCTACTCACTCGCTTAGTACCTGTAGGGTCAATCAACCACTGAGCACGAGGGTCTATGCAATTCTCAACACTCGGATCATTATAGTCCACCACCGTTGGAATTCCAGGAAACGCTGCCTGTGACACGGGCAATAGTATGTCTGCTGTCATCTGCGACACCGTAGGCGTCTGTAGCACATTGACAGGACCTTCGTCTCCTCGTGCTCCTGGTGTGATTGTCAATCCTTGATAGTTCTCAAGAGCATTGAAGGTTGCCAGAATTTTGTCCAGACTCCAATTGTCGCTGCCCGAAACTTCTTCCCAATGCGAGTACACGGCATTAGAACCACGGCCATAGTATAATCCGTTAACCGATGAGCCACCACCCAATATCATTCCTGTTATCCAATCACTACCTACTCTTCCATTGAGCGTTGGCTGGGGCTTGGTTTGCTTCCATCCCCACCAAAAATACTTGTACGCTGATGTCCCAGGCAACAGGAATGCTGGGAGACCTACTGCCTCTATGGCTGGATCACTTGTTAAATTTGCGCCGGCCTCTATTCCTAATACTGAATAGTGACCTTTCTCAGATAGGCGGTTCATTAATATGCAACCTGCCGCGCCACCCCCCACCACTATAACATCTGCCTCTAGTCTCTTTTCGTGGATCGGCATTTTGCATTTCCTATCCTTGTGGTGATGGTGCTGACAATGATTGCCTAGAGAATGTTGACCGCTAAAAAGGCTTACGGTAGCAGTTACTAAAGCTAAGGTAATAAATATGATTTTCATAGTTGGTTCCTCCTTGCCTCACCATCAATAATAAAATTTTGTTGTCAAATTATTATGAGTTAGACAGCTGAATAAATTTTAGTCATTTTTTAATCTATTTATTATGAATACACCGAAATGCCAAGAAGATCAAGAACGAAGGCATAAGAACTGCCATAAATTTGGAAAAATCCTAACAATTCTTGGATTCAATTAAATAGAGGACATCTGCAAAATCTAAAATGCAGACGCGGACATGATAAGCCAATTTTACAGTTTAAATAGGTAGTTCTTCGAAGGCCAGTGTCCGAAATTCCAGCTATACGTGCTGATCTACCAGAATCGTGTTACCATCTGGATCAACTATCATCAAACTAGCTGGGCCTGTAGAGCCTTCGTCTGCTTCTGAAATCATATTTACACCACGATCTTTGAGCAAACGCTGTAACGCTCGAATGTCAGTAAATTCTCTGAGTTGCTGAGCATCACTACTCCAACCGGGGTTGAAAGTGAGTATATTCTTATCGAACATTCTTTGAAACAGGCCAATAGTATGTTCACCATTCTTCATAATTAGCCAATTCTGCAATTGTTCTCCTGCAAAAACTGTAAAACCAAGCTTTTCATAAAATAGTTTCGATGCCTCGATATCATTCACAGCCAAACTAACAGAGAAAGCTCCCAGCTCCATAATTTTCCTCCTACGTTCTATTCCTGATGCATAACATAATACCAGCCTCGCTCTTTGACACAGAGAAAAAGATGCGAAAGAAGGCCTTTTGCACATCTTGCTTATAATCTTTGAAGTTACTATAAAGAAATTATCGAGGAAAAAGGAGGAAAAAGTGACTTACTCCAAATGTTATCGAGATGATAAGATTGATAGGCAATCTAAACCATTTGTAAACAATAATTTACAATTACAATTACCCGGTTGCGATATTCAAACCCCATTGGGAGTTTCTTCCTTTAGCAGGCCCATCTATTCCCATTATGCGAGCTCATGTCCCTCACCTTCCTACTTGCCTTCTCAAATAAATGAAAAAGAGCTGCATCAAATCATGTCAGAAGCTGAATCTTCTTATGAAGAATGGAAAAAATTGCAGCAATACCTCAAAGATGCAGCTGAAGTCCATCATTCAAAATATTTTAATATTTCTGAATTTTGATAAATATTCTCGTTCTTGAAATATACACGCACTTTTTGTTTTTTTAGGGCTTCGATCAATTCTAAGTTTTGAGGACAGTTGAAATTTTCACCTAAGAACCTGTTCAAAATCTTTTGTTAGATACAATAGACATCTTGCATAACCTCAATTCCTTGCCCCTGCCCTTGCCCCTGCCCTTGCCCTATTAGCGTTGTTTTTGAGCCATTTTCACCAGCATAGACACGATGCTAATCAGCAGTTCTCGTCCTTTGGTATATCATTCTTCATTCACAAGCTGCAATCGTTGACACACATCCAAAATTCCCGCGCATTCTGTAGCAGACCTTTTAGCCATCCGATAAAATCGAGCTTTTTCATCGATGGAATATTCTCCCGCTCCTTCTGCAATATTCAATGGTATTGACAAACCCTCACGTTGAAGCTGATCGCTTAAATAGGCCCTACCCCGAGGTAAATGTTCTATTATAACATCCGCAAGTACAACAAATTCTATTGCCACTTGGTATACGGTTAACTTTTCATGGTCTAAAAGAATTCGTTTCTGCACTGGAGAAATGGCGATTGTCATATTTTAACTCCCAATTTTGAATCCCTGCGATCAGATTGAATCGCAATCCAAATCTTTTTCTTCTGTTTCGATATTTATCACTCAAAATTTTAAATCGTTTTAAGCGCCCTATTACATTTTCATTTAAAGCTCGCTTTGAAGAAATATCACGATTCATCTGCTTTTCATCTCTTGTAAGAGCTTTGCCTCTTGATCGTTTTTTGGGCAATAGACTCGTATTTTAAAGTTTTTTTATTCCGGTATACCCAGAATCAACGATTCCTTGAACCGTTTGAACCCAACGTACCTTACTGTCTTTGAATAGCTTAAAATCATGTCTCTTCCCATTGCAAAAGTTCGTGCATATGATCAAACTCGACTGTTTATCTACAACGACCTGACTCTTTAGCGTATGCCTTTTCTTTTTCCCGGAATAATATCTTTTCTGTTTGTTATTTCTATTTCTGATCCGATTTTTGCATCGGATCTTTTTTTTGGCCTTTCTATCGGGCTTTCAGTAGCATCAATCAAAATCACTTCAAATTCAGTGTCACTTTTAAGCAGAGCCTTCTTTCCAGGAAGAGAAAATTCTTTGCTTTTAATTAAGATGTCTTCAATCCACTTGCAATTTCTATAGCAGGCACTTTCACTCAGCCCATAACTTTGTCCTAAATGAAAATAGGTCCTGTATTCTCTTAAGTATTCCAGGGCCATAAGTAATTTATCTTCGACGACGAGACGAGAAGGCTTTCCTCCCTGGGACATTCTCTGCTTCTCGGCCTCTTTAACTATTGAAATCATTTGTACAAAGGTCTCCTTTCGTACTCCTGTTAATCTTCTAAATTCAGTGGGCGAAAGTTTCTGTATAGCTTCGTATTTTTGCATAAATGGCCGATAGATTTAAGAAGCAGACCCTTATATTAAAAAATAAAATTGCGTGCCAGAACTTTTTCGGGCAAGGGCAAGGGCAGAGGCACGGGCAAGGGATTGAGGTTATGCAAGATGTCTAATAAACTACCACAGAGCCCACAGAGAACACAGAGAGGGGTCTTATGAATTATTTAATTAATCCAGATATATCTGAAGAAATAGATGGGCGTGAAACTGATCCATTAACGGGTAATATCATTGGGGCCGCTATTGAACAATAGCCCCAATACATGAAGCACAATTACTGTCTTATTTACGGCTTTATGGAACCTGTACTCGAGGATTGCTTATTAATTTTAATGTAAAGCGATTAATAGATGGCATTTGTCGAATGAAGATATAAACCCCTCTCTGTGTTCTCTGTGGGCTCTGTGGTAGTTTTAACTGCTGAAGTGTTCGACACTAAAATTTTTTAGGAAAAGAAAGTTTCGACAAATTATCTATTTAAAAGATTTTGAACAGGCTCTTAGATTTTGGGGTATTTGGCAAATCTTGTGAAGAGATTGCAACTGTCCAATGGTTAAAAGTTTCAAAGTTTTATCTCTTAAACTAATCATCAAATAGGGAACAACTTCCATTTCCCTATCTAACTTTTGATAGAATATAACCCTTATAAATTGCAGTTTTAACGAATGAATTTCTAAATATTTATCCTCTTTATTCCCAATAGAAGGATGAGTTAAATGTGGTATTTTTGAACTTACTTCCATATATATATTCCTTATTAATAATCGAAAATAATTTATCAAATTTGTTGCTTAAAAAACAACATATTTTAACTTTTTTTGTTTTAAATTTTTTTCTTTACAAACTATACATAATTTACTTTTTTTACATAATTACAAATAATTATTTATAATTAATTTGTTTGTTATTATAATAAAGTTACGAGATTGAATTATTTTACACATTTGCGTTCCTATAAAATTATAATTTGGTGGGAAAATGTTAATTGAAAAAGATATTCAAAGAATGTTTAGTCAATTGGCAAGTGGGGATTCAATCAAAGTTGCATTTGATGGTTCAGACATTATGATTCGTTTTATTGATGGATCATCCAAACTGTCACTTAGTTCGCTTGTTTACGATGGGGGTAATTACATTCCTTCAAGCGTTAGACGTTGCCTGTCTCACAAATCTCCTTTTTCTCATCCTTCTATTCGCACATTCCTTTCCATTGATGAAAATCGCTTTCAAGTTCAACTCAATTATTTAGGCCATGCAAATTCTTTAACTCGTTTTCACTTTAAAGAAATTTTGGAAGAATTTGGTTTAATCGCAGAAAAATGGCGGATGTATTTAGATGAACATGACAAAAATGATTTAGTTTACGTGAAAGTTAAGTGACTCGGAATTTTGAATACCAAATGGCAATCTCGTACAATATTACCAGGGGTAAGGCTAACAGTAGTTGAGAGATTACATCTTGTGGAGTCAAAAAAGCCCCCAAAACGAACGCTAAAACGATCATGTAGCGGCGTTTAGAAATTAACCATGTGGGGGATAGAAAACGATAATGAACCAACAAAAACAAGATAAAACCGAGCTCAGCCGCAACGGCATGTCCTAAACAGAGAAAAAGGACATAATTGACATAATGAGTCACTGTCCAAGCGTTTTGCCCAATTGAAAGGTTAAAAACTGATAGGTATTGATTAGCAAGCGGAAGGGTTACAAAATAAGCAAATGTAATTCCTATGCCCAAGCTAAATAAAGAGCAAATCATAAAAGGAAGAATCAAAACCTTCTCTCTGCTTTTCAGACCTGGCAAAATAAATTGCAGCCACACCCATCCCCACAAAGGGGCTGTTAAAGCGATACTTAACCAAAAGCACATCTTAAAAACTAAAGTTATACCCTCCATGGGTCCAAGGATTAGAAGAGGAGAATTAATCGTTTGTTCATATAAAAGCGATTGGCCAGGATCTAATCGATAATAAAGGTGCTGACCCTGTTGAATCTCAGGAATTTTTTGATCAAAAACTATTCTTGCATGGGGGGGTAATTCAAATAGTGACTGTTGAGAGGTTTGATTGGTGATTTCTTCGCGATTAATGCGACGCTTGGTTAACCCACCCTCCACACGCTCTAAACTATTGGTTGTTAGAAAGTGAAGAAAACTGGGGTAAAATCCCAACAGAATAACAAACCCCAAGCCAATAATGAGGAAAGACCGCAAGATCGTTTGGCGTAATTCATCAACATGCCCCCAAATGCTTGCCCACCCTTCTTGAGTCATGCTAAGAAGAATCCTTAGAAGAGTTATTGGAAGAAGGCAAAGAAGATTCCTCATTTTCGACTGTTTCAATAGTGGGGGCATGGGAAATCTCCCCCTCTTCATCACCGTTGCAGGCTTTTTTAAACTCCCGAATTCCTTTGCCTAAACTTTTAGCGAATTCAGGAAGTTTTTTTCCACCAAAGAGAATGAGAATCACCACGAAAATAACTAAAATTTCTCCGGTTCCGAACATCTTTGACTCCTTGGTTTCGGCTGAATTTCGTGAAAACCATTGTGCTTTGAAAGCAGAAAAAGGGCAAACTTTTTTCTACATTCGGAGTAAATCTATTAAATCGAAAATATCCCAGTGTTCTAAAGAAGAAAAGAATAAATAAGATTACTTCTTCTTCTTAAGATTTTGTGGGTTTGTTCATAACTTCACCGCTATTTTTTTCCTTCTTGAGGAGAATTTTTATTTATTCATTTTCAGATAACATTTAAAGAGGGTTTTTTTGATAAATTAAACAATTTTATTGAACTATTTTACCCTTTTTTTGATGTTGATAACTCGTTTACGAACTGTTGGCGATTGTATAACAATTCCGTTCTACGCACAATTATTCATGAGTTATCAGCTGTTTTTCATGGCTTATGATCAAATTACTCACATAGGTCTAAGGCAAATTTCCTACTTATGACCATGAAGTATACCTTGACGAGAATGAAAGGACTTTATTATATTTATGGACTTTAAAGAATGAGGCGATCACCAAGAAGGTGTGAAAGCCGCAAAGACTAGGCATTTTCTATGAATATAGCTGAAAATAATTTGGTTCGATTTATCAGTATTACCAAAAAGAAGGATGGATTATTTGCCAACTTTCGTGTAAAGGGGATGAAAGGAGGGGCTACATTCAGCTCATCGATTTCAGTTGATATGAATCAAGCCAATGTTCATGCGGGCGATCCTTTGGAGAAAATCATCGAAGAATGTGGTCGAATTGCAGTGCGCATGTCCGAAACGAAGCTTCAATTTGAAGGTCTTGATCAGTTTAATTTTTTCTTATCTGGGTGTAGCGCAGCTTGGCTAGCGCACTTGCATGGGGTGCAAGGGGTCGGAGGTTCAAATCCTCTCACCCAGATTCTTTTTTCTCAGTGAGTTACGATAACTATCGCGTTCAATAAATATTCGAAAAATCACCCGTGTGGCGGATATGTGGCGGACAGATCCTCGATAACCAAAAGGGGGAAATGACATGCAGCATTGTGAACGTTGCCTTGCTTTTGTGAAAAAAGGCAAACTCGCATCCAAAATCGATCTCTCCCGATCCTTCGTCAAAATCGACGGCATACTTCACCTCGGCTTTAATAGATCTGAGGTTTGCCCGACTCTATCAAACTACGCTCCGGACACAATCATCTTTGCAGGCAACGGTGCCGTTGAAATCGCTGGCGGAGGAGATTGCTGGAATATTTTGAAAGGAAGGATGAAGGAAGAGGGATTGCTGGGAACTGGCAAATATCAAGAGGGGCAGGACGTTCTGACATGGCTTGCAGCCCAGCACTACCTCTTCAATAGCACAGTCAACCCTGCTCCCGCCCTGAAATACATCACGGACATAAAAACAAGGATCATACGAGAGCTTCAATCGTATGAGACTCTCCAAGGGAAATGTTCTGTCATGCATGCATCAAACATCACGTTATTCCCATTTCAGGGAAAATCTTGATCCTTACCACCAACTGGGATTTGGGGCTGTTCAAGAAGTTTCCTAATGTAATCCAACTCCATGGACGTTGTGACTATCCAGAGCAGGCGATACTCCCTCTCCAAAATATTTCTGCTCTTATGCCACAAACCACGCAAGATCTTGAACGATTGAATTGCGGAATTTCGCCCGGGCCTTTCCTTCAACAGTGTCTGAATAAAACAAAAAGCTTTATCTTTTGGGGCACCGGATTGAATGACTACGATAGTGTCTTATGGCATTTTTTAAGGGGCTTTCTAGCAGAAAATCCGTCTGTCAGATTGGGCATATCCACAAAAAATGATCCCGAAAGCATCGAAAAAGCCCAGAAGAAGGTATTGCGGTTTTTCCCTCCCTTACAACCAGAAAACTGCCTCTGCGACATGCTCCCTCGACCCACTGTTTGAAATTACAACACCTCTTCCAACAGTTGTCCATTTTCTTTTAACCAACCCTTTGCCTTGTCGACATTCGCGATTTGGGAGCGGACGATGTTCCAGAAGCGAGGGGTGTGATTTGCCTCAATAAAGTGAGCGAGTTCATGGATGATGACGTAGTCGATAACAAACATGGGAGCTTTGATTAGTCTCCAGTTGAGGTTGATGTTGTCATTCACTGTGCATGACCCCCAACGGTAGCGCTCATCGACAATCTTGACCTGGGCGACGTCAACACCCAAATGAGCCGCATATCGCTTCACGCGTGGGGCGAGCTTCTCTTTAGCCCTACTAATATACCATCCCCGCAACGGCTCGATTCCACTTTTTGCTAGAGCTTCCGGGATCAAGAAGCGCTGAGAGAACCGAATGTGAGATCGTTTGCCTCTAACTATCTCGATGCGGTAGAAACGGCCAAATAGAGGGCCGATTCCCCATTGACGAGTTCCTTGCCAGGGCCGTGCGGCAGCCTCTGATACTTCTGTGGATGCGTAATCTTTTCATAAATCCACTTCTGCTTCGACTGCACAATTTGATCGATGTCATGATCTGTTATTCCTTCTGGAACATGAATTACTACACTGCTGTCTCGCTCGACGGTAATGGTCAACTTGCGTCGCTTTGCAGATCGAACAACCGTGTAGTTGAAATTCATGGGGATTTCTCCGCATAGAGGATAGTATCGTTATTCTTTTCCGCGATTTCCATAATTCGACTCAAAATATGTGTCCATTTTTCGAAGATACTGGGGAGGTCTTTAAATTCTTGTGCGAGCAAAGTTTTCTGTACTTCTCCCTTTAGCTTATTACGGGCAGGGATGCTCTCCCAGAATCCTTGTAGTCTAAGCTCGCGCTCCACAATGATGTAGATGTGTTGGGTCAGCCTGACAAGCATAGCAATGGCATCCTCCGTAAGAGTTTCCTCACCAAATAGCTCTCGTTTGAACATCCTGAAGAAAGGCATCTCTTTCTTGCGATGGAGTCCATAAGTGGGTTCTTTTGCAGTTCTTTTGATCTCTTCCCGCAGCTTCTCCAGCTCCTCATATATCGCTTGCCAGTTGTTCTTAAATTGTTCAAGAATTGCTGCGAGCGCCTCAGAAAAGGTCGCTTGTAACTCGGGGTCGTCATCCAGCTCCACTTCAAGATGATGACGGATCGCGTGTTCGATCTCAGCAGCCTTGGTTTTAATGCGGTCGTGGGCGTTCACCTGCTTTTGGAAGTCGACGTCGAGAATAGAAATGGGTTCCACTGTCTGCTCGATGCCCCTAGACACCAGATAGTCATCAATAAGGGCGCGCAACTTGGCTGGGATGCCCTTCATACTGAGTCGCTGGTCGCGGAGATGTTTGCCAGCCATCATATTAATCTCGGAGAGGGCTTGATACTCCCTCATATACTCAAGCGCTTGAGGGGCTGGAAATACAAGATTCAAGTGTCGTGTTAATTCCCTAAACCGCTCCATATAGGCGAATCGGATGTCTTCATCGTAGAAGAGGTCAAAGAAGGCGTCATGATCGGTAAGATCGGTGAGTCCATGTTCTTTCAGAAAAGCTATCACAGCGTTGCGACTATCTGCTAGTTGGTGCAGCTCCTCTTGCGGAGAGCTCATGGCATCCAATATTTCTTTCTGCTCTCTTTCGTCATAGCAATCGATCGCTCGTTTTAGGTGATGTCCCACCCCGACGTAGTCGACGACAAGACCTTTGTCTTTTCCTGGGCCAGCGACCCGGTTAACGCGTGCAATCGCCTGCAATAAATTATGAGCTGTGATCGTTTTGTCTAGATACATGACTTGCTCAACAGGCGCATCGAACCCTGTTAGCAGCATGCTGTTAACGATTAGGATTCCTATATTGCCAGTTATCCCGTCCTCTTTGCTGCCAAAAGACATCTTAAAGCTTTTGATGCTGGTTTCATGTTTAGAGGGATCGGTAAACGGCTTTAGGTCCGGTCCATCATTGGTGCTACCTGAGATTATGACATCAGTCTGTAGAGAACGAAGAAGGTCGAGATCCAGCTTACGGGGGTTTTGTTGTTCAAGCCTTTCGAGCGCCTTCTCCAGGGCCGCGTCGACATGTTTCTTGTAACGAACAGCAGCCTCACGTGAAGCGGCAACAATTTGCGCTTTGAATCTATTGGGAAAAACGTGGTCGAGATAGTGGCCAACCATATGTTCTGCTTTCGCTGCGATTGTCTTGTGCGCTTCTAGATAAGCTAATTTCGACCCATAGCCAAGAATCTGCATTCGCTGATCGATGTTGTAATCGCTGAAAACGTCTTCGAACGCCGCATCCATCGCCTCAGGATCAGGGACCTCTGCATTATTTGTCTGCCCTTCATAGATAACCTCAAGGGTTACTCCGTCATCGATTGCTTGGCGCATGGTATACTTATCGATGTAGTCACCGAAAACTTTCTCGGTCTTGTCTATGGGAGTTCCGGTATACGCGATATGAGAAGCATAGGGGATCGCGTTTGCCAGATTGGCCCGAAGCGTTAGGTACTGCGACCGGTGCGCTTCGTCTGTCATGACTAGAATATGTGAACTTTCATTTAGTCTTGGGAAGGTATGGTTCAGATCTGCTTCCCGGAATTTATGAATCATCGCCATAACTAGGTCTGACGTATCGCTCCTCAGGAGGTCTTTAAGCTCCTTAATGCTGTTGGCCTGTTTGACAGTGAAGCCAATGCTTTTGCTGGTATCCTTCAGCTGCCCTTCGAGCTGCGTCCGATCGGTGATAAAGACAATCTTCCAATGGGAGAGGCTGGAGTGTCGGTACATCTCCCGTACCATGAACATCATCGTGAGTGACTTGCCAGAGCCTTGGGTATGCCACACGATCCCGCTGCGCTCCATGGGACTTTGACCGGTTAGCAAGCGTTTAACAGCTAATTTGACGGCGCGGAACTGCTGATAGCGTCCGACGATTTTGATCATTTCCCCCTTATCATTGGTCGAAAAAAGGGTGAATGTGCGGATTAGATCGAGCAGATTTTGATGGTCCAGCATCCCTGCAACGAGTCTTTGCTGATCGTTGGGACTACTCGCACCGCGAGCCAAATCGTCGAGAGTTCGTGGGTATGGATCTGCCCAGCGGTAAAAGTACTTTTCACTGTGGGTCGTAATTGTTCCAAACTTGGCCTCATTACGGCAGGTTACGACTACAAACTGATTATAGAAAAAGAGAAGAGGAGATCCTTCGCCTTTGTTGTTTCGTTGCTCGCTGTATCGTAAGAGCTGGTCAATCGCTTCTGGAATGGGCTCTTTGACTTTAGGTGATTTACATTCGATCACGACGACCGGCAGTCCATTGATAAACAATACGATGTCGGGAATGATGTGGTGTTCTGTGCCGAGAATTCGGATCTTGTATTGGCAGACGGCGATGAAGCTATTCTTCTTGGGATTAGTAAAGTCAATGAAGCGTACTGTTGGGCTTTTTTCTCCCGTTTTACGGTTCTCACTTACACTGCTATTTTCGAGCAATAGATCAAACACTTGTCGATTATTCTGCAGGAGACCTGTCTGAGTAAAGTTGGCTGTGAGCTGGCGAATGACTTCATCGAGCTGATCTTCTGCTAGCCAGGGGTTGATGACCTTGAGCTGATCGCGCAGCACCGGCTCCATGACCACCTCGGTAAATGATTGGCGATAGGTGTCGCTAACTTCCTGTTTCAGATCGAGATCAAGAATTGTCCAACCCAATCCTTGGAGCTGTTCGAGCAGGGGCTTCTCTACATGGTTGCGCTCATCAATCCTGATGTATTCTGGCGTTTTATCTTTAGTCATGAGGTTTTTCTATATTCTGTGTCGGCATCCGTACCGTCCGGTATGCTTGATCTACTCGATTAGGTTTATCGGGATAGCGCAGTTCAAGTCGACCATGTTCAACCATAGGCGTCAAAAATCGCGTTAGTATTCCTTCGTGATTTCGGTTTATGAGTTCGGCGATCTGCCGCCTGGTAAGCCACTGGTCTTTGCAAATATTTAGTATAACTTTTTCCATCTCCTTGTGATTCAGTTGTTTAGAATTTCTTACCGGAGACGCGATATTTTCGAGCTGACTCCAAAGATCCTGAGAAATCTCCCCTACCTGTAGGGAGCCAGACCCCGCATGTAGGGAGTGATCAGGCACATGTAGGGAGTCAGATCCCGAATGTAGGGAGTCAATATCTGCGGGCAGTGAGTACTGTGTCCATCGCCCCTGGCCGTCCTGTCGTAGTGCCCCTTGAGCGACCAGCCCCTGGAGGAGCTTAGTGATATCGGCTGCGTGGAGGCCAGTAAATTGGCGCAGACGCGCATTATCCACGTACCCCTCGATATCTGCGGTTACTAGAGCTTGAACTTCCACTTTTCGAAACTTTGAGAACTTATCGCCAAATTTAGATTTTAACTTGTTTAATGATTCATCTGGAATAAGGCTTACCATCGGAAGCGTCCAGATCACTCGGTCTGGATGCATCCGTTCTCTGACGATTGGCAAGCGCCAGTGTTGTGAATTCCAACCGGCTTTGATTTTATCAATGCCAGATCCAGCTCGTTCAGCAGCGCCAATCATCGTAAACATGAGCTGCAAGGATTTATTTCTACATTCGCTAACTCCCCCTTCAAGGATCTGGTCGAAGGAAATAAGCAAAGAACCTGGATTTGAGAATTCGAAATGATCGGGATATTTTTCGATGACAATGCCGCCTTGCCCTTGGTAATCAGCATGGATAAGAGCATTTACCAGAGCTTCTCTGATCGCCACATGGACAACCGATTCTCCTTTGCGCATCATATCCCCATCCAACTCAAAAGGAAGTTTTAGGTCTGCGGCCAATCTTTGAATCACCCGGTGATAGAATTGATAGAGATTGCCTGGCCATGTTCCATCTTGGGTGAGACGATCTGTCCAGCGAATTGCGGGATCAGGAGACAATCTTTCACGGAAATCGATCTGATATTGTGGCATAGCCTCGCGAATAGTCTCATCTCGCCCAAACATCAGCAGTCCTGCAACCGTGAGGCCTTCAATGCCACTCTTGCGACATTCCCGCCAACCATTGAGCTTCTTGAGTAAGCCTATATCGTCATCTGCTAGCCAAGGGTGACTGGGATGACGCGAAGCGAGGCGGTTTCGGTACTGATGAAGACTTTTAAGATCGAGGTCGGCGATAGTGAATTTTTCGAGAACGCAGCTATCCGCTGATTCCTCTGCGCTATCGGCCAGCATACGACGAACCTCCCGCTCTGTGCAGTGATAGTCACCTTCATAGTCGCGGCGGTAAGTGCCAGTGAGGGGATTTTGCCCGACGTATACAGGGCGCGCTCGACGATCTGCTCGAGGGATTACATGTGGCGGATGAATCCACCCGACAATGAATGCACTGGCACGCATCAGTATGCACCAAAGGTTTGATATAAATCAATGAGCTATATAGGATTGAGATAAAATTTGTGATGCAAAATGAGACAGGATGATATGGTTGAAAACATGAAAAAACTTGCATGGGGTGCAAGGGGTAGTGAGTTCGAATCTCACCACTCAGATTCTTTTTTCTTAGGGACTTATGTAGGCTTGACCGTTTTTCTTAAGTCCTTTTTTTTATCTCTCGTGCCAGGTATATGACAGGTGATGTACAAATCAAAACAACATTTTCTAACCATTGAGTGGTCATAAAATATGAGCTTTAACCAAGAGGTAGGTTTCATAAATGCAAGCCTGTACAATATCGGCAATCTTGTCTTAAAGTGGGGAGAAGCTGCCGGGCCGTTTTTATCAATAGAGCCGCTAATGCGATACATCGTAGAGTGAGAAGGCGATACCAATTTATGGTATGCAGTGTTTATAACGGCAAAATCAAAATCAGTTTCTACAACAATTCCTTTATCTGTTTGGTTGGCTTTAAATTTTTTATTTAATGTTGAATTTGGGGCTAATTCTTGGATCACAATTTGTGTTGAAGACTCAAGATATCGTTGATTAAGAATAGCTTCTCTGGTTCCTTTAAGTACTAAAGGAGTTTCACGACTAACACGAATATACTTTTCAAATTTTTGAGCAAGTCTTCGACCAGCTCCAGACTTCCCTTTAGCGTCTATACATAATTCTCTTAGAGCCTGTTCAAAATCTTTTAAATAGATAATTTGTCGAAACTTTCTTTTCCTAAAAAATTTTAGTGTCGAACACTTCAGCAGTTAAAACTACCACAGAGCCCACAGAGAACACAGAGAGGGGTTTATATCTTCATTCGACAAATGCCATCTACTAATCGCTTTACATTAAAATTAATAAGCAATCCTCGAGTACAGGTTCCATAAAGCCGTAAATAAGACAGTAATTGTGCTTCATGTATTGGGGCTATTGTTCAATAGCGGCCCCAATGATATTACCCGTTAATGGATCAGTTTCACGCCCGTCTATTTCTTCAGATATATCTGGATTAATTAAATAATTCATAAGACCCCTCTCTGTGTTCTCTGTGGGCTCTGTGGTAGTTTATTGTATCTAACAAAAGATTTTGAACAGGTTCTTAGTTTATCTGGAAATTGATGCTGCGGAGAAGAAAACTGAACGACCCCATGAAATTCCTTGTTGTCTTCTTTCTTCGTTATTATGCCTACAGGTGATTCTTGGTAGGCAATTTGCAAGTACTCTTCACTTAAAAGCCGAAGTAGATTATCGCTACCGAAGTATTGATAAATTTGTTCTAAAATAGGGAAATTAACGACAGCCGTTGTTTTTCCATAAAGTAGCATGGCTTCAACTAATGAGCCAAGATCTATCGGTTTAGCATTATGAAGAGGATGTTGCCCCGTTATTGTGATAGATTCAAACATGACTGCTCCAATAATTAAGACAGTGTCAATTCAAGTTTCAATTTTCTTATTACATAGTCAGGCATCACCGTCTCAAGAAGTCTATAAAATTTAGGCCCGTGGTGTGGATAAATCGCATGGCAAAGCTCGTGAGCAATTACATAGTCAATGCATTCTATGGGTGCTTTGATAAGCTCAAGATTGAGCCTAGAATTTTTTCGCTTCCATCCAAGAGGAGTTTTCATAATTACTCCTCTGTAACTTCTAATAATTTTTTATTCTTTTCTTTTTCCAACTGTACAACGCTTCTTTCTGGCAAGGGTAAATCTTCTGGCATAGTGCCGCCTAATTTCTGAATGGTCTCGCGTACAACTATACCCACTTCATAGTGAGTTTGATTTGCTTCGTTTTTACCTTTAATATTCTCTCGTCGAATCTTATCCTCCGCTTGAGTAGCTCTAAAAAGATTAGCAGCTAATTCGGTACTGCCCATATGATCTAAAATTTTTTGGCTTTTCTTAAGCCCCTTTCGCTGATGGATGCCTTTCGCATCTAATCCACCGTAAAGTCCCCGATACCCATGGTTTTGAAAGACGGCAAAATCAAGATTTGTCTCTACTCCGGCTGCTTGAGCTGTTTTGACTAATTGTTTATTGTGCTCTCGAAGATCATTACGAAGAATGATGCGCTGCTCATCTTCGTTTAATTTTTGAAAATCTTGACTATCAATAAGTTCTTGCTTGCGTGTTTGAATTGCAAAATAGGTCTGACCGTTCGCAATCACAGGCTTCGCTGGATCACCATTTTGTACGACCAGATAGCAGGCATAACGAGATAATCTCACATCAGCAGCTTGTCGCTGTCCTCCCTTACCAATTTCGATCATATTGGTGACATCAACGAAATGATCGACAATATTGTGTCCACTATTTTTACACGCTTCTTTGGCCTTTTCGATGACGTTAAGAAAATTACGGTAATCATTATATTCCAATGCTTTTGCCAATTTACGAGCACTCCAGAATTCGCAGCCATCTTCTTCTTCCTGTTTCAATGATTCAAAAGTTTGATGATGAGTGATTTCAATTAAATCTTTATTCATTGCTTGATCTCCTGAAGTATTGTTTTTATTTTAGATCGGACTTGGGTGAGTTCGGCTTCTAAGGATTCAATCTCATCTTGAAGCGCCATCACATCAATTTCTTCCTCTTCTTCGAAAGTATCCACATAGCAGGGGATATTAAGATTAAAGTCATTTTCTTTAACTTCATCAAAAGATGTTAAATGAGAAAATTTGGAGATTTCTTCTCTGCTATCAAAAACTATCATGATTTTTCCGATTTGCGGTGCAGATAGAATATTTTGATTTTTTTCTGTCTCATACTCCTGACTAGCATTGATAAAAAGGATATCTTTCCGACTTTGATTTTTGCCCCCAGGTTCACGTGAGCGATCAAAGACTAAAATAGCTACCCGAATTCCGGTTGTTGGGAAAATTGGTAAGCCGATAACAGCATCCAACAGATTTTCCTGGATGAGCTTCTGACGAATTTTCCCTTCCGCACCTCCACGGAAAAGAACCCCATGCGGTACAACAACGGCCACACGCCCTTCTTTAGCTAATCGAAATTACTTGAGAGCTTTGAATAATTTTTGCACCCTACCAGTATGAATATTTTTAGCAGCGGGGATCTCAAAAAAATACATCAACTGCCATGCTTGTGTCTTTTTAGCTTGGCGATTTTCGGTTATATCCCAAGGGGGATAAATACGCATGGCGCGCTTTCCACCGCTTCCATCCTTTGATACGATACCTTTTTCAAACAAAACCGTTTTAGGAAAAACAAACTGACCAAAGTGTTCTCTATTGCGGACACTCACAATAAATAAATCAACGGGATCTGCCAGGTCATGTGGCAAAATAACTCCATCCCCAATTCTTTTCCATAAGGTTACAAATTGACCAACCTTGGTTGGCGTGATCTTTCCTATGCGAAACTTGATCCGCATATTATTCATTTCAAAAACACATGCCCCATACTCTTCACTTTCGGCTTCTTTCGCCAAGTTTTCACACATTAAGCCACTTGGTTCATATGCAAGTGTTATGGCTGCAACAAGATCTGGGGGAACAGCCACCGAATAACTCTTCAAAGTCATTTTTTTTCCTCGTATAGCTAGTACACCAACGCACTTAAATTGACGTATTGAGCTATGCGAAAGCTCCCCGCGGTTGAACGATCGCAAGTGGGTCAATATTAAGTCAATATGGACCCACTTGCGATCGTTCAACCCCGGGGCTTTGGCATGCTCAAATACGTCAATTTAAGTGCGTTGGTGTACTAACCCATCATTGGGAAAATTTGCATTTTATTCATGATCTTTAATGCGACGGTTTATAAATTGCAGATTGTCTCGGTATTCCGTCATTCCTGTGGGATCGACTAATTTTTCGGCAATCCAATCCTTCATCCCAGCATTTGTTTGATAGCGTACACTCGGTTCGGATGTTTCAGCAATTTTTACTAGCAAAGCAGCGATTTCTTCGCACGGCTGTCCTTGAGGGATAGAAAGCATCTGGCAAATCCCTTGCGTCAATTTCTTATAAAATTCTTCTTGGCAAGCACGAGAGCCAACCACGCAATGTTTTCCCCAATCGTTTTTTACAAATCCTGGTTCTATCACCGAAACTTTGATATTCCAGTGAGAAAGTGTGGCTGCTAATGATTCACTCAATCCTTCCAATGCAAATTTTGAGGCAGAATAAAGACCTAAGCCAGGAAGCGCGTATATACCTACACCGCTACTAATATTAAGAATATGACCCTCCTGTTGTTGCCTCATCGTTGGAAGAACTGCTTGAATAAGCCGTAAGGGCCCAAAAAAGTTCACATCAAACAAATGTTGAGCTTCGTTAAGAGTAACACCTTCTTCCGGTCCAATGAGACCATAGCCAGCATTATTGATTAAAGCATCAATTCTTCCATCCATTTTAAGAATAGTCTCAATAGCTGCTTGCACAAGACAATCATCAGTAACATCCAGATGGCAAAGGCTGACGTTTTTCATTTGTCTTAATTCATCAGGAACATGTTGGCGATAGCCTGCCCATACTTTCCAGCCCCTTTCTTTAAAAACTTTTGCTGTCGCAAGACCAATTCCACTTGTGGCACCAGAAATTAGCACGACTTTTTGTTCTTTTTGATTCGCAAAAGCCCCACTGGTAATCAATAAGAGTGCGAAAATTAGCTTTAAAAATCTGCATATGATTCTCCGTAACAATAATTTATTTTAGCTTATGCGAGTAAAGGCTCTAAACAATTGTATGGCACATCATTTTTATTGGCACGCTAGTAATTTTATGCGAGCACACATATTTTAGGAATAGCTTTTTGTCTTTTCTGTGTTAGCACCGCATGTATTTTATGTGCGGCGCTCATAAAAAGCTCCTTTTCCTTTTCCTTTTGAGCTGATTATCCCAGCATCAGTTAGCTTTTTTAAGAGTCGGTTAGCTTGAAAAAGGCTAAAATGGCTTAAATCAACCGCTTCCGCCCGTTTAATTGCCTTATGTTCTTTGACAAGGAGTTTGGAGATCAGCTCACAACGCACTTTATCAACAAGTTTCTAAATCAGCTTGATTTTAAATTGGGTTACAAAAGATCTTATGTTAGCCTAGTGGTGAGACTTTTTCTATTTTTTTAAATACGAAGGAAAAGTGGAATATTTAATGTTAGGTAATACTTTTCGAGATAATCGAATTATGAATTTATAGATTAATAAATTAATAAAATATATAATAAATGATATACTTATGTTTTGAAAATATGTTAATACTAATAGTATTATAGGCAGATAATTAAAAATTCAGATCAAAATCGCAAAGAACTTTTTGAACAGATGGAAAGCTATTTTCAAGAACGAGACGTTATTGATAAGAGAAATAAAACAGGGAAATAGGACACCGAAATAAAATTACGTGTAATAATTATTTTATTTATATATAAATACAAAAAACAGTTAGAATTTTTTTGATAAAAAGTGAGCGTTTATTTATATGTCAAACTCATTACATTTTAATGCATATGACCATGATTATAATATTTCATTGATTCTAGTTAGTGGGGATTCTAAAAATCAGATAGTACTTGAGGGAGAGAAAATATATAATTTTAGGAAATCAAGATGCAATTGATATTTTCAAGAAAAAGACACAAGGATTGAATCTAGAATCAATGAAATTTGGCCAATTGCAAAACCATCTTTCTGTATTAGAAAATGATAATACAACCCCTTCTGTTGTTAAATCTCGAAACATTGGGGAGGGTTTTTTAGTTTCAGAAAAAGTTAATAAATGTGTTTTACTCACAAAACAAGATATTTTAAAAAAAATTGAAAATTGCGATGGTTCAAAGTTAGCTATTAAGAAAATAGTTTCTGAAACATCGGAACATCAAAGAAAATTTTCATTTACTTATGGATGTAGCTACAACCCTTGCAAAAAAAGGAGAAATAGTAAAAGCAAGCCGTCTTTTCTATGTTATCCAACTTAAATGCACTACTGATGAAGAAAGAAATATTAAAACCTTAAAAATTGGAAAGACATTTTTAGAATATGGTAAGAAACATGAGAATGTTTTAGCCTTGGACTGTGCACAATTTTATATATCTTTTATGAATGGCAGCAACAATGAATATCTTCGTTCAGAAGGCAAAGTACTTACTAAAGAAATCATTGCCTGTTTGGACGGCATAAGCCCAGAAGGAAATGATGTAGAAAAACAACAGGCAAGGAACCTTCTAGATAAAATTACTATTGATACATTGTTAGAAAAACACAGGGGCGTTCTCTTCAGCAATGAAACAGAATTAGAAGCATATTATAAAGAAAAACATCCAGACGTGAAACGAGCCTTTAATTTAGCAGATGCACTTCAAAAACGGATTGATGAAGAAAAAGTACCCCTCTTAAAAGGTGGTGGTAAGTTCATAGAAATAGAAGAGAATGAAAATCCGGTTTCTATTCATGTTAAAATTACCGGTGAAAGGCAAATCAAAGAAGGAAAAAAGATCCGGTTGTTATTCTTGAGGCTGGTTGGGGATGTTCTTCTGCTGATTGGGGATTTGTCCAAAATCAATTACCCGACATACAAGTGATCAGCTATGACAGAGTGGGAATGAGCTGGAGTGATAAAGGGGATACGCCCACTGCTGAAAAAACGATGGAAAGATTGGATAAAATCTTAAAAGTATGTGAACTTGAGCCCCCCTATATTTTTGTCGGACATTCAGCCGGAGGCTTAATAGCTCAACTCTATACTCTAAAACATCCAGATAGGATAGCCGGTCTTGTTTTGGTAGAAAGTTCATCCGAAAATCCTAATACTCGGGCACCATCTAATCAACTTCCAACCACTTATGATTACTTACCAAGAGCTGCTCAAAAAAGATTTCTTCAAGATGGTGGTGAATTTGATTCAAACACTGGAACCACTCTCCAAAGGTAACAACAAAAAGTCAACATATGAAAACCCTTCAAGAAGAGTCTGATGAGTTCGGCAAAACATGTGTACTTATTAGAGAAACTTTAAAAGAAATCGATAAGTGGTTCCCTATCAGTTGCCCAATTAGTGTCATTACAAAGGGATTTGAAATCTTTGATGATTCAGATAATAATAATTTAAATGAAGGTCTAGTAAAAGAGTTTGAAGAATGGCAACTACAGCAGCTTAGTCTATCAGAAAAATCTTCGAATGGTCGGCGAGTTATAGCAGAAGATAGTGACCATATGGTTCATTTGCATCAACCATCTTTAATTGCCGATGAAATCAATAAATTTTTTTAAATCTTCGCACGTTACCTAAATTCCGAAATGGTTCAAATGAGAATTCAGATCCATGTGCCTGGATTGCAACGAGAGCATAGCTCAAAGTATGGCCGAGCAGAGCAAAATAGGCAAACCAAAGGATAAGGAATTCCAAGCAGGTTTCCGTAGGAAAGCACTTCAGCTTGATTATTTTCCTAAATTGACTTTGTATACATTGGCATATTCTACATAGGAGTGAGGCCTTACTATTTCTTTAGGCCAGACTTCTTCTTCAGCCCAGACTTCTGGAATTCGTTGGCTTGCTATTCCAATTACAATGCCAGAAAAAGGGTACAAATCCAAAAAGCAAAGGTATTGTGCGACATAGTTTATCCTCTTGTTGAATACATTTTAGATTATCGATTTCCATGAATTACAAGGTCGTGATGCCGGGTAAAAAGTCATCTCTTGTGCTATTTTGATTTATGTACGATAATCAAATTAAAAGCAAGCGGAGATTTTTATGCCTAGCGGTTGAAAGAGAAATGGCTCAGGAAGACCTAAGGGAACAGGAAAGTTTGGCATTGGGACTAAAGCTATTAGGCTTCCAGTAAGCGAATTTGAAAATTTTTTAAAATGTATACAAAACAAGTTTTACTGGCGCCGTTTTATCAAGATGCTATTAGTTTGGGATTTCCCAACCAAGCAACTTAGGACTCTTTTAAACTGGATGGCGAGCGATGTCAGCTAAGATTAATCGTATATCTTTAACATCCTGGTCTGAAGTATTCCAAGAAGCAATGAATCGCACTTCATTTTTCTCATGATCCCAAGGGATAACAGAAGATTTTTTCTTGGATTAATGAAATCCAAGCAGAAGGTGTAGTAAAAAAAATCTGATTTGTTTGAACGGGATAACTCAAAGTAAGATGGGGAGTTGTTTCAATTATAGAAGCTATTTCTTGTGCCTTTTGATTTGCATGCCTTGCGAGACTTAGCCACAATTCATTTTTGAAAAATGGAATATATTGGGCCGATAGATAACGCATTTTAGACAGGAGTTGCAGAGTTTGCTTCTGTAGATGATCGCTCCCTTCTTCTAAATTTGGATTAAAAATAAGAAGGGCTTCAGCACCTATTAACCCATTTTTAGTTCCTCCAAGTGATAGAATATCTAAAGAGCAGGCATCAATTATTTCATGCAAAGGAACGTTTAAACTAACTGCTGCGTTATAAAGGCGACTTCCATCCATGTGAAAAAAAGCTTCTTTGCTTGCATAGTTTCGATAAAAATTTTAGTTCTTTAAGGCTATAGACGATCTAACTTCAGTTGGCTGAGTAATGGATAAAACTCGAGGAGAAGTGGAGTGTTTTCCAAAAGCACTTTCACTTTTTAACTTTTTCAACATGGCCTCAGGAGTTATTTTCCCTTCTCGATGAGGAACAGTTAAAAGCTTACATCCAACAATAGACTCAGCAGCACCAGATTCTTGATAGTGGATATGAGCAATATCTGTACAAATAACAGATTCATGCCTGCGGCAAGCAAGCTTCAGCCCAAAAATATTGGCACTCGTTCCAGTTGGAAAAAATACAATGAAGACTTTGCACTTGGTTTTAAAAGTTGCTTGAATAATTTTTTCAGCTTCTTCAGTCCACGAATCAGATCCATAAGAAGAGCATAAGCTTCATTTGCGTGTAATGACAGCTTGCAAAACTAATGGATGGGCGGGTGCCCAATTGTCACTTGCTAAGCAAATTTTTTTTCCAGACATAAAACTTTTCCTAATTGATGCCCATAAATATAGGTGATAAAAGGCGAAAAATCAATGGCTATGTTTTATGATATTTAAAGGTTTATAGAGGGGGGAAAATGCCTCTTATAAGTAATGCTTATATTTAGCATCATATTAATTAAATTTTGCTAAACCTAATCTTGTGATATCATCAAATTTATAAAATATTTTATCATTTAATATGGTTCAGATATGAAGAAAATTTATTTAACAATTTTAATGGCACTTTGTATTTTCTCGTGTCATGCACAAATCACACCGGTCAACCATATGGAAGAAGTCTTTCACTATTTCAACGAAGCCGACTCAAAGACATTAGCAATTTTTGATGTCGATATGGTTTTGGTTCAACCTAGCGATCCGGCTTTTCAAATGGCAAACATGAAGCGTTTTAGCAGTATTTCTAAGCGCATTATAAAAGAGGTCCCCGAAGACAAACTGATGATGTTCTTTAGTCTAATGACCATTAGTTCCGATCCCGTGCTTATAGAGACCACCCGCACTCCCCAATTTCTGCGACAACTGATGCAAATGGGAATTCCTACGATGGCACTAACAGCCAATTTAACTGGCGAAATCGGGCCGATAAAAAGCATGGAAAAATGGCGGGTGAATAGTTTGTTGGGGCTCGAAATAGATTTTTCTAAAAATGCCCCCTATCAAAATTCACTCATATTTGACGATTTAAATTCATATCGGGGCAATCATTCGGCTTATCTCAATGGTATTCTTTTTGTTAATGGTACCATGGTCCCCAAGGGAGAAGCCTTTCTATCCTTCCTAGAAAAAACAAAGTTGTCACCGCATAAAATCATTTTTATTGATGACCGTGAAGAGAATCTGAAAAGCTTGGAAGTAGCTCTCCAGACACTTGATAAGCCTATCGCATATCAAGGACTGCATTTTCTAGGCGCACCAAGATATCCATCAAAAATGATTTCAGCGGAGGAGTTTGAATCTCGATGGCAGGCGCTTGCATCTGAAGTAAAAGAACTCAATTAAAAGATGATAGTTGTTAGGCCAAAGTTAGAAGCTCATCTTTGTGCAGTGTCGCCCAGTCTTTGAGAGTCATTCCTTTACGTCCGATCAAGATAGGAAGATCATCGCGAACGTCACCAATGTATGCCATGCGACCATCGACTACCTGTTTAAAAAATTCAGTAACGCCGAAAAAATAGGGATCAATGCTACTTCCAGCGGTGCTAAAGTCTTTTAAAAACTGCTCCGGCGCTAGAGCATCGACAAGAAAAATTTTTCCCGTAACTTCACTAAACACCTTGGCGACTTCATGTATATTTAGCGATTCTGTTGAAAACCAGTAATCTTTTCCTTGATGCTTCGAGGGTCCTTCACTCAAAATCTTTGCGGCAGCTTCCCCTACATCCTCCAGGGCTATCCAGCCTACTTTCTTATCATTGGCATACCAGCGCACTCTGCCGTTTTTTGCCATATTATAGATACCTGTGAAGTTTTGCATGAAGCAGTTTGGGTGCAAAAATGTATAAGGAATTCCGCTTTCTTTTATGTAAGCTTCAATCATTTGGTGCCAAGCAAAATGGGGATCATAGCAATCAAATTTTGGGGTAAATACACCTAAATGACGATATGTTTGACGCCTGCTTTTTTGGCTGCATCAACCACCGCTTTGCTTTGAACTAGCATAGCAACTGTGTATCCAGTCAATAAAAACAATCTATCGACATCTTTAAGCGCTGCATCAAAAGTTCGGGATCATCGAGGTCCATGAAAAAGCATGGCCATATTGTTCTTTTAGCTTTGGCAGCTGTTCTTTTTTTCTGCTGGTCACTCTCAATGAGATTGAGTCATCCTTGAGGAGATGATCGGCGACTATTTTACCTAATTGACCTGTAACCCCCAGGGTCAAAATCACTGGCTTGCTGGAGATGAAACCATATTTTCCTCCTTATCTCAGATGGAATCTTGTATATGTTTTGCTTTCCAAAGCCACAGACTTACATTATTTCGAATATTTTAATATAAACTTTTATATCAATAGAAAGGCAGCGAAAAAAGAAAAAATCCGCGGGGATTGGGCGTATATCTTTCATAGTGGCAAAACTTTTGATTGGGAAAAATCAACAATTGATTTAAGGTATTTTTCGATATAAAAGATAAATAATGAGTGAAAGGTGTATATGACACTTATCGAAAAAATCAATGATGGTATTAAAGAAGCAATGCGAAACAAAGACCAGCATTAGACTCGATACCTTGCGCATGCTCAAATCAAAAATATTAGCCGTTGATGCACGAGGCAACCTCCCCGACTGCAGAAGTTTTAAAGCTATTTAAAACTTACTTTGGCAACCTTCAAGAGGCCCTAGAGCAAGCCCAAGCTGCTAACCGCCCAGAGATCGTTGAGAAATTAAAAAAAGAACTAGATATCGTTCAGGAGTTTTTACCTAAAGCTCTTTCTCCGGAAGAAACCAAAAAAATCGTGGTGCAGGCCATCGCCGATTCTGGAGCCAAGACAAAAAAAGATTTTGGATTGGTGATGAAAAGCATCATGAAGCTTAACAGTGCAGTTGACGGAAAGTTAGCCAAAGATTTGGTGGATGAATTATTGGCGGATTAGGCGAAAAATCATGATTGGTATTAGAAAAAAAAGGATGAAGGATGTAAAGCGGCTTTACATAAAGAGAAGAATATTTCAGAATGAAAAAGAGTGGGAGGAAAAGGATCCTTATATGAAAACCTATACTCATAATGGCGGACATATGCCTAATGTAGAGCAAATGGGGAGTATGATGAAGAATTTTAGCAAGGGGCTTTTTTTATAAATAGGTCTCTCTTTTGTAGAAAGCAGCTTAACTAGAGGGTGGTCTAATCTCTTTTAACTCAATTTCTTCTTCTTCACTTGGCGTTAAA